>WGNL01000017.1 GCA_016124585.1 Bacteroidota bacterium | reverse complement strand
GTTGGCTGCGAGCAGCTTACCTGTGAAACCAGCGGGTCGCCGTAGCTGTCCCCATCCGCATCGGCGTACCAAGTCGTGCCTAATCCTTCATCAATGTTGCCGTCGCAGTTGTCGTCCACGCCGTTGCAGACCTCCGTTGCCAAAGGATTGATGTTGAAATCGGCGTCATCACAGTCGGTGTTGTCGGCCACATAACCCGTTGGCTGCGAGCAGCTTACTTGTGAAACCAGCGGGTCGCCGTAGCTGTCGCCGTCCGAATCGGCGTACCAGGTTGAACCAAGCCCTTCGTCAATTTGGCTGTCGCAATTGTCGTCCACGCCGTTGCAGGTTTCCGTTGCGGTAGGGTTGACATTGAAATCAGAGTCGTCGCAGTCATCGTCGTTCGCCACATAACCCATCGGTTGCGAACCTGCTATTTGCGACACCACAGCATTGCCAAATCCATCGCCGTCCGCGTCCTGATACCAAGTGGTAAGTGCCGCCATGCCCGTGCCTTGGACGTAGAAAACATAGGGGTTTTCATCGGGGTCATCGTTTGAAATGGTGACGATGGCCTGCCTAAGCCCAACTGCCGTAGGGTTGAAATCTATGCTGAAAAAACCGCCAGCTCCCGGCGGCACTTCACCGGGCGGCAGAAAGGGGTCAACGAACAAGTCGCTCGCCGTGAAATCCCCGGCATTGGCTCCAGAAATGCTGATAGAGCCGACATTCAAGATCGTTTGCCCCAAATTATAAATGTAAAATAGGTTGGAAGCGCCGCTGCCTTGGTTGATTTCCCCGAAATCCGTCCCATCCAATAGGGTGGGCGAGGTGTCGTTGTTGCTGATTTCCACACCATTGCCGGACACGGAAATTTCCCTGCCGGGAATGGCTGCGCTGACGCCCGTCACATCGAACGTGTAGGGGTTTTCGTTGGGGTCGTCGTTGGCGATGTTGACCGTGGCGTTGAAGGTCCCGTTGCTGCTGGGCTGAAAGGAAACCCAAAACGAGGTGGAATCACCCGGTGAAAGCGTATCGGGAAACGTGGGATTGCTTGGCAAAAGATAGGCCGCCGCTCCGCTTCCCGTCAGGGTGATGGTATCGAGGTGGATGGTGGTTGCGCCAATGTTTTTCATCATAAAAGCATGGTTCAGCGGGAACATCAACGAGGCGGGGTTGGTGCCGAAATCCGTGCCGTCTACCGTGCTGGGCGAAGTATCGCCGTTGAGGATGACGACGTTGTTGCCCCTTGCTTCCAAGTCAGCAGCAGGTGGCGGCGGTGGCGTGGTAGCCGTCCCTGTGATGGCAAAATTATAGGGGTTTTCATCGGGGTCGTCGTTGGCGATATTGAGCGTAGCGCTGAAAGTGCCCGCCGTTGCTGGGTCAAAGGCCACGGTGAAAGTAGCGTACTCAAACGGTGCCACCGGGCTGGCGGGGTCGAGCGCTCCGAGCGAGTAGGCCGAGGCACCAGCGCCAGCCAGGCTGATGTCCGTGACGTTTAGCAGGTCATCGCCGATATTTTGAATGGTAAAAGTGTGAATCACGGGTGCATCGCCGAAGGTGATACTGCCGAAATCCGTGCCGTCTGCGGTACTGGGCAATGGGTCGCCGTCGGTGATGTCCATGCCGTTGCCCTGCACATTGATTTCGGGGAAAATGGGCGGAGGCGCACCCGTCACTTCCGCCCGGACGGCAAAAGTGAAGGGGTTCTCGTCTGGGTCGTTGCTCTCAATGGTGATGATGGCGTTGTAAACCCCAATGGGTGCCGAGGAAGCTTGGAAAGTTACAATGAAGGTCCATGGGAGGAAGAAGCCGGGAGGTGGGGGAGGGGAGTCAAATTCCGCCGTAAAATAAGTGCCCGACGTCGCACTGACGATGGTGACATCAATGTCCTCCGAGCCCCAACTGGCGATGGTGAAAAGGTGCGTGGAGTCCGGTCCGCCTAGGCTCATGGTGCCAAAATCAGTGAAATCCGATGGGTCGGGCGTGTTGTCACCGTTCATGATTTCGATGGAAAAGGCGTTGTCGGCGAAGATGGCGACGTCCGGTTGCGCCCAGATTTTGCCGCAGGCGAACCAACTTAAACAAACTGATAGTATAGCGATTTTCTTCATGTTCTTCGAATAAATGGGATTATCACAGCCCTGTCCCTTGGATGCTGAACTGATAGTCACCCTCGTCGGCGTCGTTGTTTTCGATGTTGATGACGGCTTGCCGCAACCCCTTCCCACTGGGTTGGAATTCCACGGTGAAGCGCAATTCCCCGCCACCCGGTTTCACAGCGATCGGCAGTTCCTCCAGCGCCTTGAAGTCGGCAGCCTGTGGGCCGCTGATGGTCACTTTAGGTTTACCAGTCAGATTGAGCGAACGGTCGCCTTGGTTTTTGATGATAAATTGTTGGGTGGATTTCGAGCCGACTGCAGCGTTGCCGAAGTCGGTGTCATTGCCTTTTGAAGGTTGCTTGCTACCGTCTGGAATTGGATTCCCGCCCAGGCTGAGCAGCGAAATCTCTGGCCCGATACCCAACCCTTCGATGGCAAACGTGTAGGGATTTTCATCTGTATCATCGCTGAGAATGGTGATGGTGGCATCGTGGACGCCCGTTTGTATGGGCTGGAATTCCACGAAAAGGAAAATCTCGTCATTGGGAGGAAGGCTGCTGCTTTTTGGCATCACAAACTGACCGATGGAAAAAGCGGGGTCGCCCTCGATTTTTGGTTCGCCATTCAAACGGAGCGGGTCAATACCCAAATTTTTCAAACTAAAAATACGGGTCGCCTTGACGCCAGTCGCCACTGCCCCAAAATCCGAATCGTCATCAGGGGTGGGGGAGTTGTCCTTGTTTTGAATGGTCACGCCCTTGCCTTGCACGTCCAATTCCGGTTGCCGCACACCGACGCCTTTTATCGTAAATTCATAAGGATGTTCGCCCCCGATTTTCACCTTGGTCACGTACTCGCCTTCTGCTTTAGGTCTAAATTCGATGGTGAATTCCTCGGTGTTGCCATAGCCGTTCACTTTCGTTTTTATCGGTTGTAAAATGGCCCATTGCGTGCGGTCGCCGCCTTCCAAGCTGACGGGCTGGTCGGGGATTTCGAGTACCTGTTCGCCGTTATTTTGAATGGCAAATTTATGGGAGGCCACGCTGCCCGTGCCCACCCGACCGAAGTCGGTATTGTCTTCCACCGTCGGCGAATCGTCGCCGTTTTGGATGGCGAGTCCCCGGCCCCGCAGCACCAGTTCCGCCACTGCTTCCCCGACCTGCCTTTTAGGTTCCAAAGGGTTTTTCCCCTTGGTCATCACAGAGACGACAGGGCTTCGGGTGCCCATTTCGCCGCTGGCGATGAAATGCGACTGCACGGCGTAGTTATAGACCACATTATTGAAAACATCCAAATCTTCGAAATCCTGCTGCGTGGATGGGACAGCGGCAATGAACTCCAGGTTTTCATTGCCAGCGGAGCGGTAAACCAGAAATTCGTAGTTGTCGGTTGGCATTCCTGCCTGACCGTTTTCCCCGTACTCCCAAGTCAGTTTGACCATCGCCACTTCCGGTGCCGATTGCTGGACTTTCAGGTTTTTCACGGCAGCCACTGCGGGCATGAACCGGATTTTCACGAAGAGGCTGTTGCTGGTGTCGGAAAGGTTTCCGGCGTTGTCTTCCGCCACCAAGGCATACTGGTATTGCATTCCCAAGTAGATGCCCGTATCCTGAAACGATTTTTCAAAAATGGTCAGCGTATCAAGCAAGGCCCAATCGGAAGCAGCCTCTTCGGAAAGGCGTTTCAGGAGGTGCAGTTGCTTGGTATCCCCATCGGTGGCAGGCTTCCATTTCAGGACGACTGACTGACCCATTTGCGCAGCAGAAACCAATACTGGCGTGGGTGGCGGCACCTTGTCGGGCCGCTTGAGGGCGAGGACTTTGGAAAGTTTCCCTTTGTTGTAACTCGCATCCTCTGCCCGGATGACGACGTAGAGATATTTGTTCAAGGTCACGTCCTCCACCTTCCAACTGAGGGCATTTTCGTACAGAATTTCCTGGTTCACGTTGGTAAATTCCGAGGTCGTGTCATTGGCAATATACACCCAGTAGCCCTTGACATCCGTAGCGGTGCTATGCTCCCAGACCAACGTCACCGTGCCGTCCTCATCAATATTCCCGACGACCAAAGCTGGCGGCGGCGGCGCTTTCAGGTCGGGCACGGTCAAGGCTTTTTCGATGGAAGGGGCAGCGTTGCCGTGCGTGTCCATCGTGAACACCCAAACGAAATAGCTCTTGGTGAGCAGTGTGTCGGGCTTCCAGCGGAACTCCCGCAAGTCAGATTTCAGCACGGCAATCGTGTCGGTAGGGGAAGACTCATTGTCGCCGACCACGATGTAAAAAGCCTTGAAATCGGTCGGCAATTCTGGCACCGACCACTGGATGAGCGCCGTGTTGGTGGTATCGTTGTAGGCGGCGAGGCTTACATCGGCCACGGGCGGCGGGGTGAGGTCAACAGCCTCCGATTTCAGCTCCGACCACGGGCTCCATTCGCCGAAACTGTCTAAACCCTTGAGGCGGTAGCGGAACGGTTGGTAATTGGTTTCCACAGAATCCCGAAAGCGGTAAACATCCAAACTGGCTGCCTCCGAATTGGCAAAAACGAGCGGCGTGTCGTGCAGTTTCCGCCAAGTTTTGCCATCATTCTCGCTCCGCTCCAATTGGTAGGCGGAAAAATGGCGGACGTTCTCCGGTATTTCCCAAGTCAGTTCAATCAGGTGGTCGCCCGGTTTTGCTTGGAATGAAACCGGCGAGGGGAGTGCGGTTTTTTCGTTTTTCACGCTCACCGTCGCCTGGCTGTAGGGGCTGGGCGCATCCACGGCCACTAGTCGGTAATTGTAGGTTTTGCCGGGCAGCACATTTTTATCGGCATAGCCAAGGCCCAATATTTTCGAAGCCAACTGCGAACCTTCGGCGGCAAAAAGTGCAAAGCCGTATTTGGTCTCGAAGGTTTGCGCCTGCTCTGACACCGGCCCCATGTCAATGCCGGAATTGTCACTGTAGAGCAGCCCTGCAGCGAGCATGGCCATGCTGTCCGAGCCATCCGATTCGGCCCAACGGATGGTCTGTTCCTTTGGCCAGGGTTTTATCAAACCCAGTGTATCGAGGCTGGTAAAACTGGTGTCGCTGTTGGGCTGCAGGTTTCGGAGCAGGTAGTAGCCTTTTTCGTTGGAGGTGCTCCAAAGCTCCGCCGAACTGGGTGCCCACCGCACCACGATGCTGTCGCCGTAAGCTTTTGCTAGCGCAAAAACCTGCGGGAAAACGGGCTTCTCCAGTCGGGGAATCATGTCCGAGAGGGAGCGGTTTTCTGGGAATTTGAAATCGAGCCGCACCTCCGCTGGGCTTTGGCTCGACAAACCCGCTGAGTGCTGAATTTCCACCGAAGTAGTCAAAGGATTTGCGCCGAGTGAAGTCACCGTGTAGCGGTAGTTTTTGCCTGGTTTGGCCAAGATGTCGGGCAGCATCATACCCGTGGCAAGCCCCACCCGTGGGCGGGTCGTCGCCTCGTACACCACATAGTTCCAGCGCATGGAATCGGGGTCTATCAGCGATTTGTCCTTGAACTGAAACGTGCTGTCGTAGAGCAGCGCACCGACGGCTTCCATGAGGCCGCCCTCGTCGGCCTTGTGCTGCTGGAACCAAACCGGACTTTGCGGCAGCAGCTTCGCCGCCAACGCAGTGCGGGTAGCTGGCAGGGCTTGGCCGTTTTGTATTTCGACCCGCTCCACCTTGTACCCTGCTGTGATGTTTTCCGACCAAGCCGTTGGGTGAAGGGGGAAAAACGTCACGGTGATGGCGTCGGTGTAGGCATTGGCCCGAACGTATAGCTGCGCCTTTGCGGTCAGCGTTGCGAAGCTGAGCAGTAGGAGGAAAATATGTTTTTTAAGTGTCGTCATTGCACAGTGAACTTGAAGTTCAGGATGTAGTTGCCTTCGTCAGCATCGTCGTTCGGGATGGTGAGCGTGAACTCATGGACTTTTGAGGCGGTGGGCAGAAACTTGAAAGTGAAACCCTGTTCTCCTCCAACAGCAACAGATGTAGCAGTAACCGAAACCACCGTGACACGGGCGGCGTCAGTCCCACTGACCATTACTTTTGGGTCGCTCAAGAGGCTTAGTTCCTTGCTGCCTGTATTTTTGATGTAGTAGGTAAATGACCGTTCGTTTTTATTGAAAAATGTGTTGGTAATGGTACTGCCACTGGCCAGACTGTTGCTCGTGTAGTTCGAAACTTTATCCACCACGTCAATTTCAGGGGCCAAGACCCCTTTGCCTTTCAGGTTGATGGTATAAGCACCATCGGGGTCGTTGCTGATAATGGAGATTATATCCGAGAAATCTTGCGTAAGCGTTTTTGGGTTGAACCTTACGCTGACTTCCACTGAGCTGTTTGGGGCAATGGTGGTGTTGGTCAAGTTTATTGATTGGTAGAAATAAGCAGTTTGAATGAGCCTTCCATTGTTTTTTAAGCTCATGTTGAGGGGTGCGCTACCGTTATTCATAAGTGTGAAGACTATGTCTTTCGTAGCACCGGTAGAGCTGATGCCCCCGAAATCCACCGTACCGCCACTGGCCACGATGCCTCCGTTCACCTTCACGCTCAAATCCGGCGCAATACCCGTCCCCTTCAATTTTACCACATAGCTGCCCTCGTCAGGGTCGTTGTTCGGAATAGTCAGGGTGGCCGTCCGCATGCCTGCTGCGGCTTTCGGGGCAAATTTCACCGTGAAATCCGCCGAGCCGTTGGCAGGTATGCTGATGCTGGTGAAGGCTGGCTCCACGGTGAACTGGCTGGCATCCGTTCCGTTCACCACTATCTTGGGGTTGCCCGCAAATTTCAGGGCAGCATTCCCCGTGTTTTTGATGGTGAAAATTGCAGAGTTTGACCCGCCCACGCCAATGGTTCCCAAGTCTACTACCTTGCTGGCGTCGTTGTTGGAATTGGCGATAAAAACGCTGTTTCCGCCAAATTGCACGTCAATTTCCGGCGACCCGACCAAGGCTTTCAACTGAACCGTGTAGGCACCCTCATTTGGGTCGTCGTTGGCGATAGTCAGCGTGGCGTTCCGGGTGCCGCCGCCACCGTTAGGCGTGAAGCGGATGCTAAAACTGGCCGAGCCGTAAACGGCCTCAATAGAATTGGAATTCACATCTGAAGTGACTTTGAACTGGTTGGCATCTGCGCCTGAAATAGCCAGCTTGGGTGAACCAGTGAGGTGCAATGGGCCATCGCCTGTATTGCGCAAACTGAAGTTAAAATCCTTTGTGGCATCTGGTTCCACCACACCAAAATCCGCCGTGCCACCGCTAGCGATGCCCCCCCCGGCTTGGCTGTTGACCACATCGATTTCCGGCGACGAAGGCATGGCATTGCCTTTCACATTGATGACAAAATTGCTTTTCGATGGGTCGCTGTTTGGAATGGTGATGGATGCAGTCCTGGCCCCCTGCTGCCCCGTCGGCTTGAAGCTCACGTGCAAGGTGATACCTTGGAAGTTTTCATAAAAATCCGCTGTGAATTCCTCGGCATTTGGCCCGCTGAGAATGGCCTTCGGCGCCCCTGTCAGCACGAGCGGCTCTTTGGTCGGGTCGGCCAAAATCTTGAAATACATGTCCTTCGACAGCGTGACATTCACATCGCCAAAATCGGTCAGACTGCCTGCCGGGGCGTTGTTCGAAAGGCTGACTGGCTCTGGGATGTCGTAGCCGTAGGAGCCTGATCTTTTCACCTCCATGACAGCACTGGACGCCACGAATTTGCCCTTCAATTGCACTGTGAAACTGCTCTCGTCGGGGTCATCGCTCAGGATGGTCAGAGTGGCGCTGCGGTTGCCGAAAGCGCCGCTTGGCTGGAATTTAACATTGAAATTTTGGGAGCCTTCGGCGAGAATTTCAGCGTAGTTAAATGGGGTTTCATCGTACCAATTCGTCACGCTGAATTGCGCAGCGTCTAGCCCGCTCAACTGTATTTTCGGACTACCTGTCAGGTTGAGCGCTTTTGCGCCTTTGTTGTCAATTCGTAGGGTGAAAACAGGCGAGATACCTGCCTTGGCCTCGCCCATGTCCAGCGTTGAATGATTGGAAATTGGAGTGCCGATTGAGGCATTTTGAAGAACTTGAGAAGTGACATTATCACCGTTCAAACCCTTGTAGGTATTGAGTTTTGCCCCTTCTACTGCCAGTTTGATGTCGCCCACGAGCGGCATCCCGACCCCTGTCACGTTGAACTTCCACTCGCCCGGCAAGCTCCGTTGGATGGAAACGGTGGCCTGCTTGCTGCCAGGGGTTGCTGGATTGAATTTTATGGTGAAACTGGTCTTCTCACCTGGCTGCAAGCTTGTTTGCAGCGGTTGCGAAGCCACAAAATCACCGCCTGCAGCGATGCCCGAGATGGTGACCGAACTGGCTGCAGTGTTCTCGATTTCAAACTGCCGCTCCATTTCCTTACTAGTGGCCAAGTAACCGAAATCGGTACCGTTGGTGGTCGTCGCAGGACTACCATTCGGAATATCGAGCACTGGGTTGCCGCCCGTTACCACCAAATCCCGCTGGTAGGGTGTACAAACCCCGCTGGCGGGACTGCCGCCGTCAATCCAGTTCGACTGACCAACGACGCCATCAAAGTCCACCAATGCGCCGTCCTTGTTCCCGCCTTGACGTTTGTCTTTTGCGAAGCCAAAACGTTGGGTATCCAGTCGGCTGGAAGGGATGCCCTGGTTGAAATCATAGTACAGCAGCAGGCCGTCTTCATCGCCCTTCAGCTCGCAGTTTTTCCTCGCCCGGATTTCATTTTGGCTGAGGCCACGTCCCCAAATCCGAAACTCGTCCAACTTGAGATAGCAGCCCTTTCCGAGGCTGTTGTTGTTCCAAATTGACGACCGTGGTGCATCCACGGTGAAGGAATTGGCCAGGTCGCCATCGAGGTAAATTTTGCCGCTGTTGCCGCTCACCGATACGGCTACGTGGTGCCAGCCTTTGAGGATTTCATAATCATTGCCGCCGAACGCCGAAGGGACATTGTTCTTCGTGACGACGAGGGTAGGGAAGGGGAAATTGCGCAGCTGAATCCGATTACCTTGTCCATCGCCGAAATCGAGGAGTGAAACGGGTTGGCCCCAGGTGTACCAGTCTTTCACATAGAATTCGATGGTGAAATCTCCCTTGAAATAATCGCCGGAAGGTACTTGTAGGTAATCGTTGTTGCCTGTGAAATCCAGCGCCGTGCCGGATGGGGTGCCCGTGCCGCTCAAGCTGCTCGTCCAATTACTGGTTTGTCCAGCCACGGCGATATTGATTTGGGCATCTTTGTCACCGAGGCTCGTTGGTCGGAAGCTGACCACAACGGGGATTTTGCCCTTCGCCGGAATGCTCACTTCCCCCGAAGGAGACAGCAGGAAATCCTGTTTGTTGAAGCCCAGTAAAGTCAAGTTCATGGTCAGGGCTGTAGCCGTGAGGTTTTCTATTTGAAGGGTGTCCCTGATTTCGTTGTTCAAAGGTGTTGCTGAAAAATCACGGAATTTACTGCCCGTCGGAATGAGCGCCAGCGGAGAGGGCTTGCTCACGGCGAATGGGTTGGCAATGTAGGCCAGGCATTGGCCCTTCGTCACGCCATTTTCACTCGTCACCCAGTTGGAGTTGGCGCCAGCCAGCGCAAAATTTTTCAGGACGCCATTGTTCCCCACGCCCAGTTTTTTGTTGGTGGAAATGGAAATGGCGGCGTTGTCGCCGCTGGGAACGCCCTGATTGAAATCGTAGTAAACGGCTAACCCGTTTTCGTCGCCTTTCAGCTCACATTTCAGGTGGGCGGCCACTTCGTCCACGCTTAGCCAGCGGTTCCAGAGGCGGAATTCATCCAAAACAAAATTGTTGCCTGCCCCAATCTGGCATTTGAAATTCCCCTTCGGAACTGGCAAAGCCTGTGAAAAAACGGCGCATGGCGAATTGCTGTTCCCGAGGCAATTGCTGTTGTGGGCATAAAAATACACCTGCCCATCCCTCGCCGTCAGTGCCAAATGCGTCCACTCGCCTGTGCTGGCGCCGCCACCCAGATAGGTGGATTGCTTCACGCCATTGAGGGTGGTTTCAAGGTACATTGCCCCGTCATTGCTGACCAACGCCATTTTGTCGGTGCTGTTTTCCCGATTGAACTGGAGGATGCTCCAGCCTTTTTTGTAGCTTTTGATATTGACCCAAGCCTCCACGGCAAAGTCGTTTTCCAAGGAAATCGGCTGCGGGATTTCCAAGTAATCATCCCCAGCGAAGGCCAGTGTGTTGGCGGGGTTCGACCCCGTTCCGGCCACGGCAAAGGTCCAGTCGGCAGCAGGCCCGGTCAGGTTGGATTTGATGCTGACGGTGGCTTTCTGCTGGCCCGATTTCGTGGGTTTGAAAATGACGGGGAAGGTCGTGGTCTGCCCCGGCGGCACGGTGCGGAGTTCGGGCAGTTTCACCGTGAAATCAGTGGCCGTGCTGCCTTGCCCCACCGTGACGCTGTTGATGATGAGGGGGAAATTCCCGGTGTTTTTGATGCTGAAATTCCGGGTGGTCTCGCTGCTGAGTGCTTGCGTTCCGAACTCTGTCCCATCACTGGCACTCACCCCGGTTTTTTCATCCAAAATGCCGACTTCGTTGAAGCTCAAAGCCAGTCCCGGCGTCTCCACCTCGCCCCGCAAGTTTACCATGAAACTGCCACCACCCTGGGCATTGTGCGCAAAACTCAGTGTGGCGCTGCGCTCGAAGCCCGTGCCGATGGGTGCGTATTGCACCGTGAATTTGGCCGAGCCGTCGGCAGGGATGCTGGCGGTTTGGAAGTCGGGCGAGAGCTGGAACTGGCTGGCGTCCTTGCCTACCACGGTAATTTTTGGCTGGCCCGTGAGTTGCAGCTCCTTGCCACCGGGATTTTTAATCGTGAAAGTCAAGGACTTGGATTCGCCCGCTTTTACCATCCCGAAATCCGTTTCCGCACTGGCGGCGGCTGTGCTGAAAATGGGTTTGCCCGTGGCCGATTCCAAGCTGATTTGCGGAAACTGGTCGGTGCAGACTGCCTTTGGTTCGAGGTAGTTGCGGCCCGTTACCCAGTTCGATTTTGTGCCTATCCGTTGGACGCTCCAGTTCAGGCTGCCGCCCATGTCGCCGTCGGCACGTCCGTCATTTACGTTCGTGAAACTGGTATTGTCGCCTCCGGCAAAACCTTGGTTAAAGGGGTAGTACAGCTTCAAGCCGTATTCATCGCCTTTCAGTTCGCAGTTCATGCGGGCCCTGATTTCCGCTTCGCTGAGTGCCATTCCCCAAATCCTGAATTCGTCGAACTGAGCCGTTCCTGCCAGTTCGGCGCTGCCAATTTTGCAGGTGTACCTCGACACGTTGACGGGTGCGACGATGGTGAACGGCGGCGACGGATTGCCGTTGACGAAAATCCTGCCCGTCGTGCCCTGCACCGTGAGTGCCAAATGCGCCCATTCATTCAGCGGCAGTTTATCGCTGGCTTCCCATTTGCCTTGCACACCGCCGCCGTTGTCAATCACGAGCTGGGGCTTACCCGTTGGCCCGCCCGCAAACGAGAGACTGATGTGGTCAATCGTGGCGGGGTTGTCGAAGTTGAACAGGTAACCGTTTTTCCGTTCGGGGCTGACGTTTACCCAAGCCTCCAGCGTGAAATCGTGGTTCAGCAAATCATTGGCGGGTACGCTTACGAAGTCGTTGAACTCGTTCAAACTGATGGCGCCGCCGGGGATGTAGGCGTAGAGCGGAAGCTGGTAGGGGTTTTCGTCGCAATCAATCGTCTGGATTTTCAAGGCCGCATTTCGGACGCCCATTTTGTCGCTTGCCGCCGTGTAGGTCACGGTGAAATTTTGGCTCTTGCCAGCCGCCAGTTCTGTTGGGAAATTTTGCAGACTGTACTCACCTGCTGCATCGCCTTCCAGGTTGAAGCTGGCCTTCATCGGGTATTTTCCGAGGTTGAAAAGGGTGAATTCTCGGACCGTAGTTTGTTGGTTGATTTTCCCAAAATAATTGGCTGCGCCGGATTGTGGCTGAGCCGCTGAACTGACAAGAACGTTCGAACCAGCCCGCAGTTCCACCTCCACCGGGTTGTTGGTCGCCTTGATATTGAAGGTGAAAACCTGCTTTTGCATATCCTTGGCATTGGACTCAACGGTGACAGTGGCCGTCCTTTCCCCCAGATTTTTATCCGTCGGAAAAAACTGGATGGCAAAACTGTCGGCGGCGTTTTCCTCCAAAGAAATGATGCTTGGAAAGCGCACCACCCGGAAGTCGGCGGCATTGGTTCCGCTCAGTTTCACAGTTGGGTTTCCGGTAAGGCGCAGACTGCCCGCACCTTTGTTTTTGATGGTAAAAACCTTGGGTGCTGCTTCGCAAGGCTGGTTGCCGAAATCCGTCCCGTTGTCAGAGTTGAACCCCGTGGAATTGTCCAAAATCTCCAAGCCATTGCCTTTGATTTCGATGTCCGGCGCAAAAGCCTTGAACTGGAGATAGTCCAAATTGAACTCCCCGGTAAACTTCAGTTTCAGGGTGTGCTCGCCAGCAGGCAGGTCGAAATTCTCCAGCCTCGTGATGTCCATCGGGGCATTGCGCCAAGGGTTCCAATAGCCACCATCCGGCGTTTGTTTCAGGGTGACGGGCGAACCAGCCATAGGTTTCCCATCGAGTTCAACGTCGATTTTTCGGTCCGTCCCATTCGCCCGGCCACGGATGTCCAAAATGTATTTCCCAGCAGTCTGCACCTTGATTTTATAGGTGAACCAATACCCCGTTTCAATGCTGTAAACGATGATGTCTTCCTGGTCTTTGGTAATACCCACGCCATCACTAGGGCGGTAGAAGGTGTTATTGTTCAGGTTATTTTCCTTGTAGGCAACGCCGTTCCCGTTCAGCATCGGAAGGTTGGGCAGCGCATAATTTTCCGCCTCCACCTTGCCGGGCACGGCAACGGCGCTCGTTCCACGGGGGTAGGCCACCACCCCGAGCGGGTCAACCGTGCCTTTGTTGGCTTCGCCGAAGGTACCTTCTTCAAAAAACTGCCCCACTTTATCCCGCCAAAACTGCGTCTTGTCCAGCAGCAGGGCGGCGCTGTACTCCGTTTGCCCAGCCTTGGCCACGTAGAGGGTGTAGTTGCGGGTAGGGTCAAGTTCGACCATCGGCGAGCCGTCGGTGTAGGTGGAAGTGGCGGCTAAAAAGCCATCGACGTTGTAGCTGTAGCGGGTCAGTTGGCGGTTTTTATCCAAATGGGCGACGGCCTGTTTACGCTCGTTGTCCACCAAGAGGCAGCCGCCAAAATCCCAGTCGCCCGCCGAACCGATCATTTTCATGGTGAGCATATTGGCGCTGGCACCAGTGCCTCGGCTGAAATGCACGGCCTTCTGGCGGCGGGAGTCGTTCGATTGGTTCTTGTTGTCGAGGGCGACCAAACCAGTGGACGCATTTTTCTCGAAAGTGTAAGTGGCCTGGTTCGTCCGCACGAGTACCCGCACGTTGTTGTTGCGGTAAATATTGGCCTTCGACCAGGTGGCAATCGTGTTGCCGCCTTCCGCTGGGATATTGAACAAATCGGAGAGGTTGATGCTGCCATCGGTGCCGGGGAGTGAGGCATTGTACTTGATGGCCCGTTTGCCGGAGGCGTCGTAGAGGTCCACTTCATTGGCCGGGCCGTCCCAGAAGGCAGCACGTTTGAAATTGCCAGCGGCATCGGCAAACTGTATTTCGATGGAAACCAAGTTGGCGTCACGGGGGAAATCATCCAAGAAAATATCTGCTCCCTGTCGGGAAAACTTGAAGGCAGAAGCACCCGTATTGGTGGCGGAGACGTTGGAGTTAATCGTGCCGTTCGTGCTGCTGACACCGGGCCGATTGGGCGATACTGCCACTTGATAGCTTGGGTAGGAGTTGAAAGAGGAGCGCACAGACTGGCCCATGCCCTGCCACTTGGCCAGCTTGGGGATGTTGATTTGAACCTTGCCTTTGTAGTAGGCGGCGGCCTCGCCTGTGATGGTTTCGCTGACGTTTTTGTACCAATTCTTCATGGGCGAGAAGTCCACCTTCGTGCTGCTTTCCCTTGGTGAAGTGTAAACCCACTGGGTGGGGCCAAAGGTGCCTTGTGCGTATTCGTCTTTGCTGTCTAAAAAACCTGTACAATTGTAGCATTTCACGTACTCGCCAGTGACCGTATGCTCGCTGAAATCCCAAAATTGGTTGTTCCACTCGTTCGAGTGGCCGTAGCGTTCACTGATTTTCACAGCGGCAGCCCGAACGCCTGATGCTCCGTTTGAAAATACGGCGGAATTGACGGCAGTCGCATACGCCTTGTCGATGGTGGCCCGCATGGTCATGTACTGCAAGCCCAGGATGCGGGAGCGTTGGTCTTGGTAAATCATCCCGAACGATTGCGGGTCGCTCAGCACATCGCCTTTCCAGCTTTCCAGCACTTGCTTTCCGTTGTAAAGGCTGTAGTTTTTCAGCTTACGGCCCGTGATTTCATCCGCTGTCAGGTTGTTGTTCCCGTTGCCTGGCAAGAGAAAATTGCCCAACCATTCTTGTTCATTTTGCGGGTTCACAATCCTCGAATTCCAATATTTTTTCAGGTTGTCGAGGGTGAGCGCCTTATCGGAATTCAGTAGGGAATTGTACGTCGTAAGCTGGTTGCCACCGATGGCACAGCCGAAGTCAATATTGAAATTCGGGATGGTCCGGTAATCGTAATGCACCGTTTCCCCAAAGGAAATCTGGCTGAAAGCAGCAAAACGGGCGGCCCCGTTGGCATCGTTCCAAAGTTTGTCCTTCAGGTAAAAAGCCTCGGGATACGTCACCACTGCATTCAGCCGGATGCGGTCGAGGTCGAACTGGTCGAAGCCTTCCGTGCTGTTTTTGAAACCAAAATAATCATCGGTGAAACCGGGGAAAGCCTGGTCAGTGGTTTTAAAGGAGAAATTAAGTTCCGTCTTGTCATCGGGGTGGTTGTAGTCCGTCCGCTTGACGTTGCTCTTGTACGACTGCACTGAGCTTGCCGCCAGTTTTTCGTTCAGATTATCGTATTTGCTCGTTGCAAACCAATACTCGTAAAGCACTTTTACCCCATATTCTGCTGGGATTTTGCCCTCGTTGGAGGCGAGTTTTGTTTTTGAAACATTGATGGTGCTGAAAGCCGCCGATTCTCCCTCCCCAAGTCCTGCCGTGGCTCCTGTTTCCGTTTTGGCTTCTTTTTGCTCCGCTGTGGTCGTTTTGGGTAAAATCGGCAAACGCATGAGCTGAAGCTGGCAAAGTTTGCCCTTCCATTTCTGGTCGGTCGTGATGATGTCGTTCAAGCCAGCAAATCCCACGTTCAAGCCTTGCGCATTTTGGATTTTCACCGTTGGAATGATGAACTGCGTGCCCACCTGAATGTACTCCGTGACGGGTATTTGGAAGTTTTTCAGGCCCGGATATTCGGATAGCGGTACGTCCTGCACTTCCTCCACGTTGCCAGCGGCATCGTAGCGGCTGAGGCGCACCACGTAGTCGTAGTTCACGTTGCCATAGTTCGGCACTTGTTTCGATTGTGGAAAATACTGCTGCTGCCAGTCGGTGCCGGGAGGGGCTGCCTTGTCAAATTTGATGCGGGTCGAAGCGTAGCCGGGGTGCCAGTAGCGCTGGTTGCGGCCGGGGGCGTGGTAGTCGAGAAATTCCGATACGATGACATCTGGCAGTTTGCCCGTTTTAAAACTAATCGAACCTTCCTCCGTAGCGCCCGTGCCGGTCATGAACTCCCATTTGTCGTTCTTTTTCTCCTGCCATTTTATTTTGTACGACATGGTGTAGGACGTCAACGGTTCCAGCATTTTCAGGGGTTTCAGCTTAGTACTCTTGGCTTCGGCCACCATTTCGCAGGGGATGACCGTCGTGCCTTTTTTCAACAAAAAACCCTCAGTCGGGTCGAGCACGGGCTTGAAGTAGCGGGTGATTTCGTCGCCGTTCACATCCACATCCGTGATGACCAGCTCGTGGCCGACGTTCAGGTTGTACACCAGTTTTGGATTGGCGAAAATGGGGATGTCCTTGTTCTCGTCGTCGCTGGGGTATTTGTCCGCCACGATGGGCAGGTCGGCGAGGGCTGCATTGGGGTTGCTCAGCACGGAGTTGAGGCAGGCAATGTCTTTTTCAGAAGCCAAGCGGAATTTCAAGTTGAAACTGCCTTCTACCAAGCCACCCAGCACGGAGTATTTGCCCGCCAACTGCCCGTTGAAAAGCGAAGGGTTCGGAAACTGCCCCCGCAGCATGGCTGCCAGGCTACAGTTCATCACGCTCACCTTGCCTTTTTTGAAACCGAGGTTGTACTGCAGACCCACATCAGCGCCTACGTATGCGAAAATCTGGCCCTTCACCATCCAGCCATTCAAACCGAAACGGCGGTCGTCGCATTTTTGATTGGTGGTTCCCAGCGCCACATCAAAACCGAAACCGCCTTCCACGGCGGCGTAGAAAATGGCCATGTCAAAGGACTTGCGCAAATTGTAATTTAAGCCAAAACAAAGCCCATTGTTGGGGTCAATTTCCCGTTTGGCCTTTTCGGCAGGTACTGGCCAGCCCGGCACGATTTCGTTGACGTTCGGTATCGGGTCAATGTCCTGCCCAATCTGAAAATAATTACCGACGCTGAAATCCAGCCCAAATGTGGAAAGCTCTGCCCCCAAACGGGCATTGGGTCGGCCCGCCTTGATGTAGAACTTGCCGCCGTCCTTCCAACTGATGAGCATGGAGCCTTTCGACTTGGTGGAGTCAATACTCAGGCTGAATAATTTGAAAGTTCCGACGCCTAAACTGTAGTCGGCAAAGGCGCTGAAATCCCCGGCAATCCGCTGGTTCGGGATGTCCAGTTCAATCTGTGCCCCCAATTTCACCGGAGCGCCATCCCGCCCACCCATGGATGGCGGCATCATGAAGCCGCCACCCCGGATGGTGATTTTTTTCAGGCTCATATTGCCTGCGTCGTTGTTGCCCACTTCGACCAAGAGCGATAAATCGAGCGCTAGGAGTTGTTGTTTTACTAGCGAAAAAATGCCTGTAAGATAGCCGCCGTAGCTGGTTTTCTTGGGTTCGTAAATGAATTTGGAAAGGCTGGCACCGGGCGTGCTGCCGTCGCCACGTTCGAGATTCAGGCCGGGCAGTTTCTCCATGTTCCAATAAAAACCGCCGCCACCGCCCTGCAAGCGAAGGTTATATGGGCCGATAACCTTGCCGCTTTCTTCCGCTGCACTGCTGCCGTTTTTGAGCATGTCCATGGCCGTTTTTCCCCCATCGAATACGCTGCCGCCGCCAGCCGCCAGTTCCAAGTCAACGAACCAGTACCGGAAGTTTCCCTTGACGGGGTCTTCCACTTTTCCAGTCTGGAAAATGGCCTCGAACTCGCCCTCCATGGACTCCAATCCCAGCGCCACTTTGGCCCTTGCGATGAAGCCCCGGCCCCATTTCTTATCCTCCTCGTTGGTGACTTTGAAAATATTGAGGCTGCCCTCCACGGAGACGAATCCCATCATCTGCCCTTTGAATTCGACCGATTCGAGCGTGGTACGGGAATAGGCCAGCTTTTCATTTTCCGGTTTAAAATAAAAGCCGACGGTCGTCTTGCCGGAAAGTCCCGTGCCCAGCACGTCCTCCAGTTTGTCATTTTTTTGATAAAAAGCATTGGCCGTGGTGGCGGTATTGGCGAGGTCGGTGCCCAGTTTTCCCTCATTTCCAACGCTGCCGAGCATGCTTTCCGGCGAGAGGTTGACCTGCACCTGAATCGTCAGCCCGAACTCGTACTTGGCTGCATCGTACACGAATTTTGGTTTGTCAAACCAGACGGGGAAGCCGATGATATTGTCCGAAGCATCCTCACTGCCGCCCCAAGTGCCCATGCTCAGGGTGCGGATGCCTTTCAATTTGGCGTTGCTGGAAATCGGCGTGCCCTCTGAGTCCGACTTGTTGATTTTGAGCGCCGAGAATTCCATTTTCTTGAACTCCAAGTCAAACCACATATCCTTGAGTGCCTGCGGTAGGCTAGGGTCGCTCCGCTTGAAGGCAATGTCGGAGGTACCGTTCAGTTCCACCGAAGGCAGAAAGCCGCTCGGTTGGCCTTCCAGTTCTACCCAATCCAGCGAAACCGTAGAACTCCCATCCAGCTTCATCGTCATGCCCGGAATCCAGTCGGCTTTGTAAACAAATTCGGGGTCAACACCGTCAATGCCGAACGCTGCGCTGGGGTGGTAGTGGAACTTGCCATCCTTGTCCTTTGATCGCTCGAAGCTCAGGTTGCCGGCGTAGCTGAACAGGTTTTTGTCCTCGTCGTCCTTGAACAGGGGGCAGCGCAGCTTGCCTTCGAGATGGGCGGGCTGGTTGTCGTTTTTCCAGGCGTTGTCGAAATCTATTTCCAAAAAATCCACTGAGTACTGCCAGCCACCGAGCTTCTTTTTTTGCTCGTAAGGCAAGAATTTTTCCTTGCGGAAAGCGCCGCCCAAACCATTGAATCCGAAATTAGGGACAGGGCTGAAGTGGAAATCGGCAATCTCCACTTCCACATTACCACCTGCTTCATCCACCGAGAGGCCCTCTATTTCCACGTTTATTTTATTGAAATAAAGCCCCATGAAATCAGGCCCGGCGTATTCGTGCAGTCCTTTCTGGTTTTTGTCGGGGTCAAAATCGAGGTAAATCTCGTTGGATTCGCCTGCCTTCAGAATCAGCCCTTCGGCACCTTCGCCCACGAAATTCAGCACTTTCCCATCCGTGGTTTTTTGCCGAACCCCAGCGATGAACTTGCCCAATTCCGTCTTCTGATGGACGACGAAGGCAAATTTCAACTGGCTCTCCGCCTCCTTCGGCTTGTCTTTTTCCAAATCCCGCAGCTTGAGTTTTCCCTCCGGAAATTCCACGTTGCCCTTGAACGGCACGGCGTACTCGCCTTGCACATTGAAATAATGGAAGCCCACGCAGGTCATGTAGGCATAGCTGTGCTGGCTCTCACTGGGCTTGCCGGAAGCAGGTGCATTTTTCAAAAGCCTGATGCCGCCGGGCCTGTCTGCCGTACCATCGAAAAAGCGGTTTTTGACCTTCACATCGGCATCCAGCAGCAGGTAAAAATCTGCCATGTCCACGCTGGTTGGGCTGACCTTCACGTCCTTCCGCACAAACTGGGCGTAGGTTTCGGCGTTCATTTTCACCAGCAGCGTGAACTCTACCTTGGTATTGGAGGCGTTGTAGCTCGTGCCTCCCTCCACCCTGAAATCGGAGATGAGCAGGCGGGCATTGTCGGGCAGGGCGGTGTTGGTGATGCCCATTTTGGTGAGCAAATCCGGTGTCAAGTTGATGGGTAACCGCCGCTCGCCGCTCACGGGCAGGGCGTCTATGTTTTCAAACGTGAAATTGGCGGAACTGCGCTCAATGGACTTGGCTGCCGACCAGTCACTGCCGTTTTGCTCCATGCTCAGTTGCACGCCCAAAAAATCAATGGTCAGCACGTCATCGACGATGGGAAAGCCACCGAAGAGTTGGGATTCCATTTCTGTGAGCAAGGCTTTTTTGTGGGCATTTTGGAGCAATTCAGATGAAAAATCCCCAGCGCTGGCAAGGCTTCCCGCCGATTGGGTGGCAGAAAAATCAGGGGCATAAAATTTATCGTAAACCCGCTCCAGCATCTGCCCGATGCCTTCCACATTGTTGCGGTCGAACGGCACGTAAGCATGGCAATCGCACTGCACACCTTCCGTTTGCACTTCGATTCTATTCAACTCAAAATTGCCCGAGGCCGACATCCTTGCGATGAAGCTGAACTGGACGATTTCGTTTCCTTGTTTCACGATCAGTTCCAGCGCCAGTTCCTCATTTCCTGCTGAATCCTGCTCCGTATACCTGATACGGGCTTCGCCCAACTTTGCTGGAACATCCTCTATTTTCAAGCCATCTTCAGCGATGCTGTAATCCAGTAACTTGTATCTTTCACTCGGCAATTGGTAGGGGTCAATCACCAATTCCTTTATGTCAAGGTTGTTCAGTTCAAACTTCGGATTATGGTCGTTGTAGCCAAAAATCCCACGCAGGCGGTTTTTTATCACCGCCTTGTCCCCGGTCAAATACTTGTCGAATTCGCTCGAACTCAGGGACATAGAAAACAGCCCCGCCAGCTTGGCGCTTGGTATCAGTTCCTTGCCCGCTGTGCCAAAATCTTTCATCTCCGCTTCCACTTTCGACTCGGCAGTGACCTGCATTTTTCCGCTCCACAGGCTCATCGTTCGTTGGCCTTGTTCCAACTGGATTTGCAGCTTGTCTTCGTCAAACAAATTGAATTCGCCGCTGTACGGGAACGGCTCGTCCAGCAGCGGCAGTTTCACTTGACCAGTGAGCCAAGTGCGCTCCATTTCGCCTTCGGCAATGCGCATTTGCAGGCTGTCCACCGAGTAAGGCCAAGTGCCCATGCGGCCTTTGTCCAGCGAGAGCAGGTTCTTTTTGTAAAAATGACCTTGCCCACCCGTAGCATCGAGGGCGAAACTGCCTTGGTCGAGTTGGATTTGTTTGTCGTCGCCCAAGAGATTGAAACTGGGCGGGAAGGTGACGGAAACGTCATCAAGGTAAAGCCCCTGCCAGTTGTCCTGTCCGGTTTCGGGATGGCTGACGGCAAGCTTGTTCTGCCCGATTTTTTTCACCTCGCTGAGGTCGAGCTGGCCGTTTTTCATCGAAAACTGGTAGCCGGGCAGCTTGGGCAGCGTGAAGCCGTCGAATTTCTTGATGCCACCGAGGTAGTCCACCGGGTCAGCCTTGCTGCTGGCCAGCCGGAAGTGGACGGGGGTGCCATCCGCCGTTTTCATCAGCGTGGAATCCACGGTGAATTCGGTGTCGAGGAACAGCGATTTGAAGCCGCCGCAGTCAAGGTTCATACCTGTTTTGTCAGTTTCGCCGCCCGCTCCGGTGAGGAAAATTCCAGCATAAACACCTGTTGCACCGCCACCCTGTGCCACTTTCAGGCGGGCACCGTTCTTAACACCGTAAGGCGTGATGGGAATTTCCGTCGGGCCGAATCCGTTGAGCGATCCGTCTTCATTGACCTGATAAGCGGTGCAGGTCATGTAGGCATTCCGGGGGGTGAAACGCAGCTCGTTGACCACTACCATATTGGGCGATTGCTCATTCTGAATACCGATGGGCAAGGGGATGGGGTTGCCGTTCAAGTCCAGTTGACTGGAAATTTGGTTGCGAAAACGGCCATTTTCAAAATCGTTCTGGAGTTGCTGAAAATAACCTTCGACGGGGTAGCCACCGTTTTGCATTTCGGTAAAAAACTGGGTGTCGTCTGTCGCCACGATACTTTCCACAGCATAACAGCGATTGGTGTTCGGTTTGACCTTCAGCCCTGTGAACGAGACCTGCACCGCTGCATTCAGCATCGGAATTTTGATGAAACCGAAGCCGTTGGCACCGTCGCCATATCCAAAAATATTGGTCACTACCAGATTGAACCAGCCCACCTTGACGGTATCGCCTTCCTGCATGGCAGCAGGCGTGTAGTCCTGCGAAAATATCGGCCCGAAATCCGTGTCGAAGACCTCGCAGCCTTGCGGAGCGACCCGCTCTTCCTCAGCAGCTTCGGCAGCCATTTCACCCCCTGGCATTACAAATCCATCACCATATATAAAGGTGCAAACTTGGCTGAAGCCGTTGTTGCGGAACAGCAGGCCGGGCTTGAGCATATTGCGGGCCTGTACCCGCCAAGCGTAGATATGGCCGGGCTGGAGGATGGGGTCGGTCGGGCCGTAAATCAGGGAGGGCGACATCGTGATGCGCTCCAGTATTTTCAGGCTAAAATCAAAGCCATCGTTGGGGTCAACGCCGGGCTGGATTTCCACGAGTTGGAACAGGTACTCGACAGGGGCGGGGTTGTTGCCGGAACCGCTGTGGAGGGGCGTCCAGGTGAAGGTTTGGTTTTGGAAATTGGTCTGTGGCACGTTTCCGCCGCAGGCGGGAAGTTGTAGGAGCGGCGGTTCGTTGAGGAAAAAACCGCCGGTGACACAGGTTTTCCTTGAAATGGGCACGTTGCGCTCCAGGTCAATCACTTCCACACAAATGCGGTTCAACCCTTCAGGAACGATGACCGAACCTTGGCCCTGACCCGCCGCTCCGAGCAGTGCTTCTGGTTGGAGGTAGGGTTGCAGCGCAAACCCGTCAAGTTGGACGGGCTGGTTCATGTTCAGGCGGATGGGCGTGAAATTGGCGTTCGGGTCGGTGGTGTACAGGGTTTTACCGTTGTTTTCGAAGTAGAGTTTCAGGCGGGTATCCCGGTATAGCTCGATGGGGTCGGTGAGGGCAGCTGTGAAGACGAGGTCTTGCGAACGCTGGGTTCCATACACACTCAGGTCGAGGGAATGGGGCGGGATGAGCAGGCCCGTGAGCGACACGGGATAGACTTGCTGCGCAAAGGCTGTTTTTGCGAAGAAAAGGATTGTGAATATTGGGAGTAAACGATTGCGCATACTATCTGTCGGTTTTATTGCGATGTTTTGGGGCTTATTCGCAAGGAGGATTGGAACGCGGATTGAGCGGATTTGGCGGATGAAAACGGATTTTGTCTTCATCACTTCCCATCATCGTTTTTCTTCTCCTTCGCCTTCTTCATAAACCGATACTGATACCCCACCGTCCCCACCACTTCGCCGAAATGATGGGTGGCCGTGGCGCTGATGCTTTTTGTATCGAGATAGGTCATGTTCATGGTCAATGTATGGGCGTTGCTGAGGTTCCAGTTGAGGTTGAGGCCGCCGGAGAGGTTGCCGTTGTTGCCGAGCGACTTGGTCACCGTGTAGAAATAGTTCACGTCCACGCCCGTGTTGAGCTTGCCTTCCAGCCAGTTTTTGCTGACGCCAAAGCCCGTTCCGTAGCGGTGCAGTAGGATGCTGGAAACTTCATTTTGATTGAAATTGGCCTTCACATTGAAACCCCAGCCTGTTTTTCCCAGCCCCAGTGAATACACGAAATTGAGGAGGTACATCCTCGAAAAAGCACTGGTCGTGGGGTCTTCCACGTCGTCGGTGACGAGCTGGGCATTGCCCGTCAGGTTGAAAACATGGGTGTTCTGCGAGCTGTCCTGGATGGTGTAGGTGGCGCTGAACCCGGCGTCCTGTGTGACGATGATGACGTTCAGGCTGTCGTCACCGGGATCGAGGAGGTAGGCCACGTCGGCGGAGTTGTTGGTGTAATTGGCGGACAGGCTGAGCGGCCCCTTGGTGTAGGCCGCATCGAGGCCACCGACAAGCCGGGTCAGGCGGTTAGGCTTCGAGCCGTCGAGGTTGTTGCGTTGGATGCCGCCGTTGGCATTGAGCAAAATGGCCTGCCGGAACAGGCTGGTGCTCAAGTTCAGCGTCCATTCCTCGATGTCGCTATTGAAGAAATAAGCGCCGAGGGTCTTGTAACCAGCATCCACCCGTCGATACTTCAACCCAAGACTGTAAGCCGAAGCCTCATAGTCTAAATGGGCTTCGGCAGCAGTCTTGTAATTTGTTGTTTTACGACCTTGGAACAAAAAATTGGGGTGTGGAAAATGGTTTGGAGCTTCTTCGTCCTTCATGTTCGGCGAAAGCGCACTGGCGCCGAGGTCGGCTTTCAGCCTAAATTTTTTGAGCAATGTTTTTTGAAAAACCAAGCCCAGTGCCTCGTTGTGCTGTGGGGTCACCTGCTGTGGCAGCGTGTCGGGCAGGTAAATCGAGTTTTCCCGGTCTTTCGCCTGGAACAGCACGAGGTCAATGAAATTCTCGTTCGTGCCGTAGCCGACTTTTACCCCAAATCCTTTCCGTTGGAATTTCGGGATGTTCGGCGTCACGAGCGACAAGTCCACCGGCTCGGCCTTCGCCAACTGGCCGTACATGGCCGAGAAGCGGAACTTGCCCGGCGTCAGCTCCGTGCCAGCGCCGAGGAACACGAGGTTGGACATGGTGTACTGCGAAAAATTCATGCTGCGGTGGCCGAAGTGCATTTTTATCCACTTGTACCTCGGACTCACACCGATGCGCACGAATCGCTGCCGCTGCGCCTCCACATTGTCCTTGAAAGCATCCACGAACTGGTGGAAACGGGGGTAGGCCGACTCGGTGTTTTTCGCAGAAATCATCACCGAAAACGGTAGGCTTAGCTTGTATATCCGGGCGTTGAAGTTAGCATTGAAGGTGTAAAGGAAAGGGTCTTGGCGGGGCGCAATTCCAATGGCGGAATAGGAGCGAAGGTTCACGCCGAGGCCGCCAGAATAATCGAAGGGATTGCCAAAACCAGTGAAATCTCTAAACAGCCCCTTGAAATATGTGGGGAAAAAACCTTTCTTCGACACCGCTTCCAAATCCTCGAAATCGGATGGTTGCTGTGCAAAAGCAACAGTGGCTAGCAACGCCAGCATAAAATTGAGTAGGTATTTTCTCATCCAGATTTCGCTTTAAATCAAGTTGGCAGCTCAATGCGAATATGGCCGAACCTGTTCGAGGGTTATGGCATCCAATTTTCTTCAGGTAGAGTAGTCAGTCTTATAAGGTGAGCAAGCAATTTTTTCAGGCGATACTCGGCTTACAAATATCAATACGGCCTCGGCCAGATGCGTGGTCAATTCGTTGCGATCCTTGGTCAATTCGTTGCAAAACTGGTTGCAACCATGATGCAAGCATGCGTAACCTGCTAATTTTCAATTATTTATAAAATGAGCTAGGCGGTACGCCGAATGCGTCCTGAAAGGTCTTTGAAAAATGGGACAGGTCTTTGAAGCCAACTTCGTAAGCGACTTCCTTGACCGTAAACTGGCGAGCTTCGAGTAGGATTTTGGCTTGTTGCATCCTAAAATCTCGGATAAAATCGGAAGGGGAGGTATCTGTCAGTGCCTTCATTTTGCGGAAAAGCTGGGAGCGGCTCATGTTGATTTGGTCGCAGAGCTGCGGCAGCGCAAAGTTTTCATCGGTGTAGTTTTCCGCTACTATTTTTCTTACTTTTTGGATAAAGGCGTCTTCAATGACGATGCTTTCGCTTGGAACTACCATTTGCGAAGCGAAAAAAGCTACCATACGCCGTCGGTTTTCTACCATCATTTCCAGCGTGGCGAGAAGTTCTTTTTTGTTAAACGGCTTGGAAAGATAGGCGTCAGCACCACGTTTCAATCCAACCACCTTGGATTCAGCATCGGCCTTTGCCGTCAGCAGCACGATGGGGATATGGCTGGTCAGTTCATCGTTTTTCAAGGTGTCCAATACCTGATAGCCATTTTTCTCAGGCATCATCACGTCGCTGATGATGAGGTCAGGCACGTTTTCCAACGCCATTTCGATGCCGATGCGGCCGTTGTAGGCCACCGACACATGGTATTTTTCCGTCAAAATGGATTTCAGGTAAGCCACCACGTCGGCGTTGTCTTCGATAAGGAGGAGATGGTTGCTTTCATGACTTTGGCCCCTGACCTCCCGAAATTTCGGGACAGGCTCTAAAGGGGAACCTGAATCCATGCTGTTAGAGCTGATGTCCACTCGTTCAAGTTCAGCAGAAATTAGCGGCTGTGGTTCCCCCTTTAGGGGGTCAGGGGGCTGTGGCGAGGTAAGGGGCTGCGTCCCCAGCGAATGCACCATCGGCAGCCGCACGGTAAAACTCGTTCCCTTGCCCACCTCGCTTTCTACCTCAATTTTACCTTGCATCAACTTCACCAGTTCCAAGGTATGCGCCAAGCCAATACCTGTGCCTTCGCCCGCCCTCGTGGAGGAGCCATCAACTTGGTAAAAACGGTCGAAAATATGCGGCAACTCGGCGGCGGGAATGCCGATGCCAGTGTCAGAGACAGAGATAATTAGGGATGAGGGATGAGGGGTCAGGGATGAACCCAAGACGCCCCTAATCCCTGATTCCTCATCCCTCATCCCTACACTGACTTCTCCGCCAGGCGGCGTGAACTTGATGGCATTGCCAATCAAATTGGTCAACACCTGTTGCACCTGCTCTGGATCGAAGTCCATTTCAAGTTTTTCCTGCGTAGATGCAAAGCGAAGTGAAAGGTTCTGACTATTGGCGTAGCTCTGGAAACTCTCCGTCACGTAACGCAGGAAGGGCACGATGTCGCCGAATTGCAGCCGCAGGCGAAAGGAATTGTCCTCCAGTTTTGATAAATCCAGTAGTTGGTTGACGAGCCGCAGAAGATTTTGCCCGTTTCTTTTAACCAATCCCAAGGTCTTACCGATGCGGCCCTGCTCCTGACTGCCAACTGACGACTGCCAACTGCCAACTTCAAGTTCCTCCGTCATCCCTAAAATCACTGTCAGCGGCGTTCGGAACTCATGGGTGATGTTCGTATAAAGCCTTGTTTTTAGAGCATCCAATTCTTTGAGACGTAGGGCTTCCTGCTGCTCATTATGCAGTTGGTTTTGCAATTCCCAACGTTTTTTCAAAAACAGGAAAACGGCATAAGCAGCGGCCATCAGGAATAGGGCGTAAAGCAAATAAGCCCACCAAGTCGCCCACCAAGGTGGGTGTACCGTGAGCGGCATGGCAATTTCCTCTTCCAACCAATTGCCCCTGGCATCCAAGGCTTTCACTCGGAACGTGTAGTGTCCGGATGGTAAACTGCTGAAGGTCACGCTGGAATTTTTCGAAGGCGGCGACCAAGTGGTATGCAGGCCGTCAAGCCTGTAACTAAAGAGGGTCTGATTGCTTTTCTCGTCGCCAATTACCCCAAAATCAAAAGTGACGATTCGATTGCGGTAAAAAATTTCAAGCGGCTGCGAGTGGTCATTGAATGGTCGGGCGAGGACGCTATCGGTGCCGTCCTCGGTCATGGTCACGTTTCGCAGCAGTAGGCGTTCTTTGAAGTTTTTGCTGGCAAATTTGGCCATCACTTCCTTTGGGTAAAACGCCGTGATGCCCTTTACGCCACCGAAAAACATACGCCCGTCAGAGGCTTTGAAAAAACTGACCCGGTTGAATTCGTTATCGGCGAGGCCGTTTTCCTTGAAAAAATTAAGAAAACGCCCGCTGGCGATGCTCAGGCGGCTCAGGCCATTGAAGGTGGAAATCCAGAGGCAGGAGTCGCCCTCCGGTAGCAGTCCGACGATGGCTTCGTTAGGGAGCCCATCTCGCTGGGTGTAGGTTTTTGAGGCCTTTTTTTCGTAATCGAAAAAAAGTAGACCGTGTTCCGTGCCTATCCAAAGCCCACCTTTGCCATCGGAGTACAGGCAGTTTCGGACAGAGCTGATTTTGGGAGCTGATTTTGACCAGTCGGTGAAGGTTTTACTAACGGGGTCGAGCGAGTACAAATCATAACCGGAGAAAAACCATATTTGCCTGTTGTGACTGTCATAAATCAGGTCGCTGTTATAACCCTCACCGGGTACGTCCTGTAACCTGACCCACTGCGGCGGCGATTTGGTATCGTCCAGTTTAAAAAAATCATTGGCCTTTACCCGCCAGATTTTGCCGCTTCCGTCCCTTGCGTACAGTCCGCCGTCCATGGAATTAAGGTTGCTGTTAAAGGGGTTTCCGAGCGCTTTTTTTGCCAAATCCAGCACTCGTCCGTCGTTCAGCAGCAATTTGCCTTTATCATAAAAAAGGTCGTAAGGTACGTTCACGCCACTCGGCAAAATCGACTGGCCGTCCGTGCTCCAGTCCTTGTTTATTTTAAAAATATCGTTGTAAAAACTGGCATAAACATTCCCGTCCCCATCCTCGGCGAAGCCCCTGAAACTGCAGTAGCCACCGCAGTTTTGGTTTTTTCCGGTGAAATAATTTTGAAACAATTCCGTTTGCTGCGTGACCTTCAAAAGGCCGTCGGTGGAAACCACCCATATGTTGTTTTCCCTATCCTGGTATAAGATGCCGAGCGAAACGGAGTGGGGGATGATTTTTTCCAAGTCCGCCTGATAGCTGAAAAACCTATCCTGTCGGGCATCATAAAAAAACAGGTTCCTTGCATTGGCACTAGCCCAAATATTGCCATCCGGGGTAGCCAGCACGTTTTCTAAGGCAAATTTGAATGGCTGGGTGAAGCGATTGATGGGATGTGGCTCGAAAGTTTGATGTTTATCATTCCACCTGAAAACCAATTGATTCGAGACGAGGAGCGGAACATCATTTTTGTTTTGCACCAAAAGATTTTGGCCGAAGGGGGAAATGTTTGCCTTGGCAGTTCTGATTCTTTTGCCATCCCTATCGAAAATGAGGACGCCAGTCCGTTCTTGATTGATGAAAAAAACATGGCCGTGGCCGTCACCTGCCAAGGTGCGCATAAAAAAATCCTTGGCAGTGTTGACACCCGAAAACTTGGACAGTTTATCGATTTTGCCATTCTCCAACCACAGAATATACACATCACCGGATTCCTCCTCACCAGAGCAGACTATCACGTTCTGCCCATCAATTTTGATGCACTGCGCACTCAACGTGTCAGCAGCAGATGGCAAATATTTAGCAAGAGGAATGGCGGCCTCCAATCCGGTCAAGGTGTTTATCTGCGTAAATTGTCCATTTTCGATGAAAATAAGATAATTGCCCTCGTTGGAAATCTCGGAAATATGCTGCCGATTGGCTCGAAAAACGGGACTTTTAGAATTAGCACTCGTGAGGAATTGGTTACCATCGAAACGCACAAGTTTTCCAACTGCGTTGACCCAGATAAAACCTTGGGAATCTTGAACCACCCGGTGCGTCCAGTTCTGTGGCAGGCCATCGGCGATGGTGTACAGGCGGAAGTCCATTTTTTGCGCAATAGCAAAAAGCAGGGAAAAAAAGACCAGCCAGCTTGTGAGTGCGGTTCTACGCATAAGGATATTGAAGCGCTGCGCCGCAAAATTAATACAGATAAATTATAATTTATTGAACTCAATTCAACATAATAGGAATTATAAATCTTCTAAAATTAGCTATAATATTTGTGCTAATACGTTAAAATCAGGAATTCAAATAAAAATTCTCAACCTTTCCGCAAGGAAGATGCTCTCGGCACTACCTGTGTGTCAAGGATGGTAATCTTGGGCACATTTAGACTGTCCTCAGACATAATTTTGAACAAAGTCTGCGCCGCCAGCCGGCCCATATCTACACCAGGCTGATTGACAGAGGAAACATTTGGTTCGACAATCGTACACATCGGGTCGTTGTTGAATCCAATGATAGCAAGCTCTTCAGGGATTTTTATGTCTTTGGACTTGGCATACTGAATGGTACTGACCGCTGATATATCGTTCGAAGCTAATATTCCATCAGGGCGATTGGGCAGAGACAGCACCTGCTCTGCCAATATAAAACCCTCTTCGGCAGTCAGTTTATTTGCCGTGGGCATAAGCGCTTCCTCGAATTGCAAGCCATATTTCACCAGCGCATCCAAATATCCTTGCCTTCGTTCCCGATACATCAACTGGGTAGGAGGACCTCCATAGTGAGCTATTCGGCGGCATCCCTGCTTTATCAAGTGTTCGGTGGCTTCAAACGTTGCCTTTCGGTTGTCTATCATCACTTTGTATATGTCCTCCAATTCAGGAATACGATCAACGAAAACTACTGGAATCCCACTGTCTTTAAATTTATTGATATGCTCAAAATCACTGGTCTCTGTGGCAATGGATACCAGCAACCCGCATACTCTACTGTTGTAAAAAGCACTGGCATTTTCCATTTCTATCGCGTGGATTTCAGAGGACTGAGAGATAAGGACATTGTAGCCTGCCTCTCGCGCCGCATGTTCAATGCCGCTGACGAGCGAGGAGATGAATGGTCGATTGATGTGTGGAACAATGACACCAACGCTGGTAGACTGTTGTTTCCGCAAATTAACGGCTAGATGGTTGGGCCTATAACCCAATTCTTCAGCCAGTTTCTTGACAGCCTTTGTTGTGGCTTCGCCAATGCTGTGGTGGCCCTTTAGCGCCCGAGAAACGGTGGAGGAAGAAACATTGAGTTCCTTGGCGATATCATGAATGGTAACGTTGGTTTTTTTCTTCATTGAATACAATTGATACACAGCATGTCATAGTTTTTTAGAGCATTGGGCAAAAATGGCAATTAAAACAGAATTATTGTTTGCGGGTTCTGTGTCAAAAAGTGGCCATTTACACAACGCAATCGATTGATTAATGCAAAATTTTATAGCTTCGCCACATATACCTAATTTATAAGTTAACCAAGACGGACAGGCTATTATGAGCAAAACAATACTTATTTTTTTTGCGACGCTGTTTTTTGCACCCCACATTTATGCAGAAGATGGTTATCGGCTTTGGCTCCGATATAACAAGATTAAGAACGCCCAATGGCAAAAATCGTATCAAGACCATATTAAATGCTGGCTCGTGGAAGGAAATTCTCCCACCTTGGAAGCCGCATCGAAAGAATTGGGAATGGGCTTGGAAGGGTTGCTGGACAATAAAATCCCAAAGGCAAAATCAAGCGAACAGCAAGGAATATTGATTGCTGGAACGCCTACAGGTTCACCTTTGATTGCAAAAATGCGACTTGAAAAAAAATTGGAACCTCTTGGCAATGAAGGCTTTACAATTTTTACCGATAAAACAAATACTGTTATTGCAGCCAACAGTGATGCGGGGGTACTTTATGGTGTCTTCCATTTTTTGCGACTACTTCAAACCAACCAACCCATTGACAATCTTAACATTTCTAGCTCCCCAAAGCTTCAACGGCGAATACTCAACCACTGGGACAACCTCGACCGCACTGTCGAACGTGGCTATGCCGGGTTTTCAATCTGGAACTGGCACACCCTACCCGACTACCTAGACCCTCGCTACACCGACTACGCCCGCGCCAATGCCTCCATCGGCATCAACGGCACGGTGCTTACAAACGTGAACGCCAACGCACTTGTCCTCCGTCCAGATTATCTCGAAAAAGTAAAGGCATTGGCTGACTTACTGCGACCCTACAATATAAAGGTGTACCTCACCGCCCGATTCAGCGCCCCCATCGAATTGGGAAAACTCTCCACTGCCGACCCACTCGACCCCACTGTTCAAAAATGGTGGAAAGAAAAAGCTGAGGAAATCTACCGACTTGTGCCTGACTTCGGTGGTTTCGTGGTGAAGGCGAATTCCGAAGGCCAGCCCGGTCCCCAAAACTACGGTCGCAGTCACGCCGACGGTGCCAATCTTCTCGCCGACGCACTCGCACCGCATGGCGGCATCGTCATGTGGCGCGCCTTCGTGTACAGCGCCGAAGATACAACCGACCGCCACAGGCAAGCCTATAGCGAATTCGTGCCGATGGATGGCAGTTTTCGTAGCAATGTGATGATCCAGGTGAAAAATGGCCCGATTGACTTCCAGCCTCGTGAACCCGCACACCCCATGTTTGGTGCCATGCCGGAAACACCGCTGATGATGGAATTTCAAATTACGCAAGAGTACACCGGCCAAGGCACCCATCTCGTTTTTTTAGCCCCGATGTGGAAGGAAGTACTTGATTTTGACATGCAAACCAACGGCGTTGGCTCGACTGTGGCTAACGTGCTCAGAAGTTCAAAAACAAAAAACAAAGAAACATTGACCGGCATCGCTGGCGTTTCCAATGTCGGCAACGACCGCAACTGGACGGGCTATCATTTTGGCCAAGCCAATTGGTACGCTTTCGGGCGGCTGGCCTGGGACTCAGATTTTTCCTCTGAAAAAATTGCAGATGAGTGGATACGCATGACTTTTTCCAATGATGAAAAATTTGTAGAATCGGTGAAGAAAATAATGCTCAACAGCCATGAAGCTTGTGTGAATTACATGACTCCGCTTGGCCTGCACCACATCATGGCTACAGGCCACCATTACGGCCCAGGTCCTTGGGTCGGCGACCTGAGCCGACCAGAATGGAACCCGACGTACTACCACCGGGCCGACAGCCTCGGCATTGGCTTCGACCGAACATCATCGGGCAGCAACGCCGTGGAACAATATGCCATGCCTGTGCGGGAGATGTTTTCTTCAAGAAAAAAATGCCCCGAAAAATACTTGCTCTGGTTCCATCATGTAGGTTGGAATGAAAAACTCGCCTCCGGCAAAACCCTATGGGTAGAACTTTGCGAACATTATTACAAAGGCGCAAATGATGTGGCCGAAATGCGACGAAACTGGCAATCGCTGAAGGGGATGGTGGACGAGGAGCGTTTCAGCGAGGTAGACATGATGCTCCAAATCCAAGAAAAAGAGGCGAAATGGTGGCGGGATGCCTGCCTATCCTACTTCCAGACTTTTTCTAATTTGCCCATTCCCGAAGGATACGAAAAACCAGCCCATACTTTAGACTTTTACAAATCACTTGATTATCCATATTCACCGGGCATCCGACCACGGTGGTAGTTTTAAAATGAATAAACAAAAAATCGCAATCGTAACGGGCGGGGGCTCAGGCATTGGCTTCGCCATCGCTCAAAAATTTGCAGTGGAGGGAATGCTGGTGTACATTACTGGGCGTAACCTTGAAAAGCTGCAAAATGCGCAGGCCGCCATTGGCGAAAATTGCCGGGCGGTACCATTGGATATGGAAGCGCTGGACAGCATCCCCGCTTTTGTCCAAAAAATTGCCGAGCAACACGGCCGCATCGACGTGCTGGTGAACAATGCTGGCATCAACATGAAAAAACCATTTATCGAGGTTACAGACGAAGACTTTCAAAAAGTAGTTCTAACCAACGTGACAGCCGTTTTTGCCCTGTCCCGAGAAGTAGTGAAGGTGATGCTGCCGCAAAAATCGGGAAGCATCATCCACATCAGCAGCATGGCAGCACAGTACGGCCTACCGAAGGTCATTGCCTATTCCGCCAGCAAAACGGCGCTCGAAGGCATGGCACGAGCCATGGCCTCGGAGCTGTCGGCGGACGGAATCCGGGTCAACTGCATTGCTCCCGGCTTCATCGTCACCGCAATGACTTCGAAAGCTTTTGAAAGTGACCCCGAACGTATGAATCGGGCCCTAGCCCGTACACCAATGGGCAAAATGGGTCAACCCGATGACATCGCCAACGCAGCATGGTTTCTGGCCAGCGATGCCAGCAGCTTCGTCACGGGGGAGGTGATAAAGGTAGACGGTGGCAACTCAATTGGATTTTGAAAAAATTTGGACACCACTCCAACAATTCAAAATCTAGGAACGTGGCTCGCAACATCTGCGCATTTGCTAAGCTTCAAAGCTGGTGCTTTTCATCACTACCCTTCTCAAAATAATTGGGTCAATTGCGTGAAGACGTTTCGGTTTTGCAAGTACCTAACTTTATCACCTGCTCGATGGTGACTCCCAGCCCCTGTGCGTTGATTTTTGCTTAGACATTGACTAGTGATTCTGCTTGCTCAATGTTAAAGATTTGCCAGCAAAATCCCAATTATCAATCCTCCTCTTCCTCTTCTCCTGCCTTCACCCAAGCCGCCCGCCTCGGCGCAGGCATCTCCGTCCCTTTTAGTGCTTTCCAGAGCACTTCGTTGAAGAGGCGGTCGGGCACAGCATCCACTTGGGCGAGATTGAAGGTTTCGCTGATGCGGCTCAGGTCGTTCACCGCCATGTTTCGCTCCTCGATGTCCACTTGGGCAGGTTTGGCCATGAACGGCGTAAAATCTGGCGTGGCCGTGAAACAGCGCCACATCGGCGTAGCGGCAGCATCGTACTGGCTCATGGGTGACAGTCCCAAAATCAATTCGATGGTGCGGAGCATGGAAGAAGTCGAGTACATCGTGTGATCCACAAAATTCCGGCGGGTGTAAGGGCTGATGACGTAGGCCGTGCTGCGGTGGGCATCCACGTGGTCGGCACCGTTCTGGGCATCGTCCTCCAAGATGAAAATAGCGCTCTCCTTCCAGATTTTCGAGTGGGAAATATGCTCCACCAAACGTCCGACGGCTTGGTCGTTGTCGGCAACGGCAGCATAGGGCGAGTAGGCGCCCTTGGACATTCCGCTCGTGTGGTCGTTGCCGAAACGGAGACTGTTGAAGCGGGCTACCTGATTGATGTTTAGCAGGCTATCAAAATCCCGCTGCCAGTCTGCCTCCCTCGAAATATCCTTGTAATTCATGTCCCAAGCCGAGTAGCCAGGGCAGAAATGGCCAGCGATGGTCTCGTAATTCGGCTTGCTATCGTCGGCAAATTCGCCATAGGTGCGGTAGCTCACCTCCGCCCGCTTGCAGGCGTCCCAGATGTACCCGCCCCTTGGCCGAGCGATGGGTCGATTCGCCTCGAAATCGTAATTACCGCCCCGACCACCGTAGCTCGTTGGCCAAGTCTTTTCGTTGAAATCATTGGCATAGGCGGCCGTGCTCCAATCGTGGCCATCTGCGCTCACCTCCGCATTTACGTAGAAATTATCAAACAGCGAAAAATCCCGCACGATGGCATGTTGATTCGGGGTAATTTTTTCCGGGAAAAGGCAAAGTGCTGGGTCGCCGTTGCCCTCCTTGACGTCTCCGAGCACCTGATCGTAGGTGCGGTTTTCTTTAATGACGTAGAATACGTATTTAATCGGCGAAGCATCGCCAACCCGCATCGGTATTGGATTTCCGGCTTCGCCTTCCGCCAGCATTTCCTTTTCCTTTTTGTAAGGCGTATTTTCATAAACCAACTTGGAGTACACCGCCAACTCGTTTGCCGAAGGTGGTGGAATCACACTCAGTGTTCCTAAAAACAGGGCGCCGATGTACTGTTCGGCACGGCCGTCGTGCGCCTTTTTCAGTGGGCTGGGGCCGTCGGGATTGGCCAGCGAGGACATGCCTTTGCCGTTGGCGACCATGATTTTGCCTCCGGCAAAACGCACACTGGTCGGGTACCAGCCCGTCGGGATGAAGCCGAGCGGACGGCTCTCGCCCCGATTTTCCATGTCGAAAACGGCGAGGCAGTTGTTGTCAGCATTGGCGATGTAGAGCGTTTCGTCCTCCTTGCCGAAAGCGAGACTGTTCGTCGTCGAGCCGTTCGGGGAGTCGGGGAAAAGGGCACAGTTCAACACTTCCAGCGTTTTCCGGCTGGGCAGGTCAATCACCGAAACCGAGTTGTCGTGCGAATTGGCGACCAGCAGCAGGTCTTCTTTTTTGTTCAAAATCATCTCGTTCGGGTGGTCGCCCGTGGCGATTTCGGCCTTTTGCACCAAGGTTTTCAAGTCAAATACCAGCACTTTTTTTAGGCCCCAGAGCGACACGTATGCTTCGCTTCTTTTTTGGGAAACGAGGACGCCGAACACCTCGCCGCCGACCGGGATTTTCTTTTCCACTCTTTTGCTGCGCAAATCGCAGACGTAGAGCGAATTATCCTCCTTCGACCCTGCCAACAGGTGGTTGTTCGGCTCGTCCAATGCGAGGCCCGTCGGGCAGATTTTGTCCTTGCTCCAAGGCTGCCCCAGCACAATTTCGCCGTCCCGCACCAGTTGGTTGTTTTCAATTTTGAAGACCGCCACAAGGTTGTCGTTGCCGCCGGAGGCGAAAAGCATCTTGCCATCCTTGCTGAAAGCAAGCCCGTACCACGCCTTCGGAATGACGATTTCCGAGAGCTGCACGGCATCGCCGCTACGGAAGAGCTGGATTTTCTGCTCCCCTACCCCGTTGCAGGTCACAGCCATCAATTTGCCGGCCGGCGAAAGGGCGATTTGCAGCGGCAGGTCACCGAGCTGACGGTGTACCTCACCCGCTGGCGTGAGGCTCCACTGGTTGGGAAGCTGTACCCTTTTGGCAGCAAGGGTTTGGTAAAGTTGGTTGCTGGCAGCCCGTTGGGCGGTTTTGCATTGGGTGAAAAACAGGGCGAGCAATATGGCCGCAGGCAGCAGGAAGTAGTGATTTTTCATAGATGGTTACGATTGATTTTTGCAAAAAAAGGCAATTGAATAAAGTTGCTGCGCAATTTACCTAAACTTAATTTAAAGCCAACACTAACGAAACGCTACAATGGCTCCGCCGATGATTTTCCTCTCCCTCCTCAATGCGATTCGTCATTTCCCACCACCCTGCCACACCTAAACTTTGCCAAAAATCTTTCAGGTCATGTTAACATCATCCACCTTTCACGACAGCGACGACGTCGCTACCATCCCAACCGACATCAAGAAATTTGTCTGGGCCTTCTCGGAAGGCGACGGCAAGAACAAACAACTCCTCGGCGGCAAAGGGGCCAACCTCTGCGAGATGACCCAAATCGGGCTGAACGTGCCGCCGGGCTTCGTCATCAGCACGGAAGCCTGCCTTAGTTATTTGGCCAACCCAAACAGAGAATTACCAGAAGGGCTGATGAACCAAGTCGTCGAGCAGGTGAAACGGCTCGAAAAGGCCACTGGCAAGGGCTTCGGCGATGCGTCGAACCCCTTGCTCGTATCGGTGCGCAGCGGCTCCGCTATGTCCATGCCCGGCATGATGGACACCATCCTCAACCTCGGCCTCAATGCCAAGACCCTGCCCGGCCTCATCAAGCAGACGGGCAACGAACGCTTCGGCTACGATGCCTACCGCCGCTTCATCCAACTCTTCGGCAAGGTGGCGCTCGGCGTTCCCGATGAAAAATTTGACCACCATTTCGAAGAAATCAAGCGCCGGGCTGGCGTGAAAGTGGACATCGGCCTCAACGCCGACGACCTCAAGGAAATCAGCGAGCGCTTCCGCAAAGTGGTGCAGGAGCACACCGGCAGGCCGTTCCCAGAGGACGTGTACGAACAGCTCCGCATCAGCATCCAGGCCGTTTTCAATTCATGGATGGGCAAGCGGGCCGTGGATTACCGCCGGGAATTCAAAATCACGCCGAGCATGGCCAACGGCACTGCAGTGAACGTCGTCACGATGGTCTTCGGGAACATGGGCACGGACAGTGCCACGGGCGTCGGCTTCACCCGTGACCCCGGCACTGGTGAGAACCTGATGTTCGGCGAATACCTCACCAACGCACAGGGCGAGGACGTGGTGGCGGGCATCCGCACCCCGAAACCCGTGGCCGAACTGGCCAACGAAATGCCCGAAATGTACGCCCAGCTCGAAGATTTGCGAAGCAAACTCGAAAACCACTACCACGAGGTGCAGGACTTCGAGTACACCATCGAAAAAGAGGTGCTGTACTGCCTCCAGACCCGCAACGGCAAGATGAACACCACGGCGCTCGTCAGGACTTCCGTGGAAATGGTGAACGAAGGCTTAATTACGAAGGAACAGGCGCTGCTGCGCATCCAGCCGGAAATGTTGGAGCAACTGCTCTTCCGCCGCCTCGACCCAAAACACAAGGCTGTTGCGCTGGCGCAAGGGCTTCCCGCATCGCCGGGCGCTGCTTCCGGCCACTGCGTTTTCGATGCAGACCGGGCGGAAGCGCTGGGCAAAGCTGGCCAAAAAGTCATCCTCGTTCGGGAAGAAACCAAGCCGGAGGACATCCACGGTTTCTTTGCTTCGCAAGGCATCCTGACCAGCCGGGGCGGCAAGACCTCGCACGCTGCAGTGGTGGCTCGTGGCATGGGCAAGCCCTGCGTGGCCGGAGCCGAAGGCATCTCGGTGGACGTGAAACTGCGCCAGGCTGTCATCGGTGAAAAAACACTGCACGAAGGCGACTACATCACCATTGACGGCGGCACAGGCAAGGTCTATCAAGGTGAAGTGCCGATGGTTGACCCCGTTTTCACCAAAGAACTGCAAACCCTGCTCAGTTGGGCGGACGACATTGCGAAGCTGAAAGTCTTCGCCAATGCGGACACGCCTGGCGCTGCGAAGAAGGCCGTTGAGTTTGGGGCAATGGGCATTGGACTTTGCCGGACGGAACGAATGTTCAACGATGTGGACAGGCTGCCCATCGTCATAGATATGATTCTCGCAAATACACCAACGGAGCGGGAGGCGGCGCTCAACCGCCTGCTGCCGATCCAGCGGCAGGATTTCGTGGACATCTTCAAGGCCATGTCGCCACGGCCAGTGACCGTGCGACTCCTTGACCCGCCTATCCACGAGTTCCTGCCCAGCGAGGAGGAACTGGTGGGAGAACTCGAACATCTGCACCACTTGAAAACGACGATTGACGGCGTGAACAACCTCTACGGCAGCCTGCGACTGCTCGAAGCCAAGGAGGAACTGGCGCACGATTACCCATCGCCGTTCAACCAGATGGGCGCTGATTTGGTGACCAAAGCCATCCAGAAAAAAGAGCTGATGCTCCGCAAAATCAAGGAGCTGCATGAGGTGAACCCGATGCTCGGCCACCGGGGCGTTAGGCTCGGCCTGACCCACCCTGAGATTTATAAAATGCAGATCCAGTCCATCCTCGAAGCGGCGGCTGAATGCCAAGCGGCTGGTGTGGAAGTTCACCCTGAAATCATGGTGCCGCAGGTCTGCACCGCACGGGAACTGGAGCACGTGAAGGTTTTTGTGGATGAAATTCGGGAGAAGATTGAGGCCAAGATGAAGGCGCCGTTGGAGTTCAAGTTCGGCTCCATGATTGAAGTGGTACGGGCGGCCATGCGGGCCGACGAACTGGCCAAAGTCGCCGAGTTTTTCTCCTTCGGAACGAACGACCTGACGCAAGCCACCTATTCCTTCAGCCGGGAAGACGCCGAGAACAAATTCCTGCCGCTGTACCAACAAATGGACGTGGTACACGACAACCCGTTCGAGGTGCTGGACGTGAGGGGCGTCGGTCGCCTGATGGAAATCGCCGTAGAATGGGGCCGCAGGCAGCGCCCGAACCTGAAAATCGGCATCTGCGGCGAGCACGGCGGGCATCCGGCTTCCATCGCTTTCTGCCATAAAATTGGTTTGGACTACGTGTCCTGCTCCGGCCCACGGGTGCCGATTGCGAGGTTAGCGGCGGCTCATGCGAAATTGGGTGAAGGGAGATATACTTCGGATTGAGGCCTAATGCACAACTGTACTTATAAGGTTATATAACGCCTAATACCCTTATAATCATGGTGTGGTTACATAATTAGTAGCCACACCATTTTTATTGGGAAAAAACCAATGCCTTACACTCCTGAAAATGAAGCCAATGTTAAGTTTTCAATTCCAATGAAAACTTAACATTAACTAAATGTTAATTCATCTAATTTTGCACCCATTGTTTAATTAAAATTACATTCATAATTATGGGAAAACAACGAAAGCAGGGCAAAAAGCTAGCAGCTGAAAATCCTGAAATTGCCGCTGCCATCCAACACATTGCCGAGACCGAAGCAAGTTTAGAATTGCTGGATGCTGAAAAAAAGGCATTGAAAGCGAATTTGAAGGATGCCAAAAAGCAGCTGAAAAAGCTGTTAAAGGCCAAACCAGAGAAGAATATTGAAAAAGTTAAGGCTGAAAAGCCTATCAAGACAGTTGCGAAGCCAAAAGTAAAAGCGTCTGCCAAGCCAAAAACCAAGGCAGCTCCAGAGAAAAAAGCACCTGCCAAGAAATTGACCAAGGATTAACCTCACAGTAAAGTATGGTTCATGCAGGGCAGCGAAGTTTGCGCCTGTTTCATACTAACTACCTTATTAGTGAGAGTAAATTTTTTTTCGTACAGCCATATCTCGACATCGGGGTATGGCTGTTCTTTGTTTAATTAAAAACGTTTACACAAACTTCACCAAGACTTAAATACGCCCTAACCACCACTAATTTTTCCTGTCCAACCTTTGCGCCGTCGGTAAGATAGCCGACAAAAAAAGCCGGGAACAGCACTAAGCTGCCCCCGGCAAATAGCAATTTGTTTAATTAAAACTCACAAATTTATGAAACGAACGAGACTTTCGTTGAGCCAAAGGGCTCGACGGGTGGCTGTTGTCCTATTTTTGACAATCGGCGCCTGCACGACTGGCCTTTTTGCACAAAAAACCGTGAAAGGTATCGTGAAGGATGCCAAGACCAATGAACCAGTAGCAGGTGCTACGGTCATGGTGAAAGGTACTTCCACAGGTACGATTTCTGAGATGGACGGCAGCTTTGAATTGAGGGTGGCAGATCCAAATGCCCCGCTGGTTATTTCTTACATCGGCTACGATGGGCAGGAAGTGGTCATTGCGGAGCAAAACTTCGTGAACATCCTACTGGCAGAAAACTCTCAGCAATTGAGCGAAGTCGTGGTGACTGCCTTGGGCATTACGAAGGAAAAAGCCCGCGTAGGCTACGCCGTTCAGGATGTGAAGGGAGAGGACATGGTCAAGGCACGGGAACCAAACCCCGTGAATTCCCTCACGGGCCGGGTGGCTGGTCTCACGGTCGGCTCTTCCGCTGAATTGCTGGGCGGCCCATCGGTGCTGCTCCGTGGCGACAAACCGCTCTACGTCGTGGACGGTGTGCCCATCCAATCTGATACTTGGAACATCAACCCAGACGATATTGAAACGATTACGGTGCTGAAAGGCCCTAACGCCTCGGCACTCTACGGTAGCCGTGGTCAATACGGTGCCATCCAGATTACGACGAAAAGAGGTACGAAGGACAAGCGTGGCTTCACGGTGGAATTCAACAACACCACCATGATTGAAACGGGCTTTTTGACCATCCCAAAAGTACAGAACGATTACGGCCCCGGTGACCACGGCCGTTACGCCTTTGCCGATGGAAAGGGCGGTGGTCTGTACGATTCGGATTACGACGTTTGGGGGCCAAAATTTGAAGGTCAATTGATCCCGCAATACGACAGCGAGTACACGCCTGACCAGACCTACACGACGACTTTCCCAAGTGGTACTACTTTCACTGGCAATTACAAGCCAACGCCTTGGACAGCACGTGGCAAGGACAACCTCCAGCGCTTCCTCCGCCCTGGTTTGTTGCAGAGCACCAATGTGGCCGTCAGCGCATCCGGCGACAACTACGACCTCCGCTTTTCCGGTACCTACAATTACCAGCAGGGCATCGTGCCCAATACGCAGTTGAACAGCGGCAATTTCAATATGGCGATGGGCTATAATTTCAACAAAAAGCTCCGTTTTGAAAGCTCCATCAACTACAACCGCCAGTTCACCGACAATATCCCAGAGGTGCAGTATGGCCCTAACTCCTTGATTTACAATATCATTATCTGGGGTGGCTCCGATTGGGACATTGACGACATGAAGGATTATTGGCAACCGGGCAAGGAGGGACTTCAGCAGAAATACGCTGAGTACACCCGCTACAACAACCCTTATTTCATGGCCAATGAGTGGCTGCGTGGCCACCAAAAAACGGATGTGTACGGTTACGGTGCTTTGACCTACAGCTTCACCGACCACCTGAACCTGATGGCCCGCACGCAGGTGACGACTTATGATATTTTTAGGAGCGAAAAATTCCCTTACTCGGGCACCGTGTACGGTCGTGAGCAGGCGAAGGGCGACTATCGGGAAGACCGCCGGAACTTGTTCGAGAACAACACCGACCTGAGCTTAAATTTTGACAAAAGCATCAGCCCACGCTTGGACATCACGGCTTCTATTGCGGGCAATATCCGTTCGTTCAACTACAGTTCCATCTACGCCAGCACTGACTACCTGAACGTGCCGGGCTGGTACAACCTGAACAACTCGCTGTTCACCCGCCAAGTGTTCAACTACAATTCCGACATGCGGGTGCTGAGCGCCTACAGCTTCGTGGATTTGACCTACAACCGTGCCATCACCCTCTCGTTGACTGGCCGTTGGGACAAGCACTCCACCCTGCCGACTTCCAACAACAGCTATTTCTACCCATCCGCCAGCTTGAGCTTGCAGCTTTCGGAGATGATGAAATTGCCTGATTTCATTACCTTCTTGAAACTGCGTGGCAGCTACGCCTACGTGGGTTCGGGCCTTACCCGTTCTACCATTCCGGCTGCTTACCTCGTGGCTGGTCGTGACATTTTGGACTACGGCAGCGACTACTACACGCCTTACGATGGTCCGAACTACATCAACTCCAGCGGTTACAATATCGCTTTCCCGTACAACAACCAACCTAGTGCCTACTCGCCGACGACTATCGTGAACCCGAATCTGGAGCCTTCCTTTTCAACGGCTTATGAAACGGGCGTGGACATGAAATTCTTCAACAACCGCCTTGGTCTGGACTTGACCTACTTCAATGCCACGGACGGCCCGAACGTGTTCAACCTCCCGCTTTCCGAAGCGACTGGTTACGGCGCAGCCGTAGAAAACGGTATCAAAACCCGCAAAAAAGGCTGGGAAGTCGTGGGAATGCTCCGACCAGTGAAAACGCCGGACTTCAACTGGCAAGTGGATGTCAACTGGAGCACTTGGAAGGAAACGCTGGATGAAATCTACCCCGGCGTGGACAAGCTCGGCCAGTTCCTCAAAGTGGGTGACCGCATCGACCGCTACTACGCCAGTGCTTTCGTGCGTGACCCTAACGGTAACCTCATCATTGATGGCAGTGGCCGTCCGTTCGCCAACCCTGTTCCACAATACTTGGGCAATACCAACCCAGATTGGACTTGGGGCATTCGCAACACTTTCAACTACAAGAACTTCGGCTTTGGCTTCCAGTTGGATGGCTGGGTAGGCGGTAAAATCGTCAACTATATCCAGCGCCAGACTTTCCGTGGTGGCCGGAACGCAGAGACGGCGCTCAACAATATCAAGGATGCCAACGGACAAGGCATGGGCGATGCCCGCTACCAGGACTATCTCGGCAACCAGACTTGGGTAGCTGATGGTGTGGTGATTTCCAATGGCATTGCTCCGCAATACGACGTGGACGGCAACATCACCAACTACGCTGAAATGGAGTTTTCGAAAAACACCAAGGCGACCTTCTTGCAGGATTACATCAGCCGCTATTACTCCTTTGAGGAGGCCAACCTGATGAGCCGCACCTTTGCGAAGCTGCGGGAGGTGACCATTACCTACAACGTTCCGAAGGAAAAATTCAAGGGCAATGTCATCCAAGGCGCCAGCATCAGCCTCGTAGGCCGGAATCTGCTGTACTTCGCCGAATCAAAAGACGTGGACGTGGAGCAATTCACCGGAACTACCAGCCCAGGCAGCGTACAAGGCTACTCAAGCTTGCAGTCGCCTACGCTGCGGCGGTTTGGTGTGAACCTTAATTTGACATTCTAAGGTTTAGGGAGTTTAGAGGGGTTTAGAAGGTTTAGTTAGAACCTCCTCATCCCCTCTAAACCTGCTAAACTTTCTAAACCAATTTAAAAAAAATGAAATTCATAAAATATTTAAGCATCATCACCGTTCTCGCCCTTGCTTCCGCAGGTTGCGAAAAGAGCTACGACGACCTCCAAATCAACCCCAACCAGCCTTCTTCGGCACCGCCATCGCTGATATTCCAAGGGGTATTGAACGACATGTTCGACAACTGCTGGAACGACAATATCGTGATGCGTTACAGCCAATATCACCTGTGTAATTTCAACTACTACGGCAACAACGAATACAACTGGACGACTTCCAACTTCGATTTTTACACGCTAAATAATGTAGCGAAAATGGAGGAAGAAGCAGAAAAACTAGCGGGTGCGGACAATCCTTATGCTGCCATGGGCAAGTTCTTCCGGGCTTATTTTGCTGTCCGCATGTCCTTGAAATTTGGTGACATTCCTTTTTCACAATCACTGCAAGGCTTGGAAAATACAACGCCGACTTACGATTCTCAGAGAGAAGTTTTTATCGCTGCGCTCAACATGCTCGAAGAGGCCAATTCCCTCCTAGCTGCCAATATTGCGAAGAGCGACAACTCGCTTCAGGGTGATATTTACCTCAACAATGACCTTGTTCAATGGCAGAAAGTGGTCAATACTTACCTACTTAGGGTACTTATTCATTTGAGCAAACATGCCGACGACAGCGATTTAAACGTGAAAGGCCGCTTCGCCGAAGTGTTAAACAACCCGTCCAAGTACCCCATCATGGAGAGCCTTGCCGACAATATGGTGTACACCTACAACAGCTCTACCAACCCCTACCCTACCAATCCGGGCAACGTCGGCTTTGACACGAAGCGCTACAACCACAGCGACACCTACCTCGGCACTTTGGTGGATTTGAAAGACCCACGCACTTTCGTCGTGGCGGATCCAGCGGAAGCAAAAATTGCACAGGGCCTTTCCCCTACCGATTTTGCAGCATACGTGGGCGCTCCCGCTGGCGAGGGCTTGGATGACATGACCTTCAAAATGGGCAATGGCGAATACAGCGCCATCAACCAAGTCCGCTATTACAGCACCTTCGCAGGCCCAGAGCCTTGCATTCAGATTGGCTACGCCGAGCTTTGCTTCAATATTGCGGAAGCCATCAACCGTGGCTGGGTAAGCGGGAACGCTGCTGATTGGTACAACAAAGGCATCACTGCCAGCATGAATTTCTATGGCATCACCGATGTGACTGCGTATTTGGCGCAACCAGCAGTAACCTACAAAGGCGACAATGCCGATGGTTTGAACCAAATCCTCACGCAGAAATACCTCGCTTTTTTCCAAAACAGCGGTTGGGAAGCATTCTACAACCAGCGCCGCACGGGCGTCCCCACTTTCAACGTGGGTGAGGGAACCGGCAACGGCGAGCGCATCCCAAAACGCTTCCAATACCCGGCCTCCGAGCGCACTACGAACAAGGCTAATTATAACGAAGCAGTTAGCCGTCAATATGGCGATGATGACATCAACATGGAGATGTGGTTGCTGAAATAAGATAGCGTTATTTTTAAGCAAAACAGCCCGTCTGGTTCAACTGGATGGGCTGTTTTTTTTAAAACTTAACCCCTCCTTCACATAGAATTTATAGGCCAACTTGACCTTCGTGCAGTTAATAAATCAATGACAAATGGTTAATCGCCACATTAAACGCAAGCCACAGGCCGCTCCAAAAATGTTAATCCTGAGGAGGGACACGGCTAGCTTCCCTACCGTCATGCCACTTAGAAAAAGTCCTGAACAAGCAACACAAGAAATCTTTGATATCCTAAACCGTCGAGGACAGGAAGCCTATTTCGGGGAGCCTGTCAGCCAAATCGAACATGCCTGCCAGTCGGCTCAACTTGCCGAGAACGAGGGTTTTGGCGAAGATGTTATCCTCGCCGCCTTTCTTCACGACATCGGCCACCTTTGCGCCCTGCCGAACGAGGACGAGATGCCGGGTCTCGGCATTCTCCGACACGAGCAAGTTGGGGCAGTGTATTTGCGCAAACTCGGTTTTTCCGAAAAAATATGTCGGCTCGTGGAAGGCCATGTACAGGCAAAGCGCTACCTGACCCATAAAAACCAACAGTATTTCGACAAGCTCTCCGACGCCAGCCGACAGACCCTCGCTTGGCAGGGAGGCCGCATGAATGCGGAGGAAGCCGAAGCCTTCGAGTCCAATTTTCTTTTTGAACTGATGGTGAAAATGCGCCGCTGGGATGAGGCCGCCAAGGAGGTAAACCACCCACTGCCCAACCTAGAACACTATCGGCTCATGTGCCTGCACCATTTGCAAAAAAACCTCGGGAACGGCATGCGCTCGGAGGCCGCTTAATGACCAGTTTCAACGCTAAAAAAACGATAAATGCCACTTCAACTCATCGTCTTCGACATGGTGGGCACGACCGTCCATGACGGTGACAATGTACAACAGGCACTCAGCACAGCATTTGAGCGCTTCGGTTATGAAATTGACCTGGAAGACGCCAACAGCGTGATGGGCATCCCGAGACCAGTGGCCATTCGTGTTTTGCTGACGCAAAAATTCCACCTCGAACCCCTGCTCGAAGACATCGAGGTCATCCATAAAGTATTTTTGGAAAACATGCTCACTCACTACCGCACTAGCCCCGATGTGCGTCCAAACCCATTTGCGGAACGAACCATCCGTACACTGAAAAGAATGGGGGCAAAAGTGGCCCTCAGCACCGGCTTCACCTCCGAGGTCACCAACACCATCATTGACCGCCTTGACTGGCATGACCTGGTGGATGCTTGGATTAGTGCCGACCGCGTGGAGCGAGGCCGCCCCCACCCCGACATGATTCATCTCCTGATGCGTAAATTCAACATCATCGACCCCGCCAATGTCGCCAAAGTCGGCGATACGCCTGCCGACTTGCAGGAAGGAACCAATGCCCGATGCGGCTGGGTCATCGGCATCACTAGTGGCTCGCACACCGAGGAGGAACTGATGCCTTACCCGCATACGCACCTGGTGGACGACCTCTGGCAAGTGGTTCAAATTACAGTAGATGAGTTCGTTCATGCCTGACGCCTAGCTAAAAACCTCATTAATTTTTCTAACCATTTCCATCAAATTACCAATCAGCACCTAAAACTTGGTCAAAAACAAACCATGAAAATCAACCTTAGCTTCTTTTTTCTTCTGGCTTTCACTGTTCCTGTTTTTTGTCAAAAAACCGAAAACCTTATCATAGTCACCTACGATGGACTTCGCTGGCAAGAAGTGTTCACGGGTGTGGACTCTACCTTGATGAACAGCAAGGACTACAACCAGCATAAGGCCCAAATGGAAAAGGAGTTTTGGGCTGAAACACCCGAACAGCGACGTGAAAAACTGTTCCCATTTTTTTGGAAAACAGTGGCAAAACAAGGCCAAATGCACGGCAATCGCAACCTGGGCAGCTTCGTCAACAACGCCAACCCACACTGGTTCAGCTATCCTGGTTACAACGAAATCTTTACAGGCTACCCTGACTCGCTCGTCAATTCCAATGATAAAATCGAGAACCGTCACGAGAACGTGCTGGAATTCATTGCGAAGCAAAAAGGCTTCGAAGGCAAGGTGGCTGCCTTTAGTTCATGGGATGTTTTTCCCTATATCTTGAATGAAAAACGGAGCAATATCCTTGTCAACGCTGGAAATGAAGACCTGACCCAAGGAACCATAAACGACGATATCCGACTGCTGAACCAGCTCCAACATGAAGCGCCTAAACTGATAGATGGTATCCGTTGGGATTTTCTGACCTACCGTTTTGCCTTCGAATACCTCAAGGCCAACCACCCACGGGTGCTTTACATCAGCTTGGACGAAACGGACGACTTCGCACATGAGGGCCGCTACGATTTTTACATCAACGCTGCCCACGAGACTGACCGCAGGTTAGGCGAATTGTGGCAGTACCTCCAGACTGACCCATTTTACGCTGGCAAAACGACCATGTTCTTCACCACCGACCACGGCCGCGGCGACGCCGACAAAAAGACTTGGCGCGACCACGGCAGCAAAATTCCCGATTGTAGCGGTATCTGGTTTGCCGCCATTGGTCCAGGCATCCAAGCATCCGGTGAGTCGAAGGTGAAGGAGCAGTTTTGGCAAAAACAATTTGCCCAGACATTTGCAGGTTTACTGGGCTTTGATTTTAAAGCCGCCCATCCCATAGCAGAAGCTGTTTTGTTGAAAAAATAAACCGAAAAAATATGCCGCTTCAACTCCTCATCTTCGACATGGCCGGCACCACCATTGACGAAGACAATATCGTTTACAAAACCGTACACCGAGCTATCCAGCGTGCAGGTTTCTACGCCACGCTCGAAACTGTGCTACTCCATGCTGCCGGAAAGGAAAAACTTCAGGCAATACGCGATGTGCTGGAAACCGTCACTGCTGGTAAAGCCACTGAAGCAGATGCAGTGGCTGTACATCGTGATTTCACGAAATTACTGGATGAGGCTTATGCCCAAAACTCAGCCAAACCAATGCTTGGGGCAGAACTCGTTTTCCAAAAACTACAAGAAAAAGGGGTCAAAGTTGTATTGAACACGGGCTACAAGCGTGCCATCGCCGAGCATTTGCTACAACAACTCGGCTGGTTCGGCCACCCAATGATTGACCTCGTGGTGACTGCCGACGACGTGATGCGCAGCCGCCCGCATCCCGACATGATTTTCTTCGCCATGGAAAAACTGGGTGTTTCGGACGCCAGCCTGGTCGGTAAAATTGGTGATTCCGTGGTCGATATTGAGGAAGGTTTGAATGCTGGCTGTGGCATGGCGGCTGGAATCACCACTGGCGCACAAACGGCGGAACAATTGCAAGCAGCCAACCCGACACATGTCTTCAATTCATTAGCAGAGCTGTTCGAGACCGCATATTTCGCCCAAAATTAACCAGCGTTTAACCTACAGTTTTCCACTCAAATCGTGCTTTGTCCAAAACAAAACGATGCCCATTTCACAGCCCGAAATAATTACGCACATCCCTATTTTTTCAGGGCAGGCTGACGCACCGTCAACAGTCAACCGGCTGTCGTCAACCATTCTGGCTGCTCTCGCTGCTGCGGCTACCTACACCTGCATGTACGCTTTTCGCAAGCCGTTCACGGCGGCCACTTTTGAGGGGATTGTTTACGCTGGTATCAATTACAAAGTGTGGCTGGTGGTAGCGCAGGTGTTGGGTTACATGGCCAGCAAGTTTTATGGCATCCGCTTTATTTCCGAATTGAAATCCGCGGGAAGGTTCCGCAGCATCATACTGCTGATTGGGTTTGCTTGGTTGTCGTTGCTCGGGTTTGCACTCGTGCCAGCGCCCTGGAATATTGTTTTCATGTTCCTGAATGGTGTGCCCCTCGGCTTGATTTGGGGCATCGTGTTCAGCTACCTCGAAGGCCGCCGCACGACCGAAGTGCTTGGAGTGGCACTGTCCAGCACCTTCATTTTTGCTTCCGGTTTTGTAAAAAGCGTTGGTAGCTGGGTCATGGTGGACTGTAATCAAAGTGCGTTTTGGATGCCCTTCGTGACGGGGGCGCTTTTCATCGTGCCGCTGACCGGAGCAGCTTGGCTCCTCAACCGCACTCCCCCACCCGACCGCTTCGACCTTGAAGCCCGCAGCGAGCGCCGCCCGATGACAAAGGCAGAGCGCCGGGCTTTTTTGCAAAAATTCCTGCTGGGCATCCTGCTGCTGGTGGCTGCCTACCTCCTGCTCACGGTGCTGCGCGATCTACGCGACAATTTCGCTGCCGAAATGTGGAAGGAACTGGGCTACGGCGGCCAACCCGCCATTTTCACCAAAACCGAATTGCCCGCCACCTTGGTCATCCTCGTGGGCATGAGCCTTTTGGTCTTTGTAAAAAATAATCACAAAGCGTTGCTTTTCAATCACTTATCTATCTTGCTGGGCATGGTGTTGGTCTTTGCCAGCACCCTGCTTTTTTCACAAAACCTCCTCAGTGCCCCACTCTGGGCCATGCTGAATGGCATCGGGCTCTACCTCGCGTACGTGCCGTTCAACTGTTTGATTTTTGAGCGCCTGATAGCCGCTTACCGGCAACCCGGCAACATCGGATTCATCATGTACGTGGCAGATGCTGTGGGCTATTTGGGAAGCGTAGCGGTGCTGCTATTGAAGGAATTTCTGGACGTGCATGTGACGTGGAGCAGGTTTTTGGTGGGGGCAAATTTATGGGCGAGTGTGCTGGGTGTGGTGCTAGTAGGAGCTTCAGTTGGGTATTTTTTGAGGAAAAAAACAATTGCAAATCAATGAAATCAGCCATCGTCATCGGCGCAGGTATCGTCGGATTGGCCACCGCCAGAGCGCTAGCAGTCCGTGGTTTTAAGGTAAAAGTTTTGGAGCGCAGCCAGCAGGCTGTTGGTGCCAGCGTGCGGAATTTCGGCATGGTCTGGCCCATCGGGCAACCGACGGGGGAGCTGTACGAAATTGCCCTTCGCAGCCGCGCTATCTGGAAGGAAAGCTGCACCGAGGCAGGCATTTGGCACAACGAAAACGGCTCGCTACACCTCGCCTACCACGACGACGAGTGGGCCGTGCTGGAAGAATTTGTCACAGAAAACCAAGCCACCAGACCAGCGATTTCCTTGCTTCCGAAAAAACAGGTGCGGGAAAAATCTACCGTGGCCGTGCTCAAAGGCTTGAAGGGCGCACTCTGGAGTAGCGATGAAATCATCGTGGACCCACGGGAAGCCATTGCGAAGCTGCCCGCTTATTTTAACGAAAAATATGGCGTTGAATTCCATTTCGGCGTAGCTGCCACGGAAGTCCGAACCGGGCAAGTCCGCACAGGTGATGGAAAGACACACCGCGCCGACCACATTTTCATCTGCTCAGGCCAAGACTTTGAAACGCTGTACCCACAGGTTTTCGAAGAAAGCGGTATCACCCGCTGCAAGCTCCAGATGATGCGCACTCCCGCACAGCCTGCCCGTCTCGGTGCTTCGCTCTGCGCCGGACTGACGCTGACCCACTACAAGGCGTTCGACAAACTGCCGTCGCTGCCAGCATTGCGAAGCCGATTTGAGAAGGAAATGCCGGAATATGTGAAATGGGGCATCCATGTGCTCGTCTCCCAAAATGGATTGGGCGAAGTGACCCTCGGCGATACCCACGAGTACGGCCTGCACCACGACCCGTTCGACCGGACGGAGCTGAACGATTTGGTCATCAAATATTTGGAAACATTTTGCCGCCTGCCTAAGCCGCAGATCGCGGAGACTTGGAACGGCATTTACCCCAAACTACCCAATGGCAAAACCTGGCTCTTTGAAAACCCTGAGCAGGACGTTTTTGTCCTCAACGGTGTGGGCGGGGCAGGGATGACGTTGTCATTTGGTTTGGCGGATAAGCTGGTGAAAGCTCAATAGTTCCCACCGACTTTCCGCTCGTTCCATGTTGGGTTATTTTTAAAAACAGGTAGACTGGTTGGGGCTTCAAACTTGCTCACATCACCCGTCAAGCTTTTCATGAATGCCACCAGGTCGTTTTGCTCAGCCCTCGTCAGTTTAAGTTCGTCAAAAGGCAAGGTCTGGTGCGGAACGTCCAGTTTAAGACCCTTTCCACCGCCCCGGTTGTAGAAATCCACCACTTCTTCGAGCGTCTTGAAAGCACCGTTGTGCATGTACGGAGCAGTCAGTTCCACATTCCGCACGGTCACCGTTTTGAAGGATGTTTTCATAAAATCCGCATTGTTGCTAGGCATCCCGTTTGCGAACCTGCCGAGGTCGGTGTCGAGCACCGGATGCAGCGTGTCTGCCGTAGCGGTGATTCCCAAAACCTCCGACTCCGAGTCATCGTAAGTTGGCGGGACGGTTCCGTTGAACACCGGTGCAAAATGGCAGGTACCACATGCCGCTTTTCCCATGAAAAGGTTGAAGCCCCGTTTCACCGCAGGGTCAAGCTGCCCGATTTCACCGCGCACATATCGGTCGAAAGGACTGTCTAAGGAAGTGAGGCTGGCCACGTAGGCACTCAGCGCATCGGAAATGGTGTAGGTGGAAAGCTGGTACTGTGGCTGGTCGGGGTACGCTTCCGCAAACAATTGACGGTACGCCTCGCTTTGCTTTAGTTTATCAATGATTTCAACGTAAGTAGTGCCAAATTCTTCCTTGCTCATCACGACGTGCATCATCTGGCGGTCAAGCCGGGGCTCCCGCAAATCCCAGAAATATTGGTCGGCATACACGGCATTCAGCAAAGTTGGGGAATTACGCTGAACCGTACCCTTGCCATCGGAAGCAAGACTTTTTGGTTTTCCATCGGTGAACGCCTTCTCGGGCTGGTGGCACGATGCGCAGGAACGCTGTATATTTTTGGATAAAATGGGGTCGAAAAACAGTGTCCGGCCAAGTTCTTTTCTTTTTTCAAAAAGCGGTTCCTTCAGGTCAATATTAGCAAAATACCCGGCATTGAGGAAATTGGGGTCAAACAGTCCAGTGGCGTGTGAATTCACCGCCCGGGGCGATTTGTCGGTTTCTTCGGCGAACTCAATGCCGAGCGCCTTGTGTATTTCGAAGAAAAGCTGGTACTGTGGCTCAATGTGCTTCATCAAAAAGCCCAGCCTGTCAAAACTTTCGAATTCGTCGTTCTCGGTCAGATATTGCAGGGTGTTTTCCATGCGGGCATCCATGACGATGGCGAGGCCCCGGTCTTTTTCCTCCAACAGCGGCATGTAGTTTTTGAACGCTGCATACATGCCCTCAAAGGCAGCTTTTGCCTCTGGGATGGCATTGGCGCTGCCGGGTGTGTCGAAACCAGTGACGCCCAGCGTGAACGACCGAATCAACTGTTGCTGGATGGCTTCGAACACATGGCGGTGCGTCAGTTTATTGGTTTTCTGAAAATCGTGGAGTTCTTGGAAATCCCGTTCAAATTTTTCAGCCAGCTTGACAATTTCCGCTTTCGATTCATTTGGGTTTTCACCAAAAGCCAATTCATCCAACACCTGCAAACCAGATGGTTCGATGACAATGATGCTCGGCACATTCGGAACGAGGGAAGGCAGTGGTGCGCCGTTCAAACTTTTGCGGACAAACTGGGGGTCAAGGTAAGCGTACAGGAACTCGCCTTTTTTGAAGGTCAACCTGACTTGTGCAACCGCATCTTGCAGCGCCAAGGTTTTGGCTGTGCTACCGTCCAACTGTTCGGCCACTTGCCGCAGTCGAAGGGCAGCGCTGGCCATGTTTTCCATTTCCTGATGGAATTGTTTGGTAACGTTTTCGAGGGCAATGGTCGCTTCGCTTTTTTTAAAACCAACGCTAATAAAAAAGCCCAACAGCGTTAGGGCCAAAATGAGCATCTTTCTGTTCATGATTTTCCTGTTTTTATCCTACTAAAAACGTCGGCGAAGCCAATTGCCCCGCCGACGTTGCTTCATTAGTGAAAATGATTACTGGATTGACAATTTCAATGTCTCACCATCAGCATTCTGGATGAAGTAGGTACCAATGGAAAGCCCTGAAACATCCACTTCATTCGTTTCCCTTTTCACCATGACGCGCTTGCCGTTGGCGTCATAGATGGCCACATCGGTTGTTTTGTTTAGGTAAACCGTGCGGGTAGTTGGGTTCGGGTAAACGGAGAAAGCAGCATTCTCGTCCTTGTTCTCCGCTGCTGGGAAAAGCTCAGCACTGCGGTTGCCCAAGTTGTCGTAGCTCACCTGATCGAGGCCATTGATGGCGATGGTCAGGGAGTGGTTGAAAGGAAATGGGTTCGTTGTGTTCGGGTGCTGAACGTTGAGCAGGATAGATTTTTTGTCGGAAGTTTGAATACCACCAGTCACCTCAGCACCAGCAGGCACCGCTGTCAGACGGATGAGGTCATCCAATGTTGGGTTCTGGATACTCAGGTCAAGCAGATAAACCTCACAAGTACGGTTGGTTACACCAGCTGGCACACGGCCTTTTGAGCTACCGTTCAAGTCTTCCTGAATCATCAAGAAAGAATGGCCATCAATTTGAACCACGGTCAAACCATCGGGGTTGCTCAATGCCTTGTCAGGATAGTTAGCCTCATCTGGGCTGACATCGAAATCTGGGCCGCCTTCCAACAGAACTGTCAGTTCGGAGGTCATCGGGTTGTACTTCCACACCCGGCCGTAGTAGTCATGGTAGTTTGGATCCGTCGGGTTGGCCAAACCTTGCGCCTGCGCACGGGCCATGGTGGCTGGGTGGAAAACACCACCAGCCGCATAGTCGTCTGACCAAGCAGCACTTGGGCTGTCGAGGCCTGTTTCCGTGAAGTAGATGAAATTGTCTTTTGGGTCAATGGCCACCCACTCGATACGGTTGAACATGGTAGCACCTTTTTGGTCTGCAAACGCTTTGTGGTCCAGCATGGAACCATCTTCCCAAATTGGCACCCATTTCCATCCTGGCTTGTCGTGCTTGTAGGCAAACAAAGTACCCTTGGTGAAATCACCAGGCGTATTTGCCACGAACATGCCGAAGAAGCCGGGCGTGTCATCTGGACCGAGGTAAACGATGCGGTTGCCTGGTTCCACGGCACCACCTTCGAATGGTTGACGAGCCCAGTTATATTGCTTGCGAATAGCACGGGCTTGCTTTGGATCGATTTCCACCATGTAGTTGAAGTTCTGGTATTTCTTCAAAGTCGTACCGTTCCAACCTGGGATATCGGAATTGGTGATGGTGAAATCGGAAGTATCGCGCACACCGCCGCCGCCGCCGTACATCGCTGCATTGCTGGATGCGAACCACTCTTCCGCCGTCCAGATACGACCATCTACGATGGAGCAAATACCACCGCAATTCATACCAGTTTCACCCACCGTATTCACAAAATCCACGTTGAAGAATTTGCCGGTACGGCCATCATTCAAATTCTGGTCAAGGATTTCGAGAGAGCCATCCGCTTTGCGGGCAATCCTGAAAGCAGTCATACCGCCGCCATCGCCCAATTTGTCATCGGAATAAATCATCTCGTGGTTCACCGAAACCCAACCGATACTCTGCCCACTTGGGTCTGGTGTCATTCCGATGAAATCATGCCATTCCTTAGCAACTTGTTCACCAGCAGGGTTGCCGTAAGTGGCAGTAGTTTGCACCATATCCGTACCTCCAACAAATAAAACTTGCGTGGTGAGGGGGGATGGGGGCATTACAATCGTTGTAGGGGCATAACCCGCAGGCATGTGGATCTCTTCATCGAAGAGGGTCTGAGTGTTTGCACTAGCACATAGGATGGCCAGGGCAAAGAGGAGGTAAATCTTCTTTGTCATAGGTCTAAAGTTGAATTTTAATGAAAAATTATATGTGCAAACCTACACTGCTCAGACCCAAAGGCCGACACCTAGTACGTTAAGCGTGTTTTAACAAATAGTACAACTAAGCGTACTTGTTAAAGTAATGATTATCAAAAAGTTAGACGATTGTAAACTATAACTTGTGGGTAAATTAAACTTTGTTTTTTGTTTAAAAAATTACTTCGCTTTGTTCCGGAGCACGACAAAAGGGATACCGTCTTTTTGCCACTGTTTCACCTCTCCCCTATCCGGCACCACCTCGAACGCCATGCTTCCCAACACCAGGTCAAGGACGCCATCGGAATCCAAATCACCGGCATCCATCACCATCCAACGACCCTTCCCAACTGATGGAAAAGTCCTCGCATGGAACTGCATGTTGCCCGTATTTTCAAAGAAAACAAAAGCCGCTTCGGGCATTCTCTCAAAATCTGGGAAAAAGGAAATCGCAGCGATATCGAGGTCGCCGTCGAGGTCGAAATCAGCAGGCACAGCTGCGTAAGCACCTTGCAAATGCTGGAAGAAAACTTCCTTAAACCCGTTTTTACCGTCATTCTGAAAAATGCGTATGCCATGGTACGGCTTGGAGATGGGCGGAAAATCGGCATTGTCGCCGCAGGTGTAAATCAGGTCTGGGTGTGCATCGCCATCGAAATCAAAAAAACTGAAAAAGCTGGAGCCGTAGCTCGGCGGGAAACGCAGCGCCTGCACCGCTTCAAACAAACCGCCGCCCTTGTTGTAGTAAATGAAAATGCCTTCGTCACCCTGCCCAAAAAGCGCTGTGATGTCGGGCAATCCATCGCCGTTGAGGTCCCGGACCTCTGAACGGATGGCACCCGGCGTATTGCGTAGCACATGCCGCTCGAAACCGCCTCGGCCATCGTTTTTCCACCAACTCAGGCTGCCTGTCCATTTTCCGAACTCGCAGGTCACGAGGTCAAAACGCCCATCACCATCCAAGTCGGCAACCTCGGTATGCGTTGGCCGACGGAGGCTGTCGAGTAGCAGGATGGGCTGAGCATTTGTCTTTTGGGGTAAAAACAGCACACTCCCCGTCGCTGCTTCCGTCGGCGCAAACGAACCAATGCAGGTCACAATGTCGCCCTCGGGGATGTGGTTCACCCAGACTGCCCCACCTGGCGTGTTGGCCGTTTTCTCCACAACCATTTGATCGTCAAATTGGTACAATTTCCCAGTGTGAACGTCGCCCAAGAAAAGATGGCCATCCGCCAATTTGGTCAGTAACGTACCCGGTGGGCTTAGGTAGTGGTCTGGGAATTCTACCTCGAACTGAGGCAATGTTTTTTCAATGGTAAATTGAGGAGAAGGTAATGGCTCGACGGGCGCATTTTTTAGATAATATTGGCGGATGGCCTCCCAGTCTTGCTTGGTGATCGTCGCGCCGCTTGGCGGAATCATCCCGCCCGCAACTTGGCTTGCAGGCAAAGCACCCACCATGACTCCCATGCGCGGAAGCACGTGTTTTTCCCAGGAATTTTTATCCAACAAGTCAGGTGATGGAAACGCATGACAGGAAGCGCAGCGGGTACGTGCGAGCGTTTCGCCATCTACGGTGGTCGGGTTGTTTTCAGAACAGCGGGTGAGCGTCAGCACTCCTACAGCAAGGCAAAAAAAGATAATGGTTTGGCGAATCATTCCAGCAATATTTTTGGGCTGCTGATTACGCTGCCCGGATGACTTGGCCATTTGCTGAGGGTTATTTTTGGGTTAATTCGCCTTACCTTCCGAGGAGAAGAGCAGCCCTCAGGAAAGACATTAACTTAACCCAAAAATAAACTTGCATGCCCTGACCAACGAACAGTCAATTCTACCTTCACCGCTTCAAAACAAAGCATCATTCATGAAAAAATCCGTTTTTTCAATACTGGCGTTCGTCCTCGCCTCCCAGTTCATTTTTTCCCAAAAAACCGTCACCACCTTGCAAGTGCCCGGCATTTCGGAGTTTTGTAAAATAGACCCAACGGGCTACTCCGTGCTACCGAGCGGCCGATATGTGACGCCAGCGGGACAGATACGCAACATCACCAGCGCGCCCTACGGCCTCGCCATCAGTCCCGATGGGAAATCGGCGCTAGTGCTGCACAGCAACGTGGTCACCTGGCTCAACCTTGAAAACCCCAGCGAACAACCACTGCGGATGCCCAGCTACGATGGAAATGTACCATCCGTGCTGGAAGGCTCGTCGTTTCTCGGGGTCACCTATTTACCAGATGGGAAAACGGCATGGCTGAGTGGTGGCGGGGAAGGCACGGTCGTGGAGTTCGAGGTGAAGGAGCGCCGCCGGGGCCGGGTCATTTCCTTGAATGGCGAATTTGGTGGGAAAAACTTCGCCGACAGCTACACCTCCGATTTGGTTTTTGATAAAAAGCGGAACCAACTGCTCGTGTTGGATAGAGCAAACAACCGCTTGGTTTTGATCGACGTCGCTTCGCAAAAAATCACGGCCAGCATCCCCGTCGGGCGTATCCCGTTTGGCATTTCGATTTCGCCGGATGGCAAAACAGCTTTTGTGGCAAACGTCGGGTTGTTCGAATACCCGCTCGTGCCGGGCGTCACCCCTGAAAATATTGGGGAAAAAGGCTTAGAAGTGCCCACCTATGGCTACCCTTCGAAAGAAGCCGAGGAAGGCGTCACCTATCCCGATGGTCGAAAAATCCCCGGTCTCGGCGATCCGCTGGACGAGGAAGCGATGAGCATCTGGACGGTGGATTTGGATAAAAACACGGTGACGGGCAAGTTCAAGACGGGCCTGCAAATCGGCGATGAATTTGAAAATGAGGAGGAGGAAGAGGAAGGCGAAATCGTGGGTGGGGCACACCCGAGTTCTGTGGCAGTGGGCAGTCGCTGCGCCTTCATTTCCAATGCGCAGAACGATTTGATTTCCGTTTTTGACCTAAAAAAACACAAGGTGATAGCGGATATTCCACTCCGTTTTCACAAAAAACTGGATGCCTACCGCGGTGTGATGCCCTTCGGCCTGGCGCTTTCGCCAGATGAAAAAACGCTCTACGTGGCCTGCCTGAGCCTGAATGCCGTCGCCGTCGTGGATGTGAAAAAACGGAAAGTGAAGGGTTACATCCCCACAGGCTGGATGCCGACGCGGGTGAAGCTTTCGCCGGATGGCCAAAAAATCTACGTGACGAGCGCCCGTGGCTTCGGCGCTGGGCCCAACGGTGGTGCGGGTTTCACGCCGCCACCGCAGGGAACCTACATCGGCGACATCCAACTGGCCACTTTCCAGACTATTGCTGTGCCCGATGATTTGACCTTGAAAAACTACACAGACCAAGTGCTGCGCAACACGTTTCAGGAAGTAAAAATCACGGATGATGGCAAGAACCCGCTACCGCCGCTGCCGGGACTTCGGCAAAGTCCCATCAAGCACATCGTTTACGTTACGAAGGAAAACCGGACTTACGACGAGGTGTTCGGGCAGCTTGCGCAAGCAAAAGGTGACCCCAGCCTCGCCCGCTGCGGCACGGATGTAAGCATACCTGCCACGAAGGAAGGCGCTCCGGAGCTAACGGGGGCGAAGGTCATGCCCAACCACCTGAAGATGGCGCAGCAGTGGGCGTTCAGCGACAATTTTTATTGCGACAGCGATGCCAGCATCCACGGTCACAAGTGGATGGTCGGAACGATTCCGAACGAGTACGTGGAGGCCAATTCGCAGGCCAAGGCGGAATTCATGCCGTTCAGCAGCGCGCCGGGCAGGCGGTTCCCGCGCACCACAGGCGCTACCGACCCAGAGGACTACAACGAGCGAGGCGGCATATGGGACAAATTGGCCCGGAGGGAAATCAGCTACTACAATTTTGGCGAAGCGAACGAGTACACTGGACCGTCGGAGGAGAAATTTGACACGCTGTTCGGTGCGCGGCACCCGGTCGTTTTTCCGATGCCGAAGCCGCTTTTCGACCGAACCAGTTTTGAATACCCCGGCTACAACACCAACGTGCCCGACCAATTCCGGATGGATAAATTTGAGGAGATTTTCACCGAGAAATGGTTGAAGGGGAAAGAAGTGATGCCTCAATTAGTGACCATCATCATCCCGAACGACCACGGCGCTGGCACCCGCCCGGAGGAGGGCTACCCCTACTGGCATTCGTACATGTCGGACAATGATTTGGCGCTGGGCAGGCTCTTGCATTTCCTTAGCCGGACGCCGTACTGGAAGGATATGCTCGTCATTGTGACGGAGGACGACCCGCAGGGTGGCGTTGACCACGTGGATGCGCACCGCTCGGTGCTGATGATGGCGGGGCCTTACGTGAAACGCGGCTACGTGTCGCCCACCCACGCCAATTTTGGGAGCCTGATGAAGGTAATCTACAACCTACTCGGCGCTGGCTACCTGAACCAGTACGACTTGACGGCGAGCCTGCTCTCCGATTTTTTCACTGACCAGCCGGACTTCACGCCCTACGATTTGGAGCCTTCGGATACGCGGGTCTTCGACCCACAGCGGGCGATGGATGTTTATCACAAAACATTTAATTGGGAAAAAATTAAGCGTGGGCCAAAGATGGACGACGAAAGGGAGATGCGCAAATCGTTTTATGAGCAGCAAGGAAAGGGCAATTGACCTTGTACAATTGCCCCTCCCTTGAAACTATTTTTTCACTAAATCATACTTCAATTTTCCTACCTCGTACTTGAATTCTTCCTTGCCGCCCATATCGTCAATCTCGTAAAGCAACAAGTGATTTCCCTCGATTTTGAAGGCATAAAATTCAGGAGTTCGGCCTTCTTTCGAAAGCATGAGTTGGTCGGCTGGTACATCTTCGGCTACATAGTCCAGCAACAATTCATAACGGTAATAGTCGTCAAGCCCGACGACTGTGCCTTTCGGGTTGAATACCACTGTTTTACCGTCAAGGTCATACTGTCCTCCCACAAGCGTATGAGCAATGACGTTGAAACCTGTGTAGGCATCGCCAAGGCGCACCATTGGCGTGTCGTCCAAGTGGATGGAGCCATCGGACTGTGGAACAAGATTGTATTGGTGAACCGTGGCGTTCATCGGGTCGTAAACCTGAAGGCCACCGTCTTTTGTGCGCAGGGTCAATTGCTGACCTTCATGCCAACCGTAGCTCAAGTCCACCAGCCACCTAGTACTGTCCTCGTGGTGGAAAATAGCCGCCGCAACATCACCCGTTTTCTCTGCCGCCTTCATAGGAGACTTGGTGTTTTGTAGCTCTTGCCACCACGTGGCATTTACCCAATAACCACCAATATTATCAGGTATTTTGGCACTACCAGCATTATTGTTCGAGTTGTTGCAACTTCCCAAGATAGCAACCAAGAGGATGATTGGGAATATTCTGTTCAGCATTTTAAAACTATTTTTTTTCATAAAAAACCGTTATTGACAAATTGAGCTATCACCAAAAACTGAAAGCTTAGGTTTTCTAGCTCTCGGGAACGAGTCACCTTTTTTACGCAAACCGGTTGATGATGTTCTCAAAAAGTTCCTGCTTGCCGCTTCGCTGCTTTGGTTCACCATTTTCGTTGGCTAGTTTGGCCAAGTCTTTCAAGTCCAATTTCCCTTTCTCGAAATCCTTGCCTTTGCCCTTGTCAAAAGAAGCATATCGCTCTTGCCGTAATTTTCCATATTCCGACTTTTCCAAAACTGCATCAGCGGCCAGCAATGCCCTTGCAAATGTGTCCATGCCTCCAATATGGGCATAGAAAATATCTGCCAAATCCGTAGAGTTCCGCCTAGTTTTCGCATCGAAGTTGATGCCCCCACCTTGCAAGCCGCCACTTTCTAGCAGTACCAACATCGCCTCCGTCAGTTCAACTACATTGTTCGGGAATTGGTCGGTGTCCCATCCATTCTGATAGTCGCCGCGGTTGGCGTCAAGACTACCCAATGCACCGGCATCAGCCGCCACCCGCATCTCGTGCTGCATGGTATGCTGCGCAAGCGTTGCGTGGTTTACTTCAATGTTCAGTTTGAAATCCGCCATCAGGTCAAATTCCCGAAGGAAGTTCAGGCAAGTTGCCGCATCAAAGTCGTACTGGTGCTTGCTCGGTTCCATCGGTTTTGGTTCGATGAAGAATGTACCCTTGAAGCCGTTTTTGCGGCCATAATCCCTTGCCATGTGCAAAAAGCGGGCGAGGTGGTCCAGTTCACGTTTCATGTCTGTGTTCAACAGCGACATGTAACCCTCACGGCCACCCCAGAACACATAGCCTGCACCATCCAATTTGATGGTAGCATCAAGGGCATTTTTTACCTGCGCACCTGCATAGGCCACCACGTCAAAGTCGGGGTTTGTGGCAGCACCGTTCATGTAACGAGGGTGGCTGAACAAATTCGCCGTTCCCCACAGCAGTTGCACGCCGCTCTCCTTCTGCTTCTCGGCAGCGTAGTCCGTGATTTTTTCAAGGCGCTTTCCGCTTTCCTTCAGCGTATCACCTTCGGCAACGAGGTCATAGTCGTGGAAGCAGTAGAAAGGTATGCCCATCTTGGTGATGAACTCAAAACCAGCGTCCATTTTGTCCTTCGCCTGCTCAACTGGATCTTTTGCCTTGAGCCAAGGAAAGGACTTTGTGCCGGGGCCAAAGGGGTCACCGCCCGTGCCGCAGAGCGTGTGCCACCATGCCATTGCGAAGCGAAAATGCTCCTTCATCGTTTTACCCTGCACGATGCGTCCCTCATCGTACCACCGGAATGCCAGGGGGTTATCGCTCGCAGGTCCTTCGAACGGAACCTGGCCAATACCCTTGAAGTATTCTTTTTTACCAACTGTTAGGTTGGATTTTGTGGTTTTTATTGCTTTTTTATTTGCCATAAGTTTATGATTGTCAGTTTATTGTGAAATATTCTTTTTTAGATCCGCAACCCAAGTTTCATACGCAGCCCGGTACTCCCCTACTCTACCCGGTGTTGGCTCGTAACGGCCAATGATTTGAACGTTTGCCATTGCCGTTTCAATGTTAGGGTAAATTCCTGTTGCTACTCCTGCTGCTTTGGCAGCACCTACTGCTCCAGTCGTTTGCACCATGTCAATTGAGCAGCCAAGCAAGCTAGCAATTGTTTTGGAAAAAACAGCTGACTGAAACAGGTTATCGTTACCGACCCGCATGACGGAAATTTCGAGGCCCATTTCCTTTAAAATTTGGACACCATACACGAACGAGAAAGCGATGCCTTCCAGCCCTGCTCGATAGAGGTGAGAAGCCGAATGGCGGTTCAGTTGTAGGTTGTTCACCTGTGCACCTATGTCAAGGTTATTGAGTATACGTTCCGCACCATTGCCGAAGGTCAGAATGCGTAGTCCATCTGAGCCGATGGGGACAGTATCGGCTAGCCGTTCCATGTCGGGATAGCTTATGCTACCCTGACCCACCGTTTGGCGTAGCCAGCGGTACATACTGCCAGCCCCGTTGATGCAAAGTAAAATGCCGATGTGTTGGTTGTCAGCATCGTGATTCACGTGGCAAAATCCATTGACCCTCGATTGAATATCAAAAACAGGCTTTCCTACGATACCGTACACGACGCCAGAGGTGCCACCTGTAGCAGCAACCTCACCTGGTTGCAGTACATTGAGACTGAGAGCATTGTTTGGCTGGTCGCCAGCACGATAGGCTACCGGGGTGCCTACAGCAAGACCCGTGGCAGCAGCAGCTTCGGGTGTTAAATTACCTTGCAATGAAAATGTGGGCGTGACATGTGGCACCAATTTTTTACTGAAACCGAAATAATCCAATACTGGATCAGAAATATCGTTTTTCAAAAAATCCCAGAGAATGCCTTCACTCAAGCCACTAGGGGTGGTCATGGCCTCTCCGGTCAGGCGTAGGGCGATATAGTCGCCTGGCAACATGAAATGCCTTATCTTAGCAAACAATGCTGGTTCATTTTCCTTTACCCAAGCTAATTTTGCAGCCGTGAAATTTCCTGGGGAATTGAGCAGGTGTGAAGAGCATTTCTGGTGGCCAATTTCATCGAAGGCCTTATTCCCAAAAGGTACTGCCCGGCTGTCGCACCAGATGATGGATGGGCGCAGCGGCTTCAAATCGTCGCCTACCACTACGAGCCCGTGCATTTGGTAGCTGATGCCGATGCCCCTGATCTCGGCTGGTGTTACGCTACAATCTGCCAATAATTGGCGGGTTGCAGCGCAAACGTGCGTCCACCAGTCTTCGGGGTTTTGTTCTGCCCAGCCCGGTTGGTGCGCAATCATACCCATTTCCGATGCTGGAGACTGGGCAATGGCCAAAGTAGCTCCTGTTTCAGCCTCCACTAGTGCCGCTTTGATAGATGAACTACCTATGTCAAAACCAATTAAATACATGAAAATATCTTTTAGATACTAGGTTGATGGAGCTCCACCGACTTGGTTCATATCAATGCAAACTAATTTACTACAGTTTTACTTAGTATCATTTTTGCGTCATTGCATAGGCTAACCCTTTCTCCAGCCCCCGAAGTTCAGCCAACCCCCGAAGCCTTCCGATAGCCGAGTAGCCAGGGTAAGTCTTCTTGTCAAGATCATCCAACATTTGGTGACCATGGTCGGGTCGCATAGGTATGCTGACACCTCGGCGCTGCATAATCGCCAAGACTTCTCGCACCAAGGTAGGCATATCCGTATCACCACTTAGGTGGTTGGCTTCGTAAAAATTGCCCTCGTTATCACGTTTTGTGTTGCGGAGGTGTAGGAAGTGGATTTGATCGCCAAATCGCTTGACCATACCAGACAGGTTATTGTCAGGCCGAGAACCAAAACTACCAGCACAGAAACAAAGGCCATTGGCCGGCGATGGTGCAGCTGCCAGCAGGTCTGCCACATCCTGTTCGGTACTCACTACACGAGGGAGACCTAGCACTGGGTACGGCGGGTCATCGGGATGGATGGCCATTTTAAGGCCTACCTCCTCCGCCACTGGAACAACTTCTCGCAAGAAGTCAAACAAGTGTTTTTTCAGTTCTTTCGCACCGATATTAGCGTAACCTTCCAATGCCTCTAGCACTTCAGCTGCTGTAAATGGTTCGTCATCACCGGGCAATCCCAACAGGATGTTTTCATACAACACACGCCGGAATTCATTGGTCATTGAATCAAAGCGCATCTTTGCTTTCACAATCTCAGCTGGAGTGTAGTCGCGCTCAGCACCAGGTCTTTTCAATAAAAAAAGATCGAAAGCTATGAAAGCAGCGCGCTCGAATCGTAATGTACGGCTGCCGTCAGGAAGGGGGAAAGCAGGGTCTGTACGAAGCCAGTCTAAAATGGGCATGAAATTATAAGTGACAACCCTTAGGCCACACTCAGCTAGATTTCGGAGACTGGTTTTGTAATTTTTGATGTAAAGTTTCCAATCGCCACGCTGCTTTTTGATGTCCTCATGGACAGGCAGGCTTTCAACGACTGTCCAAGTCATACCCAAGGCTTCGATTTGCTTTTTTCGTTTTACAATTTCGCTTAGGGGCCATACCTCGCCATATTCAAGATGGTGAAGCGCAGTAACAACTCCAGTACAACCTGCCTGTCGAATATGCCAAAGTGTGACTGGGTCTTCTGGGCCATACCAGCGCATGGTTTGTTCCATTAAAAACATGGTCAATCAAGATTATGGTGATTGAAAAACAAACAGAAGAAGTAAGCTTCTGTTCGTTTGGATGTGGACATGGGTTCAATGCAAAGAAAACTATTTTTCCACCAAAAAAATGCGGCCTTCACTAGCACATTGATTATAGAAACAGCTCTCCATTGTTACTCCTACCCTATTCGCTGCAAATTTATGATTCGCAGGGAGAATTAATACTCAGATTTCCGGTATCTACTATTTCTTTACTTACAAAACTTAAATACTTAAGTAAGTACTTACTTAAGTATTTAAGTAAAATAAAACCATAAGTAATTACTTATTTTACAAACATAAGTAGAAACTTACTTAAGTTTTTAAGCACATAAGTATATAAGTTTAAATATTATTCAAGTAAAAACTTACAATACTTATTTAAGTTTCATACTTTTGCTTCGCAAGCGCAACGATACTTACTTATGTACTTAAATAAGTACAACTATTGTGGTGCAAAAATTAAAAAAGGAAACTACTTACTTAAATAAGTATCGTACTTAGATTTATTTAATTGACAATCAACAGTTTAAAAAATTAAGCAAGATGATAATTTCAGTTACAAATCTCAAGGGTGGTGTAGGGAAAAGCACTTTGGCACAAAATCTAGCTGTTTATCTCACCCAAAAAGGCCGGAAGCTATGCATAGCTGATACAGACGTTGAACAGCAAACCTCTGTAAAATGGGGAAGTGTTAGAGCTGAAATTGAGGATGTGAATGTACCTGAAATACCAGTTTACCAAATAAATCCGGATACAATTTCGGATCAGATTTTAAATAAATTAGGTAAGAATTACGACTTGGTCATCATAGATGGGACCCCGGCATTGACTGAATTGACTACCAGGATAATAATAATGAGTGACCTTGTCGTTACACCTATTTTAGCTAGTGCCACCGACGTTTGGGCGCTCGAAACCTTTTTGAAGCGTTTCGAAGAGGCTCGAATAACCAAGGAGGCAATGGGCGGTAAAGTAGAACTTTTTGTAGTCCTCAATAAGTACAATGAGCGCACAAACCTAGACCGGGAAATAGGTGAAACTATTGGAGAAATGGGTATTAATTTATTGGCTTCAAAGATATCAACTAGGGTAGCTTATAAAGAAGCCACTGTTCAGGGTCTCGGTATCATGGAGTTGAAGGATAAAAACGCTCAAGGCGAAATAGAGTCGCTCGCAACCGAAATTGAAAAACTGCTATAAACCCATTTAAAAATTTTAAAAATAATCAAAATGGCAAAAAAGACCTTCAATATAAAAAGCACTTTGTCTCTTCCACCAAAACAGCTTTCAGTAGATGACATAGAAAGTGCCATCAAACAGATACATGATGCAAAGACGGAACCTGAAACTTCAGCAAAACCTACTACATTAAAAGAAGTTTCAAAAACCACCACCAAAAAAACTTCTGCAACTAAGCAGCCAAAAAAAGAGAGCCGGGATGTAGTAGAAACTCCCGTGAGAAAAGTCCGCCTTTCCGTCGATATACATCCATCGCTCCACAAGCGTCTGAAGATAAAAGCAATTGAACATGATTCAGATATCATGCACTATGTCGAAATGCTCATAGAGCGCGACCTTGGTGAGTAACCCTAGCAGATATTTCTTCTTGTTTATTAATAGAGCTTCAACACCAACAAAGGATGCCCTTTGTTGGTGTTTTATTTTTTATCATTGTTTTATAGCTTTTAGGATGCTATATATTGCTGATAATCAGGTACTTAGCATGATTAAATGTGAGAGAATTGGGTTATAGTGTGAGAGAATTGGGAATACACGACGAGAGAATTGGGAGGAAAAACGAGAAAAATGGGAGAAAATGTGAGAGAATTGGGAAAATGTGAGATATTTGGGATTAAATGTGAGAAAAATGGGAGTTTAGGCTCGCTATTTGATGTTCAGCTTTTATTTGCAAATCTAAAATACTCCCAAATCTCTCACATTTAGCAATTGTGTCCCAAATCTCTCACATTTAGTGTCATGGGTAAAAGAAGACGTAAAAGTGGTGGCATAGTCGTCATCAAAAAGGCCAACCAACTAATTGAGTCGCGTTACAGGTTCGACATCTGGGAAACGCGGTTCTTTCTGTCCATTTTATCTCAGATCCGTCGCGATGATGACGACTTTCAGGTGTATCGTGTGTGGTACAAAGATGTGATTCGCGCATTCAACTTGAAATCCAACCAATCCTACAATTTGTTGCGAGAGGCAGCCAAAAGCATTATGAGCAAATCTTTCTTCGTCAGCTACGAGAAAGATGGGACGACCCGTGAGGTACAATATCACATTTTGCGAAAGATAGACTACCTCAAAGATGGAAGGGATGGCCAACCCAGAGAAAGTCAGGAATATATTGATGTGACTATAGAGCAAGAAATGAAGCCATTTTTCCTCCAATTGCAAAGAAATTTTACGGCTTATGATCTCCGGAACGTCGTCAAGCTAGGCGCTTATCCCATACGTGTGTACGAGCTACTGAAGCAGTATGAAAGTATAGGCGAACGGACGATGGATATTGAAGAAATCAAGCGGATGTTTGAAATAACGAAAGAATACCAGCGGTTTCCGGATTTCTTCCGCTGGGTAGTCAGCCCAGCTATCAAGGAAATAAACTCGCATACAGACCTGCTAATCACAGATTGCATAAAGGTGAAGGAAGGTAAGAAAGTAGTCAGCCTTCGTTTTGTTTTCCGAAGGAAACCAGACGAGGACATTCCTCATGTACGAAGTAGGGTAGTGCCAAAGCCTCTTGAACTACCTTTTAATGGCAAGGTGATTGGAGATGTGGCAGAGGTATCCGACGTACCACAAACCACCATGCGAGATATCTTATTCAATAAATACCAAGCGGATGTCGTGCAGAAGTTTGGCGTAACACCTACGGTCTTTTTAGAATTATTGGAAGACTGCACGGAAGATCAGGTAGCCCAGGCCATTCGCGTTACGCAGCGAGCTAAAGCTAACAACCAGATTAAAACCAGCGTGCCTGGTTTTTTCGTCAATTCACTACGCAACGGCTATACGGACGTCAAGGAAGAACAACTCCGGCGTCAGACCGAAGAGGTTGAAAAGGGTAGGATAGTGGAAACACTCCGGGGCGAATTGGAAATGCTTAGAGAAGTAGCCGCAGACCGTATTAATGAGCAAATAAAGACGCTTACAGCAGAAGAGCCTGATGTTACACTTAAAGCAATTGCAAGCTTGAGGGACAATCCCTATGCCAAGGTAATTGTTGAAAAAAAGGAAAAAACGGCTAAGAAGGAATTGGAACTGGAAGATTACCGCCGAGATAAGATGTTGCGGTATCTAGTCAGACAAGCTATAGTGGAACAGCACGCTGATTCGTTTGCAGAGATTCTAGCTGAATATGAACCTAAAATCAAGGTCTTGGAAGAAAAAATGAAAACTATGAGTAGATAAGTACGTACTTATCTACTTAAAAACTTAACTGCGCCGATGTAATCTCATTGCCGTTTTCTCACGGATAATTTCTTTTATTGACCTGTTCTCAAGTTTTGATTCCAACCATGAGATAATGTCAAGGTAAAGGAAGGGTCTCCGTTCGTAAGAATCGCCTTGAAGCGGCACTAGTCGTTCATGCAAATATTGGAACTCCTTATGTAGGTCAGCAGGTCTAGTGCTAGGCATTTTACGAAGAAAGTTGAAAACCTCGCGTTGAACCTGCTGTAAATCTTCCAAGTGAAGCAGGTACCTGTAAACAGACTTTACTTGGTATTCCACTAGGTCAGCATTGCCCAAGTCAAAATGAGCAATGAGGTTAAGTATCCTTGCAAAACACTGAATATCAGCCCGATAGTCAATTGTTTTTTGATTAATGATTTTGTTTAAAAACTCAATAGCGTGGCCGTATTCTCCATTCCCAAAATACAAGCAGGCGATTCGGTATTGAAAAACCATGATGCGGTTGGAGTCCCAATTATAGAGATTCGATTCGAGCAAAGATGCTAATTTGGGAATGATTTTGACGCCTCCTTCGTAATCACCGCTTAAGTAAAATGCATTAATTTGATGGATATTTAGGTAAAGTTGGTAAAGCCCCTCCACGTTACGGTTTTGACTAAAATCTACTTCTTGGGGATAGCGTTCCAGCAAATGAAGGGCCATCCCAAATCGCTCGTCGTGAAGGCTGTTGAACAGTGCAAGGAGCAAGTTGTGCAGCCCTTTCAAGTAAAAAACAGGGTGTAGCCCCTTCATGGAAGGGTTTTCTGAAAAAATATCCACCCAGCGCTGCGCATAACGGTAGCAAGGGGCAAATTCTTGACAAATATGGTACAACCAAACATGTGACTGACAGAAATAAACCCTACCCGTAAAATCCAGTTCCTCAAACTTCGCCTGCGGCAAACGGGCATTGAAAAACTCCCGCACGAAAAAATAATCCCGCTCGTTGCGTACGAAGCCGATTTTTATGAAAAGCCCGTACATCTGGAGTGCGAGGTTAGAAAATTCGTGTGTTTGGGACAGTGCCTGCCCGATTTCCAATGTCTGCTCCGAAAGTGCTTGAGCCCGTCCCTCAATACTTCGGGTGATATACTGCCCTTCTATCAGTTTTTCAAATTCCAAAATCTCCATTGCAAGTGACTTGAACTGTCCGTTAACCGCCCGTTCCTTTGTTTTTCCGAGCAAATCCAAAGCCTGCCGGTAGAGCCCCTTGTCGTACAGTACATGGGCATAGTCAATGTTTTCGCGGAGCAGGATATCCTCGTTACGTCCCCTCGCCAGTAACCGCAAACTGGTAAGCAATTGTCCGTAAAGGTGTGCCTTCAAGTTTGGCAACTGTTCTTTTTTCAGCGATGGGATTCTCTTCAAAATGGACGCCTCGTCGTACTCACTTTTTTTATCCAATGCATCGAACAACTGCAAGAAAAGCAAGTCGTCTGACGAAGAATTTCGCTTTGCAAAAAGACGGAACTGTCGCTTTTCACCCTGTGTAAGGGTGCGGATGAGTTGGAGTAAGTCGTCAGTGCGTTGTTTAGCCACTTTTATGGATTGATAAATAGTTGAAAATGGTTGATTTGGCGTCGTAGAAAATTTGTTTATAAGTAATTGATTATCAATTTAATAAACCAAATGTATGTCAGTTTTGAAATAGGAGAACGCCAAAAACTTGATTTCCCGACAGAGTAGGGTAGGGCTATTTTTGAAACGCAAATATAAATCACAGCCCCCATCAACCCTTATCAACTCAATAGTATGGCTACACAAATCCAAATCTTCGACACTACCCTCCGCGACGGCGAGCAGGTGCCTGGCTGTAAATTGAACACCGTTCAGAAAATCGAAATCGCCCGTGCGCTCGAAGAATTGGGGGTTGATGTGATTGAAGCAGGCTTCCCCATCAGCAGTCCAGGTGATTTTGAAGCAGTGCACAGAGTGGCCAGTGCCGTTCGAAGACCAACCGTATGCGGTCTGAGCCGGGCCATCGAAAAAGATATCAAAACTGCGGCTGAGTCCTTGGAAGGTGCCGTCCGTCCGCGTATCCATACGGGCATCGGTGTGTCGGAAATGCACATTCGTTACAAGTTGCAGACCACCCCAGAGGATATCCTTTACCGTGCCGCCGCCGCCGTGAAATACGCAAAGTCGTTTGTGGAAGACGTCGAATTCTACGCTGAGGACGCTGGTCGTGCCGACAATGAATTCCTCGCCCGCGTACTCGAAGCTGCCATCAAGGCCGGGGCCACTGTGCTCAATATCCCCGATACCACAGGCTATTGCCTTCCGGAACAATACGGCGCCAAAATCAAATACCTTTACGAAAATGTGCGAGGCATTGAGAAAGCCATTTTGAGCACTCACTGTCACAACGATTTGGGTTTGGCTACTGCCAATTCCATCAGCGGGGTCATCAACGGTGCCCGCCAAATCGAGTGCACCATCAACGGTATCGGTGAACGGGCAGGCAACACCTCACTGGAGGAAGTCGTCATGATATTGCGCCAGCACGGCGACCTCGGATATACGACGGGCATCAACACCCGCCTCCTGAACCCCATCAGTCACTTGGTTTCTGATAAAATGGGCGTGGTGGTGCAGCCCAACAAGGCCATTGTCGGGGCGAATGCCTTTGCCCACAGTAGTGGCATCCACCAGGACGGTGTCATTAAAAAACGCGAGACTTACGAAATCATTGACCCACTCGAAGTGGGCGTTGACCACTCGAAAATCGTGCTCACCGCACGCAGCGGCCGTGCTGCTTTGGCCTACCGTGCCAAATGTCTTGGCTACAATTTGACGAAGGACGAATTGGACGCAGTTTACTCCAATTTCCTCGTGGTAGCGGATAGGAAGAAAGAAGTCAGCGATGAAGATTTAGTGGAAATCATGAAGTTCAGGGCTTGGGAAGTTGAGCAAGAAAAAGCTACTCATGCTGCCATCTCCTAAATTCAATATTGAAGAAAAATGTCAAAAACACTTTTCGATAAAATCTGGGACGCCCACGTCGTCAAGTCCGTCGAGGGCGGGCAGGACGTCCTTTACATTGACCGCCACTTCATCCACGAAGTGACCAGCCCACAGGCGTTCGATGGTTTGCGCCAACGCAACATCCCCGTTTTTCGCACGAAAAACACCGTTGCCACCGCCGACCACAACGTGCCGACACTGAACCAGCACCTGCCCATCAACGACCCGCTGGGCCGTTTCCAAGTGGAAAAACTCACGGAAAATTGCAACGAATTCGGCGTGGACCTCTACGGCCTCGGCCACCGCTGGCAGGGCATCGTCCACGTCATCGGGCCGGAACTGGGTATCACGCAGCCGGGCATGACTATCGTCTGCGGCGATAGCCACACCAGTACCCACGGGGCTTTCGGCACCATTGCCTTCGGCATCGGCACCAGCCAGGTGGAGCAGGTTTTGGCTTCGCAATGCCTGTTGCTCAAGCGCCCCAAGCGCATGCGCATCACAGTGGACGGCGAGTTGGCCGGGGGCGTCGTTTCCAAAGACATTATCCTTTACATCATATCCAAACTCAGCGCCGCCGGGGGCACGGGCTATTTCGTCGAGTACGCTGGCAGCGCCATCCGCTCCCTCTCGATGGAGGCCCGCATGACCATCTGCAACATGAGCATCGAAATGGGCGCACGGGGCGGCCTCATCGCCCCCGACGACACCACTTTCGAGTACGTGCGTGGTCGTGAATTTGCTCCGCAAGGCGCTGATTTTGAGGCTGCTGTCGCAAAATGGCGCACCTTGTTCAGCGACCCCGACGCCGTTTTCGACAAAGAATACCACTACAAAGCCGAGGACATCGCACCGATGGTCACCTATGGCACGAACCCCGGCATGGGCATCCCCGTGACTGCCTCCGTGCCAACCGCCCCTGCTGAGGGCGACAGCGTGGCCTCCTTCGAGAAATCGCTCGGCTACATGGGCTTCACACCCGGCGAGCAGATTTTGGGTAAAAAAATCAGTCATGTCTTTATCGGTTCCTGCACCAACAGCCGCATCGAGGACTTGCGCCTTGCGGCGAAATTTGTGCAGGGCAAACAGAAAGCCCCACACGTCAGCGCCATGATAGTACCCGGCAGCAAACAGGTCGAGGCTCAGGCCAAGGCCGAGGGGTTAGATAAAATTTTCACAGCTGCCGGCTTCGAGTTCCGGGAACCAGGCTGCTCCGCCTGTCTCGGTATGAACGAAGATAAAGTGCCTGCTGGCGAATATTGCGTGAGCACTAGCAACCGCAATTTCGAGGGGCGACAAGGACCGGGAGCAAGGACGATTTTGGCGAGTCCGTTGACGGCAGTTGCTGCTGCAGTGGCAGGAGAGATTGTTGATGTTCGAAATAATTGATGTAATCAAGAAAATGGAAAAATTCACGCACATAGTTTCTACCGCTGTCCCACTTCCCATTGAGGATGTGGACACCGACCAAATCATCCCCGCCCGCTTCTTGAAGGCGACGACGAGGGAAGGTTTTGGGAAAAACCTGTTCTGCGACTGGCGCTACAACGCCGACGGCAGCCCCAAGTCCGATTTCGTGTTGAATAACCCGACGTACAGCGGCAAAATTCTCGTGGCGGGCAAGAACTTCGGTTGCGGCAGCAGCCGGGAACACGCCGCCTGGGCTCTCACGGATTACGGTTTCAAAGTCGTGGTGAGCAGCTTCTTTGCCGATATTTTTCGAGGAAATGCGCTGAACAATGGCCTTCTGCCCGTGCAAGTATCGCCAGCGTTCCTGCATGAAATGTTCACGGCCATCGAAGCTGACCCACAGACCAAGTTCATCGTCAGCCTGGAGCACCAGACCATCGCCATCCCTGGGACGGAGCGGGAGGAACAATTTGACATTGACCCGTTCCGCAAGGTTTGCATGCTGAATGGGTATGATGACATTGATTTCTTGCTGAGCCTAAAAGATGAAATTGAGCAGTTCGAACAAGGAAAAGAAGTATTGAACGAGAAAGCTGTTGCATAGCTTAACCATGGGAAAAAAGCCAAAATCCGATGTTGAAAAATTTCTTTATTGGGGAGCAATGGCAAATTTCATAGGTGCATTTCTTTTTGCAATCATTGTGACTGTTTTTGGTGGCATTGGCGGATTTATTTGGTTTTCAATGGCTTGGCCAGGAGCAATCGTATTCGTGATTGTAGGGCTTGTTTTGTTGATGTTTTATGCGATTTTACGTAGCAAATGAGGGATAAATATAAATTCCCCTATTGGGGTCAAAGTCAATAATTTTATGAATTTCAAACTAGCAGTCCTCCCAGGCGACGGCATCGGCCCAGAAGTCACCGACCAAGCCTTGAAAGTGCTGAAAACAGTGGAATCCACCTTCGGCCACCGCTTCGATTGCCACTTCGCCGACATGGGTGCCATCGCCATTGACAAGCACGGCGACCCATTGCCGCAGGCAACGCTGGACACCTGCATGGCTGCCGACGCCATCCTGTTCGGCGCCATCGGTCACCCCCGTTTTGATAATGACCCGACGGCCAAGGTGCGGCCAGAACAGGGCCTCTTGCGCTTGCGCAAAAGCCTCGGCCTCTTCGCCAATATCCGCCCGGTGACGGTCTATGACAACCTCGCCCGCCTCTCCCCGCTGCGGGAGGACAAAGTGCGGGGCGTGGACTTCGTCATCTTCCGGGAACTGACGGGCGGCATCTATTTCGGGGAAAAAGGCAAGACCGAAGACAGCGCCTATGACCACTGCGTGTACACGAAACCGGAGGTCGAGCGCATCGCCCGATTGGCCTTCGAGTACGCCCGTCAGCGCCGCAACAAACTGACCCTCGTGGACAAGGCCAACGTGCTGGAAACCAGCCGTTTCTGGCGTAAAATCGTCTTCGACCTCGGTGCCGTCGAGTACCCCGACGTGCAACTCGACTGGATGTACGTGGACAATGCCGCCATGCAAATTATCCAGTTCCCCGCCAGTTTCGATGTGGTGCTGACGGAGAACATGTTTGGCGATATCCTCAGCGACGAGGCCAGTGTGCTGGCGGGTTCGCTCGGCATGTTGCCCTCGGCCTCGGTCGGTGCGAAAGTGGCACTCTTCGAGCCGATACACGGCAGCTACCCTCAGGCCGCCGGGAAGGACATCGCCAACCCTTTGGCTGCCATCCTCAGCGCCGCCATGCTCCTCGACCACCTCGGCCTCGGCGAAGAAGCGAACACGGTGCGGGAGGCAGTGAAGGCTGTGCTAGAAGCGGGCTTTGGTACTTCCGATTTGCAAGCGGAGAAGACAGTACGGTGCTCGGAAATGGGGGATTTGGTAGCCGGGAAGGTGGCTGAATTGTCAGCCAAAACAGCAGAATTGGCTTGATTTTGTATCAGATTTTTTGAAAATATTCTGTCCTTTTTTTGAATGCCTAACCTAACCAACATTATCGCCATCATTATTATCGTCGTCAGCCCACCGGGTTGAGAAGGGACGTTTTTCGCAGAAAAACAAAGCGCCTTTCTCGACGGCAAACGGGAAAGGCGCTTTTGTTTTAACCAACAAGTTGAAATCAAAAAAACATCAAAATAGCGTGAGCAACAACCTAAAAAAATACTCCTCCCTCGTCTCCCAAACCGACACCCAGGCCGGCAGCATGGCCATGCTCTACGGTGCAGGTCTCACCGAGCAGGACATGCAGCAGCCCTTCGTCGGCATCTGTAGCAACTGGTACGAGGGTAACCCCTGCAACCGTCACCTACGGGATTTAGCAACGAAAATTCGAGCCAGCGTGCGGGCAGCGGGACTGACCGGACTGGAGTTCAACACCATCGGCGTCAGTGACGGCATATCCAACGGCACGGAGGGCATGCGCTACTCGCTCGTCAGCCGGGAAATCATCGCCGACAGCATCGAGGCGGTGATGGGGGCCCACTACTACGATGCCCTCGTGACCATCCCCGGCTGCGACAAGAACATGCCCGGCTCCGTCATGGCCATGATACGCCTCAACCGCCCCTCGCTCATGGTCTATGGCGGCACCATCGCCACCGGGCATTGGGACGGCCGCACCCTCGACATCGTGTCGCCGTTCGAGGCATTGGGAAAAAAATATGCGGGCAATATCGAGGCGGCGGAACTGTACGCCATCATCCGCCATGCTTGCCCCGGCCCCGGCGCCTGCGGCGGTATGTACACCGCCAACACCATGTCGAGCGCCATCGAGGCGTTGGGGCTGTCCCTGCCCTACAGTGCGAGCAACCCCGCCGTTGGCGAAGCAAAGGAAAAAGAATGTGCCGCCGTTGGCCCTGCCATGAAAATTTTGCTCGAAAAAGACCTGAAGCCGCTGGACATCCTGACGCGGGAGAGCTTCGAAAATGCCCTTCGCCTCGTGACCGTTCTCGGCGGTAGCACCAATGCCGTGTTGCACCTGCTGGCCATCGCCCGTACCGCTCGCATCCCGCTTTCGATGAACGACATCAAGGCGATTTCGAAGAAAACGCCCGTACTGGCTGACCTCAAACCCAGCGGCAAGTACCACATGGAAAACGTCCACGATGTGGGTGGCGTGCCTGCCGTGATGAAGTACATGTTGTCGGAAAAACTGCTGCACGGCGATAGCATGACGGTTACTGGTAAAACCATTGCCGAAAACTTAGCGGAGCTGCCTAGCTTGACCGAAGGGCAAACGGTTGTCCTGCCAATTGACCGACCCATCCAAGCCACGGGGCACCTGCGCATCCTCGGCGGCAACCTCGCCGAGGGCGGTGCTGTCGCAAAAATATCTGGCAAGGAAGGCCAAAAGTTTGAAGGCACAGCCATCGTTTTTGACAACGAATTCGACTGCATCGCTGCCATCCGCAGCGGGGAAGTGCAAGCGGGGCACGTCGTTGTCATCCGCTACGAGGGGCCGAAGGGTGCGCCTGGCATGCCCGAAATGCTCGTGCCGACCAGCGCCATCATGGGTCGGGGCCTTGGCAGCAGCGTGGCACTCATCACCGATGGGCGGTTCAGCGGCGGCACCCACGGCTTCGTGGTCGGCCACGTCACCCCTGAAGCCTATGACGGCGGCCTGATTGCTTTGGTGAAAAACGGCGACCGCATCACCATTGACGCTGAGAACAACGAACTGGTGGCGAACTTGAGCGAGGCAGAAATTGCGGAGCGGAGGAAAAATTGGGTGAAGCCAGCATTGAAGGTGAAGAATGGGGTGTTGTACAAATATGCGAAGCAGGTGAGTTCAGCGAGTGATGGATGTGTGACGGATTTATAACTAAAGGTTTATACCAAAATGAAATTGAATTTATTCTTCTCAATTGGCTGCATAGTCCTCGTATCCTGCAATATCTCTAATAGTAAAGGGAGCGGGAATAAGGCTCAGCATGATAGCAAAGTTGACCAAGTTGCTTCGAGTAAGCCAAAAATGGAAGCAATTGCTTTTGAGTACGCTACAAAAGCAATTATTGAGAAAGACAGCACTGTTTTCCTATTTGCTAACATGAAACGTGACCACAGGATTTTTGGATACGAGCAGCCGGATACAAGTTCAAGGAAAATGTTTTTGCTGTCAATTTTTACTGATGAAGTGGAAGGAAACCCATTTGGATGTCCATTCGGTGCATATTATGAAACCAGCAAAATGGAAGATATGGCACTCGTTTTTGACTCAAGCATTGGAGAGTTTTAAAAGGTAGCAGTTTATAAAAAGGAAGAACTTCAAGGATACATTTACATGGAAAGTAAGTGGTTGGAGTTTGAAAAATAAAAGCCCATTAAAATGGAGCAAACCATAGCAATACCCAAGTCAGAAAAGCATCAAAACGGCGCTGCTCCGGCACAGCCCAAAACCGCCGTGGTTTCTGGCTCGGTTGCCGTTTTGGACGCCCTCCTGGCCGAAGGCACCGAAACCATTTTCGGCTACCCCGGCGGGGCCATCATGCCCATTTACGATGCATTGTACGACTACTCAGACAAGCTGCGCCACATCCTCGTGCGGCACGAGCAGGGCGGCATCCACGCGGCACAGGGTTATGCCCGTGCTTCCGGCAAGGTGGGGGTCGTCTTCGCAACGAGCGGGCCGGGCGCTACGAACCTCGTGACTGGGCTGGCCGATGCGCAGATTGACAGCACGCCGCTGGTCTGCATCACGGGGCAGGTGTTTGCGCACCTGCTCGGCACGGACGCCTTTCAGGAAACGGATGTCATCAACATCACCACACCTGTCACGAAGTGGAACTACCAAGTGACCGATGCACGGGAAATCCCGCAGGTGCTGGCCAAGGCGTTTTTCATCGCCCGCAGCGGTAGGCCCGGCCCTGTGCTGGTGGATATTTCGAAGAATGCCCAGTTGCAGACTTTTGATTATGAAGGATATGTGTCTTGCAACCACATCCGCAGCTACCGCCCGAAACCCATCGTTCGGAAGGAGTACATCGAACAGGCAGCTGTACTCATCAACCGGGCGGAGCGGCCATTTGTGCTGTTCGGGCAAGGTGTGATTTTAGGGAATGCGGAAGCTGAATTTCAGGCTTTTATTGAAAAATCGGGCATCCCTGCCGCTTGGACGATTTTGGGTGCTGGCGCAATTCCTACCGACCACCCGTTGAACGTCGGGATGCTGGGCATGCACGGAAATTACGGCCCCAACGTGCTGACCAACAAGTGTGACGTGCTGATTGCTATTGGCATGCGCTTCGACGACCGGGTGACGGGTCGTCTCGATAAGTACGCCAAACAGGCCAAGGTCATCCACCTCGACATTGACCCGGCGGAAATTGACAAAAACGTGAAGGCCGACGTGCCCGTTTGGGGTGATTGCAAGGAAACACTGCCCATGCTGACGGCGCTCGTTTCACCGAAAAAACATGACGACTGGGTGGCCAAATTCCGGGAGCACGATGCTCAAGAACAGGTCGCCGTCATCGAAAACGAGCTGCACCCGACCAGCGACATCCTCACGATGGGCGAGGTGGTCAACCTACTGAACGAACTGACGGGCGGCGATGCCATCATCGTCAGCGATGTAGGGCAGCACCAGATGGTCGCCTGCCGCTACGCAAAACTCAACCAGACCCGCAGCAACATCACCAGCGGCGGTCTCGGTACGATGGGCTTTGGCCTTCCGGCAACCATCGGTGCCAAGGTCGGTCAGCCAGACCGAACGGTCATCGGCATCATCGGGGACGGTGGCTTCCAGATGACCTTGCAGGAACTTGGCGTCATCCAGCAGTATGGCGTTGGGGTGAAAATCGTGATTTTGAACAACCAGTTCCTCGGCATGGTGCGGCAATGGCAGGAGCTTTTCCACGAGCGCCGTTACTCGTTCACGGACATGGTGACGCCCGATTTCGTGAAGCTCGCCGACGCCTATGGCATACCCGGGCAGCGAGTTTGCGAGCGTGATTTTTTGAAAAATGCCATCCAAACCATGCTCGATGCGCCAGGTGCGTACTTGTTGGAGGTGATGGTCGGGAAGGAGAATAATGTGTTCCCGATGGTGCCGCAGGGCTGTGGGGTGGCGGAGATACGATTGAAATAGTCATTGGTCATTAGTCATTGAAGTCATTGGGTGTATGCCTAAATGGCCAATGACAAATGACAAATGACCCCAATGACAATTTTATGAAGCAAGAATTCACCATAACCGTCTACACTGAAAATCAGGTCGGCCTGCTCAACCGCATCGCCATCATGTTTTCCCGGCGGAAAATCAACATCGACAGCTTGAACACCTCGCCGAGCGAAATACCGGGCATCCATCGCTTCAATATTGTGGTGGACGAAACGGAGGAGGTCGTGCGCAAGGTCGCCCGCCAAATCGAGAAGCAGGTGGACGTGCTGAAGGTCTATTTCAGCACCAACGAGGAAATCATCTGGCAGGAGATGGCGCTCTTCAAAGTGCCCACCGATGAAATCGCCGAAAAGGTGAAAGTCGAGCGGCTGCTGCGGGAGCACGGCGCACGGGCGGTGGTCATCCGGAAGGACTACACCGTGTTCGAAACGACAGGACATCGGGAAGAAACGGATGGCCTGATGAAGGCGCTCGAACCCTACGGACTCATCGAATTCGTGCGCAGCGCGAGGGTGGCCATCATCAAGGGCAGCCATAGTTTCCATGAGCGGTTGCGGGAGTTCGAGGCCTTGGAACCGAGCGAGGAGACGGCGGAGAACGAATTTTTGAATGAAGGGGAAAAGGTTTTCTCAATGTAAGGAAGCACAACGTCGGCGAGGTTAATCCCGATAGCTATCGGGACGCCGACGTTTAGGCAATATTTTGACAATCAATCTTTTAAGTAAAAAATCATGGCAAAACTAAACTTCGGCGGCACTGTAGAAAACGTCGTCACACGGGAAGAATTTCCCCTCGAAAAAGCGCAGGAAGTCCTTCGCAACGAAACCGTCGCTGTCATTGGTTACGGCGTGCAAGGCCCCGGTCAGGCGCTAAACCAGCTTGACAACGGCATCAACGTCATCGTCGGGCAGCGCAAGGACTCGAAAACTTGGAACAAGGCTGTCCGGGATGGCTTCGTGCCAGGTGAGACCCTTTTTGAAATCGAAGAGGCGCTGCAGCGGGGCACCATCATCTGCTACCTGCTCAGCGATGCGGCACAAATCGCCCTCTGGCCCACGGTGAAAAAGCACCTAACGCCCGGCAAGGCGCTCTACTTCTCACACGGCTTCGGCATCACCTACAACGACCAGACTGGCATCATCCCACCTGCCGATGTGGACGTGATACTCGTTGCACCGAAAGGCTCTGGCACCTCACTGCGCCGAATGTTCCTGCAAGGCCGGGGCCTGAACAGCTCCTTCGCCATCCACCAGGATGCTACGGGTCGGGCATGGGAGCGGGTCGTGGCATTGGGCATCGCCGTTGGCAGCGGCTACCTGTTTGAGACAACCTTCAAAAAAGAAGTTTACTCCGACCTGACAGGCGAGCGCGGTACGCTCATGGGCGCCATCCAGGGCATTTTCGCTGCGCAATACGAGGTGCTGCGTCAGCGTGGTCACTCACCTTCCGAGGCATTCAACGAGACGGTGGAAGAACTCACCCAGTCGCTGATGCCGCTAGTCGCCGAGAATGGCATGGACTGGATGTACGCCAACTGCTCCACCACCGCCCAGCGTGGCGCATTGGATTGGTGGAAAAAATTCCGGGATGCCACCCTCCCCGTTTTCAACGAACTCTACACCAGTGTTGCCGAAGGCAAAGAGGCCGCCAAGTCCATTTCGTCCAACAGCCAACCAGATTACCGGGAAAAACTGGAAGTTGAACTGACCGAACTTCGGGAGAGCGAGATGTGGCAGGCAGGGAAAACGGTTCGGAGTTTGAGGCCGGAGAACCAACCTGTAGAGGCTTGATATTGAGATATTTGGGTGATTAAGATATTGGTAACCATTCACTCAATATCCCAATATCCCAATATTCAAAATTCATGACCACAAACCAGCCAGCATTAGCCATCCACGAAGCGGCAAGACGCCTCCAAAAAGTCGTCCGAAAAACGCCGTTGCAGCAGCACGTTGGCCTGTCGAAGCGCTACAACTGCACCGTCTATCTCAAGCGGGAGGACTTGCAAGTGGTGCGCTCGTACAAACTGCGGGGCGCTTTCAACCTGATGAGCAGCCTGCCGGAGGAGCAGTTGCAACGGGGCGTGGTGTGTGCCAGTGCGGGCAACCATGCGCAGGGCTTTGCTTGGTCTTGTAAAAAACTGGGGGCGAAAGGCGTGGTCTTCATGCCCGTCATCACGCCGAGGCAGAAGGTTTCACAGACCGAGATGTTCGGCGATGGCTTTGTGGAAATCCGGCTGGTGAGTGACAACTTCGACGAGTGCGCCGTGGCCGCCAAAAAGTACACTGCGGAGCATGGGGCGACCTTTATCCCGCCTTTCGACGACCATCGGGTCATCGAGGGGCAGGGCACGGTGGCACTGGAAGTCTTGGACGAATTGCCTGACGTGGATTTCCTATTCGTACCAGTTGGCGGTGGCGGGTTGAGTGCGGGGATGGGCGTTTATTTCAAGACGTTTTCACCGAAAACAAAAGTCGTGGGCGTGGAGCCGGAAGGCGCTCCCGCCATGTACGAGTCGCTGAAAGCCGGACAGCCCGTGACGCTATCGAGCATTGACCGTTTCGTGGACGGGGCAGCGGTGAAAAGGGTAGGGGACTTGACTTTCGATTATTGCCGAACCGCCCTCGACGACCTCGTGCTGGTGCCGGAGGGCCGGGTCTGCACCACGATTTTGAAGCTGTACAATGAAGACGCCATCGTGGTGGAACCCGCTGGGGCGTTGAGCATCACGGCGCTGGAAAACTACGCCGAGCAAATCGTCGGCAAGACCGTCGTCTGCGTGGTATCCGGCAGCAACAACGACATTGACCGCCTGCCGGAAATCAAGGAGCGGTCGTTGCAGTACGAGGGTTTGAAGCATTATTTCCTCGTCCGTTTTGCGCAGCGGCCGGGTGCGCTGAAGGAGTTTGTGAACCACGTCCTCGGCGATACGGACGACATCACCCGCTTCGAGTACATGCAAAAAACGAACAAGGAAACCGGCCCAGCACTGGTCGGCATCGAGCTGCAAAAGCGCGGCGACTACGAACGTTTGTTGGAGAACATGAGGCGATACAATGTGGACTTTACGGAGGTGAACAAGGATGATGCGCTGTTTGGGTATTTGGTGTAATGTTTAATAACTTTGGAAGGCTCCTTACTATTTAGCATTATCCAAATCGCACAGACCTAATCGATAGAACCGAAACCCATATTTTATGAAGAATAAAGGTCTGTATCTACCACAATTCGAGCACGATGCCTGTGGCATCGGCTTCGTGGCGAACATAAAGGGCAACAAGAACCACCAAACTGTGAGCGATGCGCTCACAGTGCTGGAGAATATGGAGCATCGAGGTGCCTGTGGCTGCGAGGAAAACACGGGCGACGGTGCGGGAATCCTCATACAAACGCCGCACGAATTCTTTTTCGAAGAATGTCAAAAGCTCGGCACGTACTTACCTACTTACGGCAAGTACGGCGTCGGCATGGTCTTTTTCCCGAAGGAAATCAGGCTGCGGGAAGAGTGCCGTGAAATCTTCCTTAGGGCAGCGGAGCGGCTGGGGCTGGAGGTGCTTTGCTGGCGCAAAGTGCCTGTAAATACTGATGGAATTGGGCCAACCGCCCTTTCTGTCGAACCAGAAATAGAACAGGTTTTTATCGCCCGACCCGACAGCATCGCCACGCCAGAAGAATTCGAACGCAAGCTGTTCGTGCTGCGCAACTTCTCGTCGCACCTCGCCAAGGACACCGTTCCGAAAGACGAAGTAGGCTTTTACCTCGCCTCATTATCACACAAAATCGTGGTGTACAAAGGACAGCTAACGAGCCACCAAGTGCGCCAGTATTTCCCCGACCTTAGCAACAAGCGCCTTGTCAGTGCCTTCGGCCTCGTGCACAGCCGCTTTGCAACCAACACCTTCCCCTCTTGGAAGCTGGCGCAACCCTTCCGTTTCATCGCCCACAACGGCGAAATCAACACTTTGCAGGGCAACCTCAACTGGCTGCGTACTAGCGAAAAAGGCTTCTCGTCTCCCTATTTCACGAAGGAGGAAATGGATATGCTGCTGCCCATCGTGGACGAGGCGGCCAGCGATTCCGCCTGCCTCGACAATATGATTGAACTGCTGACGCACACGGGCCGCTCACTGCCGCACGTGATGATGATGCTCATCCCTGAAGTCTGGGACGGCAACGACCAGATGGACAAGCAGCGCAGTGATTTCTACGAGTTCCACGCTTCCATGATGGAGCCTTGGGATGGCCCCGCTTCCATTTCGTTTACCGACGGAAACATCATAGGCGCCACGCTTGACCGCAACGGGCTACGCCCCAGCCGATACACCGTGACCCACGATGATAGGGTCATTATGGCCTCCGAAAGCGGGGCGCTGCCAATTGACCCCGCCCTCGTGAAGGAACACGGACGCTTGAAGGCAGGCCGGATGTTCGTCGTAGATTTGAGCAAGGGCCGCATCATCAGCGACGAGGAACTGAAAGCCGAAATCTGCGCCCAACAGCCCTACGGCGAGTGGCTCGAAAAGCACAAAATCCGCCTCGAAGAACTGCCACCGCCACGGGTCACGTTCAGCGACCTCGAATCGGCGCAGGTGTTCAGGTACCAGAAGGCGTTCGGTTACACAAGCGAGGATTTGGAGGAAATCATTGCGCCAATGGCACTTGACGGCAAAGAGCCGATTGGTTCGATGGGAACGGATGTTCCGCTGGCCGTTCTCAGCAACGAACCGCAGCACCTGAGCAGCTATTTCAAGCAATTGTTCGCACAAGTGACCAATCCACCAATTGACCCGATTCGGGAGCGGATGGTGATGTCGCTGACCACCTTTTTGGGAAATATCGGTAATCTACTGGAGGTCACACCAGAGGTTTGCCACACCGTGGCGCTCAAGCAACCTGTATTGACGAACCAGCAATTGGAGCAAATCCGAAGCATCGACACGGGCAGTTTCCAAGCGAAAACCTTGCAGATGTACTTCCGAGCTGACGGACAGCCGGACAGCATGCGTAAGGCGCTCGACCGAATTTGCCGCTATGCAGAGGACGCGGTGAACGATGGTTTTCAGGTACTTGTGCTGCAAGACCGTTCGGTGGATTCGACGCACGCATCCATTCCGTCCCTGCTCTCTACTTCGGCTATCCACCACCACCTCATCCGCAAGGGTTTGCGGGGAAAAGTGGGCCTCGTCGTCGAGGCGGGCGACGTGTGGGAGGTGCATCATTTCGCTTGTTTGTTGGCCTTTGGTGCTACCGCAATCAACCCCTATCTCGCCTTGTCGAGCATCAAAGACATGGCGAGAAACAAGCGGCTGGAAACCCATCTTTCCGAGGGGCAACTCGAATACAACTATATCAAAGCGGTGAACGACGGGCTGCTAAAGGTCTTCTCGAAAATGGGCATTTCCACGCTGCAATCCTACCAAGGGGCGCAGATTTTTGAAATTATCGGCCTGAACAAAACGGTGGTGGACAAATGCTTTACTGGGGCGACCAGCCGCATCGGTGGCATGGGCTTGGACGAAATCGCACGGGAAACATTGGCGAAGCATTACCTTGCTTTCAGCAAAAAGGAAATCCCGGTGGACCGCCTGCCCGTTGGCGGCATTTACCAGTGGAAACGCAAAGGCGAGGCGCACCTTTGGAACCCTGCCAGCGTCCACCTGCTGCAACTCTCGACTCGCACGGGCGACTACCCAACCTTCAAAAAATACTCTAAAGTCATCAATGACCAGAGCGAGCGGGCGGTCACTTTGCGCAGCCTTTTTGAGTTCAAAAAACTGAGGCCGTCCATCCCCATCGAGGAGGTTGAGCCCGCCGAGAATATTTACAAGCGCTTCGCAACAGGGGCCATGTCCTTCGGCAGCATCTCATGGGAGGCGCACACGACCTTGGCGATTGCGATGAACCGCCTTGGCGGCAAGAGCAACACGGGGGAAGGCGGGGAGGACGAACGCCGCTATGCGGAATTGAAAATTGAAAATGGAGAATTGAAAATTGGGGGTGCTGATAATTTTCAATTTTCAATTTTCAATTCTCAATTCAAAACGGGTGACAGCCTCCGCAGCTCAATAAAACAAGTTGCCTCCGGTCGTTTCGGCGTAACAAGCCTCTACCTCACCGAAGCCGACGAGCTGCAAATCAAAATGGCGCAGGGCGCAAAGCCCGGCGAGGGCGGCCAGCTTCCCGGCCACAAAGTGGACGATTGGATTGGCAAGGTGCGTCACTCAACACCGGGCGTGGGGCTGATTTCGCCGCCGCCGCACCACGACATCTACTCCATCGAGGATTTGGCGCAATTGATTTTTGATTTAAAAAACGCCAATCGCAGCGCCCGTATCAATGTTAAGCTGGTGTCGAAGGCAGGCGTGGGCACCATTGCCGCAGGCGTTGCGAAGGCCAAGGCCGACGTCATCCTCATCAGCGGTCACGACGGCGGCACGGGCGCATCGCCCATGAGCAGCATCCGCCATGCGGGCCTTCCGTGGGAACTTGGACTTGCGGAAACGCACCAGACTTTGGTGAAAAACAAACTCCGCAGCCGTGTCACCGTGCAGGCGGACGGGCAGATGAAAACGGGTCGGGACATCGCCATCGCTGCGCTGTTGGGAGCGGAAGAATGGGGCGTGGCTACGGCGGCGCTCGTTGTTGAGGGCTGCATCCTGATGCGGAAATGTCACCTTAACACCTGCCCCGTTGGTGTGGCGACCCAAGACCCGGAGCTTCGCAAGCGCTTCAACGGCGACCCAGAACACGTTGTCAATTTTTTCAAATTCCTCACCGAAGAGCTGCGGGAAATCATGGCAGATTTGGGCTTTAGGACAGTGGATGAAATGGTCGGACAGTCCGAATTCTTGGAGGTCAAGGAGGAGAATTTGGCGAATAATTTCAAGGTCAAAGGACTCGATTTGTCGCCAATACTTTACCGTGAACCAGCCGACCCAAGCGTAGGCTTGTACAAGCAAGAGGAGCAGGACCACGGCTTGGCGGGCGTACTCGATTGGAGATTATTGGCTGCTGCGCAACCTGCGTTGGAAGCCAAAATACCTGTCACTGCTGAGTTTCCAGTGCTGAACACCGACCGCACCATCGGGGCAATTTTATCGAATGAAATCACGAAAAAGTACCGTGGTGAAGGCCTACCGGATGACACCATCCACTTCAAACTGCGGGGCACGGCAGGGCAGAGCTTTGGGGCGTTCAATACCCGTGGCGTCTGGCTGGAACTGGAAGGCGGTGCCAACGACTACTTCGGTAAGGGCCTGAGCGGTGCCAGGCTGGTCGTTTACCCCGACAAAACAGCCACTTTTGTTCCCACGGAAAACAGCATCATTGGCAACGTGGCGTTCTACGGCGCCACGAGCGGTGAGGCATACATCCGGGGCAAAGCGGGCGAGCGTTTTTGCGTACGCAACAGTGGCGCCTCGGTGGTGGTGGAGGGTATCGGCGACCACGGCTGCGAGTACATGACGGGCGGTCGGGTGGTCATCCTCGGCGGCACAGGCCGCAATTTCGGGGCGGGCATGAGCGGTGGTATCGCCTACGTCTGGGACACCCAAGGTGACTTCGCCCAAAACTGCAACCCCGAAATGATTGACCTCGACCCGCTGATGGAGGAGGACACTGCAGAGTTGCGAAGCCTCATCCAGCAACATTTCGACCTGACTGGCAGCACGGTGGCGAGGTTCATACTCAGCGATTTCGAGAGCGAGGCGGGAAGGTTCGTGAAGGTGTTTCCGAAGGATTACAAGAAAGCGCTGGCCGCAAAATCCAATCTCATCACCCAAAATTCCTAATTCATCATGGGCAAACCAACCGGATTTTTAGAAAATACCCGCCAGCTTCCCGCCAAGGAAGCTGTGGAGAGCAGGCTGAAACACTACGGCGAGTTCATCGAGCAGTACAGCACCACTGACCTCAACAAGCAGGCGGGCCGCTGCATGGACTGTGGCATCCCGTTCTGCCACAACGGTTGCCCGCTGGGCAATGTCATCCCGGAGTTCAACGACGCCGTATATCGGGGGCAGTTCGAGGAGGCGTATGAGATACTCGCCAGCACGAACAATTTCCCAGAGTTCACGGGGCGCATCTGCCCTGCTCCGTGCGAGAGTGCCTGCGTGCTGGGCATCAATCAACCGCCCGTGGCCATCGAGGAAATCGAGCGGCACATCATCGAAATCGCCTTCGAGCGGGGCTACGTGAAAGCCAAGCAGCACATTGCCCGAACGGGTAAAAAAGTCGCCGTAGTCGGCTCCGGCCCGGCAGGACTTGCTGCTGCTGCGCAACTCAACAGCGCTGGGCACTTGGTCACCGTCTTCGAACGGGACGACGCACCAGGCGGGCTGCTCCGATACGGCATCCCCGATTTCAAATTGGAAAAATCAGTCGTTGACCGCCGCATTAATTTGATGGAGGAGGAAGGGGTCGAGTTTCGTTGCAATGCAAACGTGGGCAAAAACGTCCCCGTCGGCGACCTGTTGCGGGAGTTCCACGCCATCGTGTTAGCGGGCGGCTCGACGATTCCAAGGGATTTGACCGTGCCCGGTCGGGAACTGGATGGTGTCCATTTTGCGATGGATTTTTTGAAACAACAGAATAAGGCAGTGGCCGTAACACGGACTGCCAGTCCGTGCTTCCCCACTTCAAATTCAGACAACCTACCAGCGGAAACGCACGGTCTGGCAGACCGTGTTACCGCGACCGGCAAGCATGTCGTCGTCATCGGCGGTGGTGATACAGGCAGCGACTGCGTAGGCACTTCCAACCGCCAAGGAGCAGCCTCCGTCACGCAACTCGAACTCATGCCAACGCCTCCTATGGAGCGCACCCCGAATATGCCTTGGCCCACCTATCCGATGATTTTCAAAACCACGACCTCGCACGAGGAGGGTTGTGAGCGGCAGTTTGCTATTTTGACCAAAGCATTTTTAGGCGATGAAAACGGTAAGCTTCGGGCATTGCAAGTCGTTGATATTCAATGGGCTGGCGCAAAGGATGGCCGTCCGGCAGGTTTCACGGAGGTGGCTGGCACTCAGCGGGAAATCCCTTGCGAACTGGCATTGCTGGCGATGGGATTCCTTTACCCTCAAAAAGAAGGGATGCTTGAACAGCTTGGCGTGGAGACCACCGGCGTCGGCAATGTGCGGGCACCGGAGCGGAGTTACCAGACTACCATTCCGAAGATATTCTGTGCTGGCGATATGCGCCGTGGGCAGTCACTCGTGGTATGGGCCATCAGCGAGGGGCGGGAGTGTGCCCGCAAGGTGGACGAATATTTGATGGGTAGTTCGCTGTTGGAAACCAAGGATGCTTCTCTTGTGGCGGCGCTTTGAAGCGTACTTTATTTTTCCAACCAATACCAAATAAGCGCGGCCAGTTTCGGTTTTCCGAAGGATAGTCCCTATCATTAGGCCAGCAAAACTAACTGGCTACATGAAAAACCTTCAACAATACTGGCGCACCAACCTGCGCTATCTCGCCATTTTGCTCGCTGTCTGGTTTCTGGTGTCCTACGGCTGCGGCATCCTCTTTCGGGAACAACTGGACACGGTTCGAATCGGCGGCTTCAAGCTCGGTTTCTGGTTCGCCCAAAACGGATCCATTTACGTCTTCGTCATCCTCATTTTCATTTATGTAAAACTGATGAACCGCCTCGATGAACGCCACGGGGTAGGAGAGGGCAAGTGATTTCCCAGTCACCATTCACTAATCACCAATCACATCAAAATGACTGTACTGACCTGGACCCTCATCATGGTGGGCATTTCCTTCGCCATTTACATCGGCATCGCCATCTGGTCGAGGGCGAAATCTACCAAGGATTTTTACGTGGCAAGCGGCGGCGTTCCACCCATCATCAATGGCATGGCCACAGCGGCAGATTGGATGTCGGCGGCATCGTTCATTTCGATGGCGGGCATCATTTCGTTCGCTGGCTACGACGGCAGCGTTTACCTCATGGGCTGGACGGGTGGTTATGTGCTGCTGGCACTTCTGCTGGCGCCATACCTTCGGAAATTCGGCAAATTCACCGTACCGGACTTCATCGGCACCCGCTATTATTCACAGACGGCCCGTGTCGTGGCGGTCATCTGTGCGCTGTTCGTTTCCTTCACTTACATCTCCGGGCAAATGCGGGGCGTGGGTATCGTCTTCGCCCGTTTCCTCGAAATTGACGTGACAAAAGGCGTCATCATCGGCATGGCCATCGTCTTTTTTTACGCCGTGATGGGCGGGATGAAGGGCATTACCTACACCCAAGTAGCCCAGTATTGCGTGTTGATTTTTGCCTTCATGGTGCCTGCCATTTTCATTTCTTTTCAAATGACCGGCAACCCTGTGCCGCAGTTGGGTTTTGGGCAAATGCTCGATAAACTCGACGGCCTCAGCACGGAACTGGGATTTGCCGCTTATACCAACGGTTCGAAACCGATGATTGATGTGATAGCCATCACAGCAGCGCTGATGATAGGCACGGCGGGGCTGCCGCACGTCATCGTCCGTTTTTTTACGGTCCCCAAAGTGCGTGATGCGCGCTCCTCGGCAGGTTGGGCGCTGCTTTTCATCGCTATTTTGTACACGACCGCTCCGGCCATTGGGGTATTTGTACGCACCAATTTGCTCCAAACCGTACCCAACTCGACTTACTCAGAAGCGCCCGCTTGGTTCAAAAAATGGGAGAAAGCCGACCTGATAAAATTCGAGGACAAGAATGGCGACGGCCTTATTCAATACTACAACGACAAGAGCAAGGACGCCGATTTCCTGGCTGTTGCGGAGCAAAAAAACTGGAAAGGAAACGAGTTGAGCATCGACAGGGACATCATGGTGTTGGCCAATCCGGAGATTGCAGGCTTGCCCGCTTGGGTCATTGGCCTTGTGGCGGCGGGCGGCTTGGCGGCAGCACTCAGTACGGCTGCGGGACTGCTGCTCGTCATTTCCTCGGCCATCTCGCACGACCTGCTGAAGAATGCCATCAAACCTGATATTTCGGAAAAGAATGAACTGCTGGCAGCGCGTGTAGCGGCGGGTGTGGCTGTATTGCTGGCGGGTCTGATTGGCATTTACCCACCGGATTTTGTAGCGGCGATTGTGGCATTCGCCTTCGGCTTGGCAGCCTCGTCGTTTTTTCCAGCCATCATTTTGGGCATTTTTGATAAACGCACGAACAAGCAGGGCGCCATTTCTGGGATGGTTATCGGATTGCTGTTCACTGTGGTTTATATTGTCGGCTTCAAGTTCGGAGGCTGGAGCGAAAAAAATTACCTATTCGGCATTTCTCCGGAAGGCATCGGTACGATTGGCATGCTGGTAAACATGGTCATCACCATTACCGTGTCCAGGCTGACACCGCCACCACCGGAGCATATTCAGCATTTGGTGGAGGACATTCGGATACCGCTAGGGGCAGGGGAGGCTAGTGGTCATTAGTCATTGAGCTATTACTCCTGAAAAGACCAATGTCGCAATGGCTAATGACTATCGATAAATGACTGAAGAATTTCCCTAATCCGTTCCGTTTCAATCAAAAACCCATCATGTCCAAACGGCGAGGCAAGCTCCACATATTCCGACTGCGGTAAATGTTGCGCTAGGAAACGCTGCTCACTTGGCGGAATCAACAAGTCGGAGTCAATAGACAGCACCAATGCGGGGATGCCAATTTCTGAAAGCGCTGTCGCAGCGCCACCTCGCCCTCGCCCGACATTGTGAGAATCAAGCGCCTTCGATAAAAACCAGTAACATTGGGCATAGAACCGCATTTCCAATTTTTTGCCTTGATACTGGATATAACTCGCTGATTTTAAATTGTTTAACTTTTCATCCGTATCGGTCTGTCCATGCTGATATGCTTCAAAAGTACGATAGGTGACCAGCCCAAATCCCCTTGCCGCCCGCATGCCGCCAGCGCCGCCGTCATCTTTGTCTTCGTAAAAACTGGGGTCAGCCTGCATAGCCATTCGCTGTGCTTCGTGGATGGCGATGGCCCATGCAGTTTCCCGTGCACTCGTCACCAGCAGCGCCATTTTTTTGAGTCGATGGCGTAAAAGATAGGCAAACTCCAATACCTGATGCCCCCCGCACGAGCCGCCGATGCAAAGCGCAATTTCCTCAATATCAAGGTGTTTTCGGAGCAAATCATGTGCCTGCGCCCAATCCCGAATTGTCACCAATGGAAAATCCAACCCATAAGCCTTGCCAGTTGCTGGGTTGATGCTTCGTGGCCCCGTACTGCCGTAACACGAGCCAATGATGTTGGCGCAAACGATGAAATACCGCTCTGGGTCGAAGACGTTGCCCGGCCCAAAAAGCCCTGCCCACCAGTCCGCCACATTCGAGTTGGCAGTGAGCGCATGGCAAACCCAAATAACGTTATTCCGCTCGGCATTCAGCGTGCCGTAGGTGTGGTATGAGATGGTCAATTCCGACAAAACGCCGCCAGCTTCCAATTGGAAGGGTATGGGAGAATGAAAGAATTTCAGGTCGGGGATGTGGACAGGGATGGTATAGGTCGTTTGCTGCATAGTCTTCGTCAAAACGTCGGCGAGGTTTTAAACCTCGCCGACGTTAATACTTATTGTAAGGAACTCATTTTCAATGCATTGTCAATATCCACCACAATATCGTCAATATGTTCCAGACCCACCGATACCCGCACGAGGCTATTCGTGATGCCCACGTCCTGCCGGGCTTCTTCGGTCAGTTTGGCGTGGGTGGTGCTGGCCGGGTGTGTGACGATGGTGCGGGTATCACCGAGGTTGGCGGAGAGTGAACACATCTCGACGGCGTTCAAAAAACGGCGACCCTGCTCCAATCCGCCCTTGATTTCAAAGGCCACGATACCGCCGCCTTTTTTCATTTGTTGCTTTGCAACGGTACACATTGGATGTGAGTCGAGGAAGGGGTAAATGACCCGTGCAACCTGCCCGTTTTGCTCCAAAAATTGCGCAAGCAAAAGAGCATTCTCGCAATGCCTATCCATGCGGACGGCCAGTGTCTCCAAGCTTTTTGACAACACCCAAGCATTGAATGGCGAGAGGGAAGGCCCTGTGCTGCGGCAAAGTTTTTTCACATCCGCAATCATCGCTTTACTGCCAGCTACCACGCCGCCGAGAACCCGGCCTTGGCCGTCAATCCACTTGGTGGCTGAATGGGTGATTAGGTCGGCGCCGAAGTGTACTGGTTGTTGCAGGTAGGGCGTTGCGAAGCAATTGTCAATATTGAATATCAAGGAGTTGTGTTTGCAAAACTGCCCGGTGAAGGCAAGGTCAATCACGTCAAGGCCGGGGTTCGAGGGCGTTTCCAGGAAAAGCATTTTAGTATTCGGTTTCACCAATTCCTGCCATTTTGAGGTGTCAGTCGGTAGCCAGTCAAAGCTGATGCCCCATTTTGGCAGGTATTGGGTAATGATGGTGTAGCTCGACCCAAAGACTGCCTTCGAGGCTAGCAAGTGGTCGCCCGTTTTTAAGAAAGCGAGGAACGAGGCGAACACGGCAGCCATGCCACTGGCCGTGGCCACGGCATCTTCCACGCCTTCGAGCAGTGCCATTTTTTCCTCGAATTCCCGCATACTGGGATTGGTGAAACGGCTGTAGATATTGCCCTCCAGCTCGTCGGCGAACATGGCCCGCATTTGTTCAGCATCCTCAAAAATGAAACTGCTGGTGGGGAAAATGGGTGTGCTGTGCTCCCGGTGCTGGGTGCGGTCGGTCTGGGTACGGATGGCGGTGGTTTCGAAATGCATTTTTTGGTTGATAAAGTTGAGAGGGTTTATTAGGTTGATAATGAAGGAGTTGTTGTTATTCTGTCCCAAACGGGACAGAATAGAAATGAGCTATTTCAATTTTTTCAACGCTTGCGCAGCCTTCACCTCCGCCAAAATATCCAGCTCCCGGGCGGCCCGTTTCGAGAGAATGGCAAAACGTTCCTCCTTGTTGAAGCCTTGGTCAATGAGCAAGGCATTGGCACTTTCCATGTTCGACAGCACTTGCAGTTCCTGCTCGCTCGCAGCGTCACGTATGTTGCCCTTGGCATCGGGATTTGCCTCCCGCCACTGCTTGGCCGTGGTTCCAAAAACAGCGAGGTTCAGCAAGTCTGCCTCACTGGCGAAGTGCATGCCCTCTCGTTTCGTGTTCCAATCAACCATCGGCACCAGGTTGGTGCGAACTGCCTCCGTGTGGATGGGGTAGTTGGCCTTGGCGAGTTCCCGACGAAGGTTCCAATTCAGCCCTAAGCGGTCGGCCTCATCTTCTTTTAGCCGCTTGAATTCCTTGATGAAATACACCTGAAATTCCGGGCTGAGCCAGTTGCAGAAGTTCGTAGCGATGTCCGAATGGGCAAAAGTGCCACCGTACCTGCCGGACCTTGAAACCAATCCGATGGCCCCAGTTTCTTCTACGTAGCGTTGCGGGCTGACCGCTTTTCGGTTGTCCACAGCGCCCATTCTAAAGTCGTGCATTTGCCCGACTTTAAAATCTTCGTTGTGCAAAAACTCCCAAGTTTGAAGGAAAAGTAGCGTTGAAGCATTCCTTAACCAGTCGGCAATAGTGTCGGCGGGCTTCCGTTCAGTTTGCTTCGCAATGTCTGTCAGGGAAATATAATCTTCGCTGTCAAATCGCTCAACTACGATTTCTAGCCCAAGTACGGTTATGGTATTTTTTGACATAAAAGATTAATTTCAGGTTATTGGTCAGTTTTTTCAATCTCCAGCCCCCACGAAATCTCCGCTGTCTTATCCAGCATCCTCGCCACCGAGCAGTATTTTTCGACCGACATTCCGATAGCTTTTTTTGCCTTCGTCTCATCCAAATCACCCTTCAAAAAAAACTGCATGTGGATTTTTTTGAAAACAGCTGGTATCTCGTCCACCCGTTCACCGATGACCTCCACACGCATATCATCCAGCGGCTGCCGCATTTTTTTTAAAATTGAAACCACGTCCATGCTGCTGCACCCAGCCAAGCTCATGAGCAATGCCTGCATGGGCCGGACTCCCTTTCGCTCCCCGCCGATGTCGGGGCTGCCGTCAAGGTGGATGGTGTTGCCGTCGTCATTTTTTGCCTCAAAATGGACGGCGTCGTTGAGGCGCTGTAGGGTGATGTGCATAAATTAGGTTTTTACCTTTTGCAAAAGTAGTCATTCCTCAAGTGTCAACTTGCAGCCAGCCGCTCCGCCACTCCGATACTTCCCTCAAAATCAAACCCCGCCAGAACCTCCCCGTACTTCCGTCGAATGTCACCGAGGCAAAGGTTGCCGATGCTCCCCTCGTGTGTGTGGCTGATTTCGCCCTCGAATCGGAACGTCCCCTCTTCCACCTGCTTCGCAACTTGTCGATACGCCTCCCGGAAAGGTATCCCATCCAGTACAAGCTGGTTCACCACTTCCACCGTGAACAGGTAGCGGTATTTTTCATCGGCTAAAATATGCTCGTTCACCTCGAATTTTGGGATGCTCAAAATGGCCAACCGCAAGCAGTTTTTGAGTTCCTCTATGGTGGGAAAAACGGTTTCCTTCAGAATCTGAAAATCCCGGTGGTAGCCGCTCGTGAGGTTGGTGGTGACGGCGGATACCTGTTGCGGCAGCGTTTGCATTCGGCTGCAACGGGCACGTATCAGCTCGAAAACATCGGGATTTTTCTTGTGCGGCATGATGCTGCTGCCCGTCGTGAATTCCACGGGCAGTTTCAAAAAACCAAAGTTCTGGCTGTTGAAAAGACAGACGTCAGCGGCGAACTTGCTGAGCGTGGCAGCCAGTCCGACCATTGCAAAGCCGAGGAATTGCTCCGATTTTCCCCGCCCCATCTGCGCATGCAACACGTTGTAATTCAGGTCATTAAATCCCAAAAGCTGGGTCGTCATGCGGCGGTCGAGCGGGAACGAGCTGCCGTAACCCGCCGCTGAGCCGAGCGGGTTTTGATTGACAATTTCAAAAACGCTTTGCCACAGTCTCAGGTCGTCCACCAGCGACTCGGCGTAGGCGCTGAACCACAGCCCGAAGGACGAGACCATCGCCACCTGCGTGTGCGTGTAGCCGGGCATCGGCACGTCTTCATGCGCCGCTGCCTGTGCCATCAGCACTTCGAACAACTCGCCGACCAGCCCCGTCACCTCCCGGATTTCGCTTCGGAAAAACAGGCGAAGGTCCACCAGTACCTGGTCATTTCGGCTACGGCCCGAGTGGATTTTCTTACCCACATCGCCGAGGGAGCGGGTGAGCAGTAGTTCGACCTGCGAATGCACGTCCTCCACCCCCTGCTCGATGGTGAACTCGCCCGCCTCGATTTGCCCCAAAATTGCTCGAAGAGCAGGCTGCAAAACGGCCAATTCCTCCGCTGTAAGCAAGCCGATGGAGGTCAGCATTTCGATGTGTGCCAATGTGCCCAGCACATCGAAACGAGCCAGCCGTAGGTCAAGGATGTTGTCTTGCCCGATGGTAAATTTTTCAACTAAATCGTTGACATTCTGTGTGTTGGACCAGAGTTTCATTTTTTGGTTGATAAGGGTTGATAATGGTTTATAAAAGCTGATGAGTCGCAGGGATTTCACCAAACCCCTATCAACCTCATCAACTTTATGAACCTTTTATCAACCTTTCATAAACATCAATCCCCTCCTCGATTTCCCGAAGGTAAACAAACTCGTCCGCCGTGTGCGACCGTTCGCTTTCGCCCGGCCCGATTTTCAGCACAGGAAAAGGCATCAGCGCCGAGTCGGAGAGGGTGGGGGAGCCGAAGCTGCGCAAACCGAGTGCCTTGCCCTGCTGCACCAGCGGATGGTCAAGGGGTATGCTCGACGAGTTGAGGCGGAAGGAACGTGCTTTCAGTTCGGAACGCAGTTTTGTTTGCAAAATGGCGAAGACCTCCTCGTTCGAGTAGCATTCGTTGGTGCGGATGTCCACTACGAAGCGGCAGGCGTCCGGTACGACGTTGTGTTGTGTCCCAGCCTCGATTTGCGTCACTGTCATTTTCACCGGACCGAGCAGGTCGGAGGTTTTTTCGAACTGGAAGCTTCGCAAAAACTCGATGTCCTGGAAGGCGGTGTAAATGGCGTTCTCTCCCTCGGTACGGGCGGCGTGTCCAGCCTTGCCGTGAGCAGTAGCATCCACAACGAGTAGGCCCTTTTGCGCCACGGCCATTTGCATCCCAGTTGGCTCTCCGACGATGCCACAATCAATCGGACCCAATTGCGGAAGCACCATCGCAACGCCTTGATTTCCAGATATTTCCTCTTCGGCAGCGCCGAGAAAAATCAAGTTCCAACGCAGGTTTTTTTCTTCGTAAAAATGGGCGAAAACCGCTGCCAAGGACACCAACGAAGCACCAGCATCGTTGCTGCCAAGGCCGTACAATTTGCCATCTTCGACTGTCGGTTGGAAGGGGTCACGCTGCCAGCCTGCCACGGGCCGTACTGTGTCATGGTGCGAGCAAAGCAGCAGGGTTGGGCGGTCGGAATGCCAGTGCTTTGCACGTGCCACGACGTTGTTGCCCATCCGCTCCGTCGGCATGTTTTTTTGATGAAAAAACGCCGCCAACAGGTCAGCTGTAACAGCCTCTTCCCTCGAAAATGAGGGGGTTGATATTAGCTGCTTGAGCAGTTGGATGGCTTCGGTTATTAATTCTTGCATTGTGTTTTGACCCCTGACCCCTAAAGGGGAACCTAACTTGGGAGGTTCGTCAGTTGAAGTTACCACAAAAGAACGGATTCAGGTTCCCCTTTAGGGGTCAGGGGTAAATTAGTGTTCCAAACTCTTTTGCAATTCCCTCAATCCCACACACCCAAACATCCTTCACGCCACCATGTTTTGCGGCGAACGCATTGTCCAGCTTTGGCAGCATTCCTTCGCTGATGACACCAGCGGATTTGTACCCTTCGTAAGCCGCAGAATCGAGTGAGGGCAGCACCGAATCATCGTCAGTTGGGTCAACTAGGACGCCGTTTTTTTCGAAGCAAAACTTCAGCGTCACCTCAAAATTTTGCGCCAGCGAAACAGCCAGCATCTGGGCGATGGTATCGGCGTTGGTGTTGAGCAATTGGCCTTGGCTATCGTGCGTGATGGGGCTGACAACAGGCGTTAAATTATTTTCTAAAAAGTTGATTATTAGCTCGTTGTTTACCGATTCGATATCACCAACGAAGCCGTAGTCAATTGCGCCAGTACCTCTTTTTTTCGATAAAACGGCGTTCCCATCTGCTCCGCTTAGACCGAGTGCATTGCAACCGAGTGCCTGCAATTTGGCCACCACCGTCTTGTTCAACAGCCCGGCATAGACCATTGTGACCACCTCGAGCGTGGCAGCGTCGGTAATGCGGCGGCCATCCACCATTTGCGGTTCGATACCGAGTCGACGACTGATTTCGCTGCCTTTTTTGCCACCGCCGTGTACCAGAATTTTCGGGCCTTCGATGTTTGCAAAAGCGGCTAAAGCTGAGCCGAGTTGGGCTTCGTCGTCAAGGAGTTTGCCACCGATTTTGAGTACTGTTAGCATAGTAGCATCGGCTTTAGCCGGTGTAGTAAAATCGCCTTTAGGCGGTTTTTTATTTTGAACAATCTGAAGAACAACCTGAAGGTTGTTTTACGTCGCCGGCTGAAGCCGACGTTACTTCCAACACCGCCTGCGCCGCCACCTCCCGGTTTTTGGCCTGCTCGAAAATCAGGCAGCTTGGATCGTCCAGCACGGCATCTGCCACTACGACGTTCCGGCGAACGGGGAGGCAGTGCATGAAACGGGCATTATCGGTGAGCGCCATTTTTTCGGGGGTCACCATCCAATTTTCCTTTGGGGTGATGATTTGACCATAGTCGTGGAACGATGACCAGTTTTTAGCATAAATGAAATCCGCTCCCTCGAATGCTCGTTGTTGTTCGTACTCAACTTGCACATTGTCAACGAATTGCGGAGCTAAGTCTGCCTCTGGCGGATGCGTCACGACGAGTTCCACATCAAGGTTTTTCATCCATTCCACGAAGGAATTTGGGACAGCCTGCGGCAATGCCCGCACATGTGGCGCCCAAGTGAGCACAACTTTTGGGCGGAGCTTAGTTTTGAATTCCTCAATCGTCACCGCATCGGCGAGGGACTGGAGGGGGTGCAGTGTCGCTGATTCCAGACTGATGATGGGCACCGAGGCGTATTTTTTGAATTGATTCAAAACGACCTCGGCGTAGTCCCAGTCCCTATCTTTCAGCGTCGGGAAGGAGCGGATGCCTATCACGTCGGCGTACTGACTGATAACGCCCGCCGCTTCCCGCACGTGTTCGGCCTTGTCGCCGTCCATCACCGTACCGTCCTCGAATTCGATTTTCCAGCCTGCATCGGCGTTCATCGTGATGACGTTCATCCCGAGGTTTTGCGCCGCCTTCTCGGTGCTGAGGCGGGTGCGGAGGCTGGGGTTGAAGAAAAGCAAAACTAGCGTTTTGCGGTTGATGGTTGACGGTTGACGGTTGACGGATTGCTTGATTTCAAGTGCCCGTTGGATGAGGGCGGCGGGGTTGGGGACGTCGGTTATACTGGTGAAGTGTTGCATTATGTTTTGATAATCAAGGTTTTAGGTAGGGTTAAACGTCGGCGAGGTTTAAAACCTCGCCGACGTTATAGGCAATTAAACTGCAACAGAAATCGCCTCTAAACAAGCCTTGAAAGCTCCCAAAAATTCCTCTACCTCAGCGTCGTTTACAGAAAGTGGCGGCAACAGGCGCACCGTGTTTTTGTTGGAAGAAGAGCCCGTGAAAACCCCAAATTCCTCCATCAATTTCTTGCGGAAAGGGGCAGCCGGAAATTCGAGTTCCACTCCAATCATCAGACCCTTGCCACGGATTTCCTTGATGCCTTCCAAGCCATTTAATTCAGCGAAGAGACGTTCGCCCTGCTTGGCTGCATTTTCGATAAGATGCTCATTTTCAATGATTTCCAACACGCCGAGCGCTGCGGCACAGGCCATGTGCGTACCGCCGAAAGTAGTACCGATCAAGCCGTGCCGAGACTTGAATTTTGGTGAAATGATGACCCCGCCTATGGGGAATCCGTTGCCCATTCCCTTGGCCACCGTGATAAGGTCGGGACGGATGCCAGCGTATTGATGAGCGAAAAATTTGCCGCTGCGGCCATAGCCGGATTGAATTTCATCCAAAATGAGGATAGTGCCATGCGCTTCGCAAGCGGTTTGTAGCCCTTGCAAAAACTCTTTGGTAGGCACGTTGATGCCGCCGATGCCTTGGATGCCTTCCACTACCACGGCGCAAACGTCGCCACCTGACAAGGATTTTTTCACTGCCTCCAAGTCGTTCAACGGCAGATAATCTACCTCAAAACCATGCGTGATGGGAGCTTGGATGCTGGTGTCATCGGTGATGTTGACGGCGGCAGCGGTGCGTCCGTGGAAGCCTTTGCCGAAGGCGACGACCTTTGTGCGGCCATTTTGGAAGCTCGCCAATTTCATTGCATTTTCAATGGCCTCCGCCCCACTGTTTACCATAAACAGTTGATAATCAGCATATCCCGACAACTCGCCGAGCTTTGCAGCCAATACTTCCCGAAGTTCATTTTCTACGAAATTGGAGTAAAAGGCGATTTTGTCCATCTGGTCTTTCACCCGTTTCAGGAAATGCGGATGGGAATGCCCAACGGAAATGACAGCGTGTCCCCCATAAAAATCGAGGTAGCGCCTGCCGTGCTGGTCATAGACGTGGCAGCCGTGGCTGCGCTGAATGTCTATGGGGAAAAGTGGATAGACATCGAAAAGGGTCATTGCTGAATTGTTAAGATTGTTTGATTGTTAAAATGCGTTGGCTTTTAGGGCCAATCCTGCTGTCTCTGGCAATCCGAACATAAGGTTCATATTCTGAACCGCCTGCCCGCTTGCACCTTTCAGCAGGTTATCTATGATGCTGATTATCAAAAGTTTACCACCGTGTTTTTCCAAGTAGAGCAAGCATTTGTTGGTATTCACCACCTGCTTCAGCGAGGGGTTTTCGTCCGTTATTTTGGTAAATGGGGCGTCAGCGTAAAATGTTCGGTACAGTTCCTTCACATGATTTTCGGTCGCTTCGCAATGAGTGTACGCACTGGCGAAAATGCCCCTCGTAAAATCGCCCCGAACGGGCAGGAAGTTCACTGCATGGTCGAAGCCGGGCTGCAACTGCCGAAGGCTCTGACCAATTTCACCCAAATGCTGATGTCCGAATGGTTTGTAGATGCTCAGGTTGTTGCTCCGGTAGCTGAAATGCGTGGTTTCTGTTAGCTGCTGGCCTGCCCCCGTAGAGCCGGTGACGGCATGGACGTGCACTTCGTCTTGAAGTAATCCCTCGGCAGCTAGCGGCAAAAGCGCCAATTGGATGGCCGTTGCAAAGCACCCCGGGTTGGCAATTTTTTTCGCTTCGCAAATGGCGGCCCGGTTCAGTTCGGGCAGCCCGTAAATGAAGTCATTGCCGGGGCGATGGAGCCGGAAATCATGGCTCAAGTCTATGATTTTCAACGAGTTGGAAAAACTGTTTTTCTCCAAAAATGCTTTCGACTCACCGTGGCCGGAGCAGAGGAACAGCACGTTCGGCTCAGCTGGCATTTCGGCAACAAAGCGCAAATCCGTATCCCCCACCAGGTCATCGTGGACGCTGGAAACGGGTTTGCCTGCCGAGCTGCGGCTCTGCACAAAGGCGATTTCCGCTGCCGGATGGTGCGGCAAGATGCGGATGAGTTCCCCTGCCGTATAGCCTGCCCCGCCGATGATGCCGATTTTAAGCATGATATTGAGAAATTATGAAATTGGATGACGGGAATTTCTAATTTCCCAATTTCTCAATTTCCGAGTTTCTGCTCATTGATTGGTAAATTTTCAACTGGTTCCCCAATATCTTCGTGAACCCCTTCACATCCTCACCTGACCAGCCGTTGTTCATCTCGCCGTACTTGCCCGCCTCGCTTTGCATCAAGTCAAAATCTGACTTAATTCCCTGTAATTCAAAACGATAAGGTAGGAGTTTGACAAAGACTTCACCTGTCACCATTTCTTGTGTGGAGGACAAAAACGCTTCAATATTCCTCATCACGGGGTCGAGGAAAAGCGCCTCATGGAGCATCATGCCGTACCAATTGGCGAGCTGTTCCTTCCAGTATTGCTGCCATTTGACGAGGGTATGTTTTTCGAGTAAGTGGTGCGACTTGATAATGATGAGCGGTGCAGCAGCTTCGAAGCCGACACGGCCTTTTATACCAATAATCGTGTCGCCGACGTGTGTGTCCCGCCCGATGGCGTAGGGCGCAGCAAGCGCTTGCAAGGCCCGAATGGCTTCGGTTGGGTGCTCGAAAGACTGCCCGTTCACACCAACGAGTTCGCCTTTTTCAAAAGAAAGCCTAACGGTAGTTGGCTCATTCTCAGTCAATTGCGTCGGCCAAGCGCTTTCAGGCAGGGGCAAATGTGAGGTCAGCGTTTCTGCTCCACCCACACTCGTGCCCCAAATGCCGGGGTTGATACTGTACTTGGCTTTTTGCTGCGTCCACTCGAAGCCGTGCTTAGCGAGGTAAGCCACTTCTTCTTCCCGTGAAAAACGGTGGTCACGGATGGGCGTGATGATTTGCATCTCTGGGCAGAGGACCGAGAAGGCCAAATCGAAGCGCACCTGGTCATTGCCAGCACCCGTGCTGCCATGCGCAATCGCCTCACTGCCAATCAGTTGTGCCTGCTTCGCAATGGCCACCGCTTGGAACATACGTTCAGCACTGACCGATAGGGGATAGGTGTTATTGCGCAGCACATTCCCAAACACGAGGTAACGGATGCACTGGTCATAATAATCCTGCACGGCATCCACACAATGGAAACTGGCTGCTCCGAGTCGGAACGCCTTGGCTTCCATTCCCTCAACATCATCGGGAGTGAAGCCGCCCGTATCCACTGTTACACAGTGGACTTCGTGGCCTTGTTCGGTCAGGTATTTGATGCAAAACGATGTATCGAGGCCACCTGAATATGCGAGTGTTATTTTCATAGAATTTGAGAAAATTGGGAATTTAGTAATTAAGTCGTTGTAAATCAATTTCTTAACATCAAATTCCTGATCAAGCGGCTACAGCTTGCGTTTCTTTTTTCAGAACTAAGTCTATTAAATCAAAACCTTCATTTGCTTCCATTTCTTCGATTTTGCTGGGGGCGAGCATACCTGTGCAAAGACACATCTTGTGGTTACAGCGTTGAAGGATGTCGTAGTTAGGACAGCTCTGGCAGCCGAGCCAGAATGCTTCATCCTGTGTCAGCTCGGAAAATGTGACGGGTTTGTAGCCAAGTTCGGAGTTGATTTTCATCACGGCCAGACTGGTGGTGATGCCGAAAACCCGTGCGGCTGGGTATTTGTCGCGGGCGAGGTCAAACGCCTGCCGCTTTATTTTTTTAGCGAGGCCAAATTGCCGGAATTCGTGTGCAACGACAAGGCCGGAATTGGCGACATATTTACCATGGCTCCAGATTTCGATGTAGCAGAACCCAGCGAGCTTGCCGTCTTCCGTAAGTGCGATGATGGCATTGCCAGACTCGATTTTCCGCCTAATGTAGTCGGGCGACCGGCGGGCGATACCGGTGCCCCGTTGCTGGGCTGAGACTTCAAGGAGGGAACAAATTTCTTCCGCATAGCCTGCTTGGTCTGCTGCGGCGATAAGGACATTGATAATCATCGTAGGAATTTGCTTTGGCCTGGAGAACTGGAAAAAGCGATTTTGAAAAATTAAATTCGCTAAGTCAGCCCTGCCAGCGTTTTCAATCGAAATAAAAATTGGAAACTCGCCCCGAAGGACTTTGGTGGGAAAAAATTCTCACCCAATGGTGGTAATATGTAAATTGATTGCCCTTACGGGCGGGGACGGAACGCACGACGAGGCTGCGGCATGTGCGCCGGCATGCTCGGAGTAGAAGTAGGATATGTAAAATACTGCGTCGTCATTGATGGGGCAAATGTATGTGTTAGTTTGACACAATGCAATGATCGGATTGTTTTTTTTGAAAATGGTAACACAAAAAGCGAAAAAGAGACCTTTTTAAGTAGTCTGTGTTAAATATTTATGAATTCGATATTTTCGAAGAACCAGTTTTTTTGTTTTTAGAGTTTACCCTATGAAATTATAGGGGTAAATTCTGATTTCATTTAAAATAATTGCAGCATACCCCATTTGTTTTGGGGCCTTGTTTCAAAAAAGTTATTTTTTATTGGATTAGCTCATTTGTCAACCTATCTTTGCCCAAGATTTATGAATGATAAATTCTCATCTTAATACCTACCTAACTGAATCTAGCCAACCATTTAAAAGATAGGAATCAGGCCTATAAAACAAGGTGCTTGAATTCCATTTAAGGTTTATTCATCTAAATTATGGGTTCTATGAAAAAATTGACAACCAAACAGGCGGCTCCATTTATCCTGCTAGCATTGCTAGCAATAGCTTCCATATTTGTGCCCGCACTTCCTGATTTTGATGCTGGCGATAGGTACAATGCTGCGGACATTACTTGGATACTTGTGGCAACCGCTTTCGTGTTCCTAATGACGCCGGGCCTTGCGTTTTTCTATGGTGGAATGGTGCATCGCAAAAATGTTATTTCTACCATGATTAAAAGTGTGGTGGCCGCTGGCATTGTTGGTGTAATCTGGATTGTTATTGGCTTTAGCTTAGCTTTCGGTGATGACATGGGCGGCTTCGTTGGCAATCCGTCAACTTTCTTATTCTTTAAAGGTGTAGCTTCCGGTGAACCTTGGAGCTTAGCTCCGACCATTCCAAAGACATTATTTGCGCTATTTCAATTGATGTTTGCCATCATTACACCAGGGCTTGTGGTGGGAGCTGTTGCAGAGCGTATCCGCTTCACATCTTATATATTGTTTACGGCGCTCTTCAGCCTGTTGGTTTATGCACCGTTGGCACACTGGTCTTGGCATCCCGATGGTTTTTTGTTCAAGATGGGAGTGCTTGACTTCGCCGGAGGCACAGTGGTGCACATTTCGGCTGGTTGTGCAGCACTGATGGGTGCTTTGGTGCTAAAACGGAGACAGTCACACATCGAAAACCAAGAAATTCCCCCGGCAAATATTCCTTACGTTCTCATCGGGACGGGCCTGCTCTGGTTTGGTTGGTTCGGGTTCAACGCTGGCTCGGCGCTTGGTGCTAACTCCCTGGCGGTTTCCGCTTTCGCAACGACCAACACCGCTGCGGCAGCAGCAGGGCTATCTTGGATGTTTTTTGATGTTTTGAAGGGAAAAAAACCATCGGTACTTGGTTTTTGCATCGGTGCGGTGGTAGGCTTGGTGGCAATTACTCCCGGCGCTGGTTTTGTGCCAATCCCACAAAGCATTTTCATTGGAGCATTTGCAGCCATCGTGTCCAATGTAGCAGTTTACTACAAATCAAAAACTTCGCTTGACGATACGCTTGATGTTTTTCCATGCCACGGCATCGGTGGAATAGTTGGCATGTTGCTTACAGGTGTATTTGCCAGTACAGCCGTGAACTCAGCGGGGGCTGATGGTGTGATTTATGGTGGCTTTTCGTTCTTTTTTACACAATTGAAAGGCATGTTGGCGGCAGTAGCCTATAGCAGCATTGTTTCTTTCCTAATTTTTAAATTGATAAACTTTATTGAGCCGATGCGGGTAAGCTCGATGGATGAGGAGATAGGTCTTGACGCCACCCAGCACAACGAAAAATATGTACAGGGTACTTTGCTGGTTCCCCAGCCAAATGGCAAAATGGCAGAGATGCCCCTTGTAGAATAAAGCGAAAAAATAGTCGCTACCCGGCATTTAATTTAATTCAACAACGAAACGGCCTCCAGCTTCTGTCAGAAATTGGAGGCCGTTTCGTTGTTGAAAGATTAGTAGTTGTCTGCGCATTGACACTATCATCATTTTATTGCCTTTAAAAACTACATGGAAAAAACTGGCAACTTTGTTTTGCATCTACAATTAATATTCTGACTCAGGGCTAATCAAAAACTTGAAACCCTCGTTTAAAGTCGTTCACAATTAAATCATAGAGCATTTGTTACCGAAATATGTAACAAATGCCGTTTTTTGGCAGCATGAATATTCCATCCATACTTTTTGTCGAAGATGAACCCAAGGTAGCTGCATCTATCAAGCAAGGCTTGGAAGAGAATGGATACCATGTGGACCATGCCCCCGATGGGGCAGTAGGTAATTTTTTGGCAGGCTCAAAAAAATACGACATTATTCTTCTCGATGTGAATCTGCCACATGTGAGCGGTTACGAGGTTTGCCGAAGCGTAAGGGCCAAAGACCCAAGCGTACCAGTCATCATGTTGACAGCAATGCAGACCATCGAGAACAAAATCACTGGATTCGATGTGGGTGCCGATGATTACATCATTAAGCCTTTCGATTTTCGAGAGTTACTAGCCCGCATCAAGGTTTTTTTGAAACGCAGCGCATCGGAGGGTGAACAGCAACAGGACGTCATCTTGAGGGTGGCCGACTTGGAGATGAATACTGGTGCAAAGACCGTCCATCGTCGAGGTATGCCCATTTCCTTGACTGCCAAGGAGTTTGCTCTGCTCGAATTCCTGCTGAAACGCAACGGCAGAGTAGTCGGGCGCTCCGAAATCAGTGAATTCGTCTGGGATGTCAACTTCGACACCGGCACAAACGTGGTGGATGTTTACATTAATTTCTTGCGAAAGAAAATAGACAAGAACTTTGAGCCAAAGCTTATCCACACCAAGCCCGGCATGGGTTATTTCCTGAAGGAATTATGAATATCCTAGCCAAACTGACCCTACGCTTTAGCGCCATCGTGGCTTCTATCCTAACGCTGTTTTCTGTTGCCGTTTTTGTGTTTTCGGCCCGCTTCCGCAGTGGAGAGTTTTATGATCGTTTGGAAAGCAGGGCGACTACTACTGCTCGCCTTTTGGTCACCGTACAGGAAGTGGACAAAGCTTTGCTCCGTATTATTGACCAGAACTCAATACCAGCGCTGCCAGAGGAGCAAGTATTGATTTTTGACAAAAACAATGAAATAGATTATAGCAGTGTGGAAAGCCCGACCATTACCTACGAGCCTGATTTCATCGAGAAAGTGCGCCGGGAGGGCAAAATATTTTTTAGAACGGGCGACATTGAACAAGTGGGGCTGCGGTACCGGGAAGTTGAGGGTGAATATGTGGTGATAGCATCGGCATACGATCGTTTTGGGAGAAGAAAACTTAAAAACTTACGTACGATATTGCTCATAGGCTGGCTGGTTGGTATTGGAATTACTGTGCCAGCAGGCTGGATTTTTGCACAGCAGGGCTTGGCACCTTTGGCAAAAATGAACGATCAGGTGGCTAGCATCAACGCCGGGAATCTGGACCGCCGCTTGGACGAAGGCAACCGCACCGATGAAATTGCCCGACTAGCCATGAACTTCAATTTGATGCTTAAACGCCTTGAGACTGCTTTTGAGATGCAACAAAGCTTCGTTGCAAATGCCTCGCATGAGCTGCGTACGCCTTTGGCCGTCATGCGTAGCCAGCTTCAAGTCACCCTTTCGAAGGACCGTACTGCCGAAGAATATCGGGCTACGCTGCAATCATTGCTTGACGATACGGATGCCTTTGCTAGACTGACCACTGGTTTGCTTCACCTAGCACAGTCCAACATGGACAACCAGCGATTCCGGTTTACGCCTTGTCGGGTAGATGAGACGCTTTTCACTGCACAGGAAGAATTGGCAAAGCTGCACCCCGAATACCATTTTCAGATGGATTATGATGCGCTGCCCGATGATGAGGAGGCGCTCACAGTGCAGGGGAATGAACAACTGCTCTCCATCGCCTTCCTGAATTTTATGGACAATGCCTGCAAGTTCTCGCCTGACCACACGGTTCATATTTCCTTGATTTCTACCCAAGGTCGCCTTGAAATCCGCTTCCGTGACAATGGAATAGGGATACCACTGGATGAGCAAGAGAAAGTTTTTAATGCTTTCCACCGGGCTTCCAACGCCCAAGGAGTCGCCAAAGGGCATGGCATTGGTTTATCGCTTTGCCAAAAGATTGCCCAGTTGCATGGAGGTGAAATTGAACTGAAATCATCTCAGGGTAAAGGCAGTATTTTCATCGTCCGATTGCCGCTCCGCCTACCGAAATGACTCACATCGCTTTTTAATTTTATTTTAATTGCTCTTTAATTGCCGTTTAAGGGGGCTGCCCAAATCTTTGTATCATCAAAACGCACCCCAATCATCGCAAGAAATTTAGAGTGAGTGTTTTCTGCAATAGAGTTTCCATTGGTCTATAAACTGTAACCTTGAAATTTTCGCCCCACTCTCCCCTCAGTGCAACCATTTAATGGGAAGTCGCTGAGGGGAGAAGTTGTGGGTGAGGCCTTAGTTCAAAAGCGTTTTAAGGCTTACACCGCTTCGGCTTTGCTTCGCAAAAAAAAATGCACAAATGCTTTTTTCAGCAAATTGGCTGGAGCCATTCTAAGTATTTTAGGGTATTGATTTTGATTAAAATAGGGGCATCTGCATAATTTTTAGCAGATGCTTTTTTAATCAAAGCAAGTGAATATAATTACGCTCCCCTAAAGTTAAATGCTATTGTTCCAATTAGTGATAGATACCGAGCCCGGCCATTTTTGGTCGGGCTTCTTTTTTTCTACAATGTCTATGATATCACACTTTATTCCTTGCTGACAAACCAGTATTTGATAAGCTCCAAACCTCACAAATTCACATTTTTCACATTTTAATTTTATTTTAATAGGTGTTTAATTCCCGTTTAAGGGGGCTGCCCAAATCTTTGCGTCATCAAATGTTTAAGTGTTAGTGGATATAACAGCATTGCATCCCAATACTCCGATTTACAAACACCTTGAAATTTTCGCCTCGCTCTCCCCTCAGGGACGGACTCAAAATTTGACCTGTCGCTGAGGGGAGACCACGAGGAGGAAATTGAGCTAACTCAAACAAGAATACCCATGATTTTAATTAGCACTAAATACTGTTTTTCTGCTTTGCAATTTGCTCCTATCTTATCTACTCATGAAATGAGAACTGATGTCAAACACTTTCCCTTGTATTCACCCATCAGACTTTTAGATATTTTTCCAGTACTACGGTTCGCATGTTTCGACTCACGGTACTGATAAAATTCCCAAACCCGAGCTTAGTATGATTCTCAATTACTGGGAGCCTGCCTCGCAACAGCGCCGGGCAGGCTCACTTTTGAGCAAAATAAATTGGTCAGCAATTTTAGAAAACGGGCGAGCACAGCTAATCGTCCATGAACATATTTCTTTATCAAAAACCTTTTACGCATGAAGAACTCGTTTCTACCATTCTTATTTTTCACCTTAATCTGTTCTATTCGAGCAGTGCAGGCTAGTACACCTAGCAGCCCGTTGCCCGACACCTTGTCGATTTCGTTGGATAGTGCCAATTCTCCTACCTGCCTCAATGGCAACGATGGGGCTCTTTTCATTTCCATCACTGGTGGCACAGCACCATACAGCTTCCTTTGGAGCAATGGTGAAATTACCGAAGACCTAGCAGGACTGCCTGCTGGTCTTTACAGCGTCACTGTAACTGATGACGACAACAACACGGCTGCGCTAGAAGACATCCTGTTGCCAGACCCCATCAACCCTGTCAACGCTTCGCTAGTTTACACGGAGTTACCTAGTTGCACCGGACAATTAGGTGCACTGGGGGTACAAGTAAGTGGCGGCGTTTCCCCTTTTCAGTTGGCATGGAGCAATGGCGAAACTTCAGACACCATCACAGACCTGACAGCGGGTATTTATGACTTGTTGGTAACAGACTCCAATGGTTGCGAAGCAAACTACAGCTACGTCTTGCAACCCTTGTTCCCTGCAATATCACTTTCTGCTGATGGTGATGTAACATGTAGCCATCCTACAGCTCAGTTGGACGGGTCGGCCAGTGTGCTAGGCCCAAACACCATTTTTGAATGGTCCGCTTCCAATGGCGGTGAATTCAGTTCCCCGACCGATTCTCTCGTTGTCTTCACTGAAGCGGCAGGAACTTACACTTTGACTTTGACCGACACCCTTAACGGCTGCGTTGCCACAGCAGATATCGACATCGCAGTGGATACCCTCGCACCAATTATTGATGCAGGTTTGGACATCAATGCTCCTTGCACCAATTCAGCACTTACTTTGGGCGGCAGCGTGAGTGCCGATCCAAGTCACACATTAGATATTCAATGGACTTCATTTGATGGAGGAAACATTGTCGCTGGCGATAATACCCTTACACCCAATATCGACCACGCAGGTACGTACGTGCTTACCGTTCAAATCGTTGAAAATGGTTGTTCCGCAACGGATACGACCCTCGTGACAGGTGATAACGATCCTCCTATGTTGGTAGTAGCAGGTGGCACACTGACCTGTTTTGTGCCAGCGGTACAGCTCTCAGCCCAAGTTGATACGATGGACACTAGCTTCGGCTGGGCAGGCCCAAACAGTTTCACTTCCGATGAGTTGAACCCAAGTGTTTCTGAGGCTGGAAACTTTGTTTTCACGGTAACCGATACGCTGACTACTTGCACGAGCGTAGCAACTGCTGTAGTGCTGGCGAACAATCTGCCCCCAATCATTACGGTGACAGGTGGTCAAATTACTTGTGCCGATACTTCTGCAATCTTGAGCTTTACAGCTTCCTCGACGGATATTTCCGTGAGTTGGGTTGGCCCGAACGGTTTTACATCCGATGAAGCAAACCCTGTTGCTATTGAAGGAGGTGACTACACTTTGACGGTTACTGATACCTTGAATGGTTGCTCCGCAACGGCTGTTGCCACTGTCACAGTTGACACATTGGCACCCTCCGCTGACGCTGGGGCAGATGTAAATGCACTTTGCACCAACACTGCTTTGTCCCTGCAAGGTTTTGGTGGTGCCGGTCCAAATTACTCCCTATCTTATCATTGGACGACCTTTGACGGTGGTCATATATTTTTGGGTGCAAACACGCTCACGCCTGACATCGACCATGCAGGTACTTACGTACTTACCGTTCAAATTGTTGAAAATGGTTGTTCTGCAACAGACACGACCCTCGTGACAGGTGATAACGATCCTCCTATGTTGGCAGTAGCAGGTGGCACACTGACTTGTTTTTCTCCAACTGTCCAGTTGTTGGCGGTTGCTGACACGATGAACACCAACTTTGGTTGGGCAGGCCCGAACGGCTTTGTTGCGGACGTGTTGGATACCTTGGTGATGGAGGCTGGCGACTATGTTTTTACTATCACTGATACTGTGACAACCTGTACCAGCGTAGCAACTGCAAGTGTTTTGGCTGACAATGAACCTCCAACCTTGACGGTAAATGGTGGTAGCGTAACTTGCACAAATGCTACCGTTGTACTCAATTTCACTGCTTCATCAAATGATATTTCATGGACCTGGGATGGCCCGAATGGCTTTACCTCCACCGAGCCAAGCCCTGAGGTAGCTGAACCTGGTGATTATACCTTGTCTGTGATGGATACATTGAATGGTTGCTCCGCAATGGCCATTACGGCTGTGACAATGGATACTTTGGCGCCAATTGCAGATGCTGGTGCTGACGCAACTCTCACTTGTATTGCCACTTCGTTGCAACTGAGCGGTACGACCACTTCGTTGGGTAGCGAATTTTCCTATGCTTGGACAACGGCAGATGGCAACATCACAGCAGGTGTTAATACTGATATGGCGACTGTGGATGCTGGCGGTACTTATGTGCTGACAGTAACGAATACCGTCAACGGTTGTACAGCTTTTGATGAAGTTTTAGTAGATGAAAACAATACTGCGCCAACTGTTTTGGCACATGGTGGTACCATTACATGTACTTCACCGTCCGTGATGTTGACTGGTATTTTTATTCCAAACAACACTGTTTTTGGTTGGACTGGCCCTAACGGCTTCACTTCCTCAGTGCCCACCCCAATCGTAAGCGTTCAGGGCGATTACATACTGACCGTTACCGATACCTTGAATGGTTGTAGTGCAGCGGCTGTTGCAACAGTAGATGAAAGCATTTTGCTGCCAAACCTAACTGCAACAGGTGGCTTTATTGGGTGTAATGCTGCACCAGTTACCCTCAACGCCTTTGCATTGGGAACAGTAACATATGCTTGGACTGGCCCCAACGGTTTCTCCTCCAATCAGCAAAATCCTTCCGTGAGCGCTACTGGCAATTATACAGTGACAGCGACCAATTCTATCAATGGTTGTTCAAGCTCGGCGACTGTGGCTGTAACACTCAACACAACACCACCAGTTGCTAATGCTGGTGCTGGATTTAACCTAAACTGTCATGTTTCCAGTGGGAAATTGAATGGTACAGGTTCTTCACAAGGAGCTGGATTCACCTATGCTTGGACGACTGTTAACGGCAACATTACCGCAGGTGCAAACACCTTAATGCCTACGGTCAATGCCGTTGGAACTTATGTTCTGACCGTTACAAACCAGGCAAATGGTTGCACTGCCAGCGCTAGCACAACGGTGACACTTTCACCGCCTGTTACTGTTTCAGTCACTTCAATGGACGCTACCTGTTTTGCATTTCCTTCCGGTTCAGCAACTGCGACCCCAAGTGGCGGAACTGGTTTTTACTCTTACACTTGGTCAAATGGCGTTCACGTTCAGACAGCGAACGGCTTGATGGTTGGAACCTACACGGTTACTATTAGCGATGGAAATGGTTGTACGGCCACTGGTACTGCCACGATTGGCCAACCTGCAACAGCACTTAACCTTGCTATTTCTGCTACACCACAGTCTGCACCAGGCATGAACGATGGCACTGCCAATGTGAACGTTACAGGTGGCAATGCGCCATATTTCTACAATTGGAATAGTGGTCAAACCACTCCAAATATTACTGGTCTAGCACCCGGTGCTTACACCGTGTCGGTGTCTGACATGAACAACTGCTCTGCCTCAGCGACCGTAAACGTGAATGCAGCTGCCTGCTCGCTTACTGCTTCCATTTCTACGACCAATGCCAACTGCTTTGGCAGTGCTACTGGATCAGCTACAGTGACAGTGAACAACCAGATGCCACCAGTTCAGTACAACTGGTCAAATGGTAGCACGCAAGCCACGGCCAACAACTTGGCAGCTGGTGCTTACTCAGTGTCAGTATCGGATGCGTCAGGCTGTTCGCAGTTTTTCAATTTCACCATTGCGGAGCCTAGCCAATTAACGGTTGTTGAATTGTTCCACAATGATGCAAGCTGCCCCGGTGGTGTTGCAGACGGAACAGTCACAGCTGCGGTAAATGGTGGTACACAACCCTACACCTACGCTTGGACGAATGGCAGCAGCGCTGCAACTGCCGGTGGCTTAAGTGTCGGCACCTATACACTTTCGGTTACGGATGCAAATGGTTGCCAAACGACTATGACGTCCACCATTGTGGGAACAGATACTGAACCTCCCGTACTGGAGCTGACAAATGCACTTGCTTCTTTGGACGACAACGGTCAGGTAACCATCACAGCTCAAATGTTTGATGCTGGTAGCAGCGACAACTGTGGCATTGCCAATATGACGGTTAGCCCCTCAACTTTTGACTGTAGCCAGATTGGAACTTTCACAGTAACTATCACAGCTACTGACATGAGCGGCTTGCAAAGCGTTGGAATCGCAGAAGTTACTGTGGAGGACAAAATTGCTCCAACAGTGGTTTGCCCAAGCAATATTTCAGTGAGTGCTTGCAACACAACGGTTGACTTTGCGCTCCCTACGGTTTCTGACAACTGCGGCGTGGACATAGCGTTGCTTTCGCAAACTGCAGGGTTGCCTTCTGGTTCCGATTTCCCAATTGGCACCACAACTGTTCAAACTTTTTCCTACACGGATGCGTCCGGCAATACTGGCACATGCAGTTTCAATGTGACGGTGGAAAACACCCTCACCTATGCAGCAGTACTGTCTGACATAACCTGTGCAGGTGCTTGCGATGGCGCTGTCAATGTAAGCGTATCCGGCGGCCTTCAACCTGTGACGATTACCTGGAGCAACGGCGGCGATGGCACTGGACTTTGTGCCGGCAACTACTCAGCCACGGTTTCGGATGCTGGTGGGTGCAGCAGCACAATGAATTTCACGATTAATGAGCCACAGCCGTTGACCCTATCGCTGACCTCCACCAACCCTGCCTGCGCCAATGACAACTCTGGCACCATCCAAGCAGTAGTGACAGGTGGCAATGGTAGCTACAATTTTGATTGGACAAACGGAAGTACAGGAGATAATTTAACTGGCTTGGGTTCGGGCGTTTACACCGTCATTGTAACCGATTTCAATGGTTGTTCCCTTTCAGAAACAGTAACACTGGTTGCAACTGACACCGAGGCGCCCACCCTTGTTTTGCAAAATGCCAGTGTGGCGCTCGGCACAAACGGAAGCGTGACTTTGGATCCTGCACTATTTGACGCTGGCAGCACCGACAACTGTGGAATCGCCAACTGGAATGTTTCTCCAAATACTTTTGACTGCGGTGACCTAGGTGTGCATGTCGTCACCTTGACGGCTACGGACGGTAGCGGAAATAGTAGCACTAACACAGCCATGGTGACAGTGACGGACAATATTGTCCCAGTAATCACTTGCCCTGCTAACGTGGCAATCAGTTACTGCAATCCTACTGCAACTTTTGCCCTCCCAACGGTAACGGACAACTGCACTTTGAATCCTGCACTGCTGATCCAAACCAACGGTTTGCCTTCCGGTTCAGACTTCCCGGCTGGCATTACGACGCAGACTTTCAGTTACACTGATCTAGCCGGCAACAACGCTACTTGCAGTTTCACAGTAACGGTGAGCCCAGCGGCCATGATTACACCTTCTTTCACAAATGCAACCTGCAATGGTACATGTAACGGCACTGCCAGTGTAGCTATCAGTGGTGGATTGCCACCATTCAGCGTACTCTGGAGTAATGGCCAGATTGGCACTACAGCTACGAACCTCTGCAGTGGTGCTTACGAAGCTTCTGTAACGGATGGGGCTGGGTGCCTGCAAACATTGACCTTCACTATCACGGAGCCAACGGCGCTTGAATTAACAGTTGACCAAGTGGTAAATGATGTGAACGGTGCGGGTGTGGGTGCTGCACAAATCAGTGTAACAGGCGGTGTAACGCCTTACACTTATGCTTGGACTCGTAATGGCCAACCATTTTCAACGAGCCAAGACCTAATAAATTTGATGATGGGCGACTACGTGGTAGTTATCACTGACGCAAATGGTTGCAGCATCACAAGTATGACAGTTACAGTACAGAACCTAACAGGTGTCAACGAGCCAAGCTGGGGACAAGGGGCCATTCTACAACCGAACCCAGCTTCAGGTCAAACGACGATAGTACTGCAAAATCCATTGCCGCAGGCACTAGAAGTACAACTGTTTGACATCACGGGCAAATTGGTGAAACGCCAGCAGTTCGTCAGCCAAACAGACCGCCTCAGCCTCGACCTGACAGGTCTTGCAGCAGGTGTTTACAATGTTCAACTGCGTTCGGCAGGTGGTGTGGCCATGCGCCGATTGGTAGTTGGAAATTGATTTTGATTAATAAACTATGAACCCAATTTGCTATAAATCTCCGTCCCCTCATTTAAAAGAAGGGGCGGAGATAAATGGCACACTGGCTTTTCTCACCTAAATAAATTGATGTGGCCATGAACTCAACTAAAGGGTTTGTCGCAATGTCGGCTGGGTTAGTTTCGGTTTTACTGCTCGGTTTTCACACCTATAACTTGAGTGCGGAAAGAGCGGCAAAAGCCCACAGAATCGAGCTGCTTCAAGACGAGATTCGGGATTTTGGTATTCTGAAAACCTACCTCACGGGGCAGGTGGACAGCCTCCAACAGGCTTATGAAGCTTTGGCTATGTCGCACATGGCCATCTTGAACCGATCAGAGGCAGTAACAAAGCAAAAACTAGCTGAAAAAGCGGCCATCATCAAAAACCTAGAAGTAGAAGAGCCTAGCAAAGTTGACGTCAACATCTTGAAATCTAAGGTGGAGGACTTGTTGAAACTGAAATCACTCCTTGAGCGAGACATCGCTGAACTGAGCACCGAGAATGAGGAGCAACGCTGAGATACTCAGTAGCTGGAGTGTATAAAATTGTATTTGTTCCAAAGCGAATTAGTGATAGTCGTTAAGCCCGTCCAAAAGTGGATGGGCTTTTTTCTTTGTGGAACTGTTGAATTTATCTGTTCGACTGAGCGCTTCAATTTTTCACCACAAAACAATTGTCGAATTTCACAGCGGAGCGGTTGCAGCGTTCATCTTTTATGCTTTCAAGATATCCAATTCCAGTCCTTCGAAATTGTCAATATACCGGACAATATGGTCATACTTCGCAAACTCCTCCACGGCGTGAGTCGTCGTGACGATAAACGCTTTTGCGCCCGCCCTTTTTGCAGCTTCGGCTCCCGTCACACTGTCCTCGAAAATCAGGCAATCAGCAGCGGAAAGGCCCATGGAGGCTGCTGCTTTTTCAAAAATTTCGGGGTCGGGCTTCCCTTTCGAGACGCTTTTCGCATCGAAAACACCCATGAAATATGGTCGCAGTTCAAGGTGGTCAAGCACGAAATCCACGTTTTCCGTGGGTGCTGCCGTACCAATAGCCATGGGAATACCGGCGGCTTTTGCCTTATCCAAAAAAGCAGGCAACCCCTGCACTAGCTTAAGTTCTGGCAGGAAGATTTCACGATAGGCGGCCTCCTTTTCCCAAGCAATCTGACGGCGCTCCTCTGGTGTGAAGCGGTCTCCGAATATCCGCTCCAGAATCTCCTCGTTGATGCCGTGGATTTGTTCCTTGACTTCTTCCAATGTCATGTCAAGTCCCAGCGCTGCTAGTTTGCGCTGCCAAGCCCGGTGATGCACCATCATGTTGTCTATCATGGTGCCGTCCATATCAAAAATGAATCCTTTGTACATTTTTTGCTGTTGGTTGTTGGCCAAAGCCAGTTTAAATAAAATTAGTTGCTTCTGATAAATTAAAAGTGACGGTGTGATCCGATATCACGCCGTCACTTTAGGAACAATTCAAATCGTAAATCCGCTTAGCCTTGGAAATACAAGTAAGCCGCCAAAATCAGTACAATGACCAGCCCTGAAAAAACGTAGTCAATCGTCTGATAAGTTGCTTTGGTCTCAGCCTTTTGTTCGGCAGAGACCGTACCGAGCGTGAGGCCCTGTATCTGTTCTGGATTTGGTGCTTCCGTTCTGTAGCTCACAATTAGCATTGCGGCAGCGGAAACCAAGAAAATCAAGAGGCTGTAGTATTGGAAGAAGATGTTGTTGATAATCCAGAAAAAGGTGCCCTCCTCGTAATGGAAGCCCTCCGTCAGCGTCACTGGCGTATCGATGGCCAAGCGGAAAAGCCCCATTGCGAAGCCGACCAACAAAGCCGCCATGGCGCCTTTGGCATTCATCCGTTTATTGAAAATTCCGAAGAAAAACACGACGAAAATGGGCGGGGCAAGATAGCCCTGCACGCTCTGCAAATAATCGTACAGGCCCCGGCTGCCCTTTATCACGGGAATCCAGAGCAGGCCGATGACCACCATCACCCCCGTGGCGATGCGCCCGATGCGGACGAGGTTTTTCTCGGAAACATTGGTGCTGAACTTCGGATACAAGTCCATCGTGAACAGCGTCGAACAGGCATTGAAAACCCCGGCCAACGAGCTCATCAGCGCCGCCAGCAAGCCAGCCACCACAATGCCACGGATGCCGGAAGGCAATATCTTGGCCACCAACAACGGGAACACCTGCTGGGCGTTGGCCGTGATGAGTTTGCCGTTTCCATCCAGCAGCGTTTGGGCTATTTCCTGATTCTTGCCACTGACCGCCAAGGCATAGCAGATGATGCCGGGAATGATGAAAATGAAAACAGGCAGCAGTTTGAAAAATGAAGCGGCAATGGTGCCACGACGGGCTTCCGTCAGGTTCGGCGCACCGAGCATCCGCTGCACGATGTACTGGTCGGTACACCAGTACCACAGGCCGATGATGGGCGCACAGAACAGCATGCCGAGCCAAGGGTAGTTGCCGTTGAAGTACCAGGCCATCTGGGTGCCTGTTTTCACTGGTGCCCAAGTACCCTCGATGCCCGCTGGTACGAGCGGTTTCCAGAGGTTGAACATTTCGGTGCCTGCGATGGACTTGAGTTCATCCCAGCCACCCAGTGCTTGAAGCCCATAAATGGTCACCATGAGCGAGCCGAAAATGAGGATGACGGTCTGGATGGCCTCGGTATAGGCCACCGCCTTCAAGCCGCCAAGTATCGTGTAAATACCGGTGAGGATGATGACGAGAATGGAGCCAATCCAAAAGCTGTCCAAGCCCATGAAGCTCATTTCTGGCAAAAGCACGGCGAACACAACACCGCCAGCGAAAATGCCAACTGCGATTTTGGTGAGCACGTATGCAACAAGGGAAATGACCGAAAGCACCCAACGGGCGGTCGGCGAAAACCTTTTTTCCAAAAACTCCGGCATCGTGTAGATGTTGGAGCGCATGTAAAAGGGCGCCAATATCCAGCCAAGCACTAACAGGCACCAGGCATGGAGTTCGTAGTGCGCCATGGCCACGCCGCTGGTAGCACCTGCACCCGCCAGCCCCACAATATGCTCCGAACCGATGTTGGAAGCAAAAATGGAAGCCCCGATGACGAACCAGCCGAGGTTACGACCGGCCAAAAAGAATTCTTCGGAGGTGTCGTTCCCTTGGCGGATGACCCACCAGGCGATGCCCAAAATAATGGTGAAATACAGGGCAATGACTACCCAATCAATGGTCGCTAGTACTGACATTTTAATAATGGTAAATGATGAATGGTAAATGGTAAATGATTGGTGGTGAACAGCTTACTCCTTGTATTTCACCATTTATCATTTTACATTTACCATTACAAAAGTTTCATGTTTTTCTTTTTGGTGATGATGGATTTTGAAATCAATTTCATCACTTCTTCAACGTCTTTTGACAATGAATCAAATTCAGACTGACTGATGTAATTAGTTGCAAACAACAAGTCAAGCCAATATTGAGTCTCCCCAGTTTCCTTTTGAGCAATTGAAAGTTTATGGATAAAATCCGAACCGCTTTCTGCATTGGCCGCTTCCCTGACCATTGCACCTGGGTTCGTTCCGCAACGCATTATTTGTTTACTAAGGACGAACGCTTTCTTTTCTTCCATTAGGTATTTGCTCAACCGAACTATTCTTACGGCTAACCCAAAGGACTTTTCCTTCAAAGGATCATTTCTCTTCCCTTCTTGAGCGTTTTCCATAGCAGTTTATTAAATGGTAAATGATGAGTGGTAAATGGTAAATTTCGTGACGCCCACATTTACCATTTACCATTCATCATTTTACCATTAGCTTAAACGTTGTTTTCGTGGCGTACTTTTCGCCCGGTGCTAAGGTAGTGCTTGGGAACGAAGGTTGGTTCGGAGAATCAGGATAATGCTGCGTTTCCAAGCAAAAACCTGTGCGATGGGCATAAGTACCGCCGCCCGGCATCGGCAAAGTGCCATCCAAGAAGTTGCCACAGTAGAATTGGATGCCCGGTTCGTCGGTGGAAACTTCCAACACCCTGCCTGTACCAGCATGGTAAGCAGTGGACACCTTGCGGAAACCTTGACCATTCAGCACCCAGCAGTGGTCATAGCCTTTACCCTTCGTCAACTGGTCGTCCTTCTGTTCGATGTCCTGACCAATGGTTTTGGTCTGTCGGAAATCAAAAGGCGTTTTCTCCACGGGCTTTAGTTCGCCCGTTGGAATCAAGGTGGCGTCAACCGGAATGAATTTGTCCGCATCAATCGTCAGCTCGTGGTCGAGGATGGGCTTCGTGAAATCACCTGACAGGTTGAAATAGCTGTGTTGAGTCAGGTTTACCACCGTCTTTTTGTCGGTGGTTGCCTCGTAGCTTACTTCCAGTGCATTGTCGTCGGTCAAATGATAAACTACCGTGCTGGTCAATGTGCCGGGATAGCCACCCTCGCCGTCCTTGCTTACGTACGTGAGTTTCAGCGCCGAGCCATTGTCAACAGGCTGCTCGCTCGCTGTCCAAACTACTTTGTCGAAACCTTTCACACCGCCGTGCAGGGTGTTCGGACCGTCGTTGGTTTCCAGTTGGTACGTCTGGCCGTCGAGGGTGAATTTGCCTTTGGCAATGCGGTTGCCGTAGCGACCAATCAGTGCCCCGAAGTACGGCGTGGCCTTCTCGTACTGCGCCAGATTGTCGTAGCCGAGCACCACGTTGGCGTAGTTGCCTGCCTTGTCTGGTGCTGTCCATGAGGTGATGATACCGCCGTACGTAATCACATCCACCTGCATGCCTTGCTTGTTTTTCAAGGAATACTTTTCCACGGCTTGTCCGTCCGCTGTTGTGCCGAAAGGTGCTTTCGCAATGGCGGTGGCAGCCGGAGCAGGCGTTTCAGCCTCCTGTGTTGGTGGCGTTTCGTTTTTGCAGTTTACCATAAAAATGGAAGTTGCCGCCACGAGGGCGATGATGAGTAGATGGGAAAAAGGTTTGTTCATTTTTGTTGGTTGATAGGAGGGATTTCTAAGCCCAATGGGATTGGAAAGCCCGGCCAATTTAAAATAAATTCCATGTCCGTTCAGGCTTAGAAATCCCTTCGGGCTTTCCAATCCCTCACTGATTACATTCCATGCTGAAACAGGTGATAGTACACCTCATTCGCATTGAGTAAGTTCTTGAAATCTCGAATATTCGTTTGCTCGTCGATGACGACGATTTCGATGCCCGCCATGTCGGCGAAGTCCTCCATGTACTCCGTTGTGAGGGCTTGGGTGTAAACGGTGTGGTGCGCCCCGCCCGCCAGAATCCACGCCGTGGCAGCCACTTCTAGGTTCGGCTTTGCATCCCAGAGCACCCGTGCCACGGGCAGTTTCGGCAATTCCGCCTTCGGCGAAACGGCTTCCACTTCGTTGATTATCAGTCGAAAACGGTTGCCCATGTCCACCAGTGACGCATTGATGGCCGGTCCGGTGGCGCTGTTGAACACGAGGCGGACCGGGTCGGCCTTGCCGCCGATGCCCAACGGGTGAATCTCGCAGGAAGGCTTGTGCGAAGCAATGCTGGGGCAGATTTCGAGCATGTGCGAGCCGAGCACGTAGGATTTTTCCGGGGTAAAATGGTAGGTGTAGTCCTCCATGAACGAGGTGCCGCCGTCCAGTCCCTGCGCCATCACTTTCATGCAACGGAGCATGGCCGAGGTTTTCCAATCGCCTTCCCCACCAAAGCCGTAGCCGTCGGCCATAAGGCGCTGCACGGCAAGTCCTGGCAGTTGTTTGAACTGGCCGAGGTTCTCGAAAGTATCGGTGAAGGCACCGAAGCCGCCGTTATCCAAAAATCCCCGCAGCGCCAGTTCGATGCGGGCCGCCTCTACGAGCGACTCCCGTTGGTTGCCGCCCTTTTTCAGCGAAGCGGTCAAATTGTATTCGCTCTCGTAGGCCTCAAGCAAGTTTGTCACCTCGCTGGCCGAAGCCTCTGGCAGGAAGCGCAGCACATCAGTTGTGTCGTATCCGTTCACCGAAAAGCCAAAGCGGAGCTGTGCCTCGACCTTGTCGCCCTCTGTCACGGCCACCTCCCGCATGTTGTCGCCGATGCGGGTCAGTTTCAGCGTCTGCAACTCGTGCCAGCCCATCGCCACCCGTGACCAGACGGCCAGTTTTTGCCGAACGGACGGGCTTTGCCAGTGGCCCACCACGATTTTCCGCTTCTTCCGCATCCTCGACATGATGTGACCGAACTCCCGGTCGCCGTGCGCCGCTTGGTTCAGGTTCATGAAGTCCATGTCGATGCTCTCCCACGGGATTTCGGCATTGTACTGCGTGTGCAGGTGGCAGAGCGGTTTGCGAAGGTTCGACAGCCCCCGTATCCACATTTTGGCAGGGGAAAACGTGTGCATCCAGACCACCACGCCAATGCAGTTCGGGTCGGCGTTCGCCGCAATACAGGTCTGGAGGATTTCATCAGGGGTCTTCACCACCTCCTTGTACTTCAATCCCACCAACAGTCCAGCGTCAGCGTTCAGCCCGTCCACAACGCTCTGGGAGTGCTGCGCCACCTGCTTCAGGGTCTCTGGCCCGTACAAATGCTGGCTTCCGGTGATGAACCAGATTTCTTTGTTCTCAATTTTCTTCATTAAAATCGTTCAGTTTATTGACCGTAATAGGCGTTTTTTCCGTGCTTACGTTCGTAGTGTTTTTTTATCAATGAATCTTTCAGCCTTGGCGCATGGGGGTTGATCTGCAATGTCAAGTAGGCCATCTCGGCCACGGCCTCCAGCACCTTGCTGTGGTACACCGCTTTGGCCGCATTCTTCCCCCAGGTAAACGGCCCGTGGTTTCCAATCAGCACCATCGGCACCTCCCCGTAGTCAATTTTCCGCTCCGCAAAGCAGTCCGTGATTTGGATGCCCGTGTTGTGCTCGTAGTTGCCCTCGATGAGGTCGTCCCGCATCGGCTCGGCGCAGGGGATGTCGGCGGTCAGGTGGTCGGCGTGGGTCGTCCCGAAGATGGGGATGTCCCGCTGCGCCTGTGCCCAGGCCACCGAAAACTTGGCGTGGGTGTGGGCAATGCCGCCGATTTTTTCCCAATTCTTGTACAGCCAAGCATGGGTCTTCGTATCGGAAGATGGGCGCTTCGTGCCTTCCACCACGTTGTTGTCGAAGTCCAAGATCACGATGTCCTCCGGCCTCAAAACCTGGTAAGGCACCCCGCTCGGCTTGATGGCGAAGACGCCCGCCGTACGGTCCACGGCACTCACGTTGCCGAAGGTGTAGATGACGAGGTTGAGGGCGTTCAGCTCCATGTTGGCCTCGTAGCATTCTTGTTTTAGGTCGTTGTATCTCATTTCTGGTTGATAATGGTTGATAGCGGTTGATAATGGTTGATAGGTGACTGCGATATTCGGGCAATCAACCGTTATCAACTATTATAAACTGTTATCAACCTTCAATAAACTCCGCCAGCTCCTCATATCTCCCCATCAGTTTTTCAAAGACCGCAACCTGTTCTGCCTGCGGATAATACTCCGCTTCGAAGCTGCTCGCCAGTTTTTTGCTCGCCGACAACACATCCGGGTAAAGGGCAGCTGCCACGGTTGCGTAAATCGCTGCACCGAGCGCCGGAGCTTGGTCAGACGCTGCCACGACGATGGGGCGGTTCAGCACATTCGCCAGCGTCTGCATGATGTACGGCGACTTGCGGGCCACTCCGCCGATGCCGACGACCTTCTTGATTTGGACGCCCTCGTCCTCGAATCGGTCCACGATTTTTTTGGAACCAAAGCAAATCGAGTGCACGAGCGCCTTGAAAATATGTGGTGCTTTTGTACCCAAAGACAGTCCGGAAATGGCACTTTTCAGTGCTTGGTTGGCGTCGGGAGTTCGGCGGCCATTTATCCAATCAAGGGCGATGGGCAAACTTTCGCTTAGGGGAATGGCCTCGGCTTGCTCCGTCAGTTTGCGAAGCAGATGCTGGTCAAGTTCATCGGCCAGTCTCTGTTTTTGCTCCGCAGAAATGCTTTCACTGTTTTGCAAGACATTGTCCATTGGCCACATCAGCACGTCCTTGAACCAAGCCAACACGTCACCGAAGGCGCTCTGTCCAGCCTCTAGCCCAACCATGCCCGGAATGATGGAACCGTCCACTTGGCCGCAGATGCCCCTCACCGTATTGCCACCAATAATGTCTTTCGAAGCCACCATCATGTCACAGGTGGAAGTGCCCATGACCCGCACGAGACTGTGTTCCTCCACGCTCACCCCGACGGCCCCGGCATGGGCATCGAAGGTGCCTACGGCAATGACCGTGTCGGTGGTCAGTCCGAGTTTCTCAGCCCAATCGGCGCTCAGGGTTCCGGCTGCGAGGTCGGAAGTGTAGGTGTCACGGTACATCCGGTCACGCAGGTCGGCGAGGTGCGGGTGCAGCTTTTCCAGGAAAGGTTTTGGCGGCAGCCCGTCCCAGTCCTCGTGCCACATGGCCTTGTGCCCGGCGGCGCAGCGGCTGCGCTTCAGGCTGTCGATGTCGTCGTTGCCAATGAGGATATTGGTCATCAGGTCGCAGTGCTCGACCCACGTGTGCGCCCCGTTCCGCACTGCCTCGTCCTCCCGGATGACGTGCAGGATTTTCGCCCAAAACCATTCGGACGAATAGATGCCGCCCTCGTACTTGGTGAAGTCCTCGCCGCCCCAGCTTCTCGCCAGCGTGTTGATTTCCTCTGCTTCCGCAATGGCCGTGTGGTCTTTCCAGAGCACCATCATGGCGTTGGGGTTTTCCCCGAAACCGGGCACCATGCAGAGCGGCGTGCCGTCTTTCGCTACCGCAATGGGCGAGCTGCCCGTCGTGTCCACGCAGATGCCACGCACCGATTCGGGCGCTACGCCGGATTCCTTCACCACGGCCTTGATGGTGTTTTCCAATCCCTCGATATGGTCGAGCGGGTGCTGACGGAACTGGTTGATGGACGGGTCGCAGTATTTGCCCGCCTTCCACCTCTGATAATAGTGGACGCTGGAGGCGAGCTCAGCGCCGTTTCCCGCATCTATCAGGACGGCCCTCACCGAGTCCGAACCGTAGTCTAATCCTATGACGTAGTTTTTCATTTTTTTAACTGCTGGGTGTGTTGATTCACAACGAATGTTGGTCAGCTAATTTTAATCGACCTTTCAAATTATTACTTTATGCCATTCATGTGCCTCACCTAATTTGACTAGTAATAAGTAAGCGCCATTTGGTAACTGGATAGGGTAGTCAAATTTTACAAAATCAGTTGATTTTGAAGCCACAGCCGACCATGCCAATTTGCCAGTCAAGTCAAATAAGCTCAACTGGATAGGGCCTTGGTAGGCAGCATAGCTTTGAATGCTCAAATTGTTATTTTGGATAGGGTTTGGTTGAACTAAAGTCGCTTCCGACTTACCTTCTTTCCCGCCGTCAATTGCTACACGAGCAATGTTGCTGTCATCTGAACTGACTTCCATTTTTTGCGCTCGTACCTTGTAGTAGTAGGTTTTTGCCTGTTCCACTTCTTCATCCGTGTAATGCGTGGCATTCTCGCTCAGGGTTATTCTTTTTACTTCGGCAAAGTCTGGGGTCTCGGATTTATACAAAAAAAAGCCAATCTCATCCGTTGAATTGTCCTTCCAATCAAGTTCAATTTGGCCTTCGTTAAGAACCGCCATCAAATCCGTTGGTCGGTTGATGAAATCGTAAACCAGCGTGACGGTTTGGTTAATGGCTGGGTTAAGGTAAATAGAAACCTCGCCGTTTGGCCATTTCACTACAACCTCCTGAATATCATTGTGTTGCCCTAGTCCAAAAAAAGCCTCGGCTGGTTCTTGTCCGTAAAAACTACAGCCTGCGCTTATCAATCTAGTGCAAACAAAGCCCTTTGCTTTAAGGGTAACTACGCAACCGATTGCGTATCGGTTGTTCCCTTCCTCCATTCGAGGCCGCAAGTTGATAAAATTGCCGTGATTGTTCACATTTTCCAGTTGGTTTTCATAAAGTCGGACAGGCCGTTTAGAAAACTGGCTTGATTTGAGCGTCTGCAAAATATCCTCGTCACCATCGCCATCCATGTCGAATGCAAGTAGGGTGGTGGCATTAAATGGGTCGTTGAAGCCACACTGATCAGACACGTCCACAAACCCGGCCTTCGTGTTCAGCCAGAGGTGAGATGAATCGGCAGGCCAGAGGTAGTTGATGAGGCCGTTCGTAGCTAACAGGTCTTGCCTCCCGTCGTTGTTGATGTCGGCGAAGGTAGTTCCCCAATCCCAGCCGCTTTGGCTGACGCCCTGCCCTTTGGCAGTTTCCTTGAATTTGAGCTGACCATTCACCTGTTGTTGTTCGTACAAAAGGTTGTGTTGGCCTTGACCTTGGTAGGTTCTAGTGATGTTGGTGATGTAAATATCAAGGTCGCCATCATTGTCGGAGTCGGCCATGGTCATACCCATTTCATCAAAAGAATTGTCGAGGCCGAATTCTGCCGCTTTGTCAAGGAATGTTCCATCTTGATTTATCCAAAGCTTGTTCGGGGCAAAGTCCACATTGCAGTAAATGTCGAGTCGGCCATCGTCGTTGAAATCGTAAAGCATGGCTTGCCACGGTGTTTTTGCCTCCATTGTCAGTCCGGCTGCTTCAGTTTTGTCGAAAAAACTGCCGTCGCCATTGTTTTGGAACAACTTGATACCGCCGCCCCAGACAGAGAGAACCAGGTCTAGAAAGCCATCGCCGTTCAAATCGCCTGCAGCAAAACCGCCGATGGCGTAGAACGGTACATTGTCGAAAGCATTGCCCAAAATCAGACCTGCCGCCGCAGCCATTTCCTCAAACTGGCCATTTTCCAATTGCTTGTAAAGTGCAAGGTGCACCGGATTTTTGCAACTCAAACTGACGCAGTTTTCTCCTGCCAACACGAGGTCAAGGCGGCCATCACCATCATAATCGAACCACAGTGCCGCCCTGTTATTTTTTAACTCCGCAATACCTTTTTGCTCCGCAACATCAATGAAATAGCCGTGCCCGTTATTTTCATAAAGCCTGTCAGTAATGCCATCGTCAGTCGTCAAGTAAAAATCTATGTCGCCATCATTATCAAAATCGGCGGCGGCAGCACCATTGCCGTACAGGTGGGTGATACTTCCTACATCCGCAATGCCCCTTTCTTCCGATACTTCCTCAAAATGTGGCACTTGCGCCATGAGCAACGACTCATGGCACAAGATGTACCAGCAAAAAAATGTAAGTATGAAAAAGTTACGCTGCATTTTGAAATGGTTAATGCTAAATGTTAAAGGTTATTTACTGTTAAACCTTAATCATTTACCATTGGTATCCATACCTTCATCTTCCCTACACCCCTGTTAGACCAAGCGTAGTAGGGAATGGCCTTCATTTTTTTATTGCTCAAACTAACCACGCCGCCCAGCAAATCAGGCGCTTGTTTCGCCTCGAATTTGTCAGCTGGTGCCAATTTGATTTCATCGAAATTGGCCTTGTTGTCCACCTCCTCGATGGCATAGACCAGTGGGCCACGTTCCAGCGCCACCTTGCCAACATCATCGGTGAGCCGCTCATCGGCGATGACCATTTGCGCGTTCATCGGAAAATTCAGCTCTACCTTGTCGCCTTTTTCCCATGTTCTTTTGATGGTGAAATAGCCATCCCTGCTGGCCATTTCCACTGCTATTCCATTGACTGAAATTGTAGGAATAGTAGTCGATTGCTGGCGGTAGTGGTACAAGTCACCGGGCATCGGTTCATTCCTCGCCCATGACGGAATACGGAATCTCAGCGTCGCTACCGCAGTTTTTTCTGGTTGAACAGTCACTGTGATTTTGCCATCCCACGGGTAGTTAGTCGTTTGTTTTAGGGTAAAATTGGTGCCCGACACCTCCATGCTTGCCGTGCTAGAAGCGTACAAATTGACGTAAATCACATCGCTGGAGTACGAGTACAATAGTCCCGGCATAGCGGGCAGAAAGCGTATCATGTTCGTCGGGCAGCACGAGCAATCGAACCAACCCTGACGGGTGCAAGCACCTCGGTTGAATTGGTATTTGCCATCCGCTTCGAGGGCATTGGGGTAAAAGAAATTCGTACCATCGAGGGAGATGCCACTGATGAGGCCATTGTAGAGTGTCCGCTCAATCACGTCGAGGTACTTCACGTCACCAGTTTCGCTGTGGAGCCGCTGGTTCCAGTACACGCTACCAATGGCGGCGCAGGTTTCGTTGTAGGAAGTCAGGTTGGGCAATTCATAATTTCCCCCAAAAGCCTCTCCTTCATGCTTTGCACCGATGCCCCCAGTGATGTACATTTTTTGCTCGACCATGTTGTGCCAGAGCGCTTGCACAGCCACGTCGTAAGCTGAATTTTTTTCAAAAACAGCGATGTCTGTCATGGCTGCGTACATGTACATGGCCCGAACGGCGTGGCCCACTGCTTCTTTCTGTTCCGTGACAGGGATGTGGTCTTGAGAATATGCACCGTAAAGCTCATGGTTGGCGGGATTACCGCGGTTGTCGAGGAAGTATTTGGCCAGGTTCAGGTATTCCGTTTTGCTCGTGGCCCGGTAAAGTTTCAGCAGCCCAGTTTCCACGATTTGGTGGCCCGGCACGGCATGTATCTGCCCCTCTCCATCGCCAAATGTTTTCACCAACAAATCCGCATTTTTCAAGGCGATGTCGAGGAAGTTGCGCTTGCCCGTTGCAATGTGGTGGGTGTAGGCGGCCTCATACAAGTGCCCGGCATTGTACAGTTCATGGCTCGCCCCGAGCGACTCCCATCGTTTGCCTTCCTTCACGGGTACCCAAGGTGCAGGTGGCTTGGCTGGGTTGATGGTGCGCCAAGTGGTCAGGTAGCCATCCGCTTCTTGTCCGATTGCGATGATGGCGATGAGCGAGTCGAGCTGTTTTTCCAGTGCTGGGTTGGGCGTACTGATGAGCGTGTTGGAAGCGCCTTCGATGATTTTGTAAACGTCCGTATCGTCGAAGGGCATTTGGCCCTTCGTTTCACCCTTCATTTTGCCTCCGGCAATGAGGAAGTTGTCCAAACGGCCCTCCTCTTCGCATTTTTTCAGGGCGTAGGGAATGGTCTTTTCTTGCACCATTTTGATGATAGGCAGCCAGAATTTGTCCTCCATCTTCACGTTACGGATATTGACGGAGGTAATGGGGTAGGAGCCAAGGGGCTGCGTTTGGGCGGTGCAGCTCAAGCCAATGATTACAGATAATATGGTTGCAAAAATTTTCATTCACTCTGGGTTTAAACGTCGGGGAGGTTCAAAACCTCCCCGACGTTGACGCCTGTCTATTTCATGGGTTCGACCATCGGCCAGCCATCGGTTGACCAATTAACCGTTTTGATTTTCAGCTTCGACTTCCCCTCATCGCTCGCATCGTAGGCATGGAAAAACAGGTAGTCCTTCCCCTCGAAAGTGTAGGCGCTGCAATGACCGACGCCGTTCCAATCCTTGTTACCTTTGATGACTAGCGAGCCGCCGCCATAAAACATGTTTTGCCCTTCCATGTCGAAATACGGACCTTCGATGGTTTTCGACCTGCCGACCACGACCTTGTAGGTACTTTCCACACCTCGGCAGCAGTAATCCCAAGAGACGAACAGGTAATACCAGCCGTTTTTCTTGAAAATAAAGGGCGCTTCGATGGCCGCATCGCCAGGGTTTTTGTCGGCGAGGTTGAAGCTACGTTCCCGTCGGGCTACCGTGTGCCATTCCTGTGGCTCGGCAATTTTCAAGAGAGAGGGGTCGAGTTTGACGAGTTTCATTCCATCCCAAAACGAGCCAAAAACCATCCAAGCCGTGCCGTTTTCATCAATGGAAATATTCGGGTCGATGGCATTCCAGAGGTCACGATTCGGCTGTGACTGGATGACGATGCCGTGGTCTGTCCACTTGAAATTTTTGTCTTTCGGGTCGAGCGTTTTGTTGGTGGCTACGCCAATGGCCGAAGTGTTTTTGCCGAAGACAGAAACCGAGTAGTACAGGTAGTATTGGCCATTGTGAAACAGCACATCTGGCGCCCAGATGTGGTTCCTAAATTCCGGCACGACGTCATCCGTCCATGTCGGTTTTTCTGGAAAAACAGGGTCGCCAGCTTCCCAATTATCCAAATCAGTAGAGGTAAAATGGGCGATGCCCCTCCCCGTGCAGTACAGGTGGTAGGTACTCCCTTGCTTGATGACCACAGGGTCATGCACCCGGATGTCAGAAATCTGCGCCCGGCCCTGGAAACCCAAGGCCAAGGCGAAGATGGGTATGGTAATAGAATAAATGGTCTGCATTTTATGGTTAATAAGGGTTGATAACGGTTGATGAAGGTTGATAAGGGTCTGCGTTATTCGAGCAATCAACCCTAATCAACTTTTTATCAACCGCTATCAACCTAAACTTTCTTCCCCCAAACCGCCACGTGCTGGTCGTTCAGACCCGTAAACAGAATGGTGTTGGCCACTTCGTTTTCCCAATCACGACCACGCTCTACTCGCAGTTTGGCGGTAGTTCCGTTGCTGTAATTTATGGACAGCCATGGGTTGTTGTATGTCCAAGTGCCCGTCGTTGCACCGCTCAACGAGCCATCTTGCTCCAACGTGATGTTCTCCGAATCGCTGAAATCGGGGCTGGTCTGCTCGTCGGCATAGCCGGGCACGACGTGGTAGTTGTGCGTGATTTGCTCCCAATTGCCAACCAGTTCGGCCTCAACCACAGGCGTCTCCTCCTCGGTGGCAAAACGCTCACAACTCACCAGCGGCCAGCCATCTTCCGTCCAGAACAATTGACGGGTGTGCATCACCATGTAGTAGCTGTTCACCCCAGGGCGTCCTTGGTGGCCGATGTAGAAATCGCCGTCCTTTTCAAACACGCCGGGGTGCGCCACACCTTGCCAACCGCCATGCCCTTGGAATCGGTACGGTGCCAAAATCATCGGCTGGTCTTCCTTTTCCTCGTTCATGTTGTTGTCGTTGATGTCGAAAAACGGGCCGTTGGCATTGTCTGAGCGACCTACCCGCACGTTGTATTTCGTCTGCAACCAATCATAGGAAATGAACAGGTAATACTTTTGAAATTCGGGGTTGTAGATGATTTCCGCTCCTTCGATATTGCCGTTGACAGTACCGCCAGTAAATGCACGTTGCGCCACTCGAACGCCCTTGTCGTTGTTCAGTTTTGCAAGACCAGTGGCTGGGTCGAGTTCCAATCTGTAAATACCATCCCAAGCCGAGCCGTAGTACATCCATGAGCTGCCGTCCTGTGCCGTGATGACCGTCGGGTCAATGGCGTTGGTCTGCACCGTCCCATCCGCCAGCGAAGTGACGACCAGTCCTTTTTCGATGAAAGGCCCCTTCGGTGTGTAGGAAGTTGCCAATCCGATGACACTCAACCGTGGAGTAGGGGAGGAGAGCGAGTAGTATAGTCGATACTCTGAACCCACTTTCATGATGTAGGGCGCCCACAGCGAGTTGAACGGCTCGCCACCATTTTGTCGAATGAAATTGGCTCCCTTCGATGGCAAACCGGGGAACGCCCAGCCCACAAACTCCCATTCCACCAAGTTTTTGCTCCGCCGGATTTGGATGCCTGGTTTGATATCATTGCCAAAGGCTACATCGGTGTTGTAGCACCAAGTGAAATCATTTTCCACCAAATACGAGGGGTCGTGCACGTTGTAATGCGCCCATTTCGAGGCCATGCTTGGCGAGGCGATGTCGCCGTAGGTGTCATGGAATTTGGAGAAATCCACCGGGCCATCACCGAGGGTCGTTGAGTCTTTTGGGGTCGTGCCGCCACCCCCGGGATTGATGGGCTTTGGGTCATCTTTTTTGCAACCGAATATTGCTATTGCCAACAGCAACAGGAAGGAATGGATGATATGACGATTGATGAATTGCATTTTTTGCTCGAACTTCGCTGACGTTTGACCCATCAAATCTTGTAGGGAACCCGCACCACATTCACCGACTTTGGCACCAGCGACAAGCTGATGTTTTTGCCCTTAAAACTGACCTCTTTGCTCGTCGGGTAAATGCTTTTCGGGTTTTCAAATGAATTGACTGCGTTCAGGTTATTGTTGGCCAAAACCGTCATTGTCCCCTTCGTCCCAAGGGTCTTTTTCCCCGAAACATTGATGCTGAACGATTGCTCGAACGCCGAGGCATTCACGATTTTGAAGACAATTTCCTTCGCCTTCTCATCCAAAGTGGCGGTGGCATACAGCCCCGATTGGCCGATGACGGGCTGGCCATCCTCGGTGATTCTCAGCAACTGGTTGCCTGCATTGTTGGCGAAGAGTTTTTGCACATAATAATTAGGTGTGCCGTACGACTCCAGGTTGTTGAACCAAATGAGGTCGGGCGTCCACTGCCAACCTTCGGCATGGGCAAAAAGTGGGGCGTAGGAGGTCATGTACACCACATCAGCATTGCGTTCAAGGCCGGTCATGAAGGCGGCTTCGCCGAGGGCGCAATCCCAATTGTTCTTGTTGTCGGGGCTGGCGATGGCCACGCTCTGGGCAGCGTATTCCCCAGCGAAAATCTTCGGGCCACGACGGTCGTAACTGTCGTAGCGGTTGGCATTTTCCAAAAACCATTGCGGCGCACGGTAGTAGTGCTCGTCAACGATTTGGGCGTTCAACTCCTTCAGTTGCTCCCAACCAAACTCGAACATTTCCCCTTCGGGGAACGGCCCAGCGCCGGAGACAATCTGAACATCAGGGTATTTCGAGTGAATGGCTTTCTCGAAAACCTTGTAGCGGCTGATGTACTCCGGCCCCCATTGCTCGTTGCCGACGCCAATGAATTTCAAATTGAACGGGGCAGGGTGGCCCATGTCGCTCCGCAATTTGCCCCAAGTGGAAGTCACAGGCCCGTTTGCAAACTCAATGAGGTCGAGGGCATCCTGCACGTAGGGGTCAATTTCGTCCATTGGTACCAATTCGGCGGTGTTGAACTGGCAGGCCATGCCGCAGCTCAAAATGGGCAGTGGGGTTGCCCCAATATCTTCCGACAGTTGGAAATACTCAAAAAACCCAAGCCCGAAGGTCTGGAAATAATCAGGCGCAGGGCGGTGGGCAAACTCGTTGTTCCAGCGATTGATGAGCAATTCCCGGTCGTTCACGTTGCCCACCGTTTTTTTCCATTGGTAGCGCAACGCCAACGTCCTTCCCTCCACGATGCAGCCACCAGGGAAGCGCAGGAAGCCCGGATGTAAGTCAGCGAGCAACTGCACAAGGTCGGCACGAAGCCCTTTCGGGCGGCCCTTCCAGGTATCGCTGGGGAAAAGCGAAACCACATCGAGGTCCACGACACTCTTGCCTTCGAAGCGGATATTGAGCTTGCCCTTCATCGCACGGGCGCTGGGTTTCAGGCTGGCGGTGTATTCTTTCCACTGATTACCGCCGAGGGCGATGGCCGTCGTGGCCAGCACCTTTTCGTTTTCATCCAACAACTCCACATGCAGCGTGGTGCTGCCGCTTTCTTGCTTCGCAATGACCGAGAAATCGTAGCGCAAGCCCTCTTTGAAGCCCATGCCTTTGAAGCCACTATTCACGAGGCGGTAGCCGCTAGCGGCGTTCACTTTCACATTCAGGTAGTTCTTATTCGCCCCAGATTCGGCATATTTCACGGGGACAGCAAAGCCCGATTTGTCGTTCATCGAAAAGCGGTCGCTGGCAGGTTGCTCCCAGCCCATCATGGGCGAATCGAACTCGAAGGAGCGGTTCTTCACTAACTCGGCATAGAGCCCACCATCTGCTCCGAAGTTGATGTCCTCGAAGAAAATGCCGTACATCGTAGGCTGGATAGGCGCCACGATTTGGTCAGTGTTCACGGCAATTTGACCGGGCTTCAATGGCAGGGACAGTGAGTCGGGGTTACTGTTTGCTTTCAGCAATGACTGGCTGCCCAACAGGAGTGCCAGCAAGGTGAAAATCATGGATTTGTTTTTCATGTATCCTTATTTTATTAACCAACTGGTTAGTTTTCTGTGCAATTATTTTTCGTAATTTCTTCCAAACTGATTGATTTTCAACAGTTTGCTAAGCAACGCTGAATTAAAGAATATCTGGAGTTTCATCGAATTTAGCTCCTTACACATTGTAATCAGTTCCTTTCGCATTGGCAACAGCTCTTTACACTGCGTAAACAGCTCCTGACAACTCGCCAATCGCTCCCGACACGTTGTAAACAGCTCCTTTCGCATTGCCAACACCTTTTTTCAATTTTTATTAGCTACCGACACTTTGCCAGCAGTTCCTGACAAATTGCAATTAGCTCCTGACAAGGTGCCAATTGCTGAATGCCATTTGTCCGAACGTCGGGGAGGTTTAATTCTTTCCCAACGTTGTGCAACGCTCAAAAAACAACCTGTGGGGGCAACACGAATCCCTCTAACTTCCCTTGATTTTTAGCCACCATGACCACCTGTCGGCCTTTGTTAACCCAAAACCCAACAATCCCTACCGCATTGCCCGTTACAACAAACCCAGTTTCATCAGCTGGCAGCGCTCGAAACGACAGGTTCCCTTCGTTCATCAGCACCGTGCCGTGCGAGGCATCGTACCGACCGCTCACCACCTCTGTATCGTACTCGTCGCCGACCAGCAGCAAATCAGGTAGGCCATCAAAATTGAGGTCATGCACCAAAATGCCCTTGACCGGGGCGATTTGCGCCATGCGTGGCAATGGTTTCAACGAAAACTTCCCATCGCCAAGGTTCTCCAAAATACTGCTCGACTGCACCTCGCAAGTCAGCGTTTGTGGTTGCGAAGCATCCAATTGCTGAAGCAAATCATCGGTGGTTGCCTTCGCAAAAGCGGCGTATTTCAAGTATTTTTTCTTTAACACAGGCATCTGTTGTGCCAGCACGTCGAGGGAGGCGAAGGGGTAATACTTGTCTTCCTCAAAAATGGAAAAAACGGGGTCAATCGAGCCGTTTTTATCGAAATCGGCGTAGTGCAACTGCATTGGATGCTCTGGCGACCCCTTGAAAGGCGTGTTCTCTCCGATATTGCCCAGCACGTAATCAGTGTCGCCGTCGTTGTCGAGGTCAGCGGCGGCGATGGTGTTCCAAAAACCACTGGATTTCGGAATTCGGATTGCGGGATTAAAAGTGCCTGCTTCATTCTTAAACAATGTGATAGGCATCATTTCTCCGGCGACCATCAAATCAGGTTGCTTGTCATTGTTTATGTCCGTCCAAAGAGCGTCCGTTACCATTCCAATATTCTTCAATGCTGGGCAAACTTGCTCGGTCACATCGGTGAACTTACCATTTTCATTGCGAAGCAAATAACTGCGGGGAGCAGTGGGGAACTTTCCGGGCATCACCCTGCCGCCCACGAACAGGTCGAGGTCTCCGTCCCCATCGAAATCCGACGCCGACACAGTAGCGGTGCTGGTCAGCATCACGGGCAGGGCGTCGGTTTTCAAGGTAAAATTGCCCTTGCCATCGTTCTGGTAGAGCCTGTCTTGATAGTCCTTGTGGCCGTCGTAGCGCTCGGTGCCGCCGCTGGCCACATAGAGGTCGAGGTCATGGTCACCGTCCGCATCAAAAAGCAGGGCGGCTAGTACTTCACAGTTTTCCGTTTGAATTTTTTGCTCCGCAAAGTCTCCGTTTGGATTTTGGGTAAATAAGCTGGAAGAGGTGCCGTAGCTGCCGCCAATGAACAGGTCTTCGAGCCCGTCGCCATTCACATCCCCGACGGCCATACAGGGGCCTTGGTTGATGAAGCCGTGCAGCAGTAGGGGCTGCTTGGTGAAATCGTCGGCGGCTATGCCTTCTTTGTGTTCGTAGTTGATAAGGTTGTTGCTGCGCAACAGGGTGGCCGTGTTGGAGACTTCCGAAGTCTTTAAGACTTCGGAAGTCTTGTGGTCAATCTTTAGCGTTTGGTCGGCCTTCACGTGTTGCAACACCGACTGTTTGCCGTCGGGCCAAGTGACCACAACACTGTATGCATCAGTGTGGGTGCCAAGGCCGAAATGCAACAAATCCGTCGAAGTGCTTTGGTAGCCACGGGTCGGCTGCATGTTGCGTTGCTGGTTTAGTTCACCACTATGCACACTTACTATTGCGCCGGTTCCGGCCTTGTTTTCCTTGTTTCCGACCAGTTTTATTTTCAAAAAATGGGCGGCAGTGGAGTCCCGCTCTCGTAGGTTGTTTTTGTAAATGAAGGCCTTCTGGTCAATATTGTTGGTGATGATTTCGAGGTCGCCGTCGCCGTCGAGGTCGGCGTATGCAGCACCGTTGGAAATGGAAGGCTGTGAGTGGCCCCATTGCTCCGTCATTTTTTCAAAACGGAGGTCGCCCTTGTTTTGAAAAATGAAATTGGACACCACGGTAGCTGGCACATCTTCGAGGCTTTTCAGCAAGTGCTTCCGCACTTCTTCGGGATTCGAGAACTGGCTGATGGCATCCTGCCGGAACTTCACAAAATCGAGGTCGGTGATGTCCTTGCCGTAGCCGTTGGTGATGAACAGGTCTTGCAGGCCGTCGTTGTCGAAGTCGGCCAACAGCGGGCACCAACTCCAATCCGTTCGGTCGATGCCCGCCATTTGACCTATCTCACTAAATCCATTTTCATTTCTTCCAACTTGTAGCATGTTCCGCATGTACTGGTGGCCATAACCATACTGCAATGCCTGTTGGAACTTGTCCCGCAAGTGCGGCCCGTACATGGTCATGCGGCTGAAATGGTCGTCGGGCAACATATCCAAGGTGATGAGGTCGGGGTTGCCGTCATTGTCAACGTCTCCAACGTCATTGCCCATCGAAAAGAAGCTGGTGTGGCCGAAGTACTCCTCGGCTGCTTCTTTGAAAGTCCCGTTCTGTTGGTTAACGTAAAGCAAATCTCTTGATTGATAATCGTTGGAAACATAGACATCGGGCCAGCCGTCATGATTGGCGTCCAATACTGCCACGCCCAGCCCGAAGCCTTCAAATGTGATGCCCGCTCGTTGGGAAACATCCTTGAAAACCGGGTGTCCCAGCGTTGCATCGAAATTGTTCTGGTATAATTTGTCGGTGTTCCTCGACGAGCCATTGGTCAGCATGGGCCGGATGGTGACGGGTGATTTTTCGAAACCACCACCATTCAGCAGGTACATGTCCAAATCGCCATCAAGATCGTAGTCAAAGAAGACCGCTTGGTTGGATTCGTTGGGGTCATTCAATCCGTATTCAGCAGCGGATTCTTTGAAGGTCGCATTGCCCTGGTTCACAAAAAGTAAATTCGGGTAAACACTTTTCTTAGCCGGCCCACCTACACATATATATATGTCGTCCAAGCCGTCGGCGTTGACGTCCACGATAGAAACGCCTGTGCACCATTTGCCTTTTGTGTCAAAACCACTTTTGGCGGTGATGTCTTCGAACTGGAGCTTGCTTGCCCCTTCGGGGCCTTTGTTCAGGTAAATTTTGCTTTCCACCATGTTGCCCGTGAATACCAAATCGGGCAGGTCATCTCTGTTGAAATCTCCCACACCCACACCACCACCGTTGTAGAGGTATTCGTAATCTAGGAGGTTGAGCGAATCGTTCGGTATGATAGTATTCTGAAAATCAATGCCCGTTTGGTCGGCGTCCAATAACTGGAAAAGCGTGTCGCCACCTTTTTGGGAAGGACTGCAATCGCAAATCAGTATGGCCAGTGGTAAACCTATCCAAGTAAGGTGCTGGTATTTGAACATGATTTTCAGGAAGCAACGAAAATTAGGCTAGGCGGCAGATTAATGTTGCCGCCTAGCTAAGCAAATCTACTAATTCGCTGAGTTACCTACCAAATTTGGGTTTCTATCCAATTCCGATTGTGCGATTGGAATGAATTCCTTGCCATCCGAAAATGTTTCAAACTCAAAATCATGTGCTTTTAACTCCGCCAGCTTGGCCTGATCGTTGAGGTAGCCCCATCGCTTGATGTCGTACCAGCGTTTGCCTTCAATCGGCAGTTCCATGATCCGCTCGTGTTCGAGTTGCTTCATGAAATCGCCCAGGGAAAGGCCAGCAAACTCAGCCTCCCGATTGGGCAGGTTGGCACGGTCACGTACCTGCTGCACGTATTTTGCCGCTTCGCCGATATTGCCAGTATTCGCCAAGCATTCAGCATACATCAGCAATACGTCTGCATAGCGGATAATCTGATAATTGATACCCGAGGTGAAAGCGTCCGTACCGCCTACGGCATTCGTGTATTTTTTGATGTAATAGTTGCCTTCGGAACCCGGCCCATAACGAGTAAGCCAGTCTTGGCCATAGGCCGTTGTGTAACCTTCGCTTGGTTCGTAGGACAGGATGGTGGCGTGGTACCTTGGGTCCAATTTGTTGTCAACTGTCTTTTCTTTCCGCATCTCGTTGTAGAGGAATGGCGTTGGGTAAAAGTCGAAGAAATCGCCTTGTGAGTAAGTCGGGGTAACGGCAAGGAATTGTCGCCAGTTTACGGTCGGATCGCCACCCCAGTTGAAATCAGAGTTGGCGCTGGTGGTGAACTCAGCCCAGAAGATACGTTCCGTGTTGGCTTTTTCTACAGCAGGGTCTTGTGAAAAGAGGTCTGCGTAGTTCGCTGCCAAATTGTACTGGCTGGAGCTCACGACAGCTTGGAAATACGGAAGTGCGCCCGCATAGTCTCCTTCGTACAGATAAACCGTGCCCAGCAACGATTGCGCAGCACCCTTGGTGGCACGCCCTTCCTGACCCTTGTCTGGGTCGCTGTCTTCGAGGGTGTTGTAATTTAAAGGAAGCCGTGAAATAGCATTCTCCAGATCGGATTTCACCTGAGCATAAACTTTGTCCAAAGTCACATCGGCATTGCTCGGGTAAAATGCATCGGCCCCCTTGGGTGTTTCCAAAATGATGGGCACTTTGTCCTGAACATTGGCGAGGTTGAAGTAGGACAATGCCCGAAGGAAGTATGCTTGCCCTAGTAAGCGTTCTTTCAAGCCAGCGTCCACATCTTTGATATTGGGAACATTTTCCAACACCTGGTTGGCACGGGAGACACAGATATAATGGCCAGCCCAAAAGATTTCCAAAGCGCCATCCGTTGCTGGGATGGTAAATCCGCTGAGGCCCGTAAAAAACGTCCATGGGCTACGGCTGGAAATCTCGTCACCCCGGCCATCATTGTAAACTGGCGTGATGCGCTGGTACATGCCGTCAATGATAAGGGCATTGTACATGGCATCCACGGCAGCAATGGCTTGGTCTTGATTTTTGTAGTATTCCCCTGAAGACAACCGGTTAGGGTCGTTAATCTCAAGGTTATCCTTGCAAGCATTCAACCCTATAAAAAGGAGGAAAATGCTTAGATAAGTTTGGATGAATTTATTTTTCATGTTGTTAAAATTTAATTTGTAAGCCAATCATGGAAGTTCTTGGCCGTGGGAAGGTTCCAAAATCGAAGCCTGGGTTCAGGATTCCTGCTTGGAAGTCAGGGTTGTAACCCTTGTAAGAAGCGAAAGTGTGGACATTTTGGATGGTGAAATATATCCTTGCGCTTTGCATTTTCAGTTGACTAAGCAAATCGTTATTGATGGTGTAGCCAAGTGAAATGGTGTTTATCCTGAAATAATCGCCTTTTTGCAACCATCCTGGACGGTTGGAGTCGCGCTGGTTATTATTTGGGTCATTCCAAACAACTCGTGGGATGTCTGTGTCAGTATTGGATGGTGTCCACCTGTCGAGGATGTCTTCGTGCCAGTTGGTGTAACCGGAAGTGACCATCAAACCCCTGTATAAGTTGCTGTTGATGAGGTTTCCGCCGCTGCCTTGACCAAAGATGGTGAAGTCAAATCCCTTGAATTCAGCCACTATGTTTAGGCCGTAGTAGTAGGTTGGCATTCCATGTCCCAAGAACTGCCGATCATCTTCATCGATTACGTTGTCACCGTTGAGGTCTTTGAATCGGATGTCGCCAGGTGCAGTGTTGTCGTTTTGGAAAGCTGCCGCGTCAATTTCCCCTTGATTTTGGAATATGCCATCGTACACCCAACCATAATGGTCACCTACGGCACGGCCTACTTCCGTTCTTGCGCCTGTACCAGAGATGAAATCAAGATTGCCAATTTCCTTCACCTCGTTTTTGACAGTGTAGAAATTGGGGGAAATGTCGAAGCTAACCCCACCCAGTTTTGGACGCCAATTGGCAGAGAACTCAATGCCAGAGTTGTCAATGGAACCAGCGTTGGTTGTAAGACCAGCCAAAGAGCCATTGGAAAGTGGGATAGGCAAGTCAATCAAGACATCTTTGGATGTGTTGGAATAGTATTCTGCGGTGAAATCAAGTTTACCGTCCCATAGCTCCAAATCCAAGCCCACGTTTCTCGTGATTCTTGTCTCCCATGTGATGGCAGGGTCGACTAAGATGGTAGTAGCGGCGCCCAATACCCGACCAGTAGCGTACTCGTAAGGAATGGAGCGGTTGATGCGACTCTGGTAACGGAAGTTGCCGATTTCTTGGTTGCCCAATTGGCCATAACCACCGCGGAGTTTCAAGCCAGTAACAGCATCTGGCAAGTTGATGTCCTTGTGGATTTTCCAACCCAAACCGATGGATGGGAAAATAGCAAATCGGTCAGACTCCCTGAACTTAGAAGAGCCGTCATTCCGGATATTGAAAGTCAACAGGTATTTGTCGTCGAAGGCATAGTTTATCCTACCCAAATAAGACATCAACGCAGCTGGTTGCTGGTTGTCAACTACGCTGAAAGTAGAGGCACTGCCGAGGCTAAGTATATAGGGTTTTTCCAATCCAGAACCCACAGCAGCAAATTGACGGAAATTAAACTCCTGATAGCTCTGACCTGCTAACAGCGTAAGGTCATGCCTCCCAAAAGTTTTTTTGTAGGTCAATGTGTTTTCTACGAGGTACGAATCGGAATTCCTAGTTCCCAATTGCAGTTCTGCCACTGGTCTTGGGAAAAAATAACCCAAGTCATAAGCTGGCGCAAACAATTGGTCAGTGATATTGGTATTGTCGTATTGGAAGTTCAGTTTGTAGGTCAAGCCTTTGATGAACTCGTAAGAACCGTATGCATTTGCCAAGAGCCTATTGACTTTGGTAGAGTTTTGTACCAAAGTGTTGAAACCAGGTACGTTCAGCGTAATAGACTGATGGATAACTGCATCGGCACCACCAAAGCCACCTTCCCGGAGTGAGTCACGCAAAGGAATTGTGGGTGCTGCTTGCAGGAGATCGTTCACAAGCGTTGGCCTGCCGCCAGGAAGGAAAAGTGAAAACGGACCTGTGTAGAACAAGGGGTTTTCATCCGAGCGCATAACGTAAACATTCTCCCCAAATTTGAAGCGCCCCATTTCCGTCTCGGAATTCACCCGAAAAGAATAACGCTTGTAATCTGGGCCTGAGCCTACCAGTGTACCTTTATTATTCAGGTAATCCATCGAAATGAAATAACTGGTCTTGGCAGTGCCTCCGCTCAGTGCAATGTTGTAATCCTGAATGGAGCCATCTTGGTAGCCTTCATCCTGCCAGTCCGTATCCACATTTGTGATGTAGAATGGTGATGATGGATCGTTGCCTGGCACAAGTGGTTGCCCAGCATTGGTCAGCAACTCACTGTTGATGGTTTGATAACCCTGACGGTCGAGCAATGGAAGGCGCTGTGGCACGGTTTGTATTCCGCCGTAAGCTGACAAGCTCACGCTGAACTTGTCGTTTTTCTTCCCCGATTTGGTAGTAATGATGACAACGCCGTTGGCAGCACGGTTCCCGTAAATGGCACCAGAGGTTGCATCCTTTAGTACCTGGATGGACTCGATATCATTTGGGTTAATATCGCGTATGCCGCCCGCCAATGGGAAGCCGTCCACTACGTAGAGTGGCTCGGCACTGGCACCCAAGCCAAAAGTGCTCACACCCCTTACGCGGACGTTGGGCACAGCACCGGGTTGGCCATCAGAGGTGATGGATACACCAGCCACACGGCCCTGCATCATTTGGGTAACATCATTGGAAGCCTGCTTCCGCATTTCTTCCGTGTTTACGACGCTGACTGCGCCAGTGAGGTCTTCCTTGCGCTGTGTGCCATAACCTACAACAACGACTTCGTTCAAAATTTCTGAATTTTCTTCAAGCACCACGTTGATCACACCTTGGTTGCCAACGGAAACCTCAGTGGATTTATGGCCGGTGTAAGAAAAAACTAACACATCTTCTGGGACAGCCCGGATAGAGAATGAGCCGTCTACGTCCGTTGCAGTTCCAACAGAACTGTTTTTGATAATCACGTTCACACCGATAAGGGATTCACCGCTAGACGATGTGACTTTACCTGTAACGATCTTGCCATTTTGGGCCATCGCTGCCCCCAAGACCAGCAAGAGTAAGCTGAGTGTAGCAACTGGCCGCAATAGGCAGTTGCACAACCGTTCAGCCATGAATCTAAGTTGGCATTTCTTCATAAGTCAATAATTAATGAGAATAAATGTGAATTTTACACTTGCAAATGTAAAATTCACACTTCTAATAACCAAATTATTTTTGTCATTTTCTGTTTTCATAGAACAATACACCCATAGTGTCCATTTTACACCAAAAATAATTTTTTGTGTGGGATGGACACTTTTTTTCCTATTTTTGGCACTCAACTTGTTGCCCTGAGGACATTTACCACAGATATTGAATAATTTATGGATATTGAAAACGGCCATGAAATAACCTACCGCTACGAGAAAGAGGATAAGGTACTTGTAGCGGTTGACTGCATAATTTTCGGTTTTGATGGAGAAGACTTGAAAATCCTCCTGATAAAAAGGGGCTTTGAACCAGAAAAGGGGAAATGGTCACTGGTGGGTGGGTTCCTCAAAAAGGAAGAGACACTGGAGACAGCTGCCACTCGATTGTTAGAGCATTACACTGGGCTTGAGAACATTTACATGGAGCAGGTTGCGACTTTTAGTGAAGTGGATAGGGATCCGGTTGAACGTACTATTACAACGGCCTACTATGCTTTGATAAATATCCAAGAACATAGCAAAAACCTAATCCATCAATTTTCTGCGAAATGGTTCAGTGCATCGAAAGCTCCTCACCTGATTTTCGACCACGATGCCATGGTTCAACATGCCCTGCAAAGGCTGCGTCACAGAGCTGCCACTGAACCTATCGGCTTTGATTTACTGCCTGAAAAATTCACAATGTTGCAGCTGCAAAAACTTTATGAGGCCATTTGGGATACCCAGTTCGACAAACGCAATTTTATCAATAAAATCAACTCGTTGAACATCATCGACAAACTTGATGAAAAGGACATGACGACTTCCCGCAAGGGGTCCTTTCTCTATCAATTCAATGCTGAAAAACACAAGCAACAAAACGGCAAGCTTTTGATTTGATTAGAAGTTACCCGTTATTTGCCTTGTTAGAAATTGGATAATTAGCAGCATCACAAATGGGAAACCTTTTTTAGCCCATAATTTTTTTCCAAGAAATCTTTTCTTACTGTATTTTCTGAAATAACCATCGCCGCTCCCAAGGCCGACCCCAATGGGGATTGAGTAGTTCGCAATTTCATTTCCTTGAAATGACTGGCAAGCATTTTCACATAGACTTCATTGTCCGCAAAACCTCCGTCAATGTATATTTTTTTGATAGATGATTTTCCGATAGCTAATTTAATTGCTTCAATTTGGAGCTGAACCAATTCCCAAACCAATTGGTGATAAGCCATTTCAAAAGAATTTATGTCTTGCCATTGATCAGATTTTGGTAGCCTCCAATGAGGCGTTATATATTTCAGCACAAAACAATGGCGATTTGCATTTAATACCTGACGAAATATTGTCTCGTCAAATTGTATACTCCGGTGGGCACTTTTTTCCTTTTCATAAAATAGCTCTAATTTTTTTGCTTGAAACTCATATTCTTCACCTAAAAAAAGCCGGGCAGCTTTAACGGGATTACCATCTATTTGCATATAGTTCAGACAATCCTTTTCCAATGCTCCATCTGTCAATAACTCCTTATTAAACGGATTTAATGAAATACTCCAAGTGCCGGTTGAAATCAATAAAAATGGCTTTTCTTCTGTCCGTAGATAAGGTAATAAGGCAGAAGAACTATCATGAATACCAATCCCAATTTTTATTTTTTTGCCTAATATCACTTTGCTAATACTTGAATTAGTTGGAGCAATTGGCGGTAAAATTTGGCCTATTTTTTCTTTGTAAACCCAATCATGATAATCGTTTTTCGAAAAATCCCAAAGCGCAGTATGGCACCCAATACTCGTATAGTCACTGAATGGAATTCCTGTCAACAAATAGCTTAGGTATTGTGAGAAATGTAGTGACCATTTGATGTTTTTAAAGACTTCTGGGTGAGCATATTTTAACCAATATAATTGAAGTCCTGCATTGAGCATTGCTAATGGTGGAGAGGCAGTTTCTCTTGCAATTTTGTACTTGTTCCCATATTTTTCATAAAAGGATTGAAGTATATCAATTGGCAATGGTTTTAAATAATTATATAATGGAACAAGGGTTTTGCCGTTTTTGTCAACATGGACAAAGCTGGCACCATAAGCTGAAAAATTAATGGCATTTATATCATCTCCATATTTATTAAAAACATGTTCAATCGTTTCATTTATCCATTCTTCTATGGCAGATAAATTGTCGCAAGGGAAACCATCACCATCCTTGTCTTCTTCAAAGTAGATAATAGTTTTATAAACCTCCTGATAGTTTTCATCAAAAAGGAAAGCCTTTTTATTGGTTTTGCCGATGTCAAATATTAAGCTATATGGCATAAAATTATAGTCCAGTCGCCTTTACGTCCTTACCCCGTTCTTGGATTAATTGTTGACGCACTCCATTTTTCCGATAAAAACCGATGGGGTTTAGAGCCCCCCCGCTTAACTTTCTAGCTTCGGCAACCAATGGCCGTACGTCTGTTCTGAACGCATCCTGCAAAATTTCCTGACAGTAGGTCACATCATTTTCCATTTGCACTTTCTCCAGCGCCACGCTATCCACCAACATGGCTTGAGCATAAGCAATTAATATAGCTTCCAAGCTCTGCATCAGATCTTCCAACGGGTCTTTCAGGTTATGACTTGCATCGATCATCCAAGCCAAAGGTGTATTGTTTGATTCATTATTTTTCATACCATAAACCAGTTCGTTGAATATGAGGAACAACTGGTATGGCTTTATATTTCCGACTGTTAAATCATCGTCGCCATATTTGCTGTCATTGAAGTGAAACCCGCCCAGTTTACCTTTCATCATCATGACGGCCACGATTTGTTCAATGTTCGTATTGGGCAAATGGTGCCCCAAATCCACAAGCGTGTAGGCGTTTTTGCCACAAGCCTCTGCCATTGACAAAGAAGTGCCCCAGTCGGGAATAACCATCGAATAAAAATAAGGCTCGTAGGGTTTGTATTCGATAAACATCCTCCAATCATCGGGCAGGGCCTGATAGATTTCCCGAAGCGAATTTTGAGTGTGTTGATGTGCTTTTCGGAAATTGTGCTGACCCGGGAAGGAGGTGCCATCAGCCAACCAGACTGTGATGGATTTGGATCCCAAGGCTTTCCCAATTTCAACTACCTCTAAATTATGATCAATAGCTTGCTGTCGGACCGCCTTGTCAGTGTGGCAAAGGGAACCGAATTTGTAACTGTGCTTTTGATGCTGCTGGTCCTGAAAAGTGTTGGAATTGACAGCATCGAAAACAAGACCGTGGTCTGATGCCCTTTGTTTTATGGCATTTGTATCCTTCGGAATATCCCAGGGAATATGCAATGAAATGGCACCAGCCGATTGGGTGAGTGCATGAATAACACCTACGTCATCAATCTTTTCTTCCAAATTGGCAGGCTCGCCACCAATGGAATAACGACCAAAACGAGTGCCGCCTACACCCAGGGCCCAACTAGGAATGGCTACCTGAAATTTTTGCAGACGATCCACAATATCAGTTGCATCCTTTCCCAATTTATCCAACTGACGATCTAAGCAACCCAGTTTTTCTTTGTGATAGCTTAGGTTTCGTTCATTCCAAGCTTCTATGTCTGATTGATTGATTACCATTTTTATTGTCAAATTATCTTACAAACGCATTCGCCATGCCACCGTCTACATTAATAATATTGCCGGTGCTTTTGTCCAAAATAGCTGTCAAGGCAAAGACCGCATTGGCAATATCTTCGGGGCGGATGATTTCATTCATTAGGTTGCGTTTGGCGTAATAGGCGGGCAATTCGTCCACAGTGATGCCATACGCCTTTGCCCGTCCCTCTGCCCATTTTCCCTCCCAAATTTTACTCCCGACGATGACACCATCTGGATTCACTGTATTCACCCGGATTTTTTCAGGACCTAATTCCGCTGCCAAGAGGCGGGCCATGTGTTGCTGCGCCGCCTTGGCCGTTCCGTAGCCAACATTGTTCGGGCCTGCTACTAGGCCATTTTTGCTGGCAATGCTGATGAAATCGCCGCCCATCCCTTGCTTTCGCAAAACCTCCGTTCCTGCTTTTGCCAAGTTGAACTGGCCTTTCACGAGCACATCTTGCAGCAAATCCCAGTCCTCTTGGGTCGTTTCGGACAAAGGTTTGGAAATCGCCAAACCTGCCGAATGCACGATGATATCCACGCCGCCAAATTCAAGGCAGGCTTTTTCAAAAGCTGCCTCTACCGAATGGCTATCTGTCACATCGCAAACAGCGAAAGTGGACACATCCCTGCCGTAAGTTGCATGGGCTTCCACTAAACGGGCTTCAGCAATGTCGGTCAAAACCACATTGGCGCCTTCGGCGGCCAGTTTGTCGGCGATGGCCTTTCCAATGCCGCCACCAGCCCCCGTGATGATGGCCACCTTTCGGGAAAGTGGTTTTTCCTTCGGCATCCTTTGCAGCTTGGCTTCTTCCAACAGCCAGTATTCAATATCAAAAGCTTCTTGGCGGGGTAGGGCAGTGTATTCCGAAATCGCTTCAGCACCCCGCATCACGTTGATGGCATTGAGGTAAAATTCGGAAGCAACCCGCGCAGTCTGCTTGTTTTTGGCAAATGTGAACATGCCAACCCTAGGATACAAAATCACCACAGGATTAGGGTCACGGATGGCTGGGCTGTTGGGGTGCTTGCATGTTTCATAATATTCGGCGTACTGCTGTCGGTATTGCTCAAAAGCTGGCTCAAGCATCACCTTCACGGCAGTTGCGTCATTCAAATTGGCCGAAGGATTAAGTTCCAGAACGAGAGGTTGAATTTTCGTCCGTAAAAAATGGTCGGGGCAAGAAGTGCCCAACGGAGCGAGCTTGGCCAGATCATGGCTGTTTATAAATTGCAGCACCCGTTCATCATCCGTGAAATGGCCAATCATCTTGGATGTCGGATTATCTGCCGAATTCATAAGGCCCCTTAATATTGGGGCCAATTGGGCAGCTTGTTTTTTACGTGCTGCTTCCGGCAGGCTATCCATTTTTTGCCCCCCGAAAACAGGGCGGTCTTTCCCCTCATGCTTGGCAATATATTCCGAAGCCATCTCAATGACTTCGAGGCTGTTCAGGTAGCATTCGTACGCGGTATCACCCCAAGTGAAAAGGCCGTGGCTACCCAACACGATGCCTCGGATTCCGGGATTCTCGTTCAGACATTTTTCTAACTGCAAAGCCAAGTCGAATCCTGGGCGCTGCCATGGCACCCAACCCATTTTATCGCCCCAAATTGCATGGGTGATGGCACGGCTGTCCTTGGCAGCGGCCACGGCAATGAGGGCATCAGGATGCAAATGGTCAATGTGTTTGAAGGGCAAAAGCCCATGCAACGGGGTATCGATTGAAGGAGCGGCACTATCAAGGTCAAAGAGGCAATGTAATTGCAGCCCGACAATTTCGTCCTCAAACTCAATGCCCCGGTAGCAGTTTTTCAGGTCGTGAAGTTTATTGACATACAACCCAGCGATGCCTTTACGGGTCAGCGTGCCGATGTCGCCGCCGGAGCCTTTCACCCACATGACTTCAACCTCTTTTCTAGTCAGCGGGTCTTTTTCAATGGTTTTACAAGAGGTGTTTCCCCCACCGTAATTTGTGATGCGCAAATCAGCACCAAGAATATTGGAGCGGTATAAAAAGAGGGAAACTTCATCCCCGGCCAGTTCAGCAGCCTTGTTTTCATCCCACAGATAATTGACGTGTTGAAATGTTTTTACAGCCATGATTTTGCGAATAAATGTAATGCTTGGAATCCTGCTTTTTGCAGTTGGCACAAATGTACTTTATTGGAGAAGCTTCATTTTTATGTAAAATGAGATAATTGTTATTTTTTGGAGAAAGCACCCATTTAGGCCATAACAACAATGTGTTTGGCCATTGGAGCACACGCCAAGAAAATTATCTAGGGAAAAGATGGTAGGCTGACTAACGTCAAGAATTATGGTTGGCAAGAAAATCTTCGGAATTGCGGGCCTTTTCAGGTCAGTCGAGGCCTCATGCTCATTATGGCAATGAAGCTGCTTTAGTGGCCCCGTTAGAGGAGGCGCTAAAATCATGGTCGAAAATTGCTCCCTTTAACACCAGTACTGGCACAAACACTTCGCTGACCACCGTCTTTGTGGTGCTTTCCTCAAAGAGGTGTGCGAACATGCCCCGGTGGTGTGTCCTCATCACCAACAAATCCGCATTTACGATACCCATCTCCGCTTCAATAGCTGCCACAAGTCCATCGGTGTGAGCTTCGATTACGACAAAATCCACTTCGTCCCGTTCGATGGCAGCCTCGAATTGTTTCTTCGCAAGATGGAGTCCATTGGTGAAATCGTCCGACTCTTTGTGGTTGTTGGAGTGGGCATGGAAGCAAATAAGTTTTGCATTGAAGGCCCGTGTCCATTCCAGCAGATAGCGTACTATCTTCAGCTCCGTGGGATGCAAGCTTGTCGGGAACAGTATCCGTTTGATGCCCTCAAACTGCGCCGTGTGCGGGATAAGCAGCACTGGGATATTCGCATGGTCAATCATATTGAGCGCTGTGCTTCCCAGCAACTTGCTGGCGAGGGAATTCTGTTTTTCCATCCCCATCACGATTAGGTCGCAAGCGAAATGTGTCTGCATTCGCAAGATTTCCTCACCAACATTTCCGTAGCCGATTTCCTTTTTCACCACCACGTCCTTGAACTGTTTTGGCGTGTGGTCTGTGATGAAATAGTCCATCCGCTCCCGTTCCTTGTCCCATTGCGTGTCAAGGTATTTTTCGATTTGGTCGGCGGCATTATCGCTAGGTATGTCTGGCATGTCTATCATGGCGGTAGGGTAGTGGGGAGCAAAGATGTGCGTCACTGTCACTGTCGCCTCGAAATGCAGGGCTAAGTGCAAAGCATACTGGTAAACTTGGCGGGAATGGTCAGAGTAGTCGGTGAGAAATTGAATGTTTTTCATTGTTAAATATTTTGGTACAAATAGCGGGTTTTTAACCATGCAAAATTTTTTTCTTCGGTGAAATAGGCAAATCTGTCGGTGAAAAAGGAAGTGCATAAGGTGAAGTGCCAATACCGTTTTTTCCTCAGAAAAAAAATTGTGACCCAGCATATGTGTCGCATCCTTTCCCTGATTCACGGCGAGCATTTGGCCCACCAAAAACATTCAACAAAATCATTTCAATCATGAAAAAGCTAATTTTTCCAATCGCAATTGCAGTATTCTTTGCCGGCACCGTCAGTGCACAGGATGAACTGTTCTCCGCAAAACTCAAGAAAGAGGATGTGCCAGCCGAGGTACTGACCGCAGTTGCCGAAGACTATGGCGACGGTATCATCGTCACCGAATACAAAGCTCTTCCTATCGAACTGATGGGGGAAGGCTGGGTCGTCCGAACCAATCCGGACAACGCAGGAAAAGATTACGATAGCTACCAGATAGATTTCACGAGTAAGAATATGAAAGGCAAGGCCGTTTACGACGCCAAAGGCAACCTGATTTCTGCCAGTGAACGGATTAACGATGCCGTACTACCTCGCCCAGTTCAGAAATCCATAGACAGAGACTTCCCCGGCTGGATGGCGGCCAAGGATCAGGAGATGATTACCATTCGTAACAGGGACGAGGACAAGGTGTACTACAAGCTCAAAATGACCAAAGGCAATGAGAAGGAATGGGTCACGTACAGTGCAGATGGCAATATTGCAAAAGCGGAGAAATCCCACGAGATGCTTTTGCACAAAGACCGTCTAGCAGACAGACATACCGATAAGCTCAAAAGCTAAAGCACACGGAGTGGGGGTGCAATGCCCCACTTGACTTGGCTCTTTTGCAACCTAAAATGATTTTAAAACCACAACAATCAATTCTATCATGAAAAAGCTAATTTTTTCCATCGCAGTTGCCATCATTTTCGTTGGCACCATCCAAGCCAGCAACCAACAATTGGCAGCCACCACCATCAAATCCTTGCACCTACGCCATCAGCTCTTCCGCAAACATGTGAAGAACGCCACCTTGCCTCAGCAAGTAAACAATTCCTTGAAGAATGATTTCACAGGTTGGGCAGTGGCCAAGGACAAGGAAATGATAAAAAAGGACGGCGAGGCTATTTACAAAATCAAACTGACCAAAGGCGACGACAAGCAACGTGTTCGCTACAATGCCGATGGCAGTTTGGTTAAAGCCAAGCGCCAACACGAAGAAATGATGGGTAAAAAATCCAAAGAATAAACACAAAACAGTTGGCTATTGGCAAAGACAGTCAATGGCCAACTGCTTTTTCCACTCGCCATTTTCATCATCTTGAAATTCATCCTGCTATGAAAAACATCATCATACCCAGCATTTTACTTCTCCTGTTCTTCCTCTCTTCCTGCAAAAAAGACGATGACCTGAAAGTTTCCGACTGCATGGAAAAGACCATCACCGACTTTCAGAAAGACCCTAGCACCTGCCCAACGGGCGCCACGGTAAAGGAATACGAATTTCAGGGTCAAAAAGTCTATGCGTTTGACCTCGGCTCCTGCGTGGAGGATGCTGCGGTAACTATCCTTAGTTCAGAATGCGACATACTCTGTGAAGTCGGCGGCTTTGGAGGGACATCGGATTGTCTTGGATTCAATTTTTTTGAAAATGCGAAGGAACTGCGGGTGGTCTGGAAAAACTGAAGACAGTCGTCGAATGGCCTAAAACCTTGTTTCTAAAAAATCCTCCTACCTTTGAAAGTCAATAACCAACGACTTTTTCAGGTATGACCTGCCTCATCATCGACGACAACCCCCTCGCCCGCCTTGCCCTTCGCAACATGCTGGCCGATGTGGAAGACCTTCAACTCATCGGGGAATGTGATTCCGCCGTTCAGGCATTCAATTTTTTACAGAAAACACCTGCCGACCTACTCCTCCTCGATGTGGAAATGCCCGGCATGAACGGGCTTGAGTTCCTAAAAAGCCTGGAGCACCAACCAATGACCATCCTCATCACTTCCAAAACAGAATACGCCGTGGACGGCTTTGAACTGCAAGTAGTGGACTACATCGTAAAGCCCGTAGCCCTGCCTCGGTTGTTAAAATCTGTACAGCGGGCCAAGGAGCGCCATGAGCCGCAGCAGCCCGCCCAAGTTCATGAACTAAGCACCAACCACCTCTTCGCACGGGTGAACGGCCAGTTACTGCGTATTGATTTCGCTGAAATACTCTTCGTGCAGGCCCTCGGCGACTACATCGTTTTTCAAACCGCCGACAAAAAACATCCCGTCCACTTGACGATGAAAGCTGTGGAAGAGCGGTTGCCTACCGACCAGTTTGTGCGGGTACACCGCAGCTACATCGTGTCAGTGGACAAGATTTCAAACATGGAACAGAACTCTCTCCAAATCGGGAAGCACGTCGTGCCAGTGAGTGAGAGCTTAAAGGCGGAGCTGATGCGGCGGATGAACGTGATTTGAAATACGGCAGCGTAGGATTTTTCGGAATGGAAAGTGACTTTCATTCTTTGAAGCATCCTTTAGAAAGTGGCGGTAACGTCGGCGAGGTTCGAACTTCGCCGACGTTTTTCCTTCCAAATTAAACTAGCGGCAATCATGCAAAAACCCGGCATCTTAAACCTTGAACGCAGAGACTGGCAGGTGATATTGACCTTGCTGGCTGCGTTGGTTTTGGCCATCATGGCACATTTCTTTGCCATCAAGGTGCTGGGCGATTATGAGAATTCCACGCAGCAACTACAAGATTCTTACGACGCCAACGACCTGCTCCGTAACCTTGACCACCACTTGGTCGAAGTGGAAAGTGCGGTGCGCAGCTACATCATTTTGGGCGATGAAAAATATGCCACCGCCTCAGAAGCCAGTATCAAAAAAGTGCGGGCCGATATCGTAGCAGTGCGGGCCTTTTTTGACGATTCCACCAAGGAAGAACAATTGGCAAGGCTGCAAGAACTGGTCGAGGAGAAAATCCGCCTCCACAAAAATCTCGTGGACAGCTATCGGAAAGACGGCAATTTGGCAGCTTCGCAAATGCTCAGCAACAACGAAGGTGCCCAACTCCGCGACAGCATCGTTGCCCTGACCGACTCGCTTCGCCTCTACCACCGCGATCACTTGGGTAGTTATTTGGTTCAAAAAACAAAAACTTCGGACTGGCTTCGCAAAATCAGTTGGCTCAGCGTGCTGGCAGTTCTACTCATCACTACTTTCTCCATTTATTATTTGACAAAAACGGCGCGGCGGCGCTATCTGGCGGAACAAGAAAAAGCTGAAAAACAGCAAGAACTCCTGCTGGCGCTCGAAGAAACCAAGCAATCCAGCCAATTGAAGGAACAATTCGTCGCCAATATGAGCCACGAAATTCGCACCCCACTCAACGCTATCCTCGGTTTTTCCAGCCTCTTGCAACGCACCGAGTTGAAGGAAAACCAAAAGGAATTTGCGCGTAGCATCCAGACCAGCAGCGAAAACCTTTTGGCCATCATCAATGACATTCTTGATTTTTCAAAAATAGAAGCCGGGGCCATCCGCATCGAACATATCCCATTTTCACTGCCCTCCCTGCTGCACTCGGTGGACAATATGTTCCGCTACCGAGCCGACGAAAAGCATCTTCAGTTCGGGGTGGAGGCTGACGAGAACTTGCCGGAAGCTGTACATGGTGACCCAACCCGCCTCACGCAGATTTTGGTGAACCTGCTTGGCAATGCTTTCAAATTTACCAGCGAGGGCAGCGTCAAACTGCAAGTGGAGGAACAGAAGCGGGAAAACGGCCACGTCACCGTCCGATTCACCGTGAGCGATACAGGCATCGGCATCCCGCTGGACAAGCAAGCCGCCATCTTCGAGCGCTTCGGGCAGGCGACCACGGATACTACCCGCCGATTCGGTGGGGCAGGGCTGGGGCTTACCATTTCCAAGCAATTGGTGGGGTTGCAAGGAGGCCAAATCCGAGTGGAAAGCGAGGAGGGAAAAGGGGCGGCTTTCATCGTCGAAATCCCTTACGAAGTTGCCGAGGCAATGACGGGCAACGGCAAACACCGACCGCAGCCCAATAGCTTCAAAAACCAGCAGGTGAACATCCTCGTGGTAGAGGACAACCCGATGAACAGCCGCATCGTCGGGCTGCTGATGGACGATTGGGGCTTCCGTTACGATCACGCCGAGAATGGTAAAATCGCCCTTGAAAAGCTCCGACACCAAGCCTACGACCTCGTGCTCATGGACATCCAGATGCCCGAAATGGACGGCTACACAGCTGCCCAGCACATCCGTCAGGAGCTGCGCCTCAGCGTGCCCATCATCGCCACCACGGCCCACGCTTTCGCTGGGGAGCGAGAGAAGTGCATCAGTTATGGCATGAACGACTACATCTCCAAGCCCATTATGGAGGACGAACTGATGGCGCTCATTAGTCGCTACGTGCGGCACGACAAGCACAAACAGTCCCAGCAACAGGCAGTCCCCGCCGAACCCAACGATCCTGCAGGTTTCGACAGGCAGTACGTCCTCGACATTTCGAAGGGTGATCCAAAAGTGCTGAAGGAGATGTTTGGACTGTTCACCAGCCAATCAGCCAAGGAACTGGCACAGATGGAATCGGCACTGCAATCGAATAATTTCGGTGAAGCCGCCACTGCCGCCCACAGCATGAAAAGCACTGCAGCCTACATGGGCTTCGCCAATAATTTGGGGCAGTTGTTGAGGCAATTTGAGCAGGAAGCGAAAAGCAAAACGCCTAGCACGGCTGTATTGGAAGGCCTTTTTGAAAAAATAAAAGCCATGCGGACTGAGGCCGTTCAATTCCTTGAAACGGCATTTGGAAAGGGTTGAGGCTCACCGAAGCGTTTCCCATTTTCACCGACAGTTTTCCCCTGTCCACCGAACAATCCCATTCCTGCCTGCCCGCCGGACTAGATTTGAGCTATCAATTAACCATTGTTAAACAACTCAAAAAATAGTCATCATGCAAGTTTCAAATTTCTCCAACGCCCCCCAACTGACCGATGCAGCCCTAGTGGCCGAGTTTCAACTGACCAGCGACAGCCAAGTGTTCGCCGAATTGTACAATCGCTATTTTGACAAAGTAAAAATCTACTGCATAAAAGCTCTCGGTGACGAGCAGAACGCTCTTGATGCTGCACAGGATGTTTTCCTAAAAGCCTATGAAAAATTGGATAGTTTGCTCAACCCGCAGCTATGGGTAGCGTGGTTGTTCAGCATCGCTCGTAACCAAGTGCTCAACCTGCACAAACAACAAAGCCACAACCACCTGGAACCTGTGGAAACCTGCTTCACCTTAGCTGATGAGCCTTCTGACCTCGATGCCATGCGGGAACTTGACCGAAAGTTGGTGGCCCTTCCAAGACTGCTCGACAAAGCCCCCGAAGGCCGCATCCTGAAACTAAAGTACGTGGAAGGCCGCTCCATCGATCAACTTTGCGAAGACCTACACATGAACAAAAGTGCGGTGAAAATGCGGCTGCTCCGTGCCCGCCAGACGGTCGTGGAATTGTACGAACGTCAAGCCGTAAGGGCTTAGTTTTGAAGTTGAATCAGGAAACCATCCTTCTTACAAAATTTACTTTTTCATGCAAAACAGCAGACCACTCGCCAACCAAACCGCCATCGTCACTGGTGCATCCAGCGGAATCGGAAAAGCATGCGCCATTGCGCTTGGTGCGGCAGGCGCCAATGTAGTACTTGATTTCGTCGGAGATGCAGCAGGTGCAGAAGAAGCCGCTGCGCAAATCCGCTTGGCAGGCAGGCAGGCCATCACTGTCCTCTGCGACGTGAGCCAGGAAGACCAGGTCGTCGCCATGTTCCAAAAAACCGTCGCCACCTTCGGCACGGTGGACATCCTCATCAACAACGCCGGATTGCAAAAGGACAGTCCCTTCGTTGACATGACCGTGGCGCAGTGGGATTTGGTGCTGAATGTCAACCTTAAAGGTCAGTTCCTCTGTGCACGGGAGGCCATCCGGGAGTTCATTCGCCGGGGATCACGACCCGATGTGTCGGTGGCGTTGGGTAAAATAATTTGCATGTCCAGCGTCCATGAAATCATCCCGTGGGCGGGTCATGCCAATTACGCTGCTTCGAAAGGCGGGGTGGATTTGCTGATGAAAAGCATCGCCCAGGAGCACGGCCACTTGAAAATCAGAGTGAACAGCATCGCCCCCGGCGCTATCAAAACGCCTATCAACCACGATGCTTGGGCCACACCCACTGCTGAGCAAAATTTATTAAAACTCATCCCTTACAAGCGAATCGGTGTGCCAGAAGATATTGGCAAGTTGGCCGTTTTCCTCTGCTCCGATGATAGTGACTACATCCACGGCGAGACCATTTTCATTGATGGGGGGATGGCGTTATATCCGGGTTTCGAGGATAACGGGTGATGATGGAGCAAACTCAATTAACCCATATCTATCTTATCACCTTCACCAACCTAAGAAAAAAGTCATGCAATATGACGTCATCATCATCGGCACAGGCGCAGGCGGCGCAACTCTTGCTCGCAAGCTCGCACCTTCTGGCAAAAAAATACTTCTGCTCGAACGCGGCGATTTTCTCCCTCGTGAGCGCGACAACTGGAGCACCCAAGCCGTCTTCCTTGACCAAAAATACACCGCCGATGAGCATTGGCTAGACAAGTTTGGCAAGACCTTTCAGCCTGGCATCCACTACTTCGTTGGGGGCAACACCAAACTCTACGGTGCCGCCCTGCTGCGAATGCGGGAGCGCAATTTTGAAGAAGTGAAACATGCGGATGGCATCTCTCCAGCTTGGCCCATCAGCTACGCCGAACTTGAACCCTACTATACTGAAGCCGAGAAATGGTGCCACGTGCACGGACAGCGAGGCAGCGACCCCACCGAACCTTGGGCAAGCACACCTTACCCACAGCCACCGCTGCCGCACGAGCCACGGATTCAAGAATTGAACGACGAACTGAAAGCCCTCGGCCTTCATCCGTTCCCGTTGCCAATGGGCGTCAACACCAACGAAGACCCCGGTGGTTCACCCGTCCAGCTAGACCGCTTCGATGGCTTCCCAGACCCGACGGAGGCCAAGGCAGACGCCCATGTAGTTGGTGTGAAGGAAGCGCTGCGGTACCCAAATGTGACGCTACTGACAGGTGCTTTCGTAGAGAGCCTTCGAGTAAACGAAGCGGGAAATGAAGTGAAAATGCTACGGGTACAACACGAGGGTGAGCTGAAGTTTTTCGGTGCAAACATCATCGTGGTAGCAGCAGGTGCCATCAATTCGGCGGCATTGCTACTCCGCTCTGTCAGCGACCGCCATCCGCATGGCCTCGCCAACGGGTCTGGGCAGGTGGGTCGAAACTACATGTGCCACAACAATTCGGCACTGTTGGCCGTATCGAGCAAGCCGAACCCGACGAAGTTCGGTAAAACGTTGGCCATTAATGATTTCTACTGGGGCAGTGAAGATTTCGAGTACCCGATGGGGCATATCCAGATGCTTGGTAAATCCGATGCACTGATGTTCCGGGGGGATGCACCATCCATCGCCCCTGGTTTCACACTGGAGTACATGGCCGCCCATTCTCTCGATTTCTGGCTCACCTCCGAGGACCTACCTAACCCTGACAACCGGGTAACACTGGAAAGGGACGGCACCATTCGCCTTTCCTACACCCAGAACAACCTGAAAGCCCACCACCAACTGACCAAAAAACTCCACTGGATTCTGGAAAACCTGCACGGAGAGCACCATGTCCTGCCAAACAACCTTTACCTTGGCAAAAAAATAGACATCTCAGGCACGGCACACCAAAACGGCACCCTTCGTTTCGGTACCGACAAGAAGACTTCCGTGCTCAATACGTTTTGTCGCACGCACGAAGTGCAGAACCTGTATGTAGTAGATGGTAGTTTTTTCCCCTCCAGCTCTGCGGTGAACCCCTCGCTGACTATCATGGCGAATGCGCTGCGGGTAGGAGATTATTTGTTGAGGGAGGTGTTGAAGTAAAAAAAGCACAATGATTACAGCCGAACATTCCCGCCTCACGGCCCACTACAACGGCAAAAAAAACTGGCTCCGCTGGGGGCCGTACCTCTCCGAGCGCCAATGGGGCACTGTACGGGAAGACTACTCCGCTGACGGAGATGCATGGCGGTATTTTCCCCACGGCCATGCTCGCTCAAGGGTCTACCGCTGGGGCGAGGACGGCATCGCTGGCATCAGCGACGAAGGGCAACGACTTTGCTTCGCCATGTCCTTTTGGAATGGGCGTGACCCCATCCTAAAGGAGCGGCTGTTCGGACTCTCCAATCCCGAGGGAAACCACGGCGAGGACGTGAAGGAGCAATATTTTTACCTCGACAACACACCTACCCACGCCTACATGGCGCACCGCTATCTGTATCCCTGCGGGGAATTTCCTTACTCGGAATTGCTGGGGGAAAACAGCCGTCGCTCTCGTTTCGAACCTGAATTTGAACTGACCGACACAGAGATTTTTTGGAAAAATGGCTGGTTCGATATCCTAACAGAGTACGCCAAGGTGGACACCGACGACCTCCTCATCCGCATCACGGCGACGAACAAAAGCCAGTCGGAGCAGCAGCTTTGGCTCTTGCCGACACTTTGGTTCCGCAACACCTGGTTCGATGGAAGTCCTCGTCCGAACATCGAAAAAAAGGAGGGTGGGGTAGTGGCGCAGCATCCTGAACTAGACAATTTTCACCTGTTTTTTGAGGAACCTGAATGGCTGCTTTTTACCGAAAACGATACGAACACGGAGCGGCTTTTCGGCGTGGAAAATGCCTCGCCCTTCGTGAAGGATGCTTTCCACCGGGCCATCTGCGAACAGGATTTTGATTTTATCAACAACAAAAACCAAGGGACGAAATGCGCTCCGGTTTACCGTCTTACCCTAAAACCCGGAGAAGCTACCACCCTGCACCTGCGCCTCTCCAGCGCCGAAGTGGATAAACCGCTGGATTCCAGTTTTTTTACCAAAATTTTTCAAAAAAGGAAAAAAGAGGCAGATAGCTTTTACGCTAGCCTACCAGCTTCGCCAGCCTGTGCGTCGGTGGAAGAAGAGGGGGCGCTCATTCGACGGCAGGCGTTTGCAGGGGTGCTTTGGAACAAGCAGTTTTACAGCTACAATGTCGCCACTTGGCTGGATGGCGACCCCGGCCAGCCACCGCCGCCCCAAAGTCACCTCCTTGGCCGCAACGCCAACTGGCGCCATCTTAACGCACACGACATCATCTCCATGCCCGACAAATGGGAATATCCTTGGTTTGCCGCTTGGGACTTGGCGTTCCAGTGCATCCCGTTGGCAGCCGTTGACTCCGATTTTGCGAAGGAACAACTCCTGCTACTGCTGAGGGAATGGTACATGCACCCGAGTGGGGCGATTCCCGGCTACGAGTGGAAGTTCGACAATGCTAACCCACCCGTACAGGCTTGGGCAGCGCTGGAAATCTACCGTTTGGAAAAAAAATCAACTGGGCGTGGCGATTCCATTTTTTTGGAAAAAATCTTTCAAAAACTCATCGTCAATTTTTCTTGGTGGTTGAACCAGGAAGATGCCAATGGTAACAATATTTTTGAAGGCGGCTTCCTCGGCTTGGACAATATCGCCCTGTTCGACCGAGAAAAAGGAATCCCGCCTGGCTGTACCCTTGAGCAGGCGGACGGGACGGCTTGGATGGCCTTTTACTGCCTGCACATGTTGGAAATAGCACTCGTGCTTGCTGCCGAAGACCCTGCTTACGAGGACATGGCGACCAAGTTTTTCGAACATTTCGTGCAGATAGCTGCTGCCTTAAACGCCCTCGGCGATGAGCTTTGGGATGAAGCGGAAGGCTTTTTTTACGACCACCTGCGGCATGGCGGCGAGGTGCTGCCCCTGCGGGTTCGCTCGTTGGTGGGCTTGAGCACGCTGTTTGGGGTGACGGTTTTGGATAAAAAAGAACTGGCCGCTGTACCAGGTTTTGCAGAACGGATGCAGCATTTCCAAGCAGAACGCTTGCAACGTCACGAGTACATTGTCTTTGAGCGTACCGATGAAGATGGAGACATCCTGCTTTCGTTAGTACCACCCGACCGACTGCAACGGCTGCTGGGTGCGCTGTTCGACGAGGGCGAGTTTCTCAGCCAGCACGGTGTCCGGTCGGTGTCCAGGCGTCATGCCGCCCAGCCCGTCGAGGTAGCGGTGAACGGCGAGGAATACGGCCTCCACTACGAACCAGCGGAGGGTGAAACGGGTGCGTTCGGTGGCAATTCCAACTGGCGTGGCCCGGTCTGGTTTCCGATGAATTACTTGCTCATCCATGCTTTGCAGACTTATCAGGATTACTACGGCAATGCCGTGAAAATGGAATTCCCGACGGGTTCGGGACAGCGGATTACGTTTGGCGAGGCTGCTGGGAAGATTTCCGAGCGCTTACTGCTTTTGTTCGTGAGAAATGCCGATGGCGACCGCCCTGCACATGCAGGCAACCCGCTTTTCCGATTGCCGGAATACCAAGATTTAGTGCTGTTCTACGAATATTTTCATGGAGAAACGGGCAAGGGTTTGGGTGCTTCGCACCAGACAGGCTGGACGGGGTTGGCGGGGGTGATATGAAAAAACATCGGTGTGATTCTAAATCACACCGATGTTTTCACTAATGCTTACTATTTGGAAGCCGTAGGATCTGCTCTTAAGTTGAACGAACGTTCTACCGGGTTGAACTTAGAGTCCACTGGGTCTCCGTTTTTATCAATCAGGGTAAGTTTGACTATGTTTTCACCCATCGGTAAGCCTTCAAGATAATAAGGTTGCCAATCATCAATAGTGAAGTTTTTCAGATGATTCACATTGACAAAAATCTTGTAGTCCTGCCCAAGTGTGGCATTAAGTAGGAAGAAATCCAGCATTACCTTTTCAGTTTCAGCTTTGCCCACGTAGTCACCTTTCGGGCGGCTGTAAATCAACATTGGCTCTTTGATTTCCTCGCTTTTGGTGATGCTACCATCTTTAACCATCACTTTTTTGGCGATAAAAGCTTTGCCTTTCTTGATGCTCTCATGGTAGGAGCGGCTGAGGAATGCAACGATGGTGTGCTCTCCGTCGGGGATAGCCAGCTCGAAATCAGGTGTGTACTCAGCGACGTAAGGCTGGTCATCCACGATGAGGTGGATGTGCTGGCCTTTGGCGGAGTTGGCGCACATTTTTGAGGTGGCATCGGGGGTTTGGTCGCCGAGCTTGTAGCCCACGCCGCTGTACTTGAAGCTGAACTTGCCTTTTTTGTAGGTCATGCTTTCCAGCTTCGCATCGGCGAATTCGTTCGATTTTTCGAAGGGAACCAATTTGTAATCTGGCTCAGCCGGGGCAGTTGTTGGCATGGCTTCGGTAGTAGCGGGGGGAGCAGGTTTTTCATTGGAAACATTGCCGCAGGAGGCGAGTGAAAAGCCTGATAAAATGAAAAGGAAATGGAGATTTTTCATGAGTAAGTCATTTCTATAAAGGAAAACGCTCCCATGAAAAGTCACTTTAATTTGAAGAACTTTTTCAGTTTTTGCCTTTTTCCCAAAGATTGTCCAGCTTGTCCACATCAGGTGTGTAGGTGCTGCCAAGGGTAATTTTCACCACTTCTTTTTTGATGGGAAGCGGAATGTTCACTGACTTGTCGCCCTTTTCCCAAACAGCGATGCTGCGGTGGATGGCTGTCGTCGTTCCATCCGAAAATTGCACCGACAAATCAATCGGCACGGGCTTGCCGCCCTTGTTCTCTATGGTGATTTGCTTGGAGGACACCTTGCCGATAGCTAAATCCGGGACGCCATTTTCAAAAAACCAAGCCTTCCAAAACCAGTTCATGTCACGGCCAGCGCCAGCGTTCATGCAATTGAAAAAATCGTTGGGCAGGGGGTGCTTACCATGCCAGGTTTCAATGTAGTGGTGGAGTGCTTTGGTGAAAAGTTCGTCGCCAAGCATATCCTTAATGAAAAGGTATCCCATCGCAGGTTTTGGGTAGGAATTGGTGAAAAAAGGCATGCCAGATTGCTGGGTGCTGAGGGTGACAATGGGCAAGTCCAGTTCAGAACCTGCCGATTTTTCATATCGCTCAACGCCATATTCGTCCACGATGGTGGAATCAATCATCGTAGAAATGAGCCACTCACCAATAGTCGCCCAGCCCTCGTCCATCCAGCCGTATTTCGTCTCGTTTATGCCCATGTAGAATGGGAACATCGTATGAAAAATCTCGTGGTCGGTCAGTTCGATGCTCTCTGCCACGTCCTCCACTGGATTGTCGTTCACCATCATCGGGTATTCCATTTGGTCAAGCCCATCGAAGACCGTTTCGTGAGGGTAGGGGAAGGGCCATTTTGGGAAGCGGAAGCTCATGTACTCCACCGTTTTGCGGGCATCGCCTAGCACCCGAAAATAGTCTTGGTGTTTTGGGTTGAAAACGGCATCTACCCTCGTGCGGCGACCTGTGCTTTTGTCCACCACGAGGCTTGTGGACTGCCAGAGGTAGTGGTTGCTGGTGGCAAATACGAAGTCGGTCACATCCTTCGCCTCAAACCTGAAGGTATTGGTGGGGTAGGGTGCTGTCACATTGCCCATTTGCAGGTCGGTGCTGTCAATGATGTTGACGAAATCATCCCTGTTCGCTGCCCTGGTGAGCCGCTGGTAAATGACGGGGGACAGCACTTCGTTGCCGTTCTTCAGGTCACCCGTTGCCCAAACCACGTAACCTTTCGGCACGGTAATGTCTGCTTTGAAATCACAGAAATCGTTGTAAAACTCCTGCGTGCCGAGGTAGGGGTTGGTGTTCCAGCCATCCACATCGTCGTACACGGCGATTCTTGGAAAAAAATAGGCGATGAAATAAGCGCCCGCCTCGATTTCACCAGTGCGCTGGTGCGAGCCTTCATTGAGTTTGTAAGAAAAATCAATGGAAAAACGAGCCTGCGATTTCGGTGCCAGCGGCTGAATCGGCAAATCCATCTCCGTGCCCTGGGCCCTTGCCCTACCTGCATCCTGCACCTCTCCGTTCACAGTAATTTTTTCGATGGACATACCTTCGCCAATGTCTTTGGGATGGAAGGGCGTCATTCGGGGAGCACCTTTTTGATAAATATTGGGGTAAAGCTTGAAGTGGATTTTGCGAAGTGTATCAGGGCTGTTGTTGGTGTAAACAATATCCACCGTGCCACTAACCAGCCGAGTGGCAGGGGTGAAATTGATGTTTAGGTCATAAGCAGCAAAATTCTGCCAATAGTTTTTGCCTGGCTGCCCAGATGGGCTACGGGTGCCTTTGTCAAATGCAGGTTGCACGTTGCGAGGGATCGGGAGGCCGTTTTGCGCAGCAAGGAAAAAATTTGCCAATAAAAAAAAGAGAATCAGTTTGACTGAAACATTCATCCGAAGGAGTTTATTCGTTCGCATCATCTTTTGGACTGAAAAAAATCATAAGGCCAATCAATAGAAAACCAATGCCTACAATGGTTGCGCCCCAGCGCCAACTTTCCAAGGTATACGCTAAGATGGAGGCTAAACTCACCACTGCAATGGCAAGGTAGGCCAGTTTTTGTCGATTGCTCTCGCTTAAAGGTTTCATTTTTTTGCTTCCTTATTTTGATTTAAATGCTTGCTTGCGCAAATCGAATGCAATGGAAATCAAAAGAACTCCAAAAAAAGTTGCTGCGATGCCAAATATGAGTGCCAAGGAATATATCCCAGCAAATGGGTTGAAACTAATCATCAAACCGAGCAAGAAGGTAATGAGACCGTTCACGAACTGCTTTTTCCAAGGCAGCCCAGCTTTGCGGTTGTAGTTGAAGTTCAGCAATTGGAACAGGCCGTTAACAATGAACCAGACCCCAAGCATGATGGTGATGATTTCGGCGGATTTTAATGGAAAAAATACAATGAGCAAGGCCATTGCAATGTCAAATATCCCTTCTAAAATGAGCAAACCCCTGAGTGTACCACCCAAATTTCGGGAAGAAAATACCAACATGGCGATGCCGCCCAATCCCATCAAAATGGCAAGATAAATTGCCAGCGTCTCCATGGCTCCTACTGGGAAAAAAAAGGCCAGCATGCCTGCAATCAGGATAAAAACGCCTTTCAAGGCTAGAAGCCTCCAATTGACAATACTTGAAATTTCCATTATTTTAGGTTTGATTGCTGAATGTTTGTAGGGTGACAGTGTCAACCCTTGCTGTTTTTGAGTTTTTCAGGTGCAAGCAGTTCATCGCCACGTAAATTATTATCCTTCCTTATCTGGGCCTTCAACTGGTCTTCGTGGTCAAATGAAAACTGAATCAGCAATCTGGAAATGGGGTTAATTGACTGTTCATCATTCTTCGTTGCCAAAAATTTATCGCCCTGTTTCAGCCAAACCGTGAGGTAAGCACTAGTAGCCCCGTCGCCATAAGTTTGGAAAAATACCTCAAATGGTTGTGCGCTCAAGGTAGGGAAGCTCACATTTTCACAGTAGTACACTTCACTGTCCAGTGGCTTGATTTTTTGCCCACCTGCTTTCAGTAAAACGGCAGACCAAGCCTGCGCCAAATCATCTGGCGTGGTACCTGTGATATTGATGGTATAGGCATTGATAAATTTTTTGTTCAGCCAATGGGGCGCTTCCACCACATCATATCCGGGCTGCGACCATGCGACAAGGGTGGCAAAAAGTATAGGTATAAAGAAAATTAGCTTTTCCATGACAATGGTTTTAGTTGTTGAATTTTATTTTGGTGAAAGGAAAAAGCTGCGCTTCATTTCCATAAAGCGCAGCTTGCAGGAATAATCAGTTGCATCAATACACTGCTTCCTTGGGTGGTTTTATGCCCATTTTCTCCGCATGTTTTTTAATCCAGTTGAAGACTTTGCCAGCTTGTGCACCTGCCACATCGCCGATTTTCAGCGTTTCCTTATCGGCTCTGTTTTGGAAGGATTTCAAGTCGGCAGAAAGGCTTCGGCATTCATCTTTTGCCTCGCCGTCTAGTTTCTTCTCGGCACGTTCCAGTCTTTCACCCGCTTTTTTGAGGGTACCTTCTGATCTTTCAGGGGCATTTACGGCATACTCTTCGGTTAATACGAAAAAGTGGTGCGAGGTCATCATGTCCACTTGGGCATATAGTTCCCTCAGTTCCGCTTCATCCTTTACTTGACCACTATTTACTTTGGCCGCAAGTTCGTTTAGGTTTTCCACGGTGGCAGCCAACTGCGCTTTGCCTTTGGCATCCGTGGTGGTGTCTTCCGTCTTCAAGTCTGTGATGGCTGTTTCAATGTATTTGGCTGCCGTTGCAAAATCTTTCTTGCGAAATGCGTCAAGTGCCACGTTGAAGTCGAGGTCGGTCTGGTTGGGATTTTCTTCAACCTGTGTCTCTTCGACGATTCCAGCGTCGTCGTCATCCGTATCAGTAGTTTCGTTTTTTTCGTTGTTGCAGGCTGTGAATACAAGCAGCAGACCTGCGAAAAATATGAGCTTTTTCATTTTGCCTAATTTTATTGGTTTGAAATGATGTTTGACTAAATGACAGTCTAGCCGGGTGAGGTCACTCAATTTGTTGAAGAAAATGTTTTAAGCTCGCCATGTTGCAATCTGCGAATTCCTAGATACTTTCTCGTTGGATGGGCTTTCGATAAAATGGTTGGTACTTTGAATTTTTGAAAAGGCCTAAACAGGTTTTGCCCAGCCTTGTTTATGTTTTTCACACTAAAGAAATCATGGAACAACTCATCGTCGCCATCCGCCAAATGATTGTAATTTCCGATGAAGAAATGAAAGGCTTGTTGAAAAATTGCCATCTCCAAACCTTTAAAAAACAGGAAGTCCTGAGCAGGCCGGATATCGTTCCCAACGAGATTTTTTTCATCAACCAAGGTATGCTGCGGGTCATCATTTTGGATAAAAACGGTACGGAACACACCATCCATTTTGCGATGGAAAACCAGTTCATTGCCGACTATTCTAGCTTCCTCTTGAAAACACCTGCGATGTATTACCTACAAGCTATCGAGGAGATGGAGGTGGTCGTTATGCCACGCAAGGCCATTGAGTGGGGCTATGTCAACCTTGCACAGGGCGACCGCATGGGCAGGCTGATAGCTGAGTTCTACTTTATTTACCAGGACAACCGCATCAGGAATCAGTATGCCCGCACGCCCAAAGAGCGTTACGATACCATTGCAAACGTTTTTCCAAACATCCACAACCGGGTTCCGCAGCACATGATTGCATCCTACCTCGGTATCACGCCAGTGCATTTGAGCCGGTTGAAAAGCAGTACCTTCAAAAAATAGGCTTATGAAAATACAACCGTCTGAGCTTGAGAAAAATGGTTACGTGCTACTGGACACCCTCAACCACATGGAAATCGTCCCTTTCGTACAAGCTTACCTGAAAAAACGCACCAACTTCACTCTACTCTACTACGCCTTCAACCTTTTAGCAGTGACGCTGATAGGGCTGGTATTTGGGCTAATCGCTGGCAGAAATGCCATCAAATTTGGCGATGCGTTTGGCCATTTCTCCTATGGTATACTCATTGCTTTTCTGCTTATCCCTATCCACGAGTACATCCATGTGCTCGCTTACCGTTCGCAGGGAGCAGATCAAACCTCCTATGACGTAAACTGGAAAAAATTTTATTTCATGGCAATAGCCGACCATTTTGTAGCCAATAGGCGGGAGTTTCAGGTTGTGGCATTGGCACCATTTGCAGTGATTTCAATGGCACTTCTCATCCTGTTTTTCCTCGTAAACCCACTGTGGCAAATCACCATTATCGGCATTTTCTTTACTCACACCGCCTGCTGTTCCGGTGACTTTGGGCTGCTTAGTTATTTTAGTTTTCATAAAAATGAAGAAGTCGTTACCTACGATGATGCTGTGGAAAAACGTACCTATTTTTTCAAAAAAACAGAGGTGCAGCCGATTTCTTAACATTTGTTATCGCCGAGTTACATGTGCCCAGCCGAATTTTGAAAAAAATAAGCTGTGTTGAAGTCGATAAAATACTTTTTTGAAAACCTCTACCTCCGCAATGAGGCCCTCTCCGTTTTTGGGGTAATCTGCCTAGTATTGGCCCTAATTTTTTTCATCCTTAGCAGGGCTTTCGAAATACAGGTAATGGGTGTAAACGCCTGGTACAAGCCCATGAAATTTGCACTTTCAATCCTGCTTTTCTCATGGGCAATGGCGTGGTACAGTCCCTATTTTCAGTCATTGACCAACCTCAACGCCTATAATTGGGGCATCATCGTTCTACTCGGTTTCGAAATCGCCTACATTGCGCTGCAGGCTGGCCGGGGACAACTGTCGCATTTCAACCGGAGTACGCCGCTATATGGTTTTTTATATTCAATGATGGCTGTGGCGGCCACTGCAGTTACGTTCTGGACAGCCTACATCGGACTGCTTTTTTTCAAAAATGATTTTCCAGAACTATCCGATTACTATCTGTGGGGAATCCGCCTGGGCATCATCATTTTCGTCGTGTTCTCCCTCGAAGGCTTTGTCATGGGTTCCCGCCTGACACACACCATCGGTGGGCCAGATGGCGGATCTGGCCTTCCATTTCTGAACTGGAGCTACAAGTATGGTGACCCACGCATTTCACATTTTATCGGCATGCATGCCCTCCAGGTATTGCCGATTCTAGCTTTTTACTTTTTAAAAAATGTAAAACTGACACTGGCTGTAGGAACAATGTATGGCCTGTTGGCAGTGTTCACGCTAGTGCAGGCACTGGCAGGTAAGTCCTTTTTGAAATTCTAACCCTTCCAAAAAAGAACATGGAACTTTCAAAATCTGAAAAATCTAAGTTGAAAAGTGCCTACGGCCCTTGGGCTGTTGTCACTGGCGCTACCTCCGGCATTGGATTGGGGTTGGCGGAACACTTGGCAGCATCAGGAATCCATCTTGTACTGAATGCAAGAAACAAGGAGCGTTTGGAGCAAACTAGCCAACTGCTAAATGACAAATACAGCATCAAAACTATAACAGTTGCTGCTGATATGTCGCTGGAAATTGGTGTAGGCAGCCTCATAGCAGCCAGTCGTGATTTGGATATTGGCCTGTTGGTGCCGTGTGCCGGTTTTGGCACTTCAGGCTTGTTTGAAAAATCCGACCTAGCAACAGAGGTGAATATGCTGCGGGTAAACTGTGAGGCAGTGCTCCGATTGGCACACCATTTTATCCCCCTTTTTAAAAAAAGACAACGTAGCGGTATCATCCTGATAAGCTCGTTAGTGGCTTTTCAGGGCGTACCCTTTGCGGGCCATTATGCTGCCACCAAAGCCTACATACAGTCATTGGCAGAAGCGCTGACACCTGAATTAAAACACTACGGTATCGATGTGCTGGTGGCAGCTCCTGGCCCCGTCGAAAGCGGCTTTGGGGAGCGATCCAACTTGAAAATGGCCATTTCAATGAAGGCAAGTGATGTAAGCCTGCCGATTTTGAAAGCACTCGGTCGTAAGTCTACCGTGCTGCCCGGTTGGCTTTCCATCGTTTTGGTAAATGCGCTCAGAACCGTACCCCGCTGGGCTAAGGTTCTGATTATGGAAAAAGTGATGGGTGGGATGACTGCTCATCAACGGGCATGAACCTTATTTAGAAAAAGGTTCAAATCACTTTCGATACGCCCCAAATCATGATTCGAAGCACTTGACCCTACCTGCCACCGGATTTTTGCAGCATTGTTTCACTAAAAATTAAATGATGAAAAATGCACTCAAATCCATTTTAGCTTGCTTCGCAATGCTGCTATTGACACTCTCACCCCTCACCGTTTTTTCACAACAAAAAAATGAAGTCAAGTGGGTCAGCTTCACCATCTCCAATCCAAGTCTCAAATCGAAAGACCTCGATGTCCGCTATTTCGACCCCATCACGAAGAAGACAGCGGGCTACGGCCTCCACCTTGGGCCGCTCCAGTCCCATGCCGACAATAAGCCTGTGGGCACCCGCATTTACCTGAAAAATTGGGATGGATACCAACTTGCCTTCGTGCTTTCCGCTGACGACGATGGCCGGAAATTCAACTTGGACAAAGCCCACGAAATCAGCCCGGAGCAACGCTTGCAGGCTGTCCGTGATGAGGAAAGCGAGAAAAAAGCAGCGCTCGAAAACCCTGACGAGGACGATGACTTAGGAGCGTTTGCGAAGCGGCACAACGTACCAATGGTGACATTTACCGTTGCTGGAAAATCACTACTGAAACGTCAAGTGCACGTGCGGGCACAATTGCCATTCGTGAACGAGCGGACGAACAATGGCTTCAGCCGCAAGCTCAGTTCGTTCAGTCACGTCAAGGTCAGTTATCCAGCGGGAACGAAAATTTACCTTTGCGATGGGCCGTACTGGAACAGCGGAAATGTGAAGGAAACTCTCCTGCTGACTGTGGATACCGAAAAAGTAGATTACTTGATAAAAATCTGATTTTTGAAGTCGGTGATGGTTGACTACGTTGTTTGCTAAATCAACCATCACCAATTTCATCAGCACAAAAATGGCATTCGATTTCAACCAATACTCTACACCCCTGCTCTTCGCTTTCGTGCAGGCTTGGATTTATGCGGGGCTGTTTTGGTGGCGTGGCTGGCGCAACGAGCGCTTGTCGGATTGGCTGCTGGGCTGCCTGCTCGTGGCGTTGGCCTTCGAGATTTGGGAGTACATGCTCGGCTTTGCGGGCATCGAAATCCTGTGGAACGAGCTGGAATTCTTTCCCCGGAACTTTGGCCTGCTGCTACCTGCATTAGCGTGGTTTTACCTGCGCAGCCAGTTCGATTACGGGTTTCGTTTCCGAAGGAAAGACTTGTGGCATGCCACACCTTTCCTATTGATTGCAGGTTATCATCTCTTGGTTTTTGCGCAAGGGCCAGATTTCGTGGCGAATTGGAAGGAGACGATACACGAACGCTACGGCATTGAGTTTGTGGAATTGGGGCTGAAATTCGTGCTGAACGTCGTCTACTTCGTAAAGGCCTACCGACTCTACCAGCGCTACCGCCAATGGGCGCCCAACGAGTTTTCCAATGTGGAAGAAGTCAGCTTTCGGTGGTTCCGCAATTTTTTGTTGGCCTTTATGGCCGCCTACATCATCAGTTGGGGGATGTTACTGTTTGACCTCTGGCTCGACCTCGACTTCTGGCACGACTGGTGGGACGAACTCTTCAACGCAGCCCTGATTTACTACCTCTGCATTGCGGGCTACGCCCAAACGCAGCCCCGAAAGCTGCATTTTTCGCCAGCAAAAACGAATGCCCCGCCCATTGCGCCAACACCCAAAACCGATAAACTGGCTGACGAAGATTTGGAAAAATGGCGCACGTCCCTTGAAAAAATCATGACTGAAGAGCGCCTCTACCTCGAACCCGACCTCACCCTGAGTGACCTCGCCCGCCGCCTCGACACCAACCCCTCCGTGTTGTCCGCTGTTGTAAACCGGATTTTTGAAAAAAACTTCAACGACTTCGTAAACGAGTACCGGGTGGAGGCTGTGAAAAGGCTGCTCAACGACCCTGCCGTCAGTCACCTCTCCCTGCTCGGCATCGGGTTGGAGTGCGGTTTTAATTCAAAATCCACGTTCAATCGGGCATTCAGGAAGGCCACAGGCATGGCTCCAGGGGAGTGGACAAATCAGGCCATTGACTCAAAAACCTAAATTTCCTCGATTTTCTCAAGGTAAAATTCCGCTTGCTCCAACGTCGTCGCCCGTGCCTCGCCGCTCATTTTGTCCCAAGTGCGGTACACCATCCCTATTCGTGGATTGCGCTCCAACTTCTCCCGGTGTCGGTCGTGGAAGTGCCAGTAGAGGCTGTTGAACGGGCAGGCACGCTCCCCCGTACGCAGGTCTTTTTTGTAAAAACAACCCTCGCAGTAATGGCTCATTTTGTGGATGTACGCCGCCGACGAGCAGTAGGGCTTCGTGCCGACGATGCCGCCATCGGCAAACTGGCTCATGCCTCGGGTATTCGTGATTTCTACCCATTCGATGGCGTCGATGTAGATGCCGAGATACCAGGCGTCCACCTTGTCAGGGGCGATGCCGGCCAGCAGGGCGAAGTTGCCCGTGACCATCAGCCGCTGGATGTGGTGGGCATAGGCATGCTCGAGGCTCTGATTGATGGAATGGCGTAAGCAAGCCATTTTAGTTTTCCCCGTCCAGAACCACGAGGGCAGCGGGCGGTCGTTTTGAAAGAAATTCAGCTTTGCAAAATCGGGCATTTTAGCCCAGTAGATGCCCTGCATGTACTCCCGCCAGCCGATGATTTGCCGCACGAATGCCTCGATTTGCGAAAAGGAAATTTCATCTGGGCGGCGCTGCCATTCGTCCACTGCCCGATGCACAACTTCGAGTGGCGAGAGCAGTTTCACGTTCATGACAAACGAAAGCCGGGAGTGGTACAGCGACCAGTGATGCGGCGTCATGGCATCCTGAAAATCGCCGAAATGGTGTAGCAGGTTTTTACAGAAATATTCGAGCGTCTTTAATCCCTCCGCCCTCGTCACAGGCCAACTGAAGTCCTTTGCCTCCACTTTTCCAATCGTCTTAACCTCTTGTTTTTCAAGTAGTTGCAAAATGTCGGAGACATCCCGTTGGAACAGCAGCGGCTGTGGCGGCACATGGTTTTTCGGCAGTTTTTGACGGTTGTCGTGGTCGTAGTTCCACTGGCCGGTGGCGGGTTGGTCGCCGTCCATCAACACGTCGTATTTGCGGCGCATGGCCCGATAGAACGACTCCATCAGGTAGTTTTTTTCACCAAAAAAATCCCGTAAACCGTGCCGCTCCGCCATGAAATGCTCCGTGTCGAAAGCCCCTGATGGGATGGTCAGCGCTTCGCAAAACTGTCGCAGTTGCTCATCCAGCCGCCATTCATCTGACAGCAGGTACTCGAAGCGTTCGGCCTGGTATTTTTCGATGAAAAAATGGAGGTTGTCGGGCAGGTTTTGGCGGTTGCCCGGGTGGTCGAGGGTAAGGTATTTGACATGGTGACCTTTGCTCCGCAATTCCTCGGCAAAGGCCCGCATGGCGAGGAAAAAGGCGATGACCTTCTGGACGTGGTGCCAAGCGTAATCAGTCTCCTGCCGCATTTCGAAGAGACAGTAGATGACGGAATCATCCACTTTTTGGAACCACGAGTGTGTGGGGTTGAGTTGGTCGCCGAACAGGAGACGGAGAGTCTTCATGATTTACGAATTACGATTGAGCGATTTACGATTGGGGACAGGTGTTACTCGGATGACACCTCCCGTTCTCCCGCTCCGGCATCGCTCACTGCAATACTTCACCTCGTCCCAGCATCGTTCCCATTTTTTGCGCCAAGCGAATGGGCGCTGGCAGACTGGACAGATTTTGGTGGGCAAGTCTGCTTTTGATTTCATTTTTTCGACTGCAAAACCTCCGAAACCTGTGCTGATGGTGGCAGACTCAGGTACTGCAAGAACTCATTCTTACGCCCTTCCTTCATGAACTGGCCGCCGTAGTAAGCCGTGATGGTGCTGCTGTTTACATCCTGAACTCCCCTGGATGATACGCAAAGGTGGTGGGCGTCAATCACGATGGCTACGTCATCAGTCCCAAGCGTACTGCAAAGTTCCTGCGCAATCTGCATGGTCAGGCGCTCCTGCACCTGCGGGCGCTTGGCGAAGTATTGCACGATGCGGTTGAGCTTGGACAGGCCAATCACGCTGCCGTTGGAGATGTATGCGATATGCGCCTTGCCGATGATGGGCACGAAATGGTGCTCGCAATTCGAGTAGAAAGTGATGTCTTTTTCCACCAGCATTTCGGAGTAACCGTACTTGTTTTCGAAGAGCGCCACCTTGGGCTTGTTCTTCGGGTTGAGGCCACTGAATATTTCCTGAACGTACATTTTGGCGACCCGCTTTGGTGTTCCCCGCAGACTGTCGTCCGTTAAATCAAGGCCCATCGTGAGCATGATTTCACGGAAATGATGCGCTATTTTCTGCATTTTTTCCTCGTCAGAAAGTTCAAAAGCATCAGGGCGAAGGGGTGTTTCGAGGGAAGTCATGATGTGGTCATCGCCAATATCTTCATCGGTCAAAAGAAGTTTATGGCTGAAGTTGCTTTTACCGTCTAGCATGGTGCAGAATGATTTGGTCAATAAATTGGTAACTAGCCTTAAACCTGAGAAGCGACGTTTTGTTTAACATTTTTTATAGAAAAAATTAAACAAAATAGAACCTATCAATCTGTTTTTTATATTCTGGTATTAGAAATATCAAGTTCATCAAGAATACTCCCATTGATTGTGTACTGCATTCTTGTCACTAAACTCGTATTCTAATCTGCTAATTGCCTAAAGATTCACACCTCCGCTAGATACTCATGCGTGAATTTAATCGCCATCGCCCCTTCGCCCACGGCGGAAGCGACGCGGTTCATGGCACCGGAGCGCACATCGCCTGCGGCGAAAATACCGGGCTGGCAGGTCTCCAACAGGAACGGCTCCCGCTCCCGTTTCCAGACTTTTTTATAGTCGGGATGCTGGCGCAAATCGCGGCCCGTGTAGAGAAATCCCTTGCCGTCCAAGAGCAAATTATCCGGCAGCCAATCCGTCACCGGGCGTGCGCCGATGAAGATGAACAGCACATCAGCCGGTTCAGTGGCTACCTCACCTGTCTCCACATTTTGGATTTGGAGCGCTTCCAAATGTTCATCGCCGTCCGCTCCCACTACTTCCCGCTTGCCCTTCACCTCGATATTGGGGATGTCATTGATTTGGTCAATCAGGTAGCTCGACATGCTGGAAGTCAGGTCTTCCCGCCGGATGAGGATGGTCACCTTTTCCGCAAATTGCGAGAGGTAAACCGCACCCTGCCCTGCCGAATTGCCGCCGCCCACGACGAATACTTTTTTGTTCCTGCAAGACTGCGCCTCGGTCATCGCTGCGCCGTAATAGACCCCAGCCCCCGTAAAGCGGTCGGCACCTTCTGCGGGCAGTCTTCGGTAGTCCACGCCCGTGGATAGGATGATGCTTTTCGTATTGACCACGCTGCCGTCGCCAAGGGTCAGTTTCTTATAATTTCCCTCAATTTCAATGTTCGTCACCATTTGCGGAGAAAGGAATTCGATGCCAAAACGGGAAGCTTGCGCCAATGCCCGCCGCGACAAATCAGCACCACTCAAGCCCTTCGGAAAGCCGAGGTAATTTTCAATTCTTGAACTCGTGCCCGCCTGTCCGCCTGGTGCCCGCTTTTCAATCAACAGGGTTTTCAAACCCTCCGAACCGCCGTACACCGCTGCCGCCAAGCCCGCTGGCCCAGCACCGACAATGACAACATCGTACATTTCGGAGGTGGCAGATGTGCGAAGACCCAGTTTTCCGGCCAAAGCCGACAAATTGGGGTCGGACATCACCGTGCCATCTTCCAGCAATACGGCGGGCAAGTCTTTGGACTCCAAAGCATGCAGGGCCATCAATTCCTGCGCCTTTGGCTCGGTGCCGACGTCGAACCAGCCGTAGTGAAAAAGATTGCCGGCAAGGAAATCCTTGAGAACGTGGGACTTCGGCGAGTAAGGGTAGCCCAGCACCCGAATGCCCTTGAATTCTGGCATAAAATTGCTCTGCCAATCGTCCAGCAAGTCGTTCAAAATGGGATACAATTGCTCGGTGGGCGGATCCCAAGGTTTCATCAAATAATAGTCGAGCTGCACATCGTTGATGGCCTTGATAGCAGCGCCCGTATCGGAATAAGCGGTGAGCAACACCCGCTTCGCATCGGGAAAAAACGGCTTGGCCTTTTCCAAAAAATCAACGCCCTCCATCTCCGGCATCCGCTGGTCGGAAAGGAAAAGCGCCACGGTTTCGCCCTGTTTTTTCAGTTCGGTAAGCGAGTCCAGCGCCTCGGTGGCAGAGGTGGTGGAGATGATATGGTAATCCTCCTTGAAGGCCGAGCGGAGGTCGCCCTTGAGGGAACGAAGCACCTGTGGGTCGTCGTCCACGGAAAGTATGATGGGTTTTTTATCAGCCATGATTTGTCAATTTGCTTTTAGCTATTGGTTGTTAGTCGTTGGCTGTTAGCTAATGGCCAAAGGCCAATGGCTAACGGCGCAGACTCAAACGACCGGAAAACAAACGGTGAAAGTCGTCTTGCCCGGTACTGACTCCACTTCGATATGGCCTTTGTGGTGTTCCACAATACGCCGTACGACTTCTAGTCCCAGCCCAGTGCCTTTTCCGATGCTTTTGGTGGTGAAAAACGGGTCGAAGATTTTCGACTTCACTTCCTCCGGTATGCCGGGGCCATTGTCGGTGATGTCCACGAAAACCCGGTCACGTTTGGCGTAAGTTTTCAGGGTCAATTTGCCGCCAGTGTCCATCGCATCGATGGCATTGTCAATCAGGTTCGTCCAGACCTGGTTCAGTTCACCCTGGAAGGCCAGTATTTTGGGCAGGTTTTCCCCAAAATCCTTTTCCACCACAATGGATTTTTCTTTCAATTGATGCTTCAGCATCACAAGGGTCGTATTGATGCCGTCCTCGATATGGACGCGCTCCCCATCCTTCGAGCGGTCCATGTGTGTGTAGGATTTGATGGACGAAATCAAGTGGGCGATGCGACTCGAAGCCTCTCGAATTTCGCAAACCAGTTGCTCCAAATTCAAGGTACTTTCCAGCCAAGGAAGGATGCCGTCGAGGTCTTTCCCCTGCAAGATGTCGTTTATTGTTTCAAGGTCGTCCTCCGTCAGGCCAAATTCCACGAAGGTTTCGGCGATGACTTCGGCATTTTCAACATTCCGGTCTTCGAGCCAGTCGAGTAGGTCGTCCTTCTTCGACTCCCGTTGTAGCAAGGTCAGCATGGGCCGGGTAGCTTTAATTTTTGAAAACAAAATATCGTTCACCTGGTCGGTCTGTTCGGCGCTAATCCGCATGGAAATCACCCGTTTGAAGCGCTCCGGCGTCTGGTGTGTCCGTTTGTAAAGCTCCTCCACGTTGCGCACGATGGAGGAAGCGGGGTTGTTCAGTTCATGCGCCAAGCCAGCAGACAACTTGCCCAGCGACATCAGCTTTTCATTCTGCAAACGGGTGGAAGTAAAGTCACGGATGCGGTTCGACATCTGAGCGACGAGGTTTTGCGTCATTTCATAACTGACACTGACCATCTCCGTGAAGTATTTTTTGTTCAATTGCAGGATATAGGTGTCCCGCAGGGCCGTGCCGTGTGCCAGCGCTTCCTTCATCCTCGAAAACGGTAACAGCCCCGTAATATACCCCGTGCTCCAAGTACCCAATTCATTGAATTCATTGCCTTGCTGGATGCGGGCGATGACCTCTCCATCCACGATGACCTGCATATTTTCGACGGGCATATGCGGATAAAACAGGTTTTCACCTTCCTTGTACAGCACATATTCGGCGCGCTCAATCAACCATTCCAAATCGCTGTCCGGCAACCCATGAAATGCTTCAAAGGGGCGGATTTGCTCCAATATGGCAGGTGTTTTTTCGACTGGCTGCATGGTGTTTATGGTTTATATGAGGTTGATAAAAGGTTTATTTTGGGGTTTATATTTTGCCATATCAACCTAATATAAACCGCTTAAAACTTCTCATCACCCCCCTTTTTCAATATTCAACAAATTGCTCATCAGGATAACACCAAAGCCAGCGCTCACCCGGTTCGGCAGAGGCAATGACAGGGTGTTGGGTCGCATGAAAATGCTTGGTGGCGTGCCTGTTGGGGGAGTTGTCGCAGCAATGCGTGCCGCCGCAGGTCTGGCAAGTGCGCAGGTGAACCCAGCGACTGCCGGTTTTTACACATTCATCGCAGACATAAGCCTTGGCTTTTTTAACCTCGGTGACGCTGGTCAAATGCTCGCAGATTGTTTCGTTTTCCATGATGTATTTATAATTGGCTGTTGGCTTTTTGCTGTTAGCTTTTGCAAAGGCCAATGGCCAAATGCAAAAAGCTAAATGCTCATATAGCCCTAAAAAGCACGTCCGCAAAATATTGCTTTTCATCATAAAACCAGTCCTCCACCTCGAATCCGGCTACTTCCGCCAGCCATTCGATTTCCGGGCGGTCATATTTTTTGGAAAGCTCCATGTCAATGGCCTCCCATTTCCGAAAAGCCACTTCCATTTCCAGCGCTTCTAACTTCACCCGCTGCGCTTTTTCACTGACCAGATAACTTTTCATATCGCCCGTCAGCGGGTTGTAGGACGGCCAGTGGCGGAAAGCCGAAAGGTCGAAATTGGCACCCAGTTCCCGGTTCATGCGGCGCAGCAGGTTGAGGTTGAAATCACGGGTGACACCTTGGCTATCGTTGTAGGCGGCGAGGATGATTTCGGGGTCTTTTTTCAGGTCAAAACCCACGAGCAGATAATCGCCGGGCTGTAGTTTTTTACGCAGTTGGCCGAGGAAATCAACCGCCTTTTCCTGGTTCATGTTGCCGAGATTGGAGCCGAGAAACAACACCAGTTTTTGACGTTCGGAAAGCTGCCCGATGGATTGCAGCGCAGCAAAATATTCGCCCTCAATGGGCGTGACGGACAGGTCCGGCCATGCTTCGTGTAGTGATTTTTGCAAGAGTTCGAGCACATGGCTGGAAATATCGATGGGGAGGTAGGCGAACTCAGCTTTTTGCGCCAGAAACTGCGCCATCAGCACCCTCGTCTTCAGGCCGTCGCCAGCACCCAACTCCACCAAATCGAAGGGGTTACCCTCCATTTTCCGAAGGAGACCCTGCCCATGTTGCTGAAAAATTTGGTATTCGCAGCGAGTAGGGTAGTACTCCGGCAAAGCCATAATTTTTTGAAAAAGCTGGTCGCCGATTTCATCGTAAAAATAGCGGGAGAGCAGGTATTTCGGCTCGCTGGTCAGTCCCTTGCGCACGTCTTCGGCGAAGGCCAAGTTGTAAGTTGTTTCGGGTGAAATGGTCGTGGTCATAGATTGTTTTTTGCTGTTAGACGTAGGCTGTTTGCATTTTGCTGTTGGCTTAAAGCAGACAGGCCAAGAGCTAACTGCGAAAAGCCAATGGCTACAGGCTTTTCGCCAACCGGATACCTGTGAACTGCCAGCGTTTGTCGGCGTGAAAGAAATTGCGGTAGGTGGCCCGGATATGCGAGCGGGGTGTGGCTACTGAGCCGCCCCGCAGCACCATTTGGTTCACCATGAATTTGCCGTTGTACTCGCCCAAGGCCCCTTTGAAACGGGGGTAGCGAGGGTACGGCAGGTAGGCGCTCGACGTCCATTCCCAGGCATCGCCGAAAAACTGCGGGTGCTGGGCAGGTTGAGGATGAAAATGCCCGTTCTCCATGAAGTTAGCCTCGGCAGGAAGGCTGCTGTGGCTCAGTTTGCAGGCGATTTCCCATTCGAATTCCGTGGGCAAGCGCAGACCTTTCCAATTCGCAAAGGCATCGGCCTCGTAGTAACTGAGGTGCGTGACGGGCAACGCCAGGTTCACTTCTTCAAAGCCGTGAAGGTTGTAATTCCACCATTCGCCTTCGATTTTGTACCAGTACAGCGGCGCTTTTTCTTCCAGCGTTTTGGCCCATTCCCAGCCTTCCATCAGCCAAAATTCGGGACGCTGGTAGCCGTCGTCCTGCATGAATTCGAGATACTCACCATTGGTGACGATTCGGTTTTGCACCGCAAAATCTTCCAAAAAGACCTGGTGGGCGCTTAGTTCATTGTCCCAACAAAATCCATCGCCCCGATGGCCTATTTCATGCAGGCCGCTCTCAAATTCCAGCCAAGCTGCCGGATGGCTTTCGGCGGCTTTTGACGCTTTTTTTTCTTGGTAAATAGGGAAAAGCGGGTTGTTACCCAGTATGTATTTCAAATCGGTGACCAAGAGCTCCTGGTGTTGTTGTTCGTGCTGCAAACCGATTTCGATTGTCAAGGCAAACTCTTCGTTTTCCAATAACGCTTCGTTTTTTTCCAGCAAATTTTCGAGGTGCTCGTTCACATATTTGCGGTAGCCGAAAATACCCGCCACAGAAGGCCGTGTCATGTTTCCCCGGTGGCTGCGCAGCACCCGTGGCCCCTGACTTTCGTAGTAGCTGTTGAAAAAATAATTGTAATCCGGGTTGAAGAGCTGGTAGTTTTTGGCATGTTTCGCCAAAATAAAATTCTCAAAAAACCAGGTCGTATGCCCCAAATGCCACTTCGGCGGACTCACATCCACGATGGGCTGCACGACGAAATCCTCGGTTTGGAGCGGCTGGCAGATGGCCTCGGTCTGGTGGCGGATTTGCTGAAAACGGTGGAGGATACTGGAAACTGTAGCGATGGCTATCATGTAGATTGATATTGCATTGGTTGCGATTGAAAAAGGCTATCAAACTACAAGTGGCAGGCAATTTTGTTCATTGCATTCGCAACTCATTCCGTGATAAACGATGCACTTAATCCCATTTTTAAACTTTTTCAATATTCAGTCATCGGTAGCATGTTTAGTTTTGATTCAAATGTGTTTTAGAATAATGCCACTACTTGGGAGAAAACTCATCATACCTAGCACCGTCTAAGTTATGACTGCCAATGATAGTATTGTTGATATCATAATCGGTCAACTTGCCATCATTAACTTCCAACTCAAGCCCTCACCACTATGAATTTCAATGTCAACTGGCCCTGTAACGTCCGTATGTGCATGAAATAGATGCCCGGATCATCAATCCTGAACTCCTCGTTGATATGCATCACATCACGTTTGGTCCGGCTTTCCACCAGTTTTCCGAAGACATCGAAAATATCAAGGTGCAACAGTTCCCGCTCTTGCAATTCCAAATCCATACGAAGCCTGCCAGATGTAACAGTCGGATATAAATTATAGGAAAGTATCCCGTCATCCCCGCCACTCAGCCTACAATTATTGATATTGATTTCCTTGGCAACAGAGAAATTCTCACACCCCGCCTCCGTCACCACGACCGAAACCTGATACGTGCCAGCATCCGTGTAAACATGCGCCGGGTCACGCTCCGTGCTGCCCATTCCATCCCCGAAATCCCAAGAGAACCCATCCGGTAGGGTGGTGGTCTGACTGATTTCGATGAAATGCACCGTATCACCCTCACAAGCAACATTAGTCGTCAGGAACTTCGCCTCGAAGGCTACACCCGCCGAAAGCGTCACATCAAAATCAGTCAAACTGCTGCATCCAAACGCATCCGTAATTTCAAGCGAATAAACACCTTCCTCCACATCAGCATGTGGTACGGTTGGATTTTGCGAAGCAAAGGTCGAACCACTCGGTACAGTCCAAAGCCATGCAATCGCCTCGCCACCCGTTTCCTCCAGTTCCAAATCTTCGTTCATGCAGATTGGCGAATTCGTGCTCAACACGCTCATCGGCGCATCGTGCAGGCTGACCGAAACTTCGTCCGTGCTTGTGCAACCGTTCCCATCCGTCACAGTCAAAACATAGGTCGCATCCACTGTCGGACTGGCCACCGGATTCACGATGTCAGTAGCTGATAAGCCCGCACTGGGCGACCATTCAAAGTTCAAAATACCCACACCGCTGCTGCCGCTGGCATCCAATAGCGCGCCATTTGTATTGGTACAAAAAACCAAATCCGCCCCCGCATCTGCTACGGGCAATGCATGGACAGCGACATTTACGCTGGCTGTCGCCGTGCAGCCGCCCGTACCCGTCACGGTCACCGCGTAAACCGCATCCGCCGCCGCGCTAATGGTGATTGTTTGCGAAGAAACACCCGTGCTCCACGAGTAGCCCGTCCCGCCAGAAGCCGTCAGCACTGAATTTTCCCCTAAACAAAGGTCAGCATCGCCCGAAATGGTGGCAGCTGGCGTTGGGTTCACGGTGACGTTGCTGCTGGCCGTTGCCGTGCAGCCGCCAGCGCCCGTCACGGTTACGATGTAAATGTCCGTGGCGGCGGCGGAGATGGTGGCGGTCGTTTCGCCGCTGCTCCATGAAAATCCAGTCCCGCCCGATGCCGTCAAATCCACTGAGTTTCCTTCGCAAAACGTCGTCGCCCCACTCGGTGTAATGGTCGCCGTCGGCAATGGATTGATGGTCAAAACGACGGGCATCCGGAGGTCGCTCACGCAGCCAATCGCCGTATTCACGGCCTCGGCGTAGTAGGTGCCAGCCACGGGCGGCGTGTAGCTCGTCATATTGGCAGTAAGCAAAGTGCCACCCGTTGGTGCGTCGTACCAGTTCGCCGTTTCCCCCACGCCGACAGTCACCGTCAACGCTGGAATCGTTGCGCCAGCGCAAACCACTTGGTTGCCGCCGGAAATGGGCACAGCCACCAACCCAGCGCAACTGCAGCTGATGCCCGCCACCGTCTGTCCTTGGCTGCAACCCGTCGTGGAGTTCGTGACGGTGATGCTCACGTCCGTCAAACTCGGAATATCGGTGACGGTGAATGCGCCTGCGCCACCCGTCACCGTGCCCACCGAAGCCGCCACTTGGTCGGCATTGGTGGTGAAACTGACGGAGTAGCTCAGGCCATTGCAGGCAGGCGAATTGATGGCCAAGCTTGGCTTGTCGGCCACATCCAACGTCACGTTGTCCGTTGCGGAGCAGCCGTTCCCGTCCGTCACGGTCAGCGTGAAGGGTTGCAATCCAGCACTTGCTGCCGTAAAATCTGGGGTAGCCGTGTTTGCATTGGTGAGCAAAATGGCAGGCGACCAAGCGTAGCTCAGACTTCCCGCCCCCGTTCCCGAGCCGCTCAGCGTGGTGGTTTCGCTGGCGCAAATGGCGGCGTCGTTGCCTGCATTTGCCGTGGGCAAGGCATTGATAATCAATTGAATAGGCGTCCTCGTCGAGCTGAGACAGCCACTGTTCAAGGTGTAGCGTGTTTCAACGAAATAGGTATAAATTCCAGGAGCAGTCTGATTGGGCGTGAAGCTGGTCGTGCCCGTCGCCGCAGCTACACCGCCCGCTGCCTGTGTAAACCAATCAGCGGTTTCATTGGCACCCACCGTCACCGAGAGTGCAGGTGTTGGCGCTCCTTCGCAAATGGTTTTATCCCCGCTGGAAACAGGTGCCAAAATGGTCGGACAGCCGCAGACCAAGCCCGTCACAACCTGCTGCGAAGCACAACCTGTGAAACTATTGGTGGCGGTCAATTGCAGGTTTTGGCCGCTCGGAGCGGTTACGGTGTAGCTGGTTCCAGCACCTGTCACCGTCCCAGCCGTGCTCGTGAGTTGGTCAACCCCGCCGAGCGTCACGCTGAAACTGTAGTTGATCAAATTCACGTCGCAAGCCAACGAACCCAGCGTGAGCGTCGGGTTCGCATTCACGATGGCAGTGGTCTGCGCCGTAGCCGAGCAGCCGTTCCCGTCCGTCACCGTGACGGTGTAATTGGTGGTATTGGCTGGCGAAACGACGGGGTTGGCTATCACTGCCCCATTGCTCCAAACAAAATTCAGCGGAGCCAAACCCAGCGAACTGGAGGCGTCCAATTGCACACTGCCACCCGCACAAACCGGGCTTCCCGCAGTTGCATTTGCCATTGGCAACGAATTGATGGTCAATGAAATAGGCGTCCGACTGGTACTGGTGCAGCCCCCTGCCAGCAATCTTGTTTCCACATAGAAAGTCCCGGCGGCAGTCGGCGTGTAGCTGGCCGTTCCTTGCGCCAGCAACACCCCGCCAGTAGCAGCACTGTACCAGTCTGCCGTCTCGCCCCCGTTCAGGCTGACGATCAGGGCGGGTATCGTTGCGCCAGCGCAAATGGCTTGGTTCGCTCCCGCCAAAGGTGGATTGACCGTGCTGATATTCACGTTAACAGAAGCATCATCCATACAGCCTTTCGGGTCGGTGACGGTCAGGGTGTAGGTCGTCGCAGCGCCCGGCGTTGCCGTCGGGTTCACGAGCATTGGGTCGTTCAGGCTGGCTGCTGGCGACCAAGCATAGCTCAATGCACCATTTGCACTGCTGCTGCCGCTACCATCCAATTGCACCGAAACACCTGTGCAAATATTTGCATCGCTTCCCGCATCCGCCGTTGGGTTTTGTAAAATGGTTAGGGTGAAATGGGTACGAACCAAGCTCGTGCAGCCGTTGGCGATGACTTTTGTTTCCACATAAAAATTGTAAACACCGGGTGTGTTTTGCAGCGGTGTAAAATCCAAAACACCACTGGCCAACAGGTTGCCGCCGCTTGGTGAATCGTACCAATCGGCAGTTTCCCCACTGCCCACCGTCACGCCGAAAGCCGGGTTCGCAAGCCCTTCGCAATGTTCAACATCTGCATTACCCGAAGGAGAAGGTGCAGCCAAAGCTGGACAATTGCAGTTCGGCGAAGTCACCTGCTGCATCGCCGTGCAGCCGCCAGCCGCCGTGGCGGCCAGCGTTACGTTCGTTCCCACTTGGATATCGCTCACTGTCCAAGCGCCCCCGCCGTTGTTGGTGACAATGCCCGCCGAGGCCGTCAACTGGCTGGCATTCGAGGTCAATTCGATGGTGTAGGTCGTCAGGTTGGCATCGCAATCCGCCAGCACCCCACTGATGGTCGGCTGTGGCGTGACCGTCACGACGACCGTATCGGTGGCCGTGCAGTTGTTTCCGTCTGTCACGGTCACGGTGTAGGTGGTCGTGGCCGTCGGCGAAGCGATGGGGTTGGCGATGGTGGCATTGTTCAGGCTCGCCGCCGGACTCCAAGCATAGCCCGTGCCGCCCGTGGCCTGCAACTGCGCCGTGCTGCCCGCGCAGATGCTCACGTCCGCCCCCGCATTCGCCGTGGGCAAACTGTTCACTGCCACTGTTGCGGAAGCCGTTGCGGAACAGCCACTGCCGTTGGAAACCGCGACGCTGTACTGCCCAGCGTTCAGGGGCGAGGCGTTCGTGATGGTTGGGTTTTGGAGGGTGGAACTGAACCCGTTCGGGCCGCTCCATGCCCAAGTGACGCCGGGGCTGCCGCCCGTTTCCGAGAGGCTGATATTGTTGCCTTGGCAAACAGCGTTTGCCGCCGTGATGGTGGCGGTTGGTGCTGGCGCAACGGTGACCGTCACCTGGTCGGTCGCCGAGCAGCCGTTGGCAGAGGCAGTGACCGTGTAGGCGGTAGTGCTGGCGGGGCTGGCGACAGGGTTGGCGATGTTGGCGTCGCTCAGGCCCGTCGTTGGTGTCCAAGCGTATGCAATGCCGTTGGCACCGGAAGCCGTGGCATTCAACTGGGTGCTGCTGCCGCTGCAAATGGTCACGTCGCTGCCAGCATTGACCATCAACATCGAGCTGACCGCGACCGTGGCCGTGCAGGTGGAAGCATTACCACTGGCGTCGTTGGCGGTCAGCGTGACGTTGTTCACTCCAATATTCGAGCAATCGAAACTGGTTTGGCTAATGCTCAAAATGGGTGCTCCGCAATTGTCCGACGAGCCGTTGTCCACATCACTGGGAGCAATGGTGGCTAGGCCGTTGGGGTCTAAACTGACACTGAAATTTTGGCAAATGGTGGTCGGCGGCAGGTTGTCAACGACCGTCACCGAGGCAGTGCAGGTGGCGGTATTGCCGTTCACGTCTGGAACGGTGAGCGTCACGGTGACGGGAGCCCCCGTGTTTGCGCAGCTAAAATTGATTTGGCTGAGGCTCAAAATCCCCAGCCCGCAGTTGTCGCTGCTACCGTTGTTGATTTGGCTGGGGGTGATGGTGGCCGTGCCGGAGGCGTTGAGCGGTACCGTGATGTTCTGACAAACGGCGGTCGGTGGCAGGTTATCTTCCACGGTAACGGTGGCGGTACAGGAAGCCGTGTTGTTGCTCCCATCAATCGCTGTCAGCGTGACTGTGTTTGCCCCGATGTTTGCGCAGCTAAAATTAGAAATATTGAGGCCCAACACAGGCGAACCGCAATTGTCCGAAGCACCTGAACTGACCTGCGAGGGCGTGATGACGACATTTCCGGAAGCATCCAGCGGTACGGTGATGTTTTGGCAGGTGACGGTCGGCGGCAAATTGTCCACAATGGTAACGGTGGCGGTGCAAGTGGCGGTGTTACCGCTGCCGTCAATGGCTGTGGCGATTACAGGGTTCGCCCCGATGTTTGAGCAGGTGAAATTGGAGACGCTCAGCACCGCCGAGACACTCACGCAATTGTCGGCAAGCAAAGTGACGATTTGCGTTGGAATGATCTGCGCCATGCCGTTCGCATCCAAGGAAACATTGATGTTCTGGCAGGAAACAGTGGGCGGCTCGTTGTCCACTAAATTAGGGTCGGCGGCATCCACCAATGCGTCGCAGTTGTCGTCCACGCCGTTGCAGACCTCTGTTGCCGAAGGGTTGACGTTAAAATCAGCGTCATCACAGTCGGTATCATCTGCCACATAACCCGTTGGCTGCGAGCAGCTTACCTGTGAAACCAGCGGGTCGCCGTAGCTGTCCCCATCCGCATCGGCGTACCAAGTCGTG
>WGNL01000019.1 GCA_016124585.1 Bacteroidota bacterium | reverse complement strand
TTTGGGGAAGTCCCGGGCTGAAATTGAAACGGCCGTTTTTCATGGCACGGATAAAAAAGAAAAGGAAAATAAAAACTGATGCCAACAATGCATCCCTGTCAACCGCCATTATGCATGTCGGCTGACAGGGATGCAGACGTTCGTGGTCATTAAAATTAAAAAAATAAAACAACACGAAACAACTCAATGTAATTCATCTATTCATCAACCAATAAAATCTCAAAAACATGAGAAAGGTTATCTTTATTCTCGGCTTCTTCTTTTCTTTTACTGTCATCGTAAATTCTCAAAATTCTGTCCAGAAAAGGGCAGAATCTGCTCCCTTTGTCTTTGAGGGCAAGGTGGTGGAGCAGTACAGTTTCTGGGACGACGACAGCCTAAACATTTACACGGCAAACGTGGTGAAACTTTCCCGGACATTCAAAGGGCAGGTTCAAGGTGATAAGGTAGAGGTTATAACCTTGGGCGGCATGGTCGGTGACAGGTTCTCTTTTGTCACCCACACCCTTTCGCTCAGTCTGGGCGACGAAGGGGTGTTTTTCTGCGAGCCATGCCCAGTCGCTACAAATCAAGACAGAACTGGAAACGCTAACTCAGCAATGCAAACCCAGCATGGCGAACTCGGGTTCATCGAATTTGCCGAACCCGGCAGGTCGCCCAAAGCCTTTAACAGGTACGGCACTTATCAGTTGTTCGACCGTGACTTGTACGAACCAATACTTGCCGTGGAAGGCACGGAAGTACAGCACCTGAACATGAACACTTGGGAGGAAAAGATTTTGGAAGCCGCTGCCAAGTACCAAACGGGGGTAGAACTTGACGAGACCATTATCGAGTTCACGTTTGACAACATTCAGCTTTCAGGCAACGGCAGCTATGTAGAGTTCGATGTGATGGCACAGTCCAATGTTGACGGGATACCGTTCGGCAAGGCCGAAGTGTTCATCCAATATGACACGGACGCACTCGGCACGAACATCGTCCAGTCAGGCACACTTGAGGCAACGAAAAGCACAGTCATACAGAGCAGCGCCTATTCCATGTCCGTTACCGATGAGGAAGAAAATATTGTGAAGGTTGATATTGGTTCGACATTTTCGAGCACAATTTCAGCTTATCCCCTTTCTACGCTGCCGGAAAAGCTGTTCCACATGAAAATCACGGTTGACAACGTGGTGGCCATCCTTATCGGCATTGACGAACTGCTCATGGAAGGCAGGGCTTGGTACTATAATCGCACGACCAGTACCTACACACAGTTTGATGATGTACTTGTGGACGACCCGATTACGGAAGGCAAAGTAGTTTCGATAACCGGCTTTACAAACCCAGTTACAGCCGGGACATTTGACACAATGACTATTACAGGAAATAACTTTGGCAATACCCCTTTGGCCGTTGAGTTCAGAAATGCAGATAATATTGCCACAGGAATACCGACCACAATCGTCACCAATGCGAATGCCGAACTTGTTTCATGGAACAACACAGAAATCAAGGTCATTGTACCGTCCGGGGGAAGCGAAGGTTCGGCGGCATATGGGTTTTTCTATTTGGACACACCAAGTGGTGAGGTGATTAGCGACAGCATATTAGATGTCAGGTATTCTGTTTTAAATAATAGAATTCCTAATGGTATCACCGGCAAACTTGACCCATACCGTATTGAACTAAAGAATTCCGACGGACAGGGAGGATATACTTTCCATTTGGATACTTTCCTGAACGCTCAAGCGCACTGTGCCGAATGCACCGAAAAAGCAATGTGTACCTGGAACAGCAAAACAGGGATAACATGGGCATTGGGCAACGAAACGACGATTTCCGCAGCGGCAGACGAAGGTACCAACGTGATTTTTTATAATGCTAACCAGACCGATACTTCGTTCCTTCAAAGGACTTTTATCAAAGGAAGGGTTGAAAGTTGTTTCAATGGCAATGAGGTAATTTTGGTTGCAAACGATATTGATATTGAAGTAAACGGTTATTATGACTGGGAGTATAATTGCGGATTATCCGAAATTGGTGCTGTTTACGACTATCTTTCGGTCATTACCCATGAATTTGGTCATGTGCATTGCCTCGACCATGTATACCCAACCGAAAAAATCATGACGCCGGGTGGCGAGTCAGGACCTGGTGACATATTCAGGAACCTCCATACCGAGGATATCAACGGTGGGCTTGATGTTATCGAAAGCAGTGAATCCGAATTGAGCGGCTCATGTCCAAGTGCTATAAAGCAAGAAGTGAAGGCAGGATGCCTTACCAATGGGGTCAGCGAGATGGAAAAAATTTTACAGGGGCTTGAAATTTACCCAAACCCATTTGGCAGTTCTATCAATATCTCGTTCAATTTGTCAAATACAGCATTGGTTGAAGCTTGTCTGACCGATTTGCTTGGCAGGAGGGTCACTTGGTTGGATTTTCAGGAACTTTCCACTGGGCATCACTTGAAAACAATTGATTTTTCAAACCCAGAAAACCTCCCTTCCGGAATGTATATTTTGCGTCTAAGGATTGATGATAGCACCATCTCACAAAAGCTCATAAAATTTTAAGCCATGCCGATTAAAAACCAGTTAATGATTGCTTTATTGATAGCCGGGCTTATCTCATGTAAGTCGGGTATGTCCAATAAAACATATGGGGAAGGAAAGAACTGTAAGGTTTACTACGATTATGTAAAAAGGAGCTGGAAAAAGAACAGCAATGGATTTTTTGAAAATACAGAAAAAACATTGTACGATGAAGATTTGCCAGTTCCTTATAGGTTCCCTAATCCCTCATGCTTGCTCGGTCTGTCAAAAAAGCAAATAGTCAAACTGTTCGGAGAGCCGTCCAAAAAAGAAGCGGACAGGTTTGATTACTATATGTACGGAACGTGTGACGGAAAGGATAACTATGGTTGCGTCAGATTGAAGATTTTCTTCGATGAGAGGAGCAGAGTGGACAGTGTGCCACAACTGTTGATGATGGAATACGGTCCGACTAAATAGGAAAAAAGAAATAAAAGAAGAAACGACCACGAACAATGCGCCCCCGTCCATGCGCCCTATGCGGGCACACGGCGGGGGCGCAACCGTTCTCAGCAAAAAGAAAACAAAAAATAAATGATAATTGAAGTATTAGAGCAAGCAAAACATGATATAAAAAATGGAAACCCAGAAGTTGCGGCAGAGCGACTAATTGAAGCATTAGACCAAAAACCAAATACTATTGACCCCAAATATTATGAGGAAACTCGAAACCTACTTGTTTTTACGCTTGGCAAGTACCGAATTCTTGAAAAAGACAAAAATAAGGGAACGATAAGCAGAAGCGAATTTACACAAGAAATAAGTCAGATTGTATTTTCACTTCTTGACCAAATCAATTCAATAAAGAAAATATCCAACGAAAAAATTGAAATCAAACCTAATGAATTTTCACAGAGTACACATTCTCAAAGTGTCAAAAAAGGTTCAATTGAGATAACTATTGACGAAGATTTAGAGTGCTTTTCCGTCAAAGAATTGGCTTCATTGCTAAAACTTGTTTCTCAACTTTCAGAGAAGAAGTCAGTAATTATAAAGAATATAATGAAAGGAAGTGTGAAAATAACCCTCGAAGCGTCCGAGGAAGATATAAAGGTGCTGTATCACCTAATAAAACTTGGAGTTTTAAGTTACATGAAAGTATCCAATGTAGAAATAGCCCCTGATGAAAAGATTGACAAAGCAATAAAAACAATGCCTGAAAAGTTCGCAAAAATAATTAAAGGAATAAACGAGTTACAAGAGTTGAAAGTAATTGAACTGGATAGTCAGGATAAAATAAAAATAAAAAAGAAATATAAAAGTACAAAGAAGGATAAAAAGGTATCGGAAGAAAAACTTGATGTTTATTTTCAACTGCAAGAAGAAATAGCAAAAAATAAAAAAAGCGAAACTATTGCGGCTTTATATACCCTTTTTGCAGCGCTATCCCCTTTTATTACTTTGATAGGAGTTGTTTTTTTAGGGAAATTTCTATTCAATCTCGTTGAAAATTTATTGTCTGCCGAATCGGACGATGCCGAGGCAGATGTTTATAAAAAAATCGAATTGTTTTTGAGAGCAGTTACTCAACAAGCAGAATTAAGAAAATTAGACCTTGGAGACCTTCAAACTATTGAACACGAAATGAAAACGGGTAACCTCGAAAGTAAATAAAAATGCTGAGAACAAAGGATATACGCCCATGCCGCCGAAAGCCAACGCTCAAAGCCAACGCACGGCGGCACAGGCGCATATCCAACCGTTGTCGGCAACCAGAAATAAAAAATATAACAATGAAATATCAAGAAATAGGAAGCAAAATATTGAGCAGACACCCGTTTTCAAAACCAAGGATTAAGCCTTTGAGACCCGTGTTCCTTTCTATTTTCCTACCTTTGGGAGTGTTCTCCAACTTCCTTAGCAATTCTGCAATGGAGGAAAAACCATCACGAGCCATGAAAAATCTCAAGATTCTGGCAATTTTCGCACTGATTGCACTTTGTGCAAGTTCCCTACAAAGCCAAACCGTCCTCCAAGGCAGGACGAGGCTGAACGTGCAGGAATGCACCAAGCTCAACAAAACCATCAAAGACCCTCAGAACACTGCGCTGCAAGATTGGGTGAAGTCAATTGAGGGCAACGGCTTCATCAAGTTCAACATGGAGAAGATGCAGAACTCCCCTGATTTGGAGACAGTCCGGCCCTTGCTGGGGATGTCAGCGCCGAACTCGTTTGTGGTGACAAGTGAAGCAGTGTCACCTAATGACGAGAACATCACTTTCGTAACGGCCCAACAATACTACAATGGGATTCTTGTTGAGGGCGGGGGATACATACAGGGCTATATCGGCTGCGTGACCTTCTTCCTCAACGCTTTTATCTTGGAAGACGTAAACATCGGCCTCACACCGGGCACTACCAAGCAGCAAGCCATCATTGCCGTTCAGAACCATGAATTTGGAACTACCGTTTCCATTCCGGAAAACAAGGTTCAATTGGTAATTGACCAAGACCTGACAGAGTCTTGTAATTATATCTTGGCTTGGAAACTCAGCTACTTAAAGGGTGGAAGGAGTAAAACGGCATACGTGAAGGCAAGCAACGGCACGTATTATCGTGAGGATGTTTTACATAGCCATGAGATACAAGCACCTACCGTTAATTATGGCAATGTTATCCTGAACGACCAACTGAATTTCGTTGGCACACTTCGGTACCTCAAAACTATTGATTATTCTATAATCACTTTTGATAAAAGTGCAGTGAACGAGGCTGGCTATATAGATAACACCAATAACAACTTTGCTTCAGACCTCGAAGAAAGCATTCCTGAATCACTTGCCGAATGGCCAACAACCGGCTCAGATGGGCATCCAAAAGAGGTCTATCAAGCACATTATGTGGTGACGGAGGCGAGGAATGTCCTAAAGCCATTTGGTTTGAATTTCCCCGGTAACCTATATGTTGCAGCCAACCTCAAGGATTATGAAACTGCTAGTTATAATAGATTCACCCTAGCCGATGGGACCACCCAAGAAGCTGTGGCCTTTGGGAGTATTAATGGAAAATCTACCGCATTACTTGATGCAGCAGGTCATGAAATCACGCACATGCACCTTGCCATAGCTGGTAAAGCATTCAATTCTGCTGGTGAACCGAGCGGCATAGAGGAAGCCATCTGTGATATTTTTGGAGAACATGCTGAAAGAAATAGCCCTGGCGGCCTTGATGATTGGTTAGTAGGTGGGCTAAATGGTTTGAATGTAAGGAATATGGCCAATCCAGTATTCCCAAACTATTTCACGGCCATAGGGAGTGATGATGACGAGCATAAAATAGCCGGCCCAATGGAACGGTGGTTCACCATCCTTGTGGATGGTGGAGGCCCATATTCTTACAATGGAGGCACCTACTACACCCCCGGCATGGACAAGAATTTGGCAGCAAAACTGGTACTTACTGCCATCAATTACATGGACGGGAGCACAAACTATGACAAAGCAAGGTCGGCCACCCTTATGGCCGCAGAGGAAATTTATGGCGAGTGCTCTGATGTTGCGGAAGCCGTCACCATTGCTTGGTATGCTGTCAATGTTGGTATCCCCGACCGCTGCAAGCTGAGGTTTTTGGGTGCCACGGTTTATTGCGAGGAATATTTAGGCACACAAGGTGGCAACGTTGACCTTTTGGTCACCAATACCCTACCCGGATATACCTATAAATGGATATTCCCCTTTGGCTGGCATGCCATAGGCGAGTCAGCGCCCCAGAACTATATCGGCACGCATCTTCGGATTTATTCGTACACTTCAATGCCGAATTTCCCCCGCTACTACAACATACTCCTGAAGGAATACGACACAAACAACGTATTCCAGAAATACAGGAATATCACAATCACCATTAAGGATTGTGACGGCGACGACCCATCCAATCCATGTGGTGGGAACCCACCTGCCTTTATTGTGGGGAATTTTGACGGGCAAAATGCCCAAGTTGAGCAACCAGCGGCACAAGAAGCCATTAAGGCTGTTATCAATAGCAACGAACCTTTCCTGTTTGGGAATTACGACACAAGCCTTGAATATCAGTTCAGAGTCTATGATATTTCAGGCCGTGAGGTGGACAGTGGCAAACTTGACGGAAGCATACGGCAGCTTAACCTTCCGAACACGGGGATGTACATCTTCCATGTGCTGGATAGGCAGCATAAAACGGTACAGGTCGGCAAGATTTGCTTCATAAAACAATAAAGCAAATGGTTGATTTGCGGCAAGGTTGTAATGCCAACCTTGCCGCATTTTTATTCAATTCAAATAAGATTTTCCATGAAGTTCAATAACTGTATTTCTCGTTCTAAACAGGTTTTAGTTTTCTTAACCTTCATTACTACCACTTTGGCATCTATTTACTCAAGCCATGCGCAATCTGCCATCGGTGTTCAATTTGGAAAGTGTTATTCCAAGTTTGATGTAGTGGAAGGAAGCGTCAAGTTTTATGATTTTTCTGAAGAATTTGACCACAAAAGCCCAATCGTTAAAACATTCTATTCATATTTCCCTATCAAACAATTGGGCATCAAGCAGAGCATAGGCTATGAAAAAAGAGGCGTAATCATAAAGAATGATCCTGGATGGGTAGGATATACTAAATTTTCACTCAACTATCTTCACCTTTCAACATCCCTTAACCTCAGACCGATAAAATATTTGAACATTCACTGTGGATTGAATTACAACTATTTGGTTAAAGCGGTTGGATATTATGGTAGAGATGGAAGTGGGGAAACCACAGAGCATTATAGTAAATTCGATATTGGATATGATATTGGAAGCGCAATAATCATAAAAGGAGTATTTATTGAGGGCAGTATTTTTAAGAGCATCAAGCCTATCAGGAGTTTTGGATTTTCCGTGTTTGACCCCAACCTTAAAGATACCGAATATCGGAATAATTCTTACGAGATTTCCATTGGCTATCAAGTAGAGATTAATAAAATTATAAAGAAAAAAAAGAAGTAAAACGCCGACAACAAAGGATATACGCCCATGCCGCCGAAAGCCCACGCTCAAAGCCCACGCACGGCGGCACAGGCGCATATCCAGCCGTTCTCCCAACCAATAAAAAAAAAAGAAACCAAAAACTACCTCGTCAATTAAACCATTTTTTTAACCATAAAATCTTCAAGAACATGAGAACGGTTTTACTTACCATCGGATTTGTTTCCACCCTTATCCTGAACCTTCACGGTCAGATACACGACCAAGAGAAATTCACCGAGCTGAAAAACAGCTCGGAGATTGTGGTCTTCGGCGAACTGGTTGAGAAAAGCAGCTTCTGGAACCCCTCGCAGCGGCTGATTTTCACCACGAACAAAATCAAGGTGTTCTCCACCCTGAAAGGGGAACACAGCGGGACAATCGAGATAGTCACGGACGGGGGTGAAGTGGGCGACATTGCCCAGCAATGGTCGCACAACATCGAGTTGCCAGACAGGGCAAAGGGCTATTTTTTCCTCCACCACACAACGGAAGGGGAGATTATGGCAGGGGAATTCCTCCGTTTCGTCGGACACGACGGGTTCATACCCCTGAAAACGAGGGACTTCCCTCAACAGTCCGAATCTTTCCTGATGACCGATACCATTGTGGAGTTCGGTTTCGACAACATCACCATTGATTTGCCCGACCTGAGTTTTGATGTCCTCATCCGTTCAAACGTTGGCGGGCTGAATTTCGGGAAGGGCGAGCTTTACCTGCAATACCCGAGCGAGGTGTTCGGGACGGATGCCGTTACCAATGGCTGGGTCGGTGCGACAAAGGGGGACGTAATCAATTCCAGCGAATACAGTATCACACTGACGGACGAGGACGAGGACATTTTAGAAGCGCTTGTCAACGGCGGCTGTATTGCCACTACAGGGGCTGAGGATGGCATCCCCATTTCCACATCGTTCCAGACATTCATGAGGGTCAGCCTCGAAGTGCAGGACTTCAACGCACTCGGCTCCATTTCGATGGACAAGTTGAGGATGAATGGCAGGATTTACTTCTTTGACGGAGCATCTTTGACCTGCAAGCCGTTCGCCGACATCATTGTACCAGACCCTATCGAGACTGGGCTGGTATGTTCCATCACAAGTTTCAGGGATACAATCGTAACGGCAGGGACGGGCGACACGCTCACCATCATCGGCATGAACTTCGACACCGTCAAGCATCTTGTCGAGTTCCCGAACGCCGACGACGGAGGGGCGTCATTTACCGCAGCCCAGCCAGCGGACATCCTGAAATGGAAGAACGATACGATTCAGGTCATTGTCCCGTCAACACCAGCGCCTGCTGGCACAGGTATTTTCAGGGTGACGACAAGCAGCGGCATGATGTGCCCAAGCCCTAAACCGCTGGATGTTTGCTATGCAGTTAGGGCGAGACGTAATGGTACAGGGGTAGAGCAAAGGGTTCATTTGGGCGATGTTACAGGAGGAAATAAGTATGTTTTTCGGCCAGATAGCACGATGGCAAACAACGCCGGCGCAAAAGCAACAGTCGAGCAGGTGCTTTGTGATTGGAACAAACATTCAGACATCAATTGGGAACTTGGTGTAGTAAGCCATCCTGGTTCATTCGCATTCGATTCGGTTCACAGAGTCTTTGTTGCGCCAGCAGCAGTTTTTGGGGCAGGTGTCCCGGCAAAGACGGTGGTTACAATCATAGCCTGCCAAACAGTACCGCCGACTCAGTCCATTTTTTATTCTGGTGACATTGACTTTGCAATCAGGGACAATCTGAACACTTTGCCCATACCTGTAACTGGAGGCTGGCATTTTGACCATACGACTTCTCCAGCAGCAAACGAATATGATTTTTATACCGTTGCCCTCCATGAAATGGGGCATGGACATAACCACCTCCACGCCATGCCCTTGCCCAAGGTTATGATTTGGGAATCGAATGCAGGCACAACGCTCAGGGTAATTGACGCAAAGGGCATTTTGGGCGCTAAAGACATAATGGCCGCAAGTACCGCCGCAATGGGCGTAAGTTTCCTGTGCAATCCGATTGATACTGCAAGCCTTTGCGGTTCGACCTTCACGACCGAAATTATGGACATCGGCCAATTGACCGTTTACCCTAATCCAGCAGGAGACTACATCAATATTGATTTGGATATGTCAAGCAAAGCAACCATTGCCGTCCAAATGAATGACCTAACTGGCAAGGTTGTCCTCCATAATGATTTTGGAGATTTGCAAAGTGGCCAGCATAGCCTAAGAATTGAGTTGCAGGAAGACATTCCATCAGGTTTGTATGTTCTGTCATTCCGATTTGGGGAAGATAACATACAATCCTTCAAACTCATAAAACTGTAGTGCCATGAGGTTCATAATTATCATAGGCTTATTAATATCATTCGGATGTTCATCTAAAATCAGGAATGCGTCCGATGATTGCCAAAAGTATTTTGTTTTTCTCGAACAGAATTGGCAGGTTAACGATACTGAAAAGCTCATTTATGGCTTTAGGGGCAACCCAGAATACTGGAAAGACGACAAATACATTAAAAGTGATTGCTTTGTAGGTCTGACCAAAAAGCAAATCAACAAACTGCTTGGCAAGCCGTCCAAATCATTTGCATTCTATGATTTTGAGATGGTTTATTATTGTTTCAGTGAAGGATGCCTGAGAGCATTGAAGCCTGGTGGAAAGGAATTGGTAATCAATTACGATAAAAACGGAGTTGTCACCCTTGCCTATTTCAATCCAGTTGGAGTGGATACAGACCATTAAAAAGAAAACGGGCGGACATTCAACCGCCCGTTTTCATTTCACAATTTGGGCAAATAAAAAAAGTAAAAAAATAAGGCAGGGGAGAACAACGCATCTACGCCTATTTGCGGCAAACCCAACCCGCAAGCCCAACGCAGCCGCAAACAGCGCAGATGCAGCCGTTCGCTGCAACTAAAAAAAATAAAAAACAAAAGAAATGAAACAAATTACCCTCCTGATTCTGGTGTTATTAGGGATGCAAATGGGAATTGCACAAACGGATGGCTGTTTTGGCAATGCAAAACTCGGTGCAATGCAACCGTTGAGCGATAAAGTGGAAGCAATGAGGTTTAAAGACGGAACGGAGCAAAAATGTCTAACAGGGCTTCGAGCGGTTTTTAACAATGATGGGGTTGGTCTTGTGTTCGGCTATAAGGATGGAGGAATGATAGGGAAGACTTTTGCCGAAGAAAGATTTATCTACAAGTTTGTAATCTATAAATCCTCAACAGGTAACGATTGGGAGAACGTAACCAACAAAGAAGTAAGCAAGGTATTCACAGACACATTGATGAGAGGAGGATTTGACCCAAATCTTTTAACGTACAATATCTCTACGGACGGAAAGAAATTTTATCTCGCCAAACGGGGAGGGCGAAATACTAATGGGCATATATGGTACTATGAAAGTTCAGATGGGTCAACATGGCAAAAAATAACCCTATACGACAAAGATTTGTCATCGGTGAGTGCGTTCAATTTTTTGAACATGGATTCACCAACCATGATTTGCAATTATGGCTGGCCAAAAGTTTCGCAAGGACTGTTTTCAAATAAGGGAAACGAATGGAAACTAAACCCTACCTATCTTGATAGGCTCGCCAGCGACAATGATATTTTGGTGTATCAGGGGAGAAAAATTTACTACCATAATTTCAATGGCTATCTGTTTGCCAATAAAAAATCACCGTACTACAATAAGGTCAATGAAGGCAGTAATAAAACCTTGAAACTGGGTTCGGGAGACACACCACAAGGTTGGTATTATTTCCCAAAAAAGGTACTTACATCGAGAACGGACAAGAACTTGATGTATTTTGATTTTGGCGGGGCTGGTTGCGACCAAGTATATAAATCAACAGATGGCGGTAGAACGCTTGTTAGCATGAAAGATGATTTGCCTGTTGGTCTGCTTTTTCATTTTTACCCTATCTGTGATGATGGAACGCTGTTCGTGGCTGGAAAAGACAAAAAAGAAATAAGCAAATCAAAAATATTCCGCTCAAACGATGGAGGGAAAACTTGGACTGAAATAGCCTATTTGGGTTGGAGTACGGTTTATGATGTTGATTTTTTGCCTGATGGAACATTTGTATTGATGATAAACTCTGGGGTGTGGAAGCTAAAAGAGAAATGTAAGCCATCACCTGTAGTAAATAACCCATGCAATTCGGTAGAAAAAAAAATTGATTATTTTATTAACCTTTGGGTAATACCTCAACCCAATAAACAAACTTGTTGGGCAGCGAGTGCGGCAATGGTTTTCTCTTGGTATAAAAATGAAAAATTTGAAATACGAGATGCGCTATATTATATTGAGGGAGGTTATCATGGAAAGTTTTGGCAAACTTACATAATCAGCAATGACCTTCCCATCTATGAAACAGGAGGAATAACACTTGATGAAACAAATGAGTTGTTTTTTGGCCTCATGAAGCTTTCAAATACTATTAAGCCAAAAACGCCAACTGATTATTATGATATTCTAAAAAAGCAGGGGCCGATAGTCTTATTTCATGACAATACTCCGCATCCAAGTTACCATACAAGTGTTATGAGCGGTATAATTGGTGACGGCTCAGAGGATTGCACTTACATTGAAATAACTGACCCATGGGATGGTGGAGGAACTTATCGGTTGACTTTTAAAGAATTCACAGAGAAAAAATTTCAGATTGCTTACTTTCCCGAAAGCCGCAGTACTACAACGCCTTCAACGAAACATACTATTGAGCAAAATCAAACAAACGAACCAATTCAAATTGGAACAACAAGTGAAATTTTAAAAAATATTAGTGAATGGAATTTTCATGGAGGAACTGTCACGTTTAATGATAATAGTGCAACGCTTCAAACTGATAAAAAGAAAGTCCCGCTTGTTTTGAAAACTAATAAGTTTCGTGTTCAAGAAAGCTCAAATACTTTATCGCTTAGGTATGATAAAAGTAAAGTAGGAGAGGCCTTGCTTTCGATAAATTTTTCTGGCTCAGAAGGTTCAGAAGTGATTTATTCAGAGAAAATTAGCCAAAGTCTAACAAAATTCAACAATGGCCTTAATGTAGTTAATACCGTCCTTAATGGAGGAGAGTTGCCGCCCGCAACAAATCCAGAAGATAAATTTGAAACCATAACCGTGGATATTTCACGATTCCGAGGAAAAGTAGTTGAGCTTGAGTTTCGGTATGAAACTCTTGGCATGGGAAGGCCTGTCCTAATCATTGATGATGTTTCAATTAATTAATAAAATGAAAAGCCATGAAAGAATTTTTTGCAAAATTCGTGGAAAGAGTTTTCTCGATAATTACCGTATTTGGCTTTATTGGGATACTGTTGGTTACTGTTAATATTGTCATTAAGTTGTTCGATGAGAATTCCCCAAATGTGGCGCATGGCACGAACAAAATCTGGATTACTCTGCTGATTTTTTTATTCTTTTTAGGCTGGCAGATAATAGATGTCATCAAAGGCTTTTCACCAAATTCTAAAGGAACTGCAAGAACTGTAACCATAATTATTATGTGGATTTCCTTTATCTGTGCAGCATTGCTTTTGATTACTTGTATTCTTGGGTTTTATGGGCCAGAATGGGTGAAGGGCATTGTTGGAAATGGGCCTCATCTTGGGTACACACCTCCAGATTCGAGTTTGTTCATTGTTTTGCTCAATTCATTTTTTGAGGCGGGCATAATTGGAGGTGCAATGTTCGCAATGCTTGTGTACCTATTGCGTTTTGGCATTTTTACCTCTGGACTTTCATTTTGCGTTGCCCTCCATAATTTCTTCAACGGGTTGGAATTTGATTTGTCTGTTCTATATGAAACTGTATTCAACCTATCTATTCCAGAATTGTGGGGTGTGATAATCACAATAGGTCATTTCTTGATTACCTATTTCATAGGAGGAAAACTCACTATCCCAACATCTTCTTAAATAAATTAAAGAAAATTAGAAAGCAGCAGCGAACAACGCATATACGCCCATTTGCCCTAAACGGGCAAACGGCGTATATGCCCCCGTTAGGCGCAAAAAGAAAGAAAAATAAACCCCAAAGAGATGACGATGAAAGGAAGATGAAACCAACCGAGACACTATAAAAATGAAATTTTAACGAAATAAAAATATATTCAAAACGCAGAACCTTATCACTTCACTTTTTTAAATTTAACGTCATGAAAAACTTTTTCCAAAGTACCGTTTTACTGCTCGTGGGCGTTTTTGCCCTTTCGTTCACCGCAAAAGCACAACTGTACGAGGTAAGCCTCGACGAGAAAATCGAAAAGGCAAGCCTCATCGTGGAGGGCAAGGTGATTGCCCAAGAAAGCTACCGCTCCCCGGACGGGGAAGTTTACACGGCAAACAAGGTTGCCGTTAGCGCCTTGCTGAAAGGCAAACTGAAAGAAAGTTTCGTCACCGTCACCACTTGGGGCGGCGAGACGGAGGAAGAAATCGTCACTTGGTCGCACATGCTCACGCTGCGGCTGGGCGAAGAAGGGGTTTTCTTCCTTGAAGGCAACAATGTGCCGGAAACCAGCAACAGGGACTTTCCAAGCCCTGCCTTTGAGGTGTATTCCAGTTCTCAAGGGTTCTTAAAGTTTGCCCAAGACGAAAATTTAGGACGGGTGGCATTTGAGCCTTTCAACACTTACACAAACATTGATAAAGATGTTTACATGCCCATTGCTCTTGCAACTGGACAGGTACGAACCCTCACGACGGATGTTTCAAAATCTAGCAGCAGGACTGGGATAAGATACTTTTTCGAAACCACCTCCATTTCCGGCACGACCGTCAATTTCAACATCAAAGTCAATTCGCTCTATAACAACGAACTGCTCTACAAGGCGGGGGCAGCTGTCAACTACAACACGGACTGCTTTGGCTCCAACGTCGCTACCAGCGGGAATCTTACGCTTCAAACGTATGGTATTTCAACCAACACCGTCTATTCCCTCACCAAGTCGAACCTGACGTCCAGCAAGGCAAAGATTGAGCTTTCAACGACTGGTTCAGTCACCGGAATATCTACCCTTACCACTACCCAGCAGACACTTGCCCAGGCCAGCCTGGCCATCCAGAACCCCTTCGCTGACCCCGGGGTTTCCTTTGATGTTGCTGAAATGTACGCATTGAGCAAGTATTGGTACAGTGGCACGGCATACGAGTTCGATACGGTGGTGGTGGAGACGGATTTTGATTTAGAGCATTTTGCGCCGCAGATTGACAGTATCCGCCCCCTTTCACTGAGGGCGGGAACGAGCGACACGCTCCGTATCTATGGCAGCAACTTTGGCAGCACTCAAGGTAGTAGTGTGGTTTTCTTTTCCGATGCCTCAGTGGGCATCAACCAGAACAACAGAGTAAGGCCATTGCCGGACGATTATGTTTATTGGAGTGATAACTTGATTCGGGTGATTGTGCCGACTGTCGGGTACCATGACGACATACTTACTACGGATTACTATGCGGGTTCTGGCCCAATTTGGGTTAAAGTTGGTGGCTCGACAAAAAAGAGTTCTGAAGAAATAACGGTTAGGCTTGCCGCCAACAATCAGAGTAGAACCGAGAGCGGAATAACGAAGCGAAAAGAAACACGCTTGAGTGGGACTTATGGGCAATATGACGGGTATTCCCTTTATTACAAACCTGAATTTAAGGCCTTGCAAGGCGCAACCGCAGCATTTGAAAGGGCGCTCTGCACATGGGTAGAAACTGATGCAGTTAATTTTAGGATAATTGAACTTGATTCAATTCATCCAGATTATACGAACTATGCGTGTAGTATAAACTTAGTATCTACTCTGCCCGGAACAGTAACTTCTTCAACTAAGGCAGTAACAACAAGGTCTTTTTCAAATGTTTGTAGTGATGCAAATGGTGTAATTATTTTGGTGACGACCAAGTTCGATATTTTTTTTAAAGAAGGTGAGAATTGGTTCGTTGATAAAGACTATGAGCCCAACATGAATTGGAATGGGCATCCAGACCTACAAGCATTAGCCTTGCACGAGCTTGGTCATGCCCAACTTTTGTTACACGTTAACCAAGACGAAGAAGTGATGTGGTGGGAGATTTTTGGCCCCAAACGGACTTTAATTGGAGGTGATATAGAAGGAGGAAACTACATCAAAGGAATAAGCAGCAGTAATGGCCCTGATGACTGTACTAAGGGGATGGCACCGTTGACAGATTGTGGTTTGATAAACGATGTTGAAGATAAGGTATTTTATGAGAATTCTTTTAACGTCTTTCCAAATCCTGCTTCCAATGAAATCACAATCAAATCTCCATATCATAGTGGGTTCCAAGTAAAAGTATTCAATTGTATAGGTAAGATACTTACAATTGTGCCGTTCGCAGATGGGACAACAACTTTAGATATTTCGTCATTTCCACCTGGCATGTATTACCTGTCGATGGGTGATGGGGTAACGTATCAAGAAACTTGCAAAATCATAAAGCTATGAGACTGATTACAGCTTTTTTAGTCTTAATGCTTCTTTCTTGTAGGTCGTATGTTCCACATCAACCCAAAAAGGTAAAAGAAGCTTTCCCAGCAGAATGTTCCGAGTTATATAAACTTGTAACAGAAAAATGGGCTTTACACAGGAAGCAAAAATGCCATAAATATTTTGATGGTATTGAATCATTTGCGTTCAAAAACAAACAATGTATCTTAAAGTTGAATAAGCAAGATGCAGAAGACTTGTTTGGAATGCCTGATGAAATAGGCATTGGGGGTGGGTACTACTATTATTTCAAAAAAGATTGTAGTGCCAAAAATGATTTAAGATTAAGTTATTTCTTAATCATTTTTGAGAGAGACTCAATTAAATCAATAGACTCAGGGTCAAAAGATTTTATTCGAGACTAAGCACTATTATTAAGCCTCACTGTAATGTAACAGTGGGGCTTAATTTCTGTAAAAAGAAAAGAAAAATGCGCCTAACAAAGCACTCAGCGCCTATGCCCGCCAGCCCCAACCCACAAGGCCAACGCCCCGGCGGGCACAGCGTGAGTGCCACCGATGGCGGAAATTAAAGAAGAAAAAATAAAGATGAAATGCCTACCCAGCATTTGGGGGAACAACCATATATTCATCAATATTTTTCATTTGCCTTCTTTGATTGCCCAAAATCGGTGGGAATTCCGAAAACCACCTAAAAAACAGTAGGGCGCAATTCCCCGAATGCGTCAATCAGGGGAAAACAAAAAACGCAATTACCATGCGACTCCTTAAACTTACTTTCATTTTACTTGCTTTTGCACAACTGGTGCATGGGCAAGAAGAACAACCACTTGACTCAATATTTTATGAAGAAAACTGCCACCCACCGAGTTTGGTGGCAAAGGCTGTTATCCACTACCAGCAATATTCCAAGGCATACCTTGAATTCGATGCTGTTGTGGCTAACCAAAAATTCACTTTCCAGTCCTTGGATAGCGAATTTTCCGATGAGGTGAATACTTCATCCCCGACAATTCTGCTGACTGGATTGCCTTATGACGAGCTTTTCACCGTTAGCACACTTGATGGTTGTGGCGATACGGTGGTCGTTGCAACAGTTAGCACAAAAGAAGATGAAGCTGAACAACAGGGCATTGAAGTCTCAGACAGCATGTTCAAGGCGATTGTCGATTTTCAGCAATTGGACAACGAAACATCTTTGACGGACTATCTTGAGCAGTTGACCTCTGTTTCAGTCTATGAGAAAGTTGCATTCATGCAGCAGTATCTTTATGACGGTGAGAAATTTACCACCGATGAAGGTTCCAGTTTCCCTTCGCATATCCCGCCTCCCGCTCCTCCCGCAGACTCCTGCCGTTGCAAGTTCGTGTTCAACACAACGCAGATAGCTACACCTGCCATCCTAAACAATGGAGTGCTTGGCCATGTCCATGAAGAATCCGTGAACCCCGGCAACCCTTCAAGCCCAAAAATCCCGTGGGACAGCGACAGCCGCTACTGGTGGTTCAGGAACACGAAAGGGGCAGCCAAGTGGCATTATGCTTGGAGCGAAGGTTGGTCTTCTGGCAGCCAGCACCGTTCCTATTCGTATTCCGTCGTCGACAGCAACTTGGTCAGCCCTCACATGGGGCAGCTTGCCTATAACTTCCTTTGCACGAACTATCAGGAAGTGCCGAGGGATTGCGAGTGCGAGAAAAGGGTGAACCTTTATTGGAGGTACAACAGTAGGGCTGTTGCTCATGCTGTCCTTACAGGTAGTAGTATTTGGGATAGGTCTTCCGAAGGCAGGGCACAGGATATTGGCGTAGTAACGCTAAGGGTCGGGGACGACCCGATTAGGGTATTGGATGCTGGAGACGTGCGGGCCGAGTCAGAATGCGACTCTGGGGTAAATACTCAGTGGTTCGTTGAGTACATAGATGTGGCAGCAAGCATTGTGAAGTTTGCCCTTGCCGTGCAGGACACAACAGGAATTGGGCAAACTCAAATCCAGACGCTGATTGACGACCTTGCCGATGACCTCCAGACGCTTATCCAGACGCCCATCTGGGAAACTGAAGAATGCGAAACCGTAACAGTTGATGCCACTTTGGCATTCGGAGATACAACAGGAATAAACCTTCCACCAAATACTCCAGCCTACCTGAACGTTTTTAGTTTCACCAACCAGCGGGTTGGCGGCAAGCGTAAATGGTTCAGCTACGCTGGCATTGAATCTGGGTTTTACTTGACGGGGATTATTCCGGGTGGGCGAATTGAAGGAGGCTCGGAAGCTTGTTGCACCAAGAAAATTGGGAACTGGGTATATGGCTCGTGCGAGAGCCTCCAAAATGCTACCCAAAACCTTGCTGACCAGGTAGGTGCAATTTTAGGGCTGTGGGCGCCATGGAACTTGCCTGTTGACCCGTTTTCTGGCGCTATCAAAATGCCTTCCGAATATGGCAGGACAGAAATAAGCACAGGATGTGATGAAATAAGAGGTCTCATCGCTCCTCCCGGTGGAAGCGTCTCTATTGCACAATCTGATGAATTGCCGCCAACCTCTAAATTGCCGAGCGGGAATGAAAAAGGAGAATCAGGGGTTGAGAATTTCCAGAGCCTGAAAATAGACACTCAGGCTGGGGAAAGTGAAAATTTCACTCCCGAAGAAATAACAATATTTGATTTGAACGGGAGGCTCGTGTACAGAGGCAGCTATGAACTTAACCTACAGAACTTTAGCACATTCCTTACGGAAAAAGGAATAGAGAAAGCCACTGGGCTGTATTTTGTCCATCTGGTTGGTAATGGGCAGCGAAAGACAATAAAAATTTTCGTGCCTAACTAAATTTTTTTGCAGCACCCTTCCTGATTGCATTGCAGGAAGGGTGCTGCTATTTTCACCAAAACAGTAGAACCATGTCAACCTTAACTTCAAGAATTAAAAATCTCATTTTTCTTTTTACCGCCCTCTGGCTTTGTGGCGGGTGCTGCGACGACGAATCAAAAGGGACAATTTGTGAAAAAGGATTTGAAGAAATAAATGGGAAATGCGAATGCCCCGAAGGTAGTTTCAGGGCTTATGGATTTTGCCGTGAACTGGCTGACAATGAATGGTACGCAGTTACATCAGGATGCCCCTGCCAAGACACAGTTTTCTTTAAAATCACCGGAGTACAGGGGGATACTGCTGGTATAAGGCTGAATGATGATATAATAATAGACCCGCCCAATCCGGGTTGGAGTGTACGAAGTAGTTTTGCCGTAAGATACTTTAGTTTGGTCAATGGTGACAGCATTGCCCCGCTCAGCCTCCCTTACGGGCATCCTTGTAACGCAGACAATTTCGGGGCTGCTGAATTTTACGAACTGTTTTACGGCAAGTTCTCGCCATCGGGTGACACCTTGAACATGAAAATCATTTTCAGGGATTTTCAAACACCCAGCATAGTCAAGGACTCGTGCTTCGTTACTTTTCACAAATAAAACTTTGCCACATGAAAAAGACCATTGTACTAATCTTGACATTATCAATCCTCATGGGGTGCAGGAAGGAATATCCCAAACCAACTCTTTGCTCGGAGACCGTTGATTTAGGGCTATTCACGAGCAGCTTTGCAATGCCCTACGACGAATTCGAGACGATTGAATATGTGAGCGAAGCAGCCGGTACGGCCACAGTCGCCGTCAACATACCATCTGCTTTCAGCTTTTATGGAATTCCGAAAAAGAGTGAAGAATCCCATTCGTTCGATTGCGAAGCTTTTAATTCGGTTGAAAAATTTGTCTGGAAAACTGAATCAAAGCAAACCATCTTCTCCTTAACACTGCCACAGGAAGGAAGCCAACCAGTCATAATGGTAAAAAACTTCCCCATCGTTGATGTTTCCAATCCTCAAAGCGGGGCAGTCGGTGATTTTCTTGAATTCTACAACAATGATGAATTGTCAGGAATTTTGAACGGTACGCCGTTTATGCGAGTAATGACAAAAGAATTGCAAGATGGCAAAGGTGGGGATTTTGAAACGGGTTACTCCTACTTTGGTACATTTTCTATTAAAGGAGAAACTTTCGAGCAAGTGTACTCCAATACTGAAAATCTGTCTGGCGACATAGCTAATGTTTATTTCAATAAGACCCTTGGGTTAATTGGTTTTAAAGACAAAGAAGGTGTCCTATGGAGGGTTGGAGGTTGAAGTAAGCAGAATATATTAAGAAGAAGATGAAATGAAGAAATAAAATTCCGCCATCAAAGCACTCCCGACCATGCCGCCCAAAACCCCAACCCGCGAGCCCAACGCAGGGCGGCACGGGCGGGAGTGCAACCGTTAGTGGCTATAAAAATCAAAAATAAAACAGAAAAAAATGAAACCAATCTTTCTTCAAGCCTCTGAAATCAGTCAAGAGCAAACTTTACTACTCTTAGCATTATTCGCCTTAATAGTCCTAATTGTCTTAGGGATTTTTTACATTCAAACTTTGGCAAGTACCTTGCAAATCATCTCAGACGAGAATAGGAAAATCCCTTCTTCAAACATGTGGCTACTCCTGGTTCCGGTGTTCAATCTTATCTATCATTTTATTGTGGTCGGAAAGTTAGGGGAATCTCTGAGTTTAGAATTCAAGAAAAAAGGAATTTACCACTCAGAAAGCAGACCAGGATTTTCTATTGGAGTTGCAGCGGGAGTTTTAAATATTGCAAGTATTCTGCCCGATGAACTTGGAATTTTGTCAGCAGTTGCATCGGTTATTTGTTGGGTTATTTACTGGATTCGAATCTCCAGTTGCAAAGCTTCATTGTTGAGCAGATAAATTATTCTACAAATTCAATCATTACCAAAACCATACGACAAATGGCAAACAATCAACGTGATTACTATACCATTTTGGGAGTAGAACCAAATGCAACCCAAGAACAGATAAAGTTGATGTACCACAAACTGGCAAAAAAATATCATGCTGATGCAAACAGCGATGACCCACAATTAAGAAAATGGTCTCATGAAAACATGATTGAGTTAAATGATGCCTATTCCGTCTTAAAAGACCCAATAAAAAGGAAAGAATATGACCAGCAAAAAAGCACCAATAACTATGGTAATACAGACGAACAGTTTGCTTCTGAGATGGTATTCATCCAAACAATGGAGCAAGCAAAAGAGATTTTAAATGAAGGAGTTGATAACTTTCCTTTTGGTGCTCCAACGCCAGACCTTGAAGAAGACTGTAAACAAGAAACTAAAAAGCTCATCAACAAGAAGCCTCAGAATTATCTTAGAATGGGCGTTCCAAATGAATACCCAATGGCTTATTTAGCTGCGGCTGTTGAAAATGCAGCAGCGGAAGCGATGGAACGCATTCAAGAAAAAGTAGCCCGTATGAATGTGTTTTCACTATTTTTTGTTGTAGTGCTGATAATTGGAGCTGTTGTGGCATTTCGAGAAGCAGACAACATTCTTCGAGGAGCATTCATGGTTTTTGGGCTTACCTCACTTGAAGTACTTTACTATTTTGTATTCACATGGATAGCACGATTTATTGCAAGAGGTTTTAAGTCAAACCTCATTGGTCGGAGAGGCTTTTTAGTCAATGGTTTAATTGCGATTGCCTTAGTGGTTATTTATATTTCAAGTTCTTTCTTCAATCCAGAAAAGGATGGCGAAACTTGGAAAAGATATACATCTCAAGATAATGAATTTTCGGTATTGTTGCCCTTTGAACCAAAGGAAAAAGAGGATGGTATATTTCACTTATCAAATGGACAAAAGACAGCCCGAAAAAAAATGTTTCTTGAGGCATCTAAAGAAGATTTTCATGCTGAATTTAACGTTTATTGGGCTTCGCATCCAAATTTACCATCTGAATACGAAGTCAGGTTGGAAGATTATGAATCGAGCATGAAAAAGGATGGAGGAAAAATAGTCTCAAGAAAAAAGCTAAGTAAAAAATCACACTCTTTTGTTGTTGACCTACCAAATGAATATTCCGTAGCATCCAGAATGTTCATTGATGGGGAAACAATTTACTTTATGGTGATTACAACAGAAGACAGGAATATAAATGATGAAGCTGTACCAAAGTTTTTAAATTCAATTGAAACAAATTAGCAAAAAGAAATAACAGCCACTAACAAAGCACTCCTGCCTATTTGCGCCAAGCCCAACCCGCAAGCCCAACGCAGGCGCAAACAGCAGGAGTGCAGCCGTTATCTTTCACCAAAATAAAAATCAGAAACAATGAAAAAAATCGCAATTATCTTACTATTTATTTCTTTCCAAAGCATTGAAGTATATTCGCAATGCATGCAAAGCCATCCAAATAGTTTATTTTCGGTTTCAAAATTCCTCTCATTTCTCGGAAGTATGGAAGAAGGTGAAGAATTGCTTTTAGCATGGGATTTCTGTTTCAAGGGAACTTCAAAAAGTAAAGGTGGACAAGTAACATATTATGACTACCGAATTGACCATACGTTAAACAGAAACACAGGTAACTATTATTTTGACTATTTTATGATTACAAATGAAGTGTCAAATTTTACTTATATGACCAATTCTAATGAAAATTTTCTTGCATATAAGAATAAATTAATCAACTACGGATTCAGAAAATTAAGTGATGACATTTATTCCAAAACTATAAATGGAAAAACTTATACGATGTCAATAGAAAGAACCGTACATTATTCTGGTACACCAAATTATAAAATTCACATGGCAATTCTTTAATCAAGAAATCGTATTTGAAGTCATGTTTTGGGATAGAAAATCAAAAAAATAAATGAAAGAAGGCGAAAAGATAACAAAGCATACCTGCCAACCGCCATTATACATGGCGGTTGAGAGGGATGCAGCCGTTGGCTGCCATGAATAAAAAATGAGCAATTACAATGAGATAGCGAAACGGAGTTTTAAATCAAAATGGAGAATCTATCTTTTTGATAAGGTTATCAATTCCAAATTGGAAGAAATCAATCAAATTGATTTTGAGAGATACGATTTAAGCAACGAACCAATAAAAAAATATGCAAATGAATATTGGCAAGAATTCAAGAGCCACAAAATAAACGGAATTAAAATATCAGAAATTGAGGAAATCATTAGCAATTACGAAGAAATCAGTTTACTCAAGATACAAGAATTTGAAAGTGAATACACCAAAGGAATGTTTCCGAGAATTTTTCCGCAATCGGACTTTGAGGAACTAACAAAAAAAGACGTTTGCGGTTACTGCGGAATAACTAAAAGTGAAATCGAAGAACTGGGAATCAAGGGGAAATTGAGGAAAAAGAATTTAAGAGGTTGGAGTTTAGAAATTGATAGATTAGAACCAAACAAAGAATATTCAAAAGAGAATTGCGTCATGAGTTGCTACTGGTGCAATAATGCAAAAACGGATGAATTTAACGAAAATGAATTTAGGGCTATCGGAAGAGAAATAGGAATAGCTCTAAAGAATAGATTAAAAAATAAAGAATAAAATGGAACAAGAAGACATTGTCTGGAATGCAATTACAAATAATGCAAAAAGAAAATTTGACTTTGAAGCATTTGCAAATACCTTTAACGAGATAGATGAAAGTATTGCGGAAAATATTCTATTTAGGGTAATTGCAAGTTTTGCTGGAGACAAAACAGAAGAGTTTATTGTTCAAGACCTATTTAATCAAATGATATTAACAGGTTTTATGTGGGATATTGAGGATATAAAAACCTTCTTAGTAGGCAAGAAAGAATTGCTCAAAGGAGAAATTTTTGCAGCTCAAATTGCTTTCAATCTAATTGAAGACGGAAATGAGCCATTGACTGTTTTGAGTCAAATACACCCCTTGCTTAATTAAAAAAATAGAAGAATGAAAAAAACACGGCAGCCAACAATGCATACCTGCCCATAGCCAGCAAAAGCTGGCTACGTCAGGTATGCGGGCCGGTTCACCGACCCAATCACCAACCAAAAAGCAACCCAGCCCCCTCCAACATAATCAGGCCATCCCTTACCCTCGCCCACCTACCTTTCGCATTTTTTCCATTTCGCCAAATATTTATTGCATCTTGACAAAACTTGGCACGCCTTTAGTTGCAAGAAATATTATATTCATTAACTCTTTAAATTCATTTTTTATGAACGCAATCCATCTCGCTATCATCCAGATGCTTCAGACATTGAAGGCCGTCGTGAACGCCAACCTGGCCAAGTACACCGTTATCCCTGCTTTTACTGCGACCTTTACCGAAGTAACCGACCTGCTCACTGAAATGGAGAACCTGCAAACTATGGCGGTTCGTAAAACAAATGATGACACGAAAAATGTATTGAAAATTAAGACGGATTTGGCCAAAGCGACCGTGGCGGTGGCCATCCCGATGAAGGCCCTCGCCAATAAACTGAAAGACCTTCTGCTGCTCGGCCAGATGAAGGTCAATGTTTCTGGCTTGAAAGGCAAGGGGCCTATCGTGCTGCAAGCCACCTGCAAGAATATATTCGACAAGGCCACGGAACTGAAGACGGAGGCGCTGCCCTACAACTTGACACAGGCCAAGCTGGACAAACTGGATGAACTGCTCACCCTCTATAAGTCGAAATCTACGGATGTGGGCAAGCTCCAAGGCGAAATCAATACCAGCAAGCGGGATATTGACCAATTGCAGGACGAGGCGATGGAGATACTGCGTGGCCAACTCGACCCAATGGTGAGCACCCTGCTGGACTCGGACTTCACTGCCGTGGAGCTTTGGAAGGCAGCCCGCCATATCAAGAACCCTATCAGCACGACGACGCAACTACTGGTCACCGTGAGCACGGAGGAGGGCGAGGCAATGCTGCCAATGACCGATGTGCCTTTCTTTGCCGTGAACGGCAAGACTTATAGCACCCAAACGAATGCTTTGGGAGAGGCGCAGTTCAAGCCGCTTCCCTATGGTTTGTATGACCTACGCTGCGAGGTGCCGGGCTATATGCCTTACCTGCTCAAGGGCTATAAGGTGGTGCGTGGCCGTGTGAACAAAGTGGAAGTGAAGCTGCTAAAGGCGGCATAAATAAAGATATAAGGAATATAAACGCCCGGTGCGGTCTGCGGACTTCATCGGGCGTTGTTGTCTTAAGCACCCAACTGGCCTGCTGCTTTGTATGGCAGCGGATAACTATCTGTCAACACATCCACTTTTCAAGGCATAAACCATAGATTTGCCATCCAAAACTATCATTGCCATTATGGTGCGAATTTTATACTTGCTATTGCTTGCCTTGGCCACCCAACTCTCCGCTCAAAAAATGGTGCATATCCCGCTCTATCTACAAAACCCCAACGATGTGAACGGGGCGCAGTTCACTTGGAGCAAGACCGCCCAGTCCACCAATTTTATTCTCATTTGGGGAAACACCGTTGGTACCAACCCCGCCAACTACCCCGACCCCAACCTAGCCTTTGACCCCGCCAAAATCCTCGACACGATGGAGTACATCTACAGTGAGTTCAAGGAATTGGAGTTTCTGGATGATTCGCCGGGTACCAATCTGGCGCAGTACAAAATACCCATCGTCATCTACGGCACGTGGGGGCCGAACGGTGCGCAGGGCTGGGCCAATGGCGGTGATGCGGACGGTGTTATCGGTGCATTTTGGGTACACCCGAACGCCATGCACGACGGAGGCGTGGCGGCGCACGAGTTTGCACACAGCATGCAGGCGCAGAACAATATTGACTATCGGGCAACCAACGGGCTCGGATATTCTTGGCAGAATGCTGGCATCTTCTGGGAATGCCACGCCAATTTCATGCGAAACCTCCTCTACCCGCAGGCGGTGACGGCGTGGGGCATGGATGTTTACCACCTCGAAACCTGGGGCGATTGGAAGAACACTTACGAGAACTATGCAATGCTCTTTGCCATCATGGAGATGGAAGGCATCGACATGGTGAACCGACTCTGGCGGGAATCCTACTCCAATGAATACCCCTTGCAAGCCTACAAGCGGCTGGCTGGCTACTCGCAGGCGCAATTCAACGACAGCCTTTTTCACTATGCCCGCCGCATGGCCACCTATGATTTCAGCTACAATAATGTCGGCAGCTTCTTCCGGCAATACCGCAATGCCGACCTGAACAACTGGTTGCCCACGGTGCAAAATTGCTACAGCATCCTGCGTCAAGTACCCGGTGGTGACCCCGGCCGCTACGAGATTCCCATCGAGCAGGCACCGGAGGAGTTTGCCTACAATATCATCCCGCTTTACCCCAATGCCGACAGCTGTTCGGTCATTGTGAAATTCAAAGGGCATACCGAGGCCAATACCCACACGGGTTGGCGCTACGGCTTCGTGGTGGCCAATGCAAATGGCACGGTCAGCCGCTACAGCCCGACCTACAGTGCCAACACCGACGAAATAGCCTTCCATTTGCAGGGCAACGAAACCAAAATGTTCCTCGTGGTGATGGGTGCTCCCAACGACGGCATCACCACCAATACCTCCAACGATACCTGGCACGGCTACCCCAAGCATTTCCGTTTTCCTTACGAAGTAAATATCAGCGGTGCGGTGCCGGAGGGTTATCAGCCTGCGGCCAATTTCCGCACCCCTTTCCGAACGAATGGCCACCTGCACAGCAACGGCGGCGGTTGGGTAAAAAATAGCGCAACGGTGGCCAGTTCTGTGTATGTTGGGCCTACGGCAATGGTGCTCGGCAATGCCAATATCTCCGGTACGGTGCGCATCGAAGGCACTTCCATCGTGCGGAATGCGACCATGAGCGGCAATGTCCGGATACTTGGAAATGCGGTGGTGGATGGTGGCAATTATAGTCAGAATGCCAAGGTGCAGGGCAACGCTTTTGTGGTCAATGCGACCATGTCTGGCAGCGCATTGGTGGGAATGCGGGCACGGGTGGACAACTACAATCTTTCTGGCACCATTGAAGTAGGCGGCGATGTGGTGGTTTACAATGACCAAGGCAACTGCAACAACGGTGTCTATTACCGCCTCACGAACTATTACGACAATAAACTCCTCGAATGTGATGGCCGCACTGCCAGCCATCCCGCCAATTCTGATGTGAACAATACCTACAATGCTTTCAACAATGCGGAAATGGAGCCGCAATGCCAATGTGCAGGCGTGGACGAAGTGGTGGTGGATTCGATGGACATTGCGAAGCCAACATGCACCAATCTGTCGAGTGGTGGCGTGCAGTTTCATATCAGCAGCAGTTGTGGGCCGTTCACTTACGCTTGGAACAATGGCAATGAAACGGGTACCAACCTCGATGGCCTCAGTCCCGGCAACTATTCGTTCACCATCACGGATGCACTGGACAGGGAAGGTGTGGTTTCAGTTATGATTCCAAGCCCGCCTACTTTGACGGGGGCAATCACGGCCTTGCCTTACAATTGCGTCAGCACACTTGGAGGTTCTATCGGTGTGAACATTGTGGGAGGCACTTTACCTTTTAGCTACGCTTGGAGTAGTGGGCAAACAGTTGCGGCTTTTACCAACGTCTTGCCCGGCAGTTACTCGGTCACGGTTACGGATGGTCTTGGCTGCACGTTCACTGCCTCTTCGGACATTGGTCTAGTAGGTCAATTGATAGGAAACATCGTCGGCACGCCAGCGCTTTGCAACGACCCGTTTGGCGGCAGTTTGAACCTGACCGTGTCCAATGGCACTTTCCCGTTCGATTATGAGTGGGACAATGGAGCACCTACCGAAGACCTGATATTATTGCCCCCCGGCGATTACTGTGTCACCGTGACCGATGACATTGGCTGCACCCTGACGCTTTGCGAAACGGTAGACTTGGTAGGGGAGCTTCTTCCTTCTTTCGCCTCTACGCCTGCTTCCTGCGGCGACAACACCGGTGGTTCGCTGAGCGTTGCCTTGAACGGTGGCACCGCTCCATTTGAAATTGAATGGAGCAACGGGGCAACCACTGCCACTGTGAACGACCTACTCCCCGGAACTTATTCCATCACGGCCACTGATGCATTCGGTTGCAGTTTCATGGGGTTGGCAGAAGTGGGAATTTCCGGCCAACTGAATGCCACCCTGACTGCGACGCTTATCTCCTGCAATGCCAGCACAGGTGGCGCTGTATCAGTCTCTGTTAACAGCGGCACGGCCCCATTTGAATTTGAATGGAGCAATGGGGCGACCACTGCTGTCGTGAACGACCTAACCGCCGATACCTATTTCGTAACCGTCACCGATACATTCGGGTGCAGTTTCACTGGCTCAACGGATGTGGAAGTTTCCGGCCAACTTGGCTTGAATCTCAGCACCAATCCGGTCTCATGTTTCGGCAATGCAGATGGTTCGGCAACCGTTTCACCGCAAGGCGGTACAGCGCCATTTATTTGGCTTTGGGAAGATGGCCAAATGGATAGCCTTCGAATAAACCTCATTGCTGGTGATTATGCCGTCACCGTCAGTGATGCTTCGGGCTGTGTTGGCAGCCTACAATTTACGCTGACGGAACCCGATTCACTTTCCCTCCAAATTGCGCAAGCAAATACCGCTTGTTTTGGTGGTTCGGATGGTGGTGCCAGTGTAGCTATTAGTGGTGGCACGCCAGACTATATTTATTTATGGGCCAATGGTAGTACCTCACCAGAAGCAGACAGCCTTGTTGCGGGCGACTATGCCGTGACGGTCAGTGATGCCCATGGTTGTTCTGCCACTGCTATGACGACCATTACCTCGCCGCCTATTTTAACGGTGGAAACCTTATTGCAAAATGCTTCCTGCTTCGGCGTAGGTGATGGTGTTGCTACTGCAATTGCCAATGGCGGTACACCCAGCTATACTTATACTTGGAGCAATGGCATGACAGATTCTACAATCGCCAATTTAGTGGTAGGAAGTTATACCGTAACTATCATGGACGCCAATGGCTGCACCGAAACGGCGGGTTTTCCAGTGACTTCACCGAGCGCTTTGGAACTGGTTTTTGAAGCCCCTGCTGTACTTTGCCCGAACGCAACGGGTGAGATAACGGCCATGGTCATAGGTGGCACTTCGCCCTTCAGTTATCAATGGAACACAGGGGAAATGGATTCGGTACTGGTCGCCATTGCAGGTGCTTACACCCTGCTGGTGTCGGATGCAAATGGCTGCACCCAATTCCAACCTGTCCTAGTTCAGGAAGCAGCGCCAGTGCTGCTAACTGCTGCTGATGTGACTCCAGCAAGCACTGCTACCACTGCCGATGGCGCCATCTCAATTGATTTTTTGGGTGGGGCACCACCTTTCACTTTCTTATGGAGCAATGGTGACACAGAACTAAACTTGGTGAACCTCCTTCCCGGCGATTATACCTTGACCATCACGGATGGAGTTGGATGTGAATGGGTCTATGCTTTCACGGTGGGGTTTGATGTATCGGCTACTTTCAATCCGCAATTAAATATTAAAGCGCTCATTGCGCCGAACCCATCTTACAGCCATGCCGCTCTGCTTTTGGATTTGCCTCAAGGGCAAGCCATGACGGTCACGGTGGCCGATGTTCTTGGCCGCAATTTGTTGAATGAAAAAACGCTATTCCGAGCAGGGATAAACAGTTTTACATTGCCGCTAGGCTTAGCTGCTGGTGTGTATTGGGTGATGGTTCAAGATGCTGACGGAAGAACCAAGGTGATGAGGTGGGTGGTACAAAATTAGACTCGCAAGTACGAACACCATGTTCCACCACGTCCCTAAAAAATTACCGTTAACCAAAATGAATAGAAGCAAATGATAAATTTTTTTCGCAACATCCGCCGCCGCCTGCTTGATTCAGGTAGTTTGAGAAAGTACCTGGTTTATGCTTTTGGCGAAATCATACTCGTTGTCTTAGGCATTCTTATCGCCTTACAGATAAATGCCTGGAACCAAGGGCGCCTCAACAGAAAAGAAGAGCGAGTGATATTGCATAACCTGCACGAAGAATTTTTGAGACATCAGGAAGTATGGACGAAACATGCCCCCAAAATTCAGAAAACAATTGATATCACTAATCAACTTGTAAAGCTCTGCGGTCAAAATAACCAATCAATTACCCCGCAAAATATCGATACTTTAATCCTTAAATCGTTTGAGGTGCCTCCATTCAAATCGCCTCAGCCCGTTTTGCAGGAATTGAACAGCTCTGGGAGGCTATATCTGATACACGACGATCAATTAAAAAGCCATTTATCTGAGTGGTTATCAAAATTGGATTATTTGAACCTGGACGACGAGATGATACTTGATTGGACGAAATTCCGAATCCATCCTTATCTTATCAACAGGGTGCCTTATAAGAACTGGGATATCGCGGAAGGAAAACGTCCCGCACAAGAGCGAAGTGTCCTTGGCAAGGATTATTCGTTCATATTTAATGACTTAGAATTTGAAAACGTAATGGTCAATAGGGCATATTTTTTACAGCGAAAACAGTCTCGTATCAATGAGCTTAAAGAATTGATTGATGAGATAATAGAAGAAACAGCGGATTATTAGGTTTATAATAATTGGGGGAATTCCAAAATTAGCAGCAACATGAAACAAGGAGCGAAACTCACAATTGGCAAATATTGGCACATCATCACAATTATCTCCATCCTCTGTATTCTTAACTATTCTGCCATTGCACAAGAAAAAGTCCGCCCCCGTATCGTCGTCACCGCCGACCCCGAGTTGGACGACAACAACTCCCTGCTGCGGTTCCTGCTCTACAGCACCGATGTGCAGGTCGAAGGGCTCATTTACACCAGCAGCCAGTTCCATTGGAAGGGCGATGGCAAAGGCACAAAACGCCTTGTGCCGGGGCGGGAATACACCCGCTTTGGCCTGGACATCTGCCCCTGCGAATCGTGGCGATGGGCACCGGACGAGCGCTTTATCCACGATGCGGTGGAGGCGTACGAAAAGGTTTATCCAAACTTGAAAATCCACAACCCCGACTACCCAACCCCCTCCGATTTGAAGTCAAAAATCCGCTACGGTAATGTCGAGTTTGACGGTGATTTTTCGACAGATACCCCAGGCTCTGATTTGATTAAATCGCTGGTACTAGATGACAAACCGGGACCACTCTACATCACAGCTTGGGGCGGTGGCAGTACCATCGCACGAGCCTTGAAATCCATCGAAGAAGAATATGAAGGTAAGCCGGAATGGGCCAGTCTCAAGACGAAGATTTCCAAAAAGATTATTTTGCTGCCATCAGGCGACCAGGACGATACCTTTGCAAATTACATCCGACCCAATTGGCCGGAGATGGCAAACTGGCAGTACAAGGACGGGCCGAAATACGGTTTTGCTGCGCAAATCGGCGCCAGCCCAGTGGACAGTGTTTACTACACTGCTGACTGGTTGGGGAAAAACATCCTCACCCAAGGCCCGATGGGGGCGCTCTATCGGGTCTGGGGCGATGGCAAGCAGATGGTAAAAGGTGACATCATGGACTTTTTCGGGCCAGCGGGTCAATATTCGCTCGACGAACTAAAAAAGATGGGCTATATCGTCTGGATGCCTTTGCAGGCGACAGGTTCGTGGATTAGCGAGGGCGATACGCCGACTTTTATGGGGATGCTGGCAAACGGCCTACGGGCATATGAATCCGCTGAATATGGCGGTTGGGGCGGCTATGCCCAAGGTGAGGTGATGCGATTCAGTGTCGGTGACGCTTCGAACACGGATACTACGCTTCAAGCGCTGACCTCCGCCGTGCTGGGTTCTCCCCAAAAAAGCGAGGAAAAGACTTTCCCTGACTTTTTCCCAGCCGCCGAAAACGACCTCGCCACCCGTTTCAAATGGTCGGTGACGCCGAATTTTAAAGACGCCAACCATGAGCCAAAAGTCAGTATTGACGGGCCTTTGAACCTCAAAGTCCATGTTGGGGTAAAGGTGAGTTTGTCTGGAAACGTAAAAGACCCCGATGGCGACAAGGTTTCGGTGAAATGGTGGCAATTTCGGGTGGGGAGCTATCCGAATGAAGTGGATTTGGTGGATCCCAATTCCACCAAAGCGGCGTTCATCGTACCCGCCGATGCAAAGCCCGGCCAAACCGTTCACTTCGTTCTGGAAGCGACCGACCATGGTTCGCCCGCACTCACGAGGTATCAGCGGGTGATTGTGACGGTGGAGTAGGGTAACCTTTTATGGCTTCACGCTATATATTACTCGTTAATCATACTCTTGTTCTTTTCATCAAGGAAAAGAACCAAAAATCAAGGCTGTATTTCTTTTTTAACGCTGGAGGATAGTCCAAAACCCTAAACTAAACCAAACTCGCTGCGCTCAAATAGGGTTTAGTTTTTAACGGGTTTTGAACTATCCTTCAGCTAAAAGAAATAAGGCCGACTGAAGGGACTAGCTAAATTTGAAAACCTGCTGTGTCTTATGTAAGGAGGTTTTTATTCCTTATTATACTTCGTCTTATATTCAATAGGTGACATGCCCGTGACCCGATAAAACACCGTGCGAAATGCTTTGGTGTCGCTATATCCGACATCATACATGACCTCATTCACAGTCTTTCGGGTGTTTTCAAAGGACTTTTTGGCAGACTCAATGCGTACTCGCTGTAAATAATCCAGCGGTGTCATGCCCGTGGCTTTGATGAATCGGCGGTCAAAATTGCGGCGGCCCACGTTCAGTTTATCTGATAAGGTTTCCATGGATAATTTATCCGTATAATGTTGTTCAATTAATTCCTGCGCCTCCTGCACCGCCTCATCATTATGTTTTTTATTACCGGAGAATATACTGAATTCCGACTGCATATTCCGGTCCATATCTATTTGAAAAACCTTTGCGCAATGGATGGCCGTTTCACGGTCATAATATTTCTCCACCAAGTATATGACGAGGTTTAAAAAAGAAAATGCCCCACCATTGGTATAGATGCCATTTTCATCCGTAATTAATTTCTCGGATTCCATTTTTATTTTGGGATATAACTGCTGGAACTGTGTTGCCATGCTCCAATGTGTGGAACAAGTCCGCCCATCCAATAAGCCAGTGGCCGCCAACATGAACGCCCCAGAGCACATGCTGGCAATGGCTGCACCCAGTTTATATTGCTCCCGAATCCAATTAATCAACGCCCTGTTATTCTTCGTGGCTGACTCATAGGTGCGGATTAAATTGGAAGGAATAATGACCAAATCACTTTTCCGAATATCGGCGATGCTGGCGTGTGTTTTAACCGAAAACAAGCCCTCTGCCACTGCATCATTCCGCTCGGCACTGACCAGTTCCACCTTGAATTTTTGGCCTTTCCCCGCTTGTTTCCACAGGCTGTTTGCCTTCGTGAAAATCTCATAAGCACCAATGATGCAGGACATGGTGCTAGCACTGCATTGGTCGTCGAGGACTAGGATGGACAGATGCTTCATCGCTTTTTTTATTGCAAAACTAGTAATTGATTTTGTCCAAATCAACCCGTAGGAATGTCTATTTCGCACCCTGCAAAGGTGGCTTTTCGGACAATACCTTTGTCCCTGAAAATAATTCACCTGATATGAAAAAGCTTTTAATCACAACCGTGCTGGCAGCCATAGCAGCTTTAGCATTTACCAAAATCAAAAACGCAATGAATATGAAATCACAAAATTTTGAAATCACCATGCAGGTGGACCAATCACCCGCCGAAGTATTTAAAGCCATCAACAACGTACGGGGTTGGTGGTCGGAAAATATTGAGGGGGCGACAGATGAGGCGAATGCCGAATTTCTCTACCATTACAAGGATGTGCATGCTTGTAAAATCAAAGTGGAAGCACTTGTTCCGAATGAAAAAATAGTCTGGAAAGTGCTGGAGAACCATTTCAGTTTCACCCAAAACCCTAACGAATGGGTGGGCGACGAACTGGTGTTCGACATCCAACCTAAGGGCGACCAGACGCAGGTAAAACTCACGCAAATTGGCCTTACGCCTGCGGAGGAATGCTATGATGTTTGCCAAGATGCTTGGACGGGTTTTGTGACGAACAGCCTCCGAAAACTCATCAGCACGGGCAAGGGCGAACCCACGCCGAAGGATACGGAATGGGGTTTCAATGAGGAACTGATTGAAAAATGGAACTTGAACGAGAAGGCCGCCCAACAGAATTTCAACTACCAAATGCAGACCTCGAAATCGCCAGCGGAGGTGTACAACTTGCTGCTTGATATTGACAAATGGTGGTCGGGCCAATTCAACGAAACTATCACGGGCGAAAGCCACCAATTAGGAGATGAGTTTAGTTTCACAGTCGCTAGCGGCGTGCACAATTCCAAGCAAAAACTGGTGGAATTGGTACCCAATAAACGGGTCGTCTGGCTCGTGACGGACAGCAATCTGACCTCCTTCGACGACGCTCAGGAGTGGACGGGAACGAAGATATCCTTCGATATTTCGCAAGTCGGCGACAAGACCCAACTGGCCTTCACCCATGAGGGTTTGACGCCGCAGATGGCTTGCTATGGTAGTTGTTCGGGTGCTTGGACGGGTTACATGAAATTGCTGAAGGAGCGGCTGAATTGAACAGGGATAGCAGATTTCCGAAGTCTTTAAGACTTCGGAAATCTCATTTGCTCAGCCTTTCTTCACAAACTCATACGTCGTAAACTCCACAAAATCAGCCAGTTGCAGAATAAAATTCTTCACCATCCCATTCTCCACATCGAAATGTACGGGCTTGATACCGAACAGCGGGTCGTTGAACGACAACAAAAATCGGCTCCCACCCATCGGCTCCAGTTTGCCGATCAAGTTCGGGTGGTGCTGGAAGATGAGTTTTAGCGAATTCCCATCCTTTTTCATGTCAAGGCTGCCGTACACCTCATTTTCATAATGCCCGGCGTATTTCTCCAAGGCCAGTTCCGTTTTTGGGTGCTGCGCAATGGTGTCCCGCATCAACCGGTATTCCTGTAGGAGATTCTTCTGGTTGGCCACATTGTCTTCGTAAAAAATCTGGTTGTAATTTCGGTAAGGCAGGCCGAGGTAAGCATCCAGGATTTCCCGTTTCAGTGCCACGTAAAAAGCATTGGCGTCCGTGTTCGTCAGCACGACGATGCCGAGGTTTTGCTCCGGGTACAGCGTCACGCTGGTCACAAAGCCGTTGACGCCGCCCGTATGAGACACCTCTTCAAAACCGTTGTAATCGCTGAGTTCCCAGCCCATACCGTAGAGGGCGTAGTGCCGCCGGATGGCGTACTTGGTCGTCGAGCGGCGACCCTCGATGCTCAGCGGCTGGCGGGTGCGCTGCAAAACCTTCATCGGCAGCACGGTCCGGCCCTCGTAGCGGCCGCTGTCGAGTTGTGCCAGCAGCCAGTGGCTCATGTCCTCCGCACTGCTGAAAATGCTGCCAGCCGGGGCGAGGTTGTCGATTTTACCATAGGGAATCTCCATCAGTTCGCCCGTGGCGGGATGGATGGTATGGGCACGGGCAGCGTTCGTCGCCTTTCCGATTTCAGCGCTGAGTGCCAGGGTGCGGTTCATCTTCAGCGGCTGGAAAATCCGCTGGCACAAATTGTCCTCCCAGCTTTTGCCGCTGATGCGCTCGATGCACTTGCCCGCCAGCAGGAAGCCCGCATTGGTGTAGCCCCATTTGGTGCGGAAGGGGTACATGGGCGTCAGTTTCCCGAACTTCTCGATGACCTGGTCCTGCGTCAGGTCGCTCGTCCAGTACATAAAATCGCCCTGAAAAGTCTCCATGCCGATGCGGTGGCTGACGATGTCCTGCAGGTTCAGGTGCTGCGCCACCCAGTCGTCCTTCATCTTGAAATTGGGCAGGTACTTCACCACCGGGTCTTCGAGTTGACAAAGACCGTCGTTTTCGAGCATGGCCAGCGCCGTGCCCGTGAACGCCTTGGTGTTCGAGCCAATGGCGAAGAGCGTATTGGCGTCCACCTTCTCCGGCTTGCCCATTTCCCGCACCCCGTAGCCCTTGGCCAGCACCAGTTGGCCGTCCTTCACCACGGCCACGGCCATGCCGGGGATTTTCCACTGCACCAAGGCCCGGTTGACGTAGGTGTCAAGGCTGTCACGGAGGAAAGGGGGGAGGGTGGCGTTCTGGGCGTGAATTTGAATACCAAAAAACAACAGCAGCGATGCAACAAGCAGAAATCTGTTTTTCATGTGGAATGAAATTTAGTTGAACAATAATTTCAAGTTCAAAACTTTGCTCACAAATATCGTTTAATATTTTCCATCACAATGGCTGCTGCTTCCCGCACTTCCAAGGCTACGCTGTTCAGGTAATACTGTGCATCTGGCTCCATGAGCGCCCGAATGGCTACATAGAAGGGCCGCAACTGCTCATGATGCCCTGTCTCCTCGAACACCCGCAGCACCTCCTGCCCGACGCCCAAGTTATGCGCCACAGCGGCGAAGCGCCACCAGTCGTCTTCGGTTTGGTCTGGCAGTTCGCCGTCTATTCCTTCCAATGCCTTCTTGATTGCTTCTGCGGCGATGCCGAGGTTTTTGTCGTAGTAGGCGAAGAGGGCGGCGTTTAAATAGTAGCTATCTGCTATGCCTTCTTCGGGTTTTAGGGTTTCAAAAAGGGCTTTGGCCTCGGCCATGAGGGACATTTTGTCACGGTAGAGGAAGACGAGGTTGTGGATAGGAATTGTTTTATCTTCTAATATTTTTAAACAGTTTTTATATGCGTTTTCAGCATTTTGATAATTTTTTAGACCATCTTGGCACAAGTTACCAAGAGCATTCCAAGTGTATGGTGTCTCAATATTAAGTTCGATTGCTTTTTTGTAAGCCATTTCCGCCTTATCATACTGTTTCAATTTTAAAGCATTCAAATCACCAAATAATACCCAAATAAATGGATCATCTAAATCGGATTTTATTGCCTTTTGGTAAGCAGCCTCAGCTTCATTATAGCGATGCAAATCAAAATGCAAGAGCTTTCCTAAATTATACCAATGCAGAGCATCACTTGGTTTCAATTCGATGGCTTTAGAATATGCTTGTTGAGCATCATCAAAACGATTCATTTTATCTCTTAAAAGATTGCCAAGACCATTCCATGGTGAGCTATATTTGCTGTCAAGGTCAATGGATTTTCGGTAATCTTTTTCTGCTAAATAATAATCGCCAATTCCTGTATTCATAATGCCCCTTAAATACCAAACATACTTATCACCAGCGTTTAATTTGAGTGCTTGATTCAAAAAAAGTATTCCTTTTTCATAATCCATTTCATCATGTGCATTTATAGCAAGGCTTGTCAGTTCATCCACTTTTCTATTCACTACTTTTTCCGGTATCTCAAAATCCCTCAAAACGCTATCATCCTCCACCGCCCTATCCATCAAATACCCATAAGCCCTTTCTTTTAAATCCTTTGAAAGTTTCTTCGACTTCACCGCATCCGCCATCGCCAAATGCAGCGCTGCATGGTCAGCGTGTTCCATGCTACCTTTCAGCATTTTGCGGGCCATCTGTGGCAGTTCCTCGGCATAGAGCATATTCAGAAAACGGGTGAGGCAGACGAGTTCCCGCTTCCGGCGGCGGCTACTGCGGCGCATCAGGTACCAGATATTGAAGAATCGCTCGCTGATTTCGTAGGAGCTGCCCTTGGCCTTGTAAGCATCGAGGCGGTTGAGCCAGCCCGTGTCGTAGAGGCGTTTGATTTGGGGAGAAAGGGTCGAGTTTTCGTAGTGGGTGATTTCCCGAAGGGTTTCCAGATGAACGGGATCCCAGTGCAGGGCTATGGCATCCACGATGACCTGCATCTGCTCCGATAGCTCCTCGAAGCGGGCCTTGTAGAGCGCAGTGGCGGTATCCACCATCGCTTCCAAGTCAGTTTGGATATTGATGGAGAAGTCATTTTGAATGAGCGGGAAGAGCATGGTCAGGGTACGGGGCGTGCCGCCTGTGAGCGTGTACAAGGCCCTTAGCCGCCCTCGGTTGGCGTATATTTTATTTATGAGCGAAGGGTTGCCAGTAATGTTGGCGAGGTTTTTTAGGGTGTCCAATACTTCTTCAAAGCTGAGTTTTTTCAACGTATGTACTTTGAAGGCATCGTAAAACGGGGCGCCATAGTCCACCACCTCCTCAATGGAATGGGCGCTGGCCCCGACCAGTATTGGCGCACCGTTCTGCATGAGGATGGAGCGCAACTGGTGCTGTTCCTCCTTGCTGATTTTACCAAAAATTAGGTTCAGGTTGTCCACCAGCAACACTATCCGCTGGTTGAACCGCTTGCTCCACACCTCAAAATGGCCGTACATTTCCAAGGCCGTGATGTTCCGACCATGTTTTTCCCATTGGTTGATATTGGCGTCCAGTTCATCCAGCCCATTTTTGTCCTCCCGGCGATCTAGAGCGTCGCCGAGGGCATCTAGGCAGTTGAGCCAAAACTTGGAGAGCCGGTCTACATTGTACTGCTCTTCGGGAAATGTGAGCGGCAGGAAGGCGTCGCTGTATTCCGGTTTGCGAAGCTCTACAGCAATGCGCTGCAGCAGTGTGGACTTGCCCATGCCCCGCTCCCCAATGACGAGGTGATGCTGCGGGATGCTATTGGGTTGCTCCGCAACAATCTGTTCAAACAGGTATTGGAAGATGCCCAATCGGGTCACGAAAATGCGCTCGATGTCCTCGTCCTTGCTGAAACCGATATTGAACGATAAAGGAATGATGGGTCGTGGATTGGAAGTGGGTAGGTTCATAATACGTGGCGTTTGTACCAGAAATCACGGATGAGTGGTGAACGGAAGAAATGCAGGCCACCTTCTTCGATGAGGTAGCCGTCGTTGCGGAGCATGTGCAGGAGGGCGCTCAAGTGTTGTTCGGCTTTGTCAGCGTCATGTCGCTTCTGCATTAAGTTGAGCAGATTGTCTCGCTTAGTGCCTTTCTTTTCTTGGCAAACGTGTCGGAGTAGGGCAAAGGCATCGTCAATTTTATCGCCATACTGCTTTTGAAGACGCTCAATCCAAGTGTTCAGGTGGGCGTCGTCAAGGAGGTCTTGGTAGGCATTGGCCACCAAGTTTTCGTCCACTTTGGCCTGTTCCACCTTGATTGACGAATTGATTCTTTCAAAGAGGATTTGTATGAAAAACGGTAAGAGGTAACCAATCTTGTCTAGCATGGCCTGCCGGATTTCGTCGGTCAGTTCAATACTGGTGCTTTCTTCCAGGGCTTTTATCAAGCGAAGACTTGTATCGGGGTCGAATGCCAGCAGTTTATATTCTGGTACGTCGTTGATGGCATCTGTGATTTGGTGGGAAAAAGTGAAATTGCTAATGCCAATGGAACTACAAAAAATCCAGCGAATCTTGGTGCCACTTGTCTGTCGTATGCCACGGAGCCAGTGCAGGAAGTTTTCAGCTTCGTTTTTCCGGCTGTTCGTCGTCACGATGCTGTTCAGCAGCACGGTCAATTCATCGAAAAAAATAAGCGTGGGCTTGTCGTGGTCAAGCAGGTCGCTGATGGCTTTGTAAATATCAGCCCGGTTTTGCTGCCATTCCAGTTCAACTTCGACACCCTCGTATTTGAACTTGGGCTTTAGACTTTTTACCTCGTCCAAAAGGTTTGACGCTTTTTCCTTTGCCCGTTCCCACCAACTCATGCCCTTGAGTTTTTCGAGAAAAAGTTCCAGAAACGCTTCCTCAGTGTGTACTTTTTCAAGGTTGATTTCCAGCGTGTCCCAGCCTTCCTTCTTTGCGACAGCGAGCAGCTTTTTGGCAAAAGATGATTTCCCTACCCTCCGGGGTGCCGGGAACATGACATTGTTTCCGTCCAAAAGGCGTTGCCAGGCATATTCTGTCTCCCTCTCTCTTCCGAAAAAGTCTTCTCCTTCAACAGGTGGGCCGTATTTGTTTTTTATCATGGTGTTTTGATTTTGGCTGCAAATTTAAATACAAAATTGTATATCTACAAATTTGTCTACATAAATTTTACAAATCTCACCCATGTGGTTGCACCCGTCCCAATTACCCCCTACCTTTGCCAAACCACTCACCACCGTAATCATGATTTACACTACACGCAAACCCTCCATCGCCCTTAAATACAGCTCCAACAATTCATCCTTTGGGCTTCAGTAACTCACCCCATTTCTTATTTCGAAATGTCAACATTGCCCAAAGCACGAGGACGACGACCATGTCTGTCCCCACGGCAAGAAAGGAAAGTATCGCTTGAAATGCCTTGTACCAGAAATCCGATAAATGGTATATACCTATATTTGGGTGCGCAAATGTGACCAAACAAAGCAGGTATAATTTAAGGGTTTTATATAAATAGAATAATACGGAGCCAATAATGAGATTATATGCTTTATCTTTCCAAGAGACCGGAGATATAAGCGTCAGTGTTATTAAGAAAATATAGAGAACCAAGAAGGTATTATAGAATTTAATGGTTAGTTCCATGCCATTAATGGGCGTGGTCGCTTGTTTGGCAGTCCTTGCTGCATTAACTTGTTCATCCACCTGTTTTTTGGAGGCATATTCGATGCGGATTACATCGGGCGATTCAGGGGAGGGTTTCAGCTGCAGATATGCTTTGGGGAGCATGGTTTTTAAAATGGATTCCGTGGGTTTCAGGTAGATTTGGTTGCAAATGGCGCCGACCTTGGGTATCAGACTAATGCCATTTAGAGAGATGAACAACACTAAAAATAACAGCAAATATCGGGTAGCAAATCTGAGGATAGGTTTCATAAGCCAATGAATTTCAGTTGGTGGCGCCTTGGGCTTGGCCATCAAGCCGCTTTCAAGCTTTTCGTGGTTGTCCAATTCATCCACGATAATAAAAACAAAACACCAATGGCTGTAAATATGATGAAACCTCCTTGGAAATGCATTATTTCAAAAAAATCATTGGAGCAGTTTTTCCCAATCATGTAAAGCCCCGCAATTCGGAGCAAGTTCAGGAGGAACAAAGCGATTATTCCGAAGACTAAACCCGGAACTTTCAATCTCACGCTGGTCGGGAATATGATGATGCCACTTGCCAAGATGGCCATTGCCTCCAAACCGTCGCAGCCTTTTTTAATATCAATTGAAAAACCATTGCCACTAATGGTATAGCCATTTACGACCGTGTCCTGTCTTATCAGGTGCAATAGAAAATTACCCAGACTAGCTTGTGCATTCATGAATGACACTTCGATGGTATTCGTATAAAAATCAGAATAATAGAAAAAATAGAACAAACCCATGCTGATAACGAAGGCAGCAAGAAATTTCAGGAAGGACAGTTTTTGTTTCAGGGAAGATGGTGATACTTGAATCGGATTAGCTGCAATATTCTTTGATGGGTGCTTGGATTTCTTTTTCATTACATGAAATTTCTTTGCATGTCCAATTTATGGCTTGGCAGTGGAAAGTAGGAGGGGAGGTATTTATTCGCAGTAAGTTTAAAAACTCGATTATTAAAAACAGTGGTTTGGTGGTCAAGAAAATTGAAGCGCAGCAATACTATAATTGCTGCGCTTCAAATCTTCGAAGAAATTAGTGGTTATCCGTATTATTAGAAGAAATTACGAAATGTACGAGATACGCAATCACTGCACCTGAAAGCAAACTTCCGGGAATATCAGCGGAAGTAATCTCATAGCCAAAAAAGGCGGTTGCAATGGCGAAGAAGGAAACAAAGCCCAAGTAAACCAGCGGTAGTACCTTTAGGTAAACTGCTTTGTTGAAAGGAATCCGTTGGCGGCGGGTATTTGACACAGCGCCTTCACCGGCCAAGGCCAGCGACCGTGCACGTTGTTGTTGCGTCGCAAATACCACGGTAAAAGTGAAGATGATCAAAGCGAACAAAATCAAACCCCACTCTGACATGGTCGGAACCGCAGAAGCACAAGCCACAATAGGTGCATATCTCCAAGCTACCCCAACCGTACCGTTAGGGACGTTGGTAACCCCAGTGCCTGCATCAATATATGTTTGCATGCCCACGATTACATTGCCATTGGGGGCATACATAGGAGGTTGGGCACTACCACCTGTTCCTCCGATATTGACCATGGCAGTGTTGGTGGTGTTCGCACCTCCTGCTATGATATCTGTTATAGGTTTAGAATAACCGTAAACAGCATCTGTGGCGCAACCTATCCGAATCTGAGCTCCAACCAATGCTTGACCGGCAGCTGCGTCAATTGGGCCATCCACGGTTGCTCCAGTCGCAGTTCCATTGGAGCAGGTAACTACTACAGTGGCTCCTAATGTGCCATTTGAATTCAATTGCTTGCAGCGTAGTTTGAACTGGCTTAGCACCATGCCGCCCCAAGCGTTACCCTCCTCACCCTCATAGCCCACAGCCACATAACCAGGAGGGCAATCACAAACACTGCTAGGCTGAGCAGGATTGGTACAAACACCCGCCAAAATTGTCTTCAGTACTGGTGTCATCTGTCCAACAGTGCCCAATTGATAGCACTGTGCATAGCCAGCTTGGATTGTCAACATGGCCAAAAAAATGGTCAAGATTGAAGGTATTAACTTTTTTTCATTTTCAAAAGATTAAAATTTGTTAGAAGTAGATTTAAAAATACTTACGACGATAAATAAATAGTATATTTTACCATCATCTCTTCATTATGGGGTGCCAATAACATTGGCTGGCGGCAAGACTTGCAAAAATCCAAATTTTGCAAATCTCCTGTTTGCCACATCTGGAATACCCAAATTTTAATCGGATTGAGGGAAAAGCGCTTTCCAAGGAATGCCAAAAATGGAAAGCTAATAAGAAGTTTTAATATTTCGAATGTCAAAGGTATGTAAATGTTTTAAAATAGTCCATAGGGGGAGGTTGAAATATTGCGTGCTACAAATTCTAGGCAATTCAAAATTTTGAAAAAAGTACGCTTTGAGAAATTTTAAGGAAATTTGATATTCAAAAAATCGTGTTCTTGTGAATACCGTGAATTAGGAAGTAGCTGCCCTGCCTAGTGTCATATCGCTCTTGAAATTCGGTTTTAACACCAAATAACCTGTTAGTCTGCTCACAATACACGCTGATTTTAAATAGGGCTTATTACCATTCGGGTCGGCAACCAACTATCTAGTGCTTCGTTAAGGAATTATGGTATTTTTCGTAAACCCTACCTTTGCCAGACCATTTCACCAACGCAATTATGAATTACGCCACATACGAACCCGTCATCGGCCTCGAAATCCACCTGCAACTGGCCACGCAGAGCAAAGCCTTCTGCGGCGACGATGCCAGTTTTGGCGGTGAGCCGAACACGCACGTCAGCGCCATCTCGCTGGGGCATCCCGGTACGCTGCCCCGCCTGAACAAGCGGCAGATGGAGTATGCTGTGCGGCTCGGCCTGGCGCTGAGCAGCCGCATCAACCTGCGCAACTGCTTTGACCGCAAGAACTATTTCTACACCGATTTGCCGAAGGGCTACCAAATCACGCAGGACCGACTGCCGGTCTGCGTCGGTGGCTCGCTGGAACTGGAGATGGATGGCTACCGACGCACCGTGCGCCTGCACCACATCCACATGGAGGAGGACGCCGGGAAGAGCATCCACGACCTCAGCCCCCGCCACAGTATGATTGACCTGAACCGGGCGGGTGTGCCACTGCTCGAAATCGTGACAGAACCCGACCTGCGCAGCGGCGAGGAGGTGGACGCCTTCATGACCGCCATGCGCCAATTGGCCCGCTACCTCGGCATCTCCGACGGCAATATGCAGGAAGGCTCCATGCGCTGCGACGTGAATGTGAGTGTGCGGAAGAAGGGCGACACGGGCTTCGGTGAGCGCTGCGAAATCAAGAACATGAACTCGATGCGCTTCGCAAGGCAGGCCATCGAGTTTGAGGTGAAACGACAGATTGACCTGCTGGAAAGCGGCGGGCAGGTGCAGCGGGCCTCGCTCAGCTTCAACCCCACGACGGGCGAAACCTCCCCCATGCGGGACAAGGAAAGCGCCCACGACTACCGCTACTTCCCCGACCCCGACCTGCCGCCCGTGGTGATCACGCAGCCTTGGGTGGATGAGGTGCTGGCGCAATTGCCGACCTTGCCGAAGGCGTATTTTGAGCGCTTCGTAAACGAATTCGGCCTACCGGAATACGACGCCAAGCTGCTGACGCAGGAGCGGGAGATGGCTGTGTTTTTTGAAAAAACAATAAAAGTTTGCGCTTCGCAAAACGTGTCCGGCAAGTCTGTCGCCAATCTTTTCATCAATAAAATAAGTCCTTGGTTGGCGGAAACGGGTACTGAAATTGACGCCTTCCCCGTGTCGGCAGCGCAACTTTCGGCGTATTTGCAACTCATCGAGGAAGGAAAAGTGAGTGCATCCATCGCCAATCAGCGGCTCTTCCCAGCACTAGTGGAGTCGCCTGAAAGGCCACCGTTGGAGCTGGCACAACAGCTGAACCTACTACAAAGCTCAGACTCGAATTTCCTCGAAAAAATCGTGGACGAGGTACTGGCCGCCAACCCCGACAAGGTGGCGGAGTACCGCAAGGGCAAGAAGGGCCTCATCGGATTTTTCATGGGCGAGGTGATGAAAAAATCGCAGGGAAAAGCTGAGCCGAAAGCGACGAATGCACTGGTGACAAAGAAGTTGGGGTGATTTATACAAAAAATTGTGATAGAACGTTTTCCTACGTTCCACGGCACAAAACCTTAATTTTGCGCCGCAATTTTTAAAATTGAAATCTCAAACATGAAATATACTTCGACGTCCTGGTTGCTGCTGTTCCTTTTGGGCTTAGTCCCTAAGCTGATTTTTGCCCAAACACCCAGCCCTGATAATCTCATTCCCAGAACGCTTTTTTTCAAGGATAAAACCAGAAACAATGTGCGGATGTCGCTGGACGGCAGCTCCGTTTTTTACCAAAGAAAGTCAGATGGCTCGGACAGCACTTTGTATTATTTACAGGTGAATTTCCCGCTGCACGAAAAAAAGCGCCACTTCGAAGGAAAACTCGTCAACTGGGACATGCTCTACGACGGTGGGCTGCTGGCAGTAGTACAGCAGGATACCAGTTTTAATTTATACAGCACCTCGCTCACTTCCAGCAAACTGCGGCAGGTGAAGTTTTTTCCCTTCAAAAAGCTAAAGCTGGTAAGCCTCAGTGCTCGGTTTCCCAATAAAATTGCAGCCAATATTGTGGCAGTTGACCCTGCACTGAGTGGCCTTTATATCCTCGATATTTTAAGCGGTAGCACCAAGCGCCTCACACTCATGGACAATTTTGAACAGGTTTTCGTGGATGAGAACTTTGGTTTGGTGGCGGCGCTTCGCAATGATTCCAACGAGGTGCGTACCCTGCTTCGGCGCCACAACGGCCAGTGGAAAACGGTCGTTAGCTACCCATTTTCACCTGATAATTTCATTGGTGGCGTGTCCAGAATTATCTCCGTAAGCAAGGATGGGAAGACCATTTATGCAACGGACAATTCGGGCAAGGACAAGTCTAGCCTTGTTTCAATTGATGTGGAAACGGGCGACCTCAAAGAGCTGGTCAGCGACCCCGATGCCGATATTTTTCCCGCCGCTTTTTCCCTCGATTTGGATGGGAAGCCCACCTCCGTAGTTGCGCTCTACGCAGATACCCGCCGCTATATTTTGGATGAAAATGTGAAAGCGGATTTCGAGTTTTTGGACAAAGAACTGAAGCGCAGCACGAGCTATGTGAGTGCTAGCCAGAACGACAGTACCTGGCTGGTTCGCAAACTTGACGGTGGCCCCGTTTACTATTATACCTACAACCGCAAAACCAAAAAACTGACCCAACTTTTCAACGATTTCGAACTGCTGGATGGCTACGACCTTGCCACTCGGAAGGCATACACCGTGACCACCCGTGACGGGATGAAACTGCCCGTCCATGTGTATATCCCTTACGGAATGAGCCGGGGAGATGGCACGCCGAAAACGCCGCTACCAACGATTGTTTATGTCCACGGTGGCCCTTGGGCGGGCGTCACGCATTGGAACAGCTGGTTCCACGACCGCAATTTTCAGCTCTTGGCCAACCGGGGCTATGTCGTCATCAACATGGAATTCCGTGGCACGACTGGGCTGGGCAAAGCCATGACGGATGCGGGTGACAAACAATGGGGCGAGGCCATGCACAACGACATCGTGGATGTGGCCACTTGGGCTATCAAACAGGGTATCACCAACCGTAGCCGTCTAGGTATCTGGGGCTGGTCATACGGCGGCTATGCTACCAATTTTGCGATGGCCGCTTCACCCGACCTTTTCAAATGCGGCGTTTCGATGTACGGTATCGGCGACTTGCCAGCTTTTTGTCAAATACCGGAAATAGCCCACGACAGTCTCGTCTGGCTGCCCCGTGTTGGTGACCCGAACACAGAGGAAGGCTTGGCCTTGCTGAAAAAAGCTTCTCCCACTACCTACCTCAAAGACGTAGCAAACCCAATCCTCCTCACGCACGGCAGCCTTGACGACCGAGTGCCCATCGAGCAGTCTGATAAGTTTGCTTCGGAACTCAATGCCGCCAAAAAGGACGTGGTCTACTTTTTCTACCCAGAAGAAGGCCACGACTACCGCAAGCCCGAATCATGGGTGTCGTTTTGGGCCATTGCAGAGGCATTTTTGCACAAAAATCTCGGTGGCCGTAAGGAAGGGCGGGGTAATGACATCGAAGCAGGAAAATTTGAGGTGATGTTCGGTAAGGAATTTATCGACAGCCTTGACTGAAAGGGTTGATGAATAGGTGGTTGATGGATTGATATTAGCTCCTTCAATCCTTCCTGCCCTCAATCTTTCAATCCTTTGTATCTTGCCCGCTTTACGACCAGAACGTGCATGAAGAAACCACTTTTTAAAATTAGGGAAGACGGAAAATTCGGCTTTATCGATGCCATCGGCGAGGTGGTCATCGAGCCACAGTACGTGGAGGCCGAGGACTTTTACAACGGCTTCTCCCGGGTGCGGCTGAATGACCGTATGGTGCCGCTCGATAGTCAGGGCAGATTGTTACTGCGCAATGTTTTCGGGCATGTGGGACTGTTCGAGGAAGGATTGGCGAAGGTGCAATTGGTGCAGAAATGGGGCTACATGGATGAAAGAGGTCGGGTGGCCATCCCCATTCAGTTCAGTGAGGCAGGGGATTTCAGCGAAGGTTTGGCACCAGTTTCCATTGATGGCATGTTCGGGTTTATTGATAAGGCCGGGGTATTCGTCATCCAGCCTGAATTTGATTGGGCCGGGGAGTTCAAGAGCGGCCTTGCACCAGTCACGGAAGGCGATGTTTCCGGCTACGTTGATCGCAACGGAGACTGGGTGATTGATCCACTTTTTGATGAATGTCAGCCGTTCCAAGGCGAGGTGGCAGTGGTTGTGCGCCAAGGCCGCTGGGGCTTAGTGGATAAAACGGGTAAGTTGCTGCTCAAGCCGCAATTCGACCTGCTGGACGACTACGCCAACGGCGAGTTCTTCGATGGCATGGCCGTGGCGGTACAAGATGGAAAATATGGTTTCGTGAACCAAACAGGTGAGGTCGTGATTTCACCGCAGTTTGATTTTGCAGGCGATTTCGGGGAAGGTTTGGCACTGGTGGAAACAAAAGGAAAATTTGGCTTCATTGATAAAAAAGGCCAGCAGGCCATACAGCCCGGCTTTGTGGATGCGGGCGTATTTTCAGAGGGGCTAGCACAGGTAAAATACCACCACGGCCAGTGGGGCTTCATGGATACGACGGGCAGGTTGGTCATCCAGCCGATGTTCGATGCAGTGCTGCCCTACCGGGATGGGCTGGCTTGGGTCAGCGTCGGTGGGAAATGGGGGTATGTCAATGGTTGGGGGGATTGGGTTTGGCGGGAAAGGTGAGGATTTTAAGTAGGCTAATTTTTTGTTTTCATGAAGATGGAGAATATAAGAGAAGTGTCTGTTTTTCAAGACCATGTTAGAAAACGACCTTACTTGTACATCGGTGGCAAGGATATTACTTCACTTTTTAAAGGATTAATACTTGATTGTATAAAACTATGCGGAACAGACGAAATTTTATTCAAAATTAGAATAATTGAAATTAACAGTTTTGCTTTTGAAATAACATCAAATATTACTATTGCGCCTATCATTCATAAGTTAAATAGTAGTGAAAACAATTATGAAGCTAATCACCCTATTTTTCTCAAATTTATTTCTGAAAAGTTTGAAGTGATTAATAGGGAAAACTCCACGTTAGAAATTAACTTTTCTTTAGACAAGGCAGTGATATTAAATACGGATATTGATTATTTAAAGTTATATGAGGCGGTATTTCAAATTGCTTGTTTGAACAGAGGTGTTGAGATAATTACTATTGACAAGCGTCAGAAATATCTCAATCAAAATTATTTTCATTATCCACAAGGCATTTTTTATTTATTTGAAAGGGCAATTGATGCAACATTAGGGCATCCTGAAATTAAGATGACTTATGATGGTAAAATTGGTGCTAACCATTACCAAATTGCTCTTGCGTGTCGCACTGATTGGTTTCCTGAACCTAACATAATAAGTTATGCTAACGATAATCACAATATCAATGGAGGCTCATTAGTTGATGGAGTTTTAGAAGGATTTTTAGAAGCGTGTAAAAAATACGTGGATATACATAAATTAACGAATTATAAAATCTCCGAAGAAAAATTAATGAATGGGCTAATCGTAGTTTGTGCAGTTCGTGGTGAGAATTTTATATACGGAGGGAGCTTTAGAGAAACGCTTCAAGATGATTTAGTGAAAGAACAATCAAAAGTAATAATGGCTGATTTGGCATTTGACTTTTTTGAAAACAATAAAGAGAAGGTAGATAAATTCTTTTTCCGATTTGATTCTACACAATTTATGAGTGGTATGTTTTGAGAATTTTGAAGTATTTCAATGAATTAATTAAATACCTTCACTCCCCAACCGGATGCAAAAACTGCATCTCATACAATTCTCGATAGCGCCCATTCTCATTTTGCAACAATTCCTCATGCGTCCCGAACTCCCTCACCTCCCCTTTTTCTAAGACTAAAATCTTGTTGGCGTGACGAATCGTGCTCAAGCGGTGAGCGATGATAATGCTGGTACGCTTCGCAATCAGCTTTTCAATGGCGTACTGGATGACCGATTCGGACTCTGGGTCAATGCTGGAAGTGGCTTCGTCGAGGATGAGAATTTCCGGGTCGAAAACGAGTGCCCGCACGAATGAAATCAGTTGCCGCTGGCCCATGCTGAGGGTAGCGCCCCGTTCCTGCACTTGGTAATCGTAGCCACCGGGCAGTTTTTCGATGAACTCGTGCGCCCCAATCATTTTCGCCGCTTCCAGCACCTGCTCCCGATTGATGCGCTCATTGCGGAGCGTGATATTTTCCAACACCGTTCCACTGAAAAGAAAAACATCCTGCAAGACAACGGCCATGTGCGAGCGCAGGGCGTGAAGTTCGTATTGCCGGATGTCCGTACCGTCAATTTCGATGCTGCCCTTTTGGATTTCGTAGAGGCGGTTCAGGATGCTGATGGTGCTTGTTTTACCAGAGCCCGTACTGCCCACAATGGCCAGTGTTTCCCCCGGTTTTATATCAAAACTCACATTGCGCAGCACCCAATCCTGCTCCGTGTAAGCGAACCAGACGTTGCGGAACGCCACCTCGCCTTTCATCGCCTGCGGCAAAAGTTTCCCTTCGTTTTTGATATGGTCGCTCCGGTCGAGTAGGGCAAAGACCCGCTCGGCGGCTACGAGACCCATTTGCAGGGTATTGAATTTATCAGCGAGCATCCGTATCGGTCGGAACATCATGTTGAGGTAGAGCGGGAAAGCGACAAGCGCACCGAGCGTCACATCACTACTGAGGCTCTCCCTTGCGCCGTACCAAACCATGAGGCCAAGCGATGCCGCCGAGATGATTTCCACCACCGGATAATAAATCGAATAGGCAAGGATGGAGTCAATATTGGCCTTGGTGTAATCCCGGTTGATAGCCTTGAACTTCTCCATTTCCTGTTTTTCGGCGTTGAAAATCTGCACGATTTTCATGCCCGTGAGCCGCTCTTGGAGGAAGGCGGTCATCTTGGCCACCTGTGCCCGCACCTGTTGGAACGAAACCTTGATGGCTTCCTTGAAAATATACGTGGCCGCAATCAGGAACGGCATGGTGATGAGGCAGACGAGCGTCAGTTTCCAGCTTACCCAAAACATGACGCCGAGCACCACGATGACCGTCAGGAAATCGGCGATGATGGTGATGAGGCCCTGCGAGAACACGGCGTTGATGTTTTCGATATCGCTGATGGTGCGGGTGACGCTGATGCCGATGGGCGTGCGGTCGAAATAGGTGAGCCGCAGCGAGGTGATGTGGTTGAAAATCCGCACTCGAAGGTCACGTACCACGGCTTGTCCCACCCAACTAGAGGAATACAGGAAAAAATACCGCAATACCGACTCGAAAAGCAGGATGCCGATGAAGAGCAGCGCCATCTGCGTCAGCCCAGGGATGTCGCCCTTGAAGATGTGCTTGTCCACCATCTCCTGCACCAGCCACGGCCGCAGGATGGCGATGGGTGCCAGTACTACGGCCAGCACTGCCGCCAGCAACAGCGTGCCACGGTAGGGCTTGGCCTGTGCAACGACCCTGCCGAGGAGTTTGTAGTCAACGCTTTGCTTGGCGGTGGATTCCATCGGGTGATTGAAAAATTTGAGGGGCAAAGGTAAGGAAGTGTCACTTTAAACAGGGTTTTTAACTTTCGCAAAACAGATTCTGTCCCTGTTCGTTATTTTGCGTAAAAATCTAACCTATGCGATTCAACATCACGGCCCTCCTCCTTTTTTTCGCAGGCGCAATATCGGCGCAGCAGTCCTTCACAGGCGTCTGGAAAACCATTGACGACGAGACGAACCAACCCAGCGGCCACGTCGAGATTTACAAAAATGGCAATGCCTATTTCGGGAAGGTGGTGAAAATGATCAAAGACCCAGAAGACAGCAAATGTACAAAATGCTCTGGCAGCCGCCACAATCAGCGCATCCTCGGCATGGTCATGCTGGAAAACATGGTGCTTGACGACGATGAATTGCAGGATGGCAAAATCCTAGACCCCGGCAACGGCAAATGGTACACCTGCAAGATGTGGCTAAAGGAAGGCGACCCGAACGTGATGGTTGTGCGGGGGTATCTTTGGGGGTTTTACCGGACGCAGTATTGGCATCGGGTGAAGTAGTCAAACTACTCTCCCAAAAAAACCTGAACCATTTTCAACAACTCCCCCGGCTTCTCCGCATGAACCCAGTGTCCAGCCCCTTCCACTGTCTTGATTTCAGAATTGGGGAACAGCTTTTTAATCAACGACTCGTCCTCTGGTAATACCACATGCTTCGAACGGCCTCCCCGGATGAAAAGCGTCGGCCCTTCGAATGGCTCGCCGCTGATTTCCGCTAAAATAGTGGGGTAATGCTCCCAAAGCACAGGCAGGTTCATTTTAAATTCAAAACCACCACTACCCCCCTGCTCCCCTGAAAATGGGGTCTTTCTGGTTAGGTTTTTCATCAAAAACAACCGCACATCCTCTTCTTGGATGCGCTCCGCAAGGAACGCCTCAGCCTCTTTCCGGTCGGCGATTTTATCCAAATCCATCGCCTTCAGCGCCTCAAAAATCTCGTAGTGATTGCCTTGGTACGCCTTCGGCGCAATGTCCACGACCACCAGTTTTTTCACCAAATCGGGGTAATTGAGGGCAAACTGCATGGCCGTTTTACCGCCCATCGAATGACCAATGACATGTGCCCCATCGTACATCCAGTGAGCTTCCATGAACTGACGTAGGTCTTCGGCAAGGGTTGGGTAGTCGTGGGGCTCGGCGTGCGGCGAGCGTCCGTGATTGCGCTGATCAAGGATGAAAACGGAGTAGTTCTCGGCCAGTTGCCGGGCGATGGTCTGCCAGTTGTCCAGCGTCCCAAACAGCCCGTGTAGGATGATGACTGGGTCGCCTTGCCCAAAAGTTTTGTAGTTGAGTTCCAAGTTCGTGTTGTTTGAATTGGTTTGCAAAGCAGTTTTTTACCTTTGCGGACTTTTGAAAACGCAAATAAAACCAGAAGGTTTTTCAACACAAAATCCTTCAGCAACACCATATATATGCATCATATCAGCCCTGACCCGCTGACCCTCGACCAGGTCGGCCATATATTGGCATCAAAAAGTAAAATTGCCCTTTCTCCCGAAGCAGCTGAGCGAATCGAGGGCTGCCGTCGCTACCTTGACGAGAAATTAGTCGCCTCCGGCGAAACTTTCTACGGCATCAACACAGGTTTTGGCTCGCTCTGCAATGTCCGAATAGAACCGGATGAATTGGAGCAACTCCAACTCAACCTAGTCATGTCCCACGCCTGTGGCATGGGTGACGAAGTACCCGCCGACGTGGTGCGGCTCATGCTGTTGCTGAAAATTCAAGGACTTTCGCAAGGATACTCTGGCGTTCAACTCGCCACAGTGCAACGCCTCGTTGATTTTTTCAACCATGATATTTTGCCCGTCATTTACCAACAGGGTTCGCTGGGGGCGAGCGGAGACTTGGCACCGTTGGCACACCTGAGTCTGCCACTCATTGGCATGGGCGAAGTTCAGGTAAACGGTGAAAGATTGCCTGCCAGCGAAGTGTTGGAAAAATATGGCTGGCAACCTATCCGCCTGCAATCCAAGGAGGGTTTGGCACTCCTCAACGGTACCCAGTTTTGCCAAGCCTACGGCATTTGGTGTTTGCTGGAAGCTCGGCGGCTTTACGATTTAGCTAACCTCTGCGCTGCTATTTCAATTGATGCTTTCGATTGCCGAATGGCACCGTTCAATGAATTGCTGCACAAAATCAGACCACACGAAGGGCAGCTGAAAACCGCTGAATCCATCCGCAACTTGCTGAGAACAAGCGAATTGGCGGCCTGTGAAAAAACTGCTGTGCAAGACCCCTACGCCTTTCGCTGTGTACCACAAGTACATGGGGCCAGCTACGACACCATCGCCTACGTGGAGCGGATTTTTTCCACTGAAATCAACAGTGTGACGGATAACCCAACGCTTTTCCCTGATGAAAATAATATCCTTTCCGGCGGCAATTTTCACGCCCAGCCGCTCGCCTTGGCGCTCGATTTTCTCGCAATCGCTTTGGCTGAACTTGGCAGCATCAGCGAGCGACGCACCTTCCAACTCATCAGTGGGCAACGAAACTTGCCGCATTTTCTTACAAAAAATGGTGGCGTGAACAGCGGATTTATGATCCCGCAATACACCGCCGCCAGTATTGTCAGCCAAACCAAACAGCTTTGTACCCCAGCCTCGGTAGACAGCATCGTGTCCTCCAACGGTCAGGAAGACCATGTGAGTATGGGGTCCAATGCCGCCACTAAATGTTATCGAGTTGTGCAAAATGTGGAGCGGGTGCTGGCCATTGAATTTTTCACGGCGGCGCAAGCGATGGAGTTTAGGAGGCCGTTGCACTCATCGGAGGTATTGGAACACGTGCTTTTGGATTATCGGGAAAATGTACCTGTCGTTGATGAAGACCGGATTTTGAGCGGTGATATGGCAGCTACAGTGGATTTTTTAAAGACGGTTCATATTTAGTATAAAAACTCTCAAACTGCTCCACAATAAAATGTTTAACGATCAGCGATTGCTTTTCTTTAGAAAAGCAACACCCGCTAGCCAGTGGCTAGCGGGTGTTTTATTTTTAGACTTGGATTTAATTTTCGAAAAAACAAGTTGGGGCAAATCCTTCCTTGTAATTCGGAAAGCTTACCAGACTTTAACGAACCGCTTCGTTACTACCCCATCGCCGACTTGCAGTGAGAGGAAGTAGGTGCCAGCGGCTAGTTGTGAAACATCAAAGCTCACAGTATTTGCCCCAGTAAATGTCTGGGCATTGCGGAGCAAGACCACTTCTCCCAACGTGTTGAGGATGCGCATATTGGCTTCCCCGCCTGTTGAGGAATGATAACGAACAGCCAAGAAATCCTTTGTAGGGTTTGGTAGAAGTTCAAGGCCGGAAATTGCTTTTTCCTGCACTGCTGAGGCAGTTTCTGTGCAGCTCACTGTAAATGCCTCCAGCCAAGCACAGCCGCTTGCATCCATCACTTGAAGGCTCAGCGTGGCAGTGCCATCACCTGCCAACAATGTTGCCAGTTCCGCATCTGCACCAGCGGTGAATTCCCAACCAGTCCCGCCCACAACCGACCAAGCATAGCTGTACGGCGGGTTGCCGTTCACGGCGCTGGCTGTCAAGTCGTAGCTGTTGCCGCAATCCAATGAGGCTGGAATGTCGGCGCTTGCTTCAAAAAGGGCATCGGACAAAGTCACCGTTAGGGTGTGCGAGGCGGCATTACCACATGCATCCGTTGCGGTGTAGGTGAAAAGGTGAGAGGTCGTTTCGCAATTGCTCGCCGTGCTGCTTTCTGTCGTGATTGTTACGTTGTTACAGTCCGTGGCGCTGGCGACAGGCGGTGTCCATGCTGCAAATTCTGCCAAGGTCATGGTCAATTCTGATGGCATTGGCTCAAAAACAGGAGCCTGTGTGTCCACTTCCGAAATGGTTTGCGAAGCAGTTGTAATGTTGCCGCACGCATCCGTTGCCGTCCAGGTGCGTGTATGGTTCATGCCGCAATTCGTGGGCTGCACCAAATCACTGAAAGCCACTGCTGCCGAGCTGCAATCGTCGCTGACGGTCAGGTTTTCGAAAACAACTGGCTGCCCACATTCGATGGTTTGATCGACTGGTTGGCTGCTGAATGCTGGTGCTTCGTTGTCCGTTACAGTTATTTTTTGCTGCGCAACGACCGAGTTTCCACAAGCATCGGTTGCCGTCCAAGTTCTAATGTGTTGTTGACCGCATGCCAAATCTATTTGTTCATCGGAATGTGTCAGGCTCACGGTGGAGCAGCCGTCCGTGGCATCAGGTGTACCAAATTCCACAGGCTGGCCGCAAGTCAGGGACAGGTCGGCAGGTACGTTGCTGAAACTTGGTGCTTCGCTGTCCGTCACGGTTATTTTTTGTTCCGCAACGGAGGAGTTGCCGCAGGCGTCGGTGGCTGTCCAAGTCCGGATGTGTTGCTGTCCGCAGGGCAAATCAATCACTTCATCTGAGTAGGATACTCCTGAAGATGAGCAGTTGTCGTTCACATCGGGCGTCCCAAAATCAACGGGTTGGCCACAGTTCAGCGTTTCGTCGGCTGGTACGGTACTGAAGATTGGTGCCTCGTTGTCAATGATAGTGATAGTTTGTGAAACTGTCGCTTCATTGCCGCATGCATCGGTTGCCGTCCAAGTACGTGTCACGCTTTGGTTGGCACAGGCTGTATTGGTAGTGCTCCAATCGTCGTGATGGCTGATGGTGAGGTTGGCTCCGTTGGCGCAGTTGTCAGTGACGGTTGGCACGTCAAAAGTCGGTGTACTGCCCGAGGTGCAAGTCATCGTCAAGTCTTGTGACGCCAAGGTGAAAACGGGCGCCGACTGGTCCGGCTGAATAACGATGGTTTGGTGTGCAAAAGTGGTATTTCCACATACATCCGTTGCCGTCCAGTGTCGGACGATGGTGGTCGCCGAGGTGCAATCCCCTGCGGTTATTTCATCGACAAAACTGATAGTCAGTGCCCCGCAGGCCGAATGGCAAACGGGTTGTCCGAAGACGGCGTTGCCGCTGCAATCCACGTTCAGGTGTTCTGGCACGTAACTGAAAGCAATCAAATTACCGCTGTTGAAGCCGGGAAGTACCCAAGCGCTCGTGGTAGCTGTGGTGGAGTTGCCGCACTCATCTGTGGCCGTCCAGGTACGGATGATGTCGTAGCCGTACTCGATGCTGTCCACGAAGTGGCAATCACCAGTGCCGATGATGCTGTCCGTGTAAGTGATGGTCACGTCCCCGCAGTTGTCAAAGGCTATCGGGTCGGGGAAACTGATGGTATCGTCGCAGTCGAAGAACTGGTCGTACGGCACGAAAATAAAAACGGGTGCGGTGGTGTCTGGGTTTGTGGTCACGTCCTGAACAAAATCAGTGCTGTTGCCGCAGGCATCTGTGGCAGTCCATGTGCGAGTAAAATGGAAACCTGTTGTGCAATCACCAGTTTCGTTGCTGTCCATGTAGTCGAGGAAGGTTGCTCCGCAATTGTCGAATGCCACGGGCTGGTAGAGCGGCCCACCACAGTCAACCGTGATGGTATCAGGAGTATCGCTGGCGAAGATTGGCCCCTCAGTGTCCGGCCCAGTACTGATGGTTTGCGAAGTGTCAATCATATTGCCGCAGGCGTCATGCGCAATCCAAGTCCGGGCAATGCTGAATGGTTGGCTGCAGTCGCCATTCGAATTCACGACATCGGTGAAACTGATGCTGAGGCCACCTGCTGGGCAGGTTGTTTCCGCTAGCGCAATGCCAAAGCCTGGGTTTTGGTCGCAGGTGGTGGTGGTATCTGGTGGTACATAAGTCCAAATCAGCGTGGACGGCACGTTCGGCGGCGTCATGTTGATGGTCTGTGTCACGGTGTCAGCATGGCCGCAGGTATCGGTGGCAATCCAGGTTCTAGTAATGATATTGGCTAGTGGGCAAGCACCACCGACTTGTTGTTCCGAAAAAACTACCGTGAATGGCGAGCAATCCGTCACGGTTGGGTCTTGAACGGGTGGCACGTTGGGGCACTCGGCGGTGGTGTCGGCAGGTACGTTGCTGAATACTGGAGCTTGGTTGTCCACGACATGAATCGTTTGCGAAGCGGAAGCCGTGTTGCCACAATCGTCCGTTGCAGTCCAGGTTCGGGTAATGGTTTGGTTACAATATGGACCAGTCACCGTTTCATCAAAGTCCACGGTCACACTTGGGTCGCAAGCATCAGTGGCAGTTACGTCAGCCGCAGATGGCAAAGCTGTGCAAGGGTCGAGGGTAACATCTGCAGGTACATTTTGAAGAACAGGCGGTTGGTTGTCGCTGACAGTTAAGTAGCCAACAAAAATGGTCGTATTGCCGCAGTTGTCGGTGCCTGTCCAAGTTACGGTGATAGTATCGCCGCTGCATGAGCCGGGAGGAATACCCATGAAATCATGGGTGAAAGTGACGGGTTGGCTGAGGTCGTTCCAGTTACCATCGTAGTTGAGCCAATTGTCCAATTCGGCGGCAGCATTGGGGTCACTGCAATCAAGGTCCAAGTTCGTTGCTTTCACGCAACTTGGGCCTTGTGTGTCCACGAGGGTAAAAGTAGCGCACGTGGTAAAAGTGTGTCCACAATTATCGTGAGCAGTGAAAGTGACGTCAATATGTCCGTCAATATAACTGCAATTCCATACCCAGTTGTCCATGTCGAAATCACTCGTCCAAGTGATAGGGCTACAACCGGGAACACTGAAAGTGGCTCCACCGTGGTTATCAACCCAGGCCGGAATGGCATTCATGTAATTCATCAAGGTTGCTTCCATTGTCACATCCTGTGCGGGCGTAGCAACGACGCCTGGAGGTAGCAGGTTGTTGATGGGGGTAGGCAAACTATATCCTCCACCAAAATCACCTGAGAGGTCGCTCACGATGAACCCTCCGTTGGTTGTGCCTCCACCGAAAGCCGAGTTGCACAAAGCTGTAAGCGCACCGGGAGCATTAGGGTCGAGCGCAATCGTAAATTCAACGGTAAAGGATTGACCAGCCGACAACCAACCCGTATAGGGTAGGAATAGATTGGTGTAATCTCGGCCATCGTAGAGTGGGTTCAAAATGGGCAGTGTTGTAGCGTTCGAGGACACAATTTGTGGAGCGGTCAAAGTATCCACATAGGCAGATCCGAGGTAGTTGAGAAGATCGTCGATGAGGAAAAGTTCCTTGGCAGCTCCCACGCTGTTGTACATCGTAAGGCTGACTTTATAAGCCGGGAACACGACGTTTCCGCCAGGGTTGTTACAGGTGTTCAGGCCATATTCGTTGATGGGCGTTACGGTTTTTGTGATTTCTATTTTTGGAAATCCAGCTGAGCAGCCCCCAGGATTTTGAGCGCAAGCATAATCGTCGTCGTAAAGGCAACGGTTGGCACAAAGTTCCAGCGTGAACGGTTCGCCTGTGAGTGGGCCACCGCCTACTCGCCAATATTCCACACAAACCTGCGAAACGGGCTGGCTATTGGAACTGGCGCTCCAAGCTACGCCTTTGCCATCTGCAAAGCCACTGAATGTGAGCCCATTACCGTTGCTGGTTGGGGCGTTTCCGTTGCTGAACCCCGCCAAAACCACAGGGTCAGCACCTAGCCAGGCAGTGAGGCGAACCCGTTCGGCAGCAGCGAAGAATTTATGCTCCAAAGAATTGAGGTTGATGGGACGAGCTTCGTCCAGGGTGAAGCAATAGGTATTGCCCCCTCCTCCTACATATTCCCGGCTGTTGTCAAAGCTGTGGCGACCGTAAGGTCGTGGTGGTTGGTTGTTGAGGAAATCAATGTTGCCGGAGGCAATGGAAGGGGAGGCCGTGATTTCGATGAAATTGATAGGGTCGCCCGATTCGTCACAGAAACCACTGTTGAAATTGTAAACTGGCTGGCCGTCATCTAGGTAGAGACCTTGGTTGGCGCCGAGCCTTCCCCAACGGCTAACTGGAGCGCTGCTATTGCAAACCAAAGCTGGGTCGGCCACGCATTTTGTGCCATCGATGCTGAAGCGGAAAGGTTCCGTAGTCGGCAACTCACCCGGTGTGCTAAAGTATTCGATGCAAACCTGCGTGACGGGTTGACCGCTCGAATTCACACTCCACCATAAACCACCACCAGTTTTGCCGTTGGCGCTAAATTGAACACTGCCCGTGCCATTGCCACTGATGGAAGCGTTGCCGAGCGGGCCGCCTTGGTAGCTGGCAGCAAGATTTACAGGGACACCACCGTTTGAGGCCGTCACACCGATGGTTTCGCCATTGGCGAAATAGGCGTGCTCCCGGCTGTCCATGCTGAACGAGGTGGCTATGCTGAGGTCAAAACAAAACTGCACACCAGCGCCACCCATGTTTTGATTGGCAAGGTAGAAGGAGGTGTTGCCCCAGCGGCGAGGTTGCCGTGCATTGATGGTCGTGTTGTCAAAAGCACTTGGCGCTGGCCCGCCACTGATATTGAGCAGGATGGGCGTAACGCCACTGCAAATGCCGGAGTTGAAATTGGTGACAACGCCCCCGTTTTGGAGGGTGGTACGTTGGGCTTGGCTCAAGTTGGCCCAAGCTCCGATGGGCTGAAGTGCCATTGGCGGAGCGCTGGCATTGCTCCACGGTTGGTAATAATCCCAAGATTGGAAAGCCAATCCAACTACTGTCAACAAGGCAAACATGCAGGCTTTACGGAGCAAAACCCGTCTAGTCTTTTGTTTTTTTGTGGTAAAATTTGGACAAGTGGTACACGTGTACATAGTTCGAGTTTTTGATGATGAAAAAGGCAGGGGGAGCCCCGACTGTATTTGATTTGTAAAATTGTAAATTGCCAAAACCCAACGGATGTGTGGTGGCTAGGCTTTAGGTAAGATGTCCGAATTGGTAACGCTAAGTTAGCAGATGTTTTTGGAGGAAGAAAATTTTGTGGTACTCCAAATTCGGATGCTGCTCAAAATACTTCCAAACCGCTTCTAACCTGTAATAAAAGCAAGCCTGTTGCTATTCATGTTGATTGGTATGAAAACCATGTGTTCTATGTTCTTGCGAGTTGTCACCTCTATTTTGCAGTTTATCAACTACATTAAGCTGCCCTGTTTTTTTTGTTCAGATTTGTCCTGCTTTTTACAAAAGCTTGGTTCTCCTGCCAAATATTAGCGGGGAGATAGACTGTAAAGCACTAGCATAAAAGAGATTTTTACGGAAACACTTAAAACTTTTTTTTGACCGATTCGATTGGAGTTGGGCGCCGACACTTGTCGGCGTTCTTTGTTTTGGGGAATTTGTATAGTATTTATTTGATAGACTCCACTTGCCAACCATCATATTCGAAGGCTGACTATATTTACCCGGTTTCCTAAAATTAGAGCGCTTATTTTATCATGCGATTATTGCCGCCAAGCTTGAGCATACTCTTCACCCTGCTGATAGTCAGTGGTTTAGCGGCACAACACTACACCTTTAAGTATAGGTATTTTTCGGTGGAAGATGGATTGGCATCCCGGTTTTTGACAAACGTCGTACAAGATAACCAAGGTTTTATCTGGCTGGGAAGTGATTTCGGCGTTTCTCGTTTTGATGGTCGCAACTTCAAGAATTTCAATGCCAATAACAGTGGTTTGCGCTCTGAATCTAGGATCTATCTAGCCAAGGATTCTAATGGCAGAATCTGGGCAAACAATACCAATGGAGCAGTAGATATTATCGATCCCTTCAAAGAAAGAATTGTAAAACTGGAAGATTTGTACCCTCGCTTTGCAAAGCAACCGGTGAAAATTTTACAGAACACCCATGAAGGAGAAGTGTGGGGAATTTTTGGTCAAGATTCCTTGCTGCATTACGATTCAAGTTTGCATACATTCGGTATTGCTCCCGACTTTTCCAACGGCGATCAGCAGGCGGATCCCGTACCTTCTTTCTCGAACAGCCTGTATTACGCTGTTGAAAATCACTTGGGCGAGTATGATCTGCGTGGCAAGTTGTTGAAGGATTACCCAGATGTTGGTCATTACTCTGCCAGTTATCGGCTTGATTCCTCCATCCTATTTTTAAGTTATTCCCATGTAGTCAATAACCATTTGGAAGTCGAGCCTAAAGTTTGGAAGCTTAATAATGGGGGGCGCCCAGAATTGCTGAAATTGACCCACGGGAATATGCCATTTACTGTAAAATTAAGAGATAGTAATTTTTGGTCAGTCAGTATCAATGAAGATAGTCAAGGAAGGATTTGGCTATTATTGCAAGATAGGCTCTTCGTGTTTGGGAAGGACGGAAAGTTACTTGCGGAGGCACCGAGTTTTAAGGATTTTGATGTTCAAATCAACAGCAAGAGTATTTTTTTTGGCAGACAGGGCGAGGTGTGGGTCTCTGGTAGAATGGGCATTTATGTGTTCGAGCTGAAAAAAAATGATTTCACAAGCCTATTGCACAATGAAACAGGCGTGAATATCAGTGTGCGGGGAATAACAGAACTTACGGATGGGAGTTTGCTTGCCTGCACCTATAATGGCATTTATCAAATTGACCCCAAAACAAACGCCAGTAAAAAAATTTCCGATGATATACATTATGGAGTGATGCAAACCAAAGATCGCTCAATCTGGTTTGGTCAACATTTCGAGGAGGTGATACGCACCACAATGGAGAAATGGAACGAGAAGCAGTATTTCCATACAGCCAATATGCTGAAGGGAGAAGGGCTTTTACGGCCTTTCGAGGACCCTTATACCGGCGACATTTATATTGGAAGCCGAAGCCACGGGCTATTCATTTTTGACCAAGAAAAACAAGTATTCCAGGCATATCAACGATTAAATGGGTTCTCGGAGCTAGCCAAGCTGGAGCTTACTTATCTCTATCCAAAGCAAGATTACATTATGCTTGCCACCAATGCTGGCCTTTATAAAATGGATAGGGAGAAGGGCATTATTGAGCGCTTTAACAATTTCCCCGAGAACTATATTTATCATTTTTCGGAAGATGAAAATGGCGTGTTTTGGCTTGCAACAAGAGGTGGGGGCATTATCCGCTGGAATAGCAAAACTGGGTTGACCAGGCAATTCACCACCCCTGACGGACTTTCAAATAGTATCATCTATGCCGTGATGGATGATGGACTTGGCTACCTCTGGCTCCCCAGCAACTATGGCCTCATGCGTTTCAATAAAAAAACGGGTTTCGTCAGTAATTTTCTCACACCCGATGGCATCACACATGAAGAATTCAATAACACCTCTTTTTGTCGTGGTAGCGATGGCACTTTTTATTTAGGGGGATTGGATGGGATAACTGCTTTCAATCCAGCCGAAATCAAAACCAACCAATTTAGTGCCCCTATGATGGTGACTGAGTACCAAGTGTTGCATGGAGGCCAACTTGAAGACCGCACATCGGCTTACAAGGAAGCCAACAAAATAGTAATCCAACCGGAGGAAAAATTCTTCACCCTTGATTTTGCCCTGCTCGATTTTTGCGCCAAGAAGCATTTTTATGCATGGAAATTGGAAGGTCTGGATAACGAATGGACTTTTCAGGAAGACAACACTATCCGGTTCAACGCATTGCCACATGGTAATTTCAAGCTCAGGATAAGAGGCCAAGGTGCCGGCAACTATTGGTCTGAGAATGAGTTGGTGATACCTGTCAGTGTTATTCAGCCGTTTTTCAAAACTTGGAAATTTGCCTTGTTGTGTATTATTGGCTTCAGTCTTTTGACCTTTTTCAGTGTACGTTGGCGCATCCGGTGGTTGCGCCGTGAGAAAAGGCGTTTGGCTTTGTTGGTGGAAGAACGTACCAAAGAGCTGGTGAAAAAAAATACGGAACTTTCGGCTTCACAATCAGCAAAAGATAGAATGTATAGCATCATCGCCCACGACCTTCGCTCGCCACTGGTGACATTGGGTGGGCTGGCACGTAAGGTTGCATTTCTCATCCGACAAAACCGTTTGGAAGAGGTGTACCAATTGGGAGAAACCGTTGAGAACTCAGTCGTCAACGTTCGGAACCTCCTGGACAACCTGCTCAAATGGTCCATGATACAAGGAGGCAGGTTTCCGCATTCCCCCGAACCACTGCTCGCTGGGGAACTTGTAACGGAAGTAGTGGGGCTTTATAAAAATGTTGCGGAGGCAAAGGGCGTTGAACTTGCTAGTGAAATTGTATGCAACCCCGTAATTATCGCTGATAAAAACAGCGTGCAAACTGTTGTGCGGAATGTGGTGGACAACGCCATTAAATTCACGCCTGAAAATGGTCGAGTAAATATTTCAGTTTATGCCGAAAATGGATTTGGCGTGATAGAGGTCTGTGATACGGGTGTAGGTATTTACCCTGAAATGCTGGCCCATATTTTTGACCTAAAAAATGCATTTGGGGAGCAAGGCACGAACGGTGAAAAGGGAAATGGCATTGGATTAGTGCTCTGCCATGAACTTGTGGAAATCAACCAAGGCACTATCAATGTGGAGAACAACACAAGTGGTGGAGCCACCTTCAGCATTCGGCTCCATTTGTCCGAACAACCACCTATTTAAGAATATTGAATCTTTCCAAAAACGAATTTTTGAAATTCCGGCCCAATGGCACCACTTCTTTCCCCACCGTTAACTTTCCGCTGCCAATATCCACAGATTCCACTTTGCCCAAATGAACAATAAAGCTCTTGTGTACGGGCGCAAACTGGTTGGAGGGCATTGATTCTAGGATTTTTCGCAAGGAAATTTTCAGCAAATATTTACGAGCTTGCGTATGTATGGAGCAATAATTTCCTTCACCTTGGATATAGAGAATTTCATCAAAGCTAACGGGATAAAGGATGTTGACATGCTTTACCAACACTTTGTCTTGGAGTGCTGCCCCTAGGCTCGAATCAACCAGTTCATCGGCTGGGCACAGCTTGCTGAAAGCTTGTTCCAAGGTGCTTTGCAAGCTTATCTTATTAAAGGGTTTGACTAAATAGCCGAAGGAGTTAACCGACTTGGAAGCTTCGAAGAGTGCCTTGTCCTCGTGAGAAGTAGTGAAAATAATGGGAATTCGCAGATGGACAATCTCTTTTGCTACATCAAGACCTGATTTATCGCTTTGCAGTTCGATGTCCATGATTATTAAGTCAGGCTGCTCGGAATAAATATAGTTTAAAGCGTCAGCGGCATTCTCCTTTTTACAAGAGAGTTTTATTCCCAATTCGTCTAATAACATCTCTACATCCAATGCCGCAGAGGCATCATCTTCTACTAAAAGTATATGGAGATTTTGCATATTTAGTCTGTGTTCTTGCCAATAATTTTACCTGGAATCAAGGTTTTAAAGCAAGGGTTCCGACGTTTTTTGATGCCAAGGTCACACCTAACAAAGATGATTTTTTTCAAAACATTTTGGGCAAAAACTGACTCCAATTTTTTTCAAGCTCCAAAATTCATAGACCATTAGTGGCTAGTTGTCTGGCTTGACTCCATTTAATCAATCAAATTAATAAGCACCCTATAATCATCATATTTGGCATCTTCTCCTCTCATTTCCAACAAGCTGCCCATTTCCGCTCCGTGTTCTTCGCCATAAACTTCCTCAATGGCAGAAAGGGTTTGCCGGCAGCGTACTTCGATAATTCCTTTTTCCAACTGTGCCATGCGCCAATGCCAAGTTGCTTGCATCTGTGTCAAAATGCCCTCGTTTACTTCCCGGTGATCGGCAGTTGGGGCAATAGGTGAAATATGCTTGAATGCTCCCGTATTCCTCGCCAACATTCTGCCATTTTCTACAATAAAATAGGCCGTGTGTGCCCATTCATTTTCTGGTGAAATCAATCTTGCGTACAGTACTAGCTGTAGGTCTTCACCATTTCGGATGACTGATTCCCGCCAGCCGCTGCCTCGCCATTTAATATCAATTACTGCCCGTTCAATAGCCCCAGTTGCACTGTCCACCCGCTCCAACACCAAGTCGGCAATGCCCCTCACAGCCGGGCTATTCTCAGTGTCATTTGGAAACTTTCCGTCAAGTTGGTGCTCTGTCGCCTGAACCCGCCAGTTGTTATCACGGATATGCGTCACTAGGCTCCAAGCTGCAAATTTCAGTTTATTTACAAAAGCCACACGGTCTGGTTCACGGCCGTACATCAGCAGCACTGCACCCTCCCGCACCAACAATCGGTGGCTCTCTTGCTCCACCCGGCCTTCCACTTCTGCCTTGCTCATGACCTGAATATCTTCCTTCAAAAGCTTTTCAAAAACTCGGTGCGCAAGGTTTCCCATCAGCGTGTTGTCAGGCACCACACTCAGAATGCTTGACTTGTTCAACCGGATTTTGTATTTGAAAAACCATTGGTATGGGTAGTAAAATAGGGTTTCAAGGCTGGTCAGCGATTCCTGTTCCCGCTGCATGTTCCCCCGAGGGTTTATCTTTAAAAACGGTGCTGGCCGACCAAGTTGCCGCCAGGTTACCGCCTCGTATTTTGGGAGGGTAAAATGCTTCGCAAATGCAGATGCTTCGTTGACTACTTGCTGTTCAATTACTTCCAAATTGGAAAATGCGGCTTGCAAGTCGCCGAAAAGCGGGTGCGGGTTAGCTGGTGTGCCATCCACCGATTCGGGTAGTACTAACAGTAGCCGGTTCGTGGCAGCTAGTATCGGGCGGGACTGCTGCCAAAGTTGTCGGGCATTTTCTTGGGTTGGGGTGTCCAGCAAAACGCTGCTTTCCGCAAGCCAAGCACGCTCCTTTTTTGACCATTTTGAAAAAAAATGCGGGGGCTCTTGTTGCACAAAATTGTACCACCAAACCTCTTTCACAGCTCCGATGAACGCTCCAGGGTGTTGCACATAGGGCAAGCTGCCTGCCTCTTGGGCTTGCAAGACCACTGGGGATGGTTCATAAATTGCCCGAACGATTCGCTCCAATTCCAAATGCGTCAATTCTTGCTCGGGTAGGGCGTTCAGCAATTCCGATACCCTTTTTGCTTGCTGGCTCAGCACGATGAGCGAGTGGTTTCGCCCACCTCCGTCCTCGAACGCCTCCACGGCCCATTGCCGTAGGTAATCAAAAATAGTGGTCACTTCCCCTTTGGGTACTTTGCGCCCCAAGTCGTAGCGCCGCCGTTCGAACCAAAAATTATACTGCTTTCGCTGGTCATTCACCATTGCAGGAGGTTGACTTTCCGCAAGTTCTTCAAAATAACGATTGATCATGGCATACCAGCCCTCGCCTTGCAAGCCTGGCTTGGCGGCCACTTGGTTGGCGATGAGTGTGGCCAAATCGTCGGCTAGCGGCTTTACAGCCAAGGACACAAATTCGAGAATATGAAAGGGGTTTACGGGTTCCCAAAGGAAGGCGGTTACCAACTTTAGCACTTGCAATGTCGGCCTGGCCAAGGAAGTGCTTTGGATGCCGAGACTTGGCTGCCCTTCCTGAATGAGGGCCATGTCGAGGCTTCGTGACTTTTCAGAAATTAAAAAATTGGGGAGTTCAGGCGGTGGGGTATTGGAGAAATTCAGCTTGACCAATTGTGCCAGCCAAGCGGCCGCTTCGCTAGCACGTCGGGCTTTCAGCAAGAGCAAAGTGCCATCGTTGCAGAGTTTTTCTTTTGTTTTTTTTTCGGGGAAAAGAAAATGCTGTTGAAATTTTTGCAAATCGGTCGCTTCCGAAAACGCTGGGACTGGTATTTCCAATTCTTGGATTTCGACGCTATTCGTTTTGGTCAATATTTCAAAAAAACGCTGGAAATGGCGGGGCATCAACTTAGAAGGTTCATTTACCCAAATTTCTGTGATGGGAGCTGGATGCTTTTCAGCGGCAGATAAAATTGCATGGAACCTATCTGCAAAACCTGGGGTAAGCGGCAAGCCATCGGGGTTGGAATGCTGAAAGCTGGCCTCGATATCCGCTATCGTGGCCAGACGCGGCGGCGTTTCAGCATTTTTTTCAAAATCCCAGCCTGCCAGTAGCAATTCATCCCGGCGCTCGCAAACGTCGGCGGCAGTAGTGAAGGGGTCAGCCTCAAACGATTTAAGGAAAAAAGGTGGGGTGGTGGTGTTTGCAAGATTTTCCAGTAATGCTTGTCGATATTGCTCGATACGTAGATAATCAATATCATTTGGGTGACCACCAAGCCCGTACCAAGTTTCGAAAAGCGTCAACAAGCCATTAGGGCCTACGTAATGTTCGCCTGCCAGCGTTTGGGGCGCAGGCAGAGTCTGGTTGTCGAGTTGGAGACCGAAGATGAGTTTCACTGCGTGGTTTGTTTTGGGCAAACGTACGCAGAAAATGGGGTTTGGGTAGCAATCAAAAATGGTAGGCTAGAAAATCAATTCCCGCTTCCAGTTTCTTTTTTCAGTGCCTTGATTTGAGATTCCCAAAGTGCTTTTTGCTCTTTGACTTCGTCTTCATCACAAAAATCGGTGACCTCCAAGATGGTCTCACTCGTGACGGGGGACTGGGAAATTCTGTACTCCAAGTATTCTCCTTCCCGGTCGTCATCCAACCATTCAAAATGAACGACTTCATCCTCAATGTCTTCGGTAAGGCGGGCAGCCTCAGGATAGCCGCCCCAACTGAAAACGTAAAGCGTCTCACCAGTAACTTCAATATCATCGCAAAACCAGCGGATAAGCTCAGAAGGTGAGGTGAAAAATTGATACAACAAGGTGGGTGATGCCTTGAGTATAAATTCCAGTGTAATCTTTACTCGCTTCATACAGCTGGATTGTTTTTGTGCGAAAGTCCGCTATAGTTTTGTTTCAAATCGTTGATGTTCAACGCTTTGTGACAAAGTATAGCCATTTCGCTCACAAGTTATTTGGTAAATGGCAGCGAAGGTTTTACCATAACTGCCGTTAACACTTGGTTGAAAAATAAGAAAATGGAACCGCTTTGCTGACAGAATTTGATGTTGCCTGTCTTGGCTTTTGGCTGCCGCTTTCCGAGAAACGCCGCAAGTAAAAAGGAAAATATTGATTTTTCAAAAAAATCGAATCAAATTCATCTTGAATCCCTGATTGAGGAGCAAATAATCGCTTTGGAAGTTTTTTTCAATAAAAAAAATAGAAGTTTCTAATTGGATGGGCTTAAAAATCAACGGCTTCTATATGATGAAAGTCGGGATATAAACTAACTTCTATTTGTTTTGGTTGATAAGCTCGTTCAATTCTGTTATTTTTGCAGCGTTTTTACCCAAACCTAGACCATGCGGCATTTTTTGCACAGAACATTCTGAAAGTCAAGCTGTTCAATATTTTATTTTATACAATTTATAATGAAGAACAAACTATGATTCACAGAATTTACTATTCTCTGGCTTTATCCTGAACCAATCTTGACAAGAAAACACTAAACCTTTTCAAAATCTTAGCGGATTAATGAGACAGTTAAAAATTACAAAGTCAATTACGAACCGGGAGAGCCAATCTCTTGAAAAATACTTGCAGGAAATCGGAAAAGTGGACCTGCTAACACCGGAGGAAGAAGTGGATTTGGCCAAGCGCATTAAGCAAGGCGACCAAACTGCCCTAGAAAAACTTACAAAAGCTAACCTGCGCTTCGTGGTTTCCGTTGCGAAGCAGTATCAAAATCAAGGACTTTCGCTCAGCGACCTTATCAATGAGGGCAACCTTGGCCTCATCAAAGCTGCCCAGCGTTTTGACGAGACCCGTGGATTTAAGTTCATTTCCTACGCTGTTTGGTGGATTCGCCAAAGTATCCTTCAAGCTTTGGCGGAGCAGAGCCGTATTGTCCGTCTTCCTTTGAACAAAGTAGGCTCTCTGAACAAAATCAATAAAGCGTTCTCTGAGCTGGAACAAAACTATGAGCGGGAGCCCTCTGCTGAAGAATTGGCTACCCTTTTGGAAATACCTACCGAAGAGGTAGAAACTACACTTGGTGTTGCTGCCCGCCACGTGAGCATGGATGCTCCTTTTGTGGATGGCGAGGATAATTCGCTGCTTGATGTGCTAGAAAACATCCACTCACCGAAGACCGACCAGGATTTGGAATATACGGAATCCCTGCGCACGGAAATTGAGCGGTCACTCAGCACACTCACCGATCGCCAAATGGACGTGATCAAGCTGTATTTTGGAATTGGAGTGGAGCACCCAATGTCGCTTGAGGATATTGGCGATAAGTTCGGCTTGACTCGTGAGCGGGTTCGCCAAATCAAAGACAAGGCCATCAACAAGCTCCGCAGTGCCAACCGCAGCAAACTGTTGAAGCACTACTTGGGGGCTTGATACTCATCGTCGCTGGATACTAAATTGATGCAGGTTATTAATTTTTCATGCATTAATCACCAACAAAAAAACGGGTGTGCCGCAATTGCGGCACACCCGTTTTTTTGTTGGTGAAACTTCAAGCATCAATCCAAAATCACCGCATCAGTATTATTTGTTTTGTCGCATTCCAAACGGAACTGGTCAGAATCCAGTGAAAGTATTAGGCTTTTCATGTAACGGGTCTTTTTGCGAACGTCTACCTTCATCTGGCCAGTGTAGGTGTCACCAGGTAAAAGGTCGCCAGACTGGCCTGGCAGCGGCTTAACAATTTGTCCTCCTGATGGCAGTGCTCCTCGTGATAAAGTGGGAACCCCAGAGATGAAGGCTTTTACCACCAATTTTTCCTGAGTTTTATTGTTTTTATCAAACAGTTTGAAGGTGCCAAAACCCTTGTTGGCAATGGTGTATTCCACAGTAGCCCATTTGTCGTCCTGCTCAATGATTCGTAATTTATAGAAATAAATATCTGGGCAATCTTCTGCTATTCCAGGTTGGATAGTAGCGCTATTGATAGGCTCTTCTTCACCACCTTTCCCACTGAGCATGGCAGGGTCGTCTGCTTCCGGTAGTGCAGTGGTTGTGGTGCCAGCCTTAGTCTCAAAACCTCCAGCAACGGGTTCAGGCTGTAGGAGTTTTTTCTCAATCACCACTGGCACTTTAAGTTCTTTGCTGCGCAATGTTTGGCCAGCGGATAGCTTGAAATTGTCATCGTAAAGCGTGAAGCGGATGTTTTCACGAAGGCCACCTAGCTTGTTGCTGAACAGCGACTGGTCAAACATGAACTGTACCCAGTGCTCCGTTCCTTTTTTTGAAAAATTGACATCCATCCGGCCAGAGTTGACAATGTCGCAGCGAACTTTCACCCAATCGTCTGTTGTTTTCAGCACTTGAAAATTGATGAGTTCAAGTCGGTAGCCTCGGTATTTTATCGTGTCATCGTTGGAAAATTCGAGCGCATTAGTGGATGAATTGACATGTACTTGGGGGAAGAAGCTGTTTTTCGAAAAAGAAAGCCCTGCTATTCCAAGTCCAATGGAAAGCACCCAAAAGAATGTTGTAGTTTTAAATTTAAACAACATGGTCATTTAACGCTCGCTGTCAGGCCAATAGGAGTAAAACTTGCAGTTTTTTTCATATAAAACCAGTTCGCTCATTTTACAATACACCAAAATGCTGCCAACCCTTGATTTTTGAAGGGGAAGAACTGAAAGGGGATGTGAGAAAGCTCAATACTTCGATATTGACCCCTGCCGATTGGGCTGCTGGCAAATTCCAAATTCTATTCCTCGTCCGTTAAAACATCCACGGGTCGGTTGATGCTTTCTTGCAAGGATATAAAGGTTTCTGTACGCTGAATGCCTGAAATTTTCTGGATTTTATCGTGCAAAACCTCCCGTAAGTGAACGGTGTCCCGGCAATAGATTTTTGCGAAAATGCTGTAAAGCCCCGTGGTGTAATAGGCTTCCACTACTTCTGGGATTTTTTTGAGTTCTTCCGAGACGTCATCGTACAGGGAGCTTTTGTCAAGGTAGATGCCCAGGAAAGCACAAATGTCATAGCCTAGTTTGTCATGGTTTACCACCAAATTGGCACCTTGCACAATTCCCATTTCCCGCATTTTCTTCATGCGAACATGCACCGTGCCACCAGATACATAGCCAATTTTCTTCGCAATGTCGGTGTATGGCTGCTCCGCATCGTTCATGAGCATGGAAAGAATCAGCTTGTCGGTCTTGTCAAGTGCATTCATTTATGAAAGTTTAAGATGAGTCAGGTATTTGGCAAGCTTAACTACAGGTAGCAAGCCTTTTAATAATTTCAACAAAATTGCGTTTTCGGCCGGGATTTTTCAAAAAAACGACCCAAATAGTCATGGGATTTGCCGAAACGCCAAATATTTCAACAAAAAATCAACTGAGTTATTTTGATTATTTGTAAAATAGCCATGCTGCAAGCCGATTTTATCTCAAACTTTTGGGTCTCCCTACACATTATTACGGAAGTCAAAACTGAATAAGTCAGATTGGCGTAATTTTGTGGGATAAACCTTAGACCGAAGCTTCCAATAATTTTATTAAGGCATGAATCAAGAGAATACGCCAACACCGAAGAAACTCAATATTTGGCTACCCCTGCTGTTTTCACTGATGTTGGTAGCAGGGATGCTTATTGGAACTCGGATGCAGTCAAACCCGCCTACCGCTGTGGCCATCGAGATGCCAAAGGGTGACGATGCACTCCCGCCCAGCACTATCGGGCAGGGCAAACTAGAGGAGCTTATACGTTATATTGAATCTCGTTATGTGGATGATGTGAACAAAGATGAACTCGTCAAGGAAGCAATCGACAATATTCTTTTCCAACTCGATCCCCATTCCAATTATATTTCCGCCGACCAACTCAAAGAAGTGAACGAACAGCTCGAAGGGAGTTTTGATGGTATCGGTATTGAGTTCGTGGTGGTGGATGATACGGTGATGGTGGTGGCTGCCCTTTCTGGGGGGCCCGCAGATGGTGCCGGTATAATTTCGGGTGATAAAATTGTGCAAATCGAAGACTCGCTGACCATTGGCAAAAACATCGACTACGAAGGGATCCTATCTAAACTGAAAGGTGAGAAAGGCTCAAAAATCAAGCTTGGCATTATGCGGGGTGCCGAGAAGTCGCTCCGCAATTTCACCCTGACTAGGGACAAGATTTCAGTTCACAGCGTTGAGGTAGCTTACATGCTTGACGACTTGACCGGGTATATCAAAATCAACCGTTTCAGCGCCAATACCTACGACGAGTTCATGAAATCATTGGAAAAACTGGTGGATGAAAAAGGCATGAAACATCTTGTGATTGACCTTCGGCAAAACCCAGGCGGATACATGCAGGAGGCTACAAACATTCTCAGCCAGCTTTTCAAGGAAAAGGACAAACTTTTGGTTTACACCGAAGGGAAAAATGTGCCCCGCAACGACTACAAATCCACAGGCCGTAATTTTTATGACGTTGACAACATTGCCGTATTGACGGACGAAGGCTCTGCCAGCGCTAGTGAAATCGTTGCAGGCGCCATTCAGGACTGGGATAGGGGAGTCATTATCGGAAGGCGGAGCTTCGGGAAAGGGTTGGTGCAGGAGCAGTATCGCCTTCGGGACGGCTCGGCGATCCGGCTCACGGTAGCTCGTTACTATACCCCATCAGGACGCTGCATCCAAAAACCATATGCCGGGCGTGACGACTACGAGGACGATGTAGCGGAGCGAATCGAAAACGGTGAGCTCTACGACAATCACAACGTCCACCACGAGGACACCACAAAGTATCACACGGACGGCGGGCGAACTGTTTACGGCGGCGGAGGTATCGACCCCGACGTATTCGTTCCACTTGATTCTACCCTGCTGAACCCTTACTACATTCGGCTTAACCAACATGTTCCAGCCTTTGCGTTCCGATATTTGGAAGCACACCGGCCAGACCTTGAAAAATTTTCGATGGAAGATTTTGCCTCAAAATTCACTGTGAGCGATGCCACTGCTGCCGAATTCCTTGACTTCGCAGTGACACGTGGCGAAAAGCGCAACGAGCGCCAGTGGCCCAAAGTGAAAAACAAATTGAAGATGGCCATCATGGCTGGCATTGCCCGTCACCTATGGTCTGACCAAGGCTATTACTATGTGCTGAACGAATATGACCCCTCCATCAAAAAGGCAAAACAGGTAGTACGGGAAGAAAATCCTTTATCCCTGAAGTAAGAGCGTATTTCGTTGAGGGCAAACTAACACCGCTCACTACTTACATCTGTTAATTTATGTGGAAACAACCCACCAATCTTTCCTATCTCAATTCGCTGAATGCCAATACTTTAGGCGAAAATCTCGGCATTCAATTTACAGAAATTGGCGCTGACTTTTTAGTAGCAAAAATGCCTGTTGACAATCGAACGGTACAACCTTACCGTTTGCTGCATGGCGGTGCATCCGTGGCACTTGCCGAAACGCTGGGCAGTGTTGCATCTACGCTTTGCATCGAGGATTTAGATAAAAAAATGGCCGTTGGTGTAGAAATCAATGCCAATCACTTACGGCCTGCCACCCGTGGTTTTGTCTTTGGAAAAGTGACCCCCATTCGGGTGGGCCGCTCCATGCACGTCTGGAACATCGAAATCTCGGATGAAAAAGGTAAAATGGTTTGTGTCAGCCGCCTAACGGTAGCTGTGGTAGACAAATCCTGAACTAGGAAGAAGGATTCCTTTCCCTAAATTTGGGTTTTTGAAGCTACCATCAAAATCCAAATCCATGTTTAAACTAGCCTTCCTAATTCCTCTCTTGCTATTGGTGACATTGGCAAATTCACAAACTCCAGTGATACCCAATACGCCAGCCAATGGCTCTGCTTGGGAGTACATCGGCCCCAACACCCCACCAACCCCGGGCACAGGAGTAGGTAGCGGCAGTACTGGCACGGGTGCTCAAATCAGGGTCAAATTTTTTGACAACAAGGCTGCTAATCCTTCGGAACTTTATGCTGCTACACCAACTGGCGGCCTCTTCCGTACTCGCAATGTGCTTGATTCCATCCCCATTTGGGAAAACCTCACTGACAGCACCCGCCTGCCTGTTCTCGGAGTCCGAAGTTTAGCGTTCTCCCCGATAGACTCCAACACCATCTACATCGGTACGGGCATCCGTTACCCACTCGACTTTCGGCGCACCTATGGCATTGGATTGCTGAAAACGACAGATGGTGGAAATACTTGGCAAGAAACCGGGTTGAAATTTGAACCGCCCGGCACGATGGAAGAGGTTGCCCACGAAATACTCACACACCCCACCAGCCCTGATACGGTACATGTGGTTTGTGGCAAGGATTATTATCGCTCTGATGATGCAGGTGCCCATTTTACCCTCAAAAAATCGAACCCATACCCTTGCCTGGCTGGCTGGGACCCTGCTTTTCGCTCTCTTCTCAACAAACCGGGGAAGCCAAGCACGCTGTACCTAACCGCAGATGCCGGGTATTTTTTTAGGTCAAAAGACAGTGGGGAGAACTGGGAGGAAATTCCAATCGACAGCTCAGTGGGAGTTACGGAACCAGTTATTCGGATAGATATGGCCGTGTCGGAACGCAATCCCGACTTGATATACCTTGCTGTTTCCGCCCAGCGGAACGAGTTCATCTTGCGCTCGCTAGATGGAGGCACTACTTGGCAACTCCTACTGAAAAAATATCTTAGTGGAAGCTATGAGAAACATGTTTTTGCCATTTCACCCAATGATGACAACACGCTGTACGTAGGGGGATTGTATGTTTACCAGATAAAAATCGATGCTGCTGGCAAGGCCACAAGTAAACAAATTACGAACAACGGTGTCCATCTTGACCACCGGGAAATTTGCGTGGTAAGTGATGGTGATGGCGGGGATATCATCTATTCGGCCAATGATGGCGGATTGTACCGGGCGGTTTTTGAAGGGCAAAAATGGAAGTGGAGCGATGTGTCTGGCACTGGTTTCAACAACATGCAATTTTATGGGATTGCCGTGGCCGAAGATTACTCGGTGATGCCCGGCGGCACACAGGACCTCGGCACCATGCTCATCCGCACGGATGGCACTGCCACCAAGCCCAACCTCGGCGGTGATGGAACGGATTGTGCTGTTGACCCCTACAATCCTGCCAACCTTTTCAGCATCTCCTGGGCATTGGGGCCGCCAGTCATTTTCAAAAGCACTGACGGCGGCGGCAGGTGGGCACGCTGGAACAAAGACATGGTTTCCAATGGCGATAGCTATTACCACCCTATGATTTTTCATGAAAACGGCAACCTCTATTCCAGTACTACGAAGGTGCACTACCTGCCCTACGGGGAGGAGGTTTGGCACCAAATAGGCGACATTGACTTACCTAAAAAAGACCCGTGGCGAGTGACGGCGATGGCTGTTTCGAGTGGCGCCAAGGTGATTTATGCCTATGGCGACCAGCTTTACCGAACTGACAACCCTGCTGCTGATACCGCAGCCTCATGGATTCCGTTGGGCAAAAATATGGGTGATGCCGTAGTGTTCAAGCATGGAGGCAGCAGCATTTTGGCGGTGGAATGCGACCCTGAAGATGCCATGCGGATTTGGGTGAGTTTCAAAAATTACGATAAACCACACAAAGTTTACTTTTCTGCCGATGGCGGCGAGACGTGGAAGAATGTGAGCAAGGGGTTGCCCCCATTTTTTGTCAGTACTTTGACTGCTCAGGCTGGTACAGACGACGTGCTTTATGCCGGCACGGATGTAGGTGTTTGGGTAAATTTCCATGCGACCGACCCAAATTCTGAGTGGCAGCCGTTCAATGCTGGGCTACCTGTTTGCCTTGTCAGTGATTTTGAAGTAAATTATTGCGAAGGAAAACTGGTGGCCGGGACTTTTGGACGAGGCATTTGGGCTTCGCCGTTTGCAGTGCCATCGGTGTTCGAGACGGAAGTAGTGAGACAAGATACGGATTGGAATTTTCGTTTGCTTCGCAATGATGTAGTGGTTAAAAGCGGAACGACGCTTACGCTGCGAGGTGAGGTGCGAATTGCCGAAGGCAAAAAAATAAAGGTGGAAAAGGAAGCGAAATTGGTGCTCGATGGGGCGCATTTGTCCGACCTTTGCGGACGGCCCTGGGGTGGCATCGAAACGGAGGAGGGGACGAACGGCTTTCTCGGCTTGTTTTTTGGGAAAGAAGCTGGAAAAGTGGTGATGCTAAATTGGGCGACAGTGGGAGATTAGTTGGCAGTTAGTCAGTTGGCTGTCTTTGCAAAAAGTATAATTTTATCAAAAAAGCATTTTCAAATTATGAAGACGAACCTCATGTTCATTTTTCTGGCGGTTGCCACTTGGGCGCAGGCTCAGCACAGCTACCTCTCCGACCGCCGTTTTTTTACGCCCGATGAACTAATTGGGTATGATTTTAAACCCTCCATGAAGGAGGTTCCAAATGAGAAAAAAGAAGAATTGGATCCCGGTGAGTACAGCTTTGGCATCACCCACACTAACCTGTACGTGAAAGGCGAGGGCTTAGAGGGGGTTTACAACATCAACAACATGCAGCCAGAGGATTTTGGCTTCAAATTGACATTGATGAATGCGCGGGATGCTCGTTTGCAAGGACACCTGAAAGTGATTTTGAACAAATACAATATGGTGGAAGCCTTGATTTTCAAACGTTCCCCTACCGATAAGGAGACGATTTTTTATCTGCCTGCCATACCCAGCAAGCTCAAGGACGAGGAAAAGGCATATTTCACAGACCGGGGCGAATTGGTCATTGAAGAGCCGGACTCGATTTGGGGCAAAAAGTTTTATCCGTTCTTTCGGATTCATACCGATGACCGGGTGCAAGAACGTTTGCGGATGAAGGACAGCACCAGCATCAGCTTCGTGGAGGAAATTACCATTGAAGAGAAGGACGTGAATAAGAAGAAAAAGGACAAGGACAAGGAGAGTGTCGTCACGGCCACGGATTCTTTAGTCGTTGATGAAGCGACAGTACCTGTAGATAGTGTGATGTTGACCAACCCGGATAAAAAAGTGAAAATCATCAAAGAGTATTTTGTAGTGGTGCGCTCCATTGTACAGTACGACGATGGCATGAAGGAGGACAAGACTTGGAAATACCCGGTAAAACGTATTTCAGAAAAAGAGGATAAGCAGGCTGGGGCGCAGGAAGAGCGATACCAATGGGAATTTGTGAATGACAAAAAGGAAAACATCATTCTCTACTTGAATGGTGACCATACCGTGAGCACCATGATAATCAATGACAAAACCTACAAGATGCGGGGAGTTTAGGGGCTGAATTTGGAATTTCGGTATCAATAGCAGTAGTTTTGCAGCCCCTGCCTTGTAAAACTTCTTTTAGATAATATTGTAAAATGGTCGGCGGTTGAATGGGTATGTTCAGCCATAGGAAGTAAAACTGGAAGCTGGCCGCCGTTTACCGTTCAACTGAAACATGAAAGTAACCGAATATTTTGCGAATGCCAAAGGCCAGACGCTCGTCTCATTTGAAGTATTGCCACCACTGAAAGGAGGGAGCATGAAAGCCATTTTTGACACGTTGGATCCGCTCATGGAGTTCAAGCCTCCTTTCATTGATGTTACTTACCATCGGGAAGATTTTGTCTATAAAAAAATGCCGAGCGGTTACTACGAGAAAATTGCCATCCGAAAACGTCCCGGAACCGTTGGCATTTGTGCCGCCATCATGCACCGCTACGGTGTAGACGCCGTGCCACACCTCATCTGTGGCGGATTTACGAAGGAAGAAACGGAAAATGCCCTAATTGACCTCAATTTTCTCAATATCAACAATGTGTTGGCACTGCGTGGCGATGCAGCTAGTTTTGATGGTCGCTTTGTGCCCGACCCCAACGGGCATGAATATGCGCTCGACTTGGTGAAGCAGATTGACGGGATGAACAAGGGCCAGTATCTGGATGACAATATTAAGGATGGCCTGAAGACAGAGTTTTGCATCGGCGTGGCAGGTTATCCCGAAAAACATTTTGAAGCACCGAACTTGGCTGCTGACCTTGCTTTTACGAAGGCAAAAGTGGCTGCTGGCGCCAATTACATCGTGACACAAATGTTTTTTGATAACCGATATTACTTCAATTTTATGGATGAATGTCGGAAAGTAGGCATCAATGTACCCATTGTGCCAGGCTTGAAACCTTTGACAAAAATCCACCAACTTAGCTCTATTCCTCGTCATTTTTACATTGACCTTCCCGGCGATTTGGTCAACGAATTGCAAAAAGCTTCCAGTGCCAAAGCTCGCCAAGAAATAGGCGTTGAGTGGCTGATAGCACAGTCAAAAGAGCTGAAAGCCGCTGGGGCCCCATGCCTACATTATTACACGATGGGGGATGCTGACACCATTAGGCAGGTAGCAGAAGCGGTTTTTTAAGAAAAAATCGCTTCTGAAAACTTGCGAAAGGAACCGTGCTGTTGTCTTTTGAGCACGATTTTACCTCAAAATTTGGCCAAGTCTTGTATTTGCCAAAAAAGCCTTTTACTTTTGCGGGGCTTAACAGCGACTATTTTCCCCTCCTTCTCAGTTTCACGTCTATATTTTGATTTTCTTTGTACTCCCAATCAATTGGGCCATCTCACTCCATTCGGATATCTCCCTCAGCCGATAGTTTCAACTGTATTTGACAATTTTTTTTCATAAAAGTCTTTTGCCCTGATGTATTTATCAGAAGCAAGGGCTAGGCAATTTTTTTACCAAAACTTTTAACATTATGAACTCAACCAGACTGCTGTGCAGCTTCGGCTTCGCAGCAATATTGTCCCTGTTTATCCAACAGAAAACAATGGCCTGTGGATACGCCTATGTATCAGATTGTGCCACTACAATCGATATCGAGATAAACGGAGTTACCTCTACCTACCAAGTGTCAAGTTGCCCCTATTTGACAGTTTTTCAAGGACACAATTTTGGTTCACCGACCAGTTTTAACATCACCAATGCGAAATCCATCACGTGGGAGAGTTGCAATAACAACGTGATGAATGCAAAATTCTACTACCGTATTTATCCGCAATCTGGTAGCCCGGGTGCTTTTACGCCTTTTTTGCTTCCGCAATTGAGCACGGTGACCAATGGTCCTTACCGCACCAAAACTAGGGACGGGAATCCAGGGTTGAATGTTTTGGCTGGATTGAACCCTGGTAGCTATTTCATCGAAATCTATATGGAGTCAGACGTCAGTTTTAACAATAATGGAATACCTGATATTCAAATAAGAGCCAACAACAACGGTGCAAACTACAAGGCAAGTTTCGTCATACCGACTGGCCAAGGCGGTACATTGAATGTACAACTGGCCAATAAAACCAACGTAAACTGTAACGGCGATACCAACGGCAGCGCGTCCGTCAGTGTTGCCAATGGCACTGCACCGTACACTTATGCTTGGTCAAATGGTGCCACCAGCGCCAGCATTACTAACCTTGCCGCTGGAAATTACACAGTGACGGCAACAGATTCTGATGGTAACACCGGCACGCTTATCATCAATATCAGTCAACCTGGACCTTTGAACGCCAACGTGACCGGCATGGATGAGACCAGCGCACCTGCCAACAACGGCAGTGCTACTGCTGCCCCTACAGGAGGCACTGCACCTTACACCTACCTTTGGAGCACTGGTGCCACCACTGCTACTATCAATAACCTTAACAGTGGTTCCTATACTGTTACTGTCACTGACTCGCATAATTGCACAACAACTGGCAGTGTAGTCATCAGTGTGTCAGGGTCTAACCCGACTAATTATTGTGCATCTAGCGGCACACCCTGGGTGGACTGGATTTCCAATGTGAAATTAAATACGATAGACAATGCCTCTGGCAAAGCACTCTATACCTTTTATAATAATATTAGTACAGAACTAAACACAGGTACCAGCTACACCATCACCTTGGATAATAGTTTCAGTTGGCAGACCTATGATGAATACTGGAAAGTGTGGATAGACTATAACCGCAACGGCACTTTTGAAGATCCGGCTGAAGTGGCCTATGCTGGCATCCTTACCGCACTTGCTATTGGTTCGCCCGGTGGAACGAAGGTTGGAACAGTGCTAGTGCCAGCTACGGCAGACTTGGGCATCACCCGCATGAGGGTTTCTTTGAAAAGGGGCGCTTATGCAACGCCCTGTGAAACAATCCCTGCTGGTGAAGTGGAAGATTATGTCATCAACTTAGTGAGTGGGGGCCCTGTACCTTGTAGCATTACTGCGAATATTACTAACATCTCTTGCAACGACAACGGTACCAATACCGACCCAACTGATGATACTTTTACTTTTAGTTTGGATGTTAACGGAAATGGCACTGGGGCTTCTTGGTCAACCACCATTGGTGGTGCCAACTACTCAGGTAACTACGGTACGCCCATAAACATTGGACCACTCTTGATTAGTGGCGGTGTCGTTAATTTTACAGTAACTGATTCAGGGACAGGCACTTGTACAACTACAGGCAGCGTAACTCCGCCAGCTCCATGTTCCAGTGTGACACCTTGTTCCATCGATGCTACAGCCACAACGCCGATTTGCAACAACAACGGCACACCAAACGACCCTGCCGATGACACCTACATGTTTAACATGACTGTGACGGGTACGAACTCAGGTTCTGGTTGGACCACCAATATTTTGGGTGCCCCACAGAGTGGCGCCTACAATATTTCTACATTAATGGGCCCTTACCCAATCAATGGGGGTGTACTCAATTTTACTATTCAAGATGATGCTAGTCCAAGTTGTACCAAGACAATGACGGTGACACCACCGACGTCTTGCAGTAATGGTAACGGTGGCCCAAGCTATTGTGCCAGTACGAGCGACTGGCCTTGGCACGATTGGATTGCTGGCGTGCAATTTGGGACGATTAATAATCCTTCTGCCAAGACTGCCTACAGCGATTTTACCAGCCTATCTACTAGTGCCACAGCAGGTTCAAGCTATCCAATAACCTTGACAACAGGGTTCAGTTGGTACACTTATGATGAATACTGGAAGATATGGATTGATTATAACCATGACGGCACATTCGATGAATCGGGCGAAGTAGCATTTGAGCAAGTGGTAAATGCTCCACCTAATGGCACCAATACATTTGACGAAGTGGGGAATATCAGCATACCTGCGACAGCGATGGCTGGGCCTACTAGGATGAGGGTTTCGATGAAACGTGGCGACACTGCCCCTACTGCTTGCGAAACACTTGACTATGGTGAAGTTGAGGATTATACGGTGAACATCAGCACAAACTTTGAAGGTGGCACAGGTGGCCGCCAAGCTTCTGTTGTATTAGATGCGGTTTCGGGCTTGGAAGAAATTACCTTGTACGGAGTTCTTGAATTTCCACTTGAAGCAAGTGCATGGGTACTTGAGAAATCAATTGATGGGCAATCATTCCAAGCCATCAATTCTGGCGATGTCGATACAAATGTTGAAGACCATCTTTTTGTGCAAACAATTGATAGTGAACCAATTGATGGCGAGAATAAGTATCGCCTAACTATCTTTGACCGGGAAGGGAAAGTTATTTTGCAAGCGCCAAAATCTGTAGACTTTTCACATGTAGCTGTGTTCAGCTTATTCCCGAACCCAGCAAGCAGCGAATTTTCCATTGAGATGGAAAAATTGAAAGGCAAGCATGTTACTGTTGAAGTGTTTAATCGCTTTGGGCTTTTGGTTCACAGAGAGGATATTTCTGAAGTTAATCAAGCAATTTACAAAGTCCGCATTAACGGTTGGCAGGATGGCATGTACTTCGTGCAAGTTACGCCAGAGGGCAAGCGATCATTTGCGAAGAAGTTGATGGTGGCAAAATAGGTTTTCGATTTGCGACATCAGTAATAAAAAAGGGTTTGACCTATCATAATAATGGTCAAACCCTTTTCATCTTTTTACAAGAACCGGGTTTACTTATGTTTTGCCTTGTCACGCTCAATCACTGTCATAATTTGGTCTACATTTAGATTTTTTGCGATGATGGTTCGGTTTGCATCCAGTAGGTAAATTTCAGGTGTATTGTCCACATAGTATTTACCGTAAATAGACTTGTTGGTTGGGTCAAAAACGTTTGTCCATGGCATACCATACTTTTTCATGGATGCACGCCATTTATCATCCTCAGTGTTCACTGCAATGCCGTACACGTCAAACCCTTTGTCTTTCATTTGATTATAAAGCTGTACAAGCTTTGGGGTTTGCTCAGCGCAATGCTCGCAATCGGGGTTCCACATATAGACCACGACATAAGGCGCTTTTTTTGAATAAAGAGAAAGGAGCGTTCCGTCAGGGCCGGGTGCATTAACATCTGGCGCTTTTTTTCCGACCAAGCTTGCAGACATTTCATAGGCACGTTGTTGCAGGGCAAAAACTTCCGATGAGTCCGACCAAAATGCTTTGTCGTAGGTGAAATACCGTTCAATCATATTTACAAAGACAGCCTGAGGATCCATAAGTGTCGACTCCTTTGGGTCGTAATGAAGCACGATCCAATTGGCAAAATACTTCAGGAACTCAGGTTTGTCGGTTACTCTATCCACCAATGAAATTGAATATTTCACAATAGAGTCTTGATTTTGTGGCGTAAGCTCTGTGATATAACGGCTGAGCATTTTTGAAACAACTGGCGTGTAAAGTAGCCGTTCATCGTTGAAGTCAGTACCATTCCAAAAGCGCACCCGATAGTTGTAGGTATATCGTGCAGTATCCATTGTGCCATCCGGCTTGAAACAGTCCCGAACGTCAGGATTCTGTCCCGCCCGTTTAAACGAGGTAAAAAGTGAGTTCGGATTTTCCTTGAAAATTTTGTCCAAATAAGCTTGCCTTTCATCAATCAGACGATCCTGTTCTGCTTTTAATTGAAGATAGTTGGAATCGCCAGGCTTTAGTCCAGCCATTTTTTGAGCATTGATTTGAAACAACTGGCGCTGGCCATCTTCAAACTTCATGGCATCGTACAGGAGTTGATTGTCCACACTGCCTTCCACTTTCATATTTCCCACCAAATTTGTCATAGTGGTGGACATATTGAAGGTTTGGTCTAAGTCAATTAATAGTTGGAAGTTTAAGTTGTTTGGAAGTACCACATAGAACATCCCTGGGATATAAGCTTCTTGTCTTTTGAATACAATCTGGCCTGTTGGGCTGATTTGTGCGGAGTCGGCCCGGTAGTTATTGTCCTCAAATGTACCGATTAGGTTGGCATACCCACCTCCACTCAACCCCTGTATTTGAATGTTGATATTCGGTGACTCAGCTTGTTCTTTCCTCTTTTTATTATCAATGTAGGTAGTGCCGTACTGTGGTTGGCCTTGTTCTGGCGCTTGGTTAGGCTTTGTATTTGGCTCGTTTGGGCCACAGGCTACAAAAAAAACTGCAATGGCAAATAGTAATATCAGTCTCATATCGATTTTTTTAAGTGCAAAAATAGATGATTCGATGAATCCAAATTGGAAGCCCATCGGCTGTTAGGCAGTTATTAACGACACCTGTCAAAAAATGTTAAGCCATGTAAAATTTTATTTGACAAAGCCTTTTGACCGATTGTGGAGAACTTTTTCAAAATATTTGGATTCATTTTGATATTGAAATACTATGTTTGCAACATCAAAATAATATCATTTTAGTGTCGAAACAAAATCACTGATTTCATAATTTTAAAGACACGCTTGGAGCCTTTTAATTTACTGATTCTACATCCTGTATCGTGACCCGGCTTACCGGGTCGCGTACTTTTTTCTGAGAAAATGGCCAAGAAGAAATTCGTTCTTCGAATAGAGGAGGATCTCTACGATGCCGTGGAGAAATGGGCTGCTGACGAGTTCCGCAGTGTGAACGGGCAATTAGAGTGGCTTATCTTCGTAATGTTGAAGGAATCAAACAGGCTGAAAAAGGATTTGGAAGAACGCCCACCACAGACGGAGTCTTCATGATTTTTTTTACCAACCATTCTCTTTTTCGAGAAAACATGTAATTTCGCACCCGCTGATAACAAAAGGTTGTTCAGCATTCCAAAACGGGGGATTAGCTCAGCTGGCTAGAGCGCTTGCATGGCATGCAAGAGGTCACCGGTTCGACTCCGGTATTCTCCACCAAAAAAAGCCTTTGCACGTGCAAAGGCTTTTTTAGTTTTAGGCTTCAGCAGGCTTTTTTATGCTCTCAAACTTCGCTTGTAAAGCGAGTAAATTAGCCCACTCACCATCAAGGATGCGATACTCACCAAAAGCACGATTATTAACATGGCGCTATTAGTAAATCGTTGCAATAGAAAACCCAACACAACGAAAAATACACTTACCCCAACGAGAACAGCTGTGGCCTGCATGTGGCCTAGCCCAGCGTCAAGAAGTAAATGGTGTATGTGTGTGCGGTCTGGATGAAGTGGGTGCTTCCCTTTCAGTATTCGAGTGGAAAAAACGCGTAGGGTATCAAAAAGCGGTAAGATTAGAATTCCAATAGCAACGCCCGGTGCTGCATTTATTTTGAATGGGTGCAGGTCTTCCAACATGCTGTTGAACTCAATAAAATTGATAGTCAGAATAGAACATATCAGCCCTAGCAAGAGGGCTCCAGTATCACCCATGAAGATAAGGGCAGGGGAATAATTGTATTTCAAAAATGCTGCGGTCGCACCGGCTGCTGATAGTGCCATGATTGCAAGGTCATACCTTTTTACCAATAAAAACCATACTCCAAGTGTACCTGTAATTACGATGGTCAAACTACCAGAAAGACCGTTGATGCCGTCCATCAAATTCAAAGCATTGATGATGACAATAATTGTGAAAATGGTAAGCACAGCGCTCCAAAATAGCCCAATTTCCTCAATGCCCATGATGCCATGAAGGCTGGAAATGCGCACGCCAGCCTTGAAGAATAGGATTCCAGCTGCTAGAATTTCTACCATCAATTTCTTTGAGGGGGAAATTTCTGTTATGTCGTCTTTTACACCTACAAGAAAAATCAGGATGAATGCACAGAGCACGTACTGAAGGTCGCCTCCATATTGTGCAAACGGTGTCCAAAGCATGATGCTGAAAATGGCGCCAGCAAAAATGGCGACGCCGCCTAATCTGGGAGTACTAATCACATGACTTCGCCGCTCACCCGGCTCATCGTACAATTTTTTTGCGACTGCCACTCGAATAACTGGTGGAATCACAAAGTAAGTCAGCGTAAAAGCTGTGATGAAACTGATAATGACATCGTAATCGTACATGTTGGGTGTTTTGGTTTTAGTGAGAAACCTTTGCAAATATAGGATAAAAACGTACCTATAAAATCTAAGATAAGTAGATTTAATAGTAAGTTCAACAATATTATATTTCTTCAATTGCCAGACGGCTAGTCACCTTGTCGGCAAAATCGAACCGTTCAACTGCTAGCTTTTCTTAATTTTGCCCTCCAAAAATAGTTAGCCGGTATATCCAACCATGGATTTAAAGTCAAAAATAAATTTGGAAAAACTGCCTAGGCACATCGCCGTCATCATGGATGGTAATGGTCGCTGGGCGAAAGAACAAGGCATGGCACGGGTTTTTGGACATCGCAATGGCGTGAAGGCAGTGCGGGAAACAACCGAGGCATGCACTGAACTTGGTGTGGAATACCTGACGCTCTACGCATTCTCCACAGAAAATTGGAAGCGGCCAGAGTCAGAAGTCAATGCCTTGATGACCCTTTTGGTGGAAACCATCAAGAATGAAATCAATACCTTGAATGAGAATGGGGTGCGCCTTCGTGCCATTGGGGACATCAGCCGATTGCCTGAAAAAAGCCGGAATACCTTGCTACAAGCAATGGAGAATACCAGCGGGAATACCCGTATGACACTGGTTTTAGCCTTGAATTACAGTGCCAAATGGGAAATTGTAGAAGCTGCCAGAAAGCTTGCATTGGCCACAAAGTCTGGGGAAATTGAAGCGACAGCCATTGACGAAGACGCTTTCGCTAATGCGCTTTCCACCAGTGGAATACCTGATCCAGAACTGCTCATCCGAACTAGTGGGGAAAATCGGATCAGCAATTTTTTGCTTTGGCAAATTGCTTACGCAGAGCTGTATTTCACACCTACACTCTGGCCTGATTTCCGAAGGGAGCATCTTTACCAAGCCATCATTGATTTCCAGAATAGAGAGCGCCGTTTTGGCAAAACCAGTGAACAGCTTTTGTAGGCTTTCAGTGAATATCTTACCAACAGACCCTGACTTCACCCTGCCAACTGACTAACTGCCAATATGAATACAACCTCCGCCCGTTCTAATCGCACCTTCCTATCGCATGGGACATTTTATCGCACCAACTACAAGAGTTTAAGCAAAGCTGCGTTTCTTTGCAATCCTTTTGAAAAAGCATACCCTTTTGCATGAAAAAAATATCAGGTTTTCTACTTCTATTATTTGCACTCATTTTTACGGGCAATATTATTGCGCAAAGCAGCACCGACACCTTGCCTCCGGTAATGGACTATTCAAAAGCCAAGGATTATGAAATTGGCGGTGTACGTGTAACTGGAGCCAATTTTAGTGATCCTACTGCCATCATTTCTATCGCTGGGTTTCGAGTGGGCGACCGGATCAGAATCCCAGGTGGCGATATTCCGAGGGCCATCAAAGCGCTCTACAAATTGAGCCTTTTCACTGATGTCCAAATTTTCAAGGAAAAAACAATTGGAGATGTGATTTTCTTGGAAATCTCAGTAGTGGAGCGCCCACGCCTAACCACCCACTCCTACAAAGGCGTAAAAAAAGGAAACCACGACGACCTTAACGAGGAAGTCAACAAATACCTCATCAAAGGTGGAATTGTCACCGAAGCCATCAAGGCAAGTGCGGCTTTTGGGATTGAGCAATATTACATTGACAAAGGCTACTACGATGTGAAAGTGAAAGTGGACGAATTGCCGGATACTTCCCGCATCAACTCTGTGAAGTTGGTTTTCAACATCGACAAAGGGGCTAAGGTTAAAATTGACGACATCACTTTTTCGGGAAATACCAACGTGAAGGATCGCAAGTTGCGCAATTTGATGAAGGAAACCCGACGCAAAAAACGCCTCTTCGCAGGTTCTAAACTTATCCGTGCAGAATACGAAGGCGATAAGAAAAAAATCATCACCTACTATAACAAAGTGGGCTTTCGAGATGCACAGATTGTGGCAGACAGTATCTGGAGGGTTACTAAAAAAGACGGAACAAAGGGCAACCTGCGCATTCACCTCGACATTGCCGAAGGCAACCGCTACTACTTCCGCAACATCATCTGGAAAGGGAACTCCATCTATGCGACCAAAGATTTGGACAATGTGTTGGGCATCAAAAAAGGAGATGTCTACAACGCTGAAATGCTTGAAACCCGCCTGCGGTTTAGTCAAGATGGTAGGGACGTCAGCTCCCTCTACATGGACAATGGTTATTTGTTTTTCAACGTGGAACCTATCGAAGTAGCTGTGGCCAGCGACTCCATAGACTTGGAACTGCGTATTTTTGAAGGGCCGCAAGCGACCATTGACAAGGTCATCATCAAAGGCAATGACCGCACCAACGAGCACGTCATTCGGCGGGAGCTATTCACCGTGCCAGGTGAAAAATTCAGCCGTTCTGATATCATCCGTTCGCAGCGCCAAATCATCAACCTTGGTTATTTCAATCCAGAAAATTTGGGTATCAATACGCCTGTGAACCCACAGCGTGGCACGGTGGACATTGAGTACACAGTGGAAGAAAAACCCTCTGACCAATTGGAGCTTTCGGCAGGTTGGGGCGGCAAAGGCCGGGGTGTCATCGGTACGCTCGGGGTGGCCTTCAACAACTTTTCTGCTCGTAATATATTCCACAAAGAAACTTGGAGCCCGCTCCCGCAGGGTGATGGACAACGCCTTTCCCTTCGGGCACAAACCAACGGACGCTTCTTCCAGTCATACAACGTTTCGTTCACAGAGCCTTGGCTGGGTGGAAAGAAACCTAACTCGCTCACTGTGGCTGGCTTTGTATCCATCCTCTCCAACGGCTACAATCGTAACAGCGAGTTTTATGGCAAATTGACCAACGGTGGTGTCACTGTCAGCCTCGGTACCCGTTTGAAAAAACCGGACGACAACTTTGTTTCTTCCACTGCACTCAATCTACAAGTCATCAAGCTACAGAATTATGTGTTCAGCAGCCGGGGCCTTTTCCGCACTGACTTAGGCGAAGTCGTATCTGAAGGTAATTTCCGAAACTTCAGTATTACCCAAACCATTGCACGTACTACCATCAACAACCCTATCTTTCCGCAGGATGGCTCTCGGGTGCAAGTCTCCGTGCAACTTACCCCGCCATACTCACTTTTTAGCAAAAAAGACTACGCCGAGCTAGCTCCAAGTGAGCGTTTCAAATACCTTGAATATCACAAATGGAAAGTGTCCGCAGAATGGTATCAGACCTTGGTGGGCAAGCTGGTCATCAAAGCCGATGCTAAATTTGGCTTCCTCGGCACCTACAACAAGGACATCGGCATTGCACCTTTCGAGCGTTTCCAATTGGGAGGCGATGGTCTGAACAATCAGCAGTTCGGGTATTTCACCGGCACAGAAATAATCAGTAGTCGGGGCTACAAGCCTGGCGATTATGAAAACAATCAATACAAAGGCAGCACGAGCGACATCAACGCCACGCCGCTTTACCAAAAAATCACCCTAGAATTACGCTACCCGCTATCCTTGAACCCAAGTTCTACCATTTATGTGCACACGTTTGCTCAGGGCAGCAACGCTTGGAAAAAAGCCCGTGACTACAATCCATTCGATATGAAACGTTCGGTAGGTGCGGGTCTTCGGGTATTCCTGCCGATGTTTGGTGTGCTTGGCTTCGACTACGGTATCGGCTTCGATAAGTTTAGTACTACCAACAAGTTGTCGAGCCTTGCCACGTTCAATATCGTGCTCGGTTTCGAACCAGAGTAAATCTTTTTTGCTCTGCAATGAAAACGGGGAAGTGGTGCTGCTGCCGCTTCCCCGTTTTTTTATCTTCGCTCTGAAATTGAATTCCCACAAGAACTCACATGCTAAAAACCGACATACTCATTATTGGCGCAGGTCCTGGCGGTTGTGCTGCTGCCCTGAAACTCAGCCAGCTTGGCATCCCTTCCGTAATGGTGGACAAAGCAACCTTCCCCCGGGATAAAATCTGTGGTGATGCCATCAGTGGAAAAGCAGTCACCATTCTTCGGCGCATTGACCCCGGCATCGTTGAGCGCTTCGAGGCTGCAACTACCGAGCAATCCAGTATGTGGGGTATCCGCTTTGGGGCACCCAACGGAAAACGCATTGACGTGCCGTTCCGCCCGAATTATGACCCCATCAATGACCACAAACAAGGTTTCGTCTCCAAGCGAATGGATTTCGACAACCGATTGGTGGAAGAGGTGAAATTGCGGAGCAACATAGAATTACACCAGGGTATTACTATCGAAAAATACGAGCAGACGCCAGACGGCTACTTGGTTTCCAGCAGTGACGGAAGTTTTCAGATGCAAGCCAAATTGCTCATCGTTGCCAACGGTGCACATTCTGCCTTTTCCCGCCACCATGTTGGCTTGGAAAAAGATGAAAAACACCACGCTGGGGCAGTTCGTGCTTATTATCGAAACGTGGCCGGACTACATCCTGATGGCTTCATCGAACTGCATTTTTTGAAGGAAATAAATCCTGGTTACCTCTGGATTTTTAGTTTGCCGAATGGCCATGCCAATGTGGGGCTGGGCATGCGCAGCGACTTTGTGAGCCAGCGTCGCTACAATTTGACGAAGGGCATGTTGAACATTATCAACCAGCATCCGCTGTTTGTGGAGCGCTTTAAAAATGCAGAGCTGCTTGGCAAAATAACGGGCTATGGCTTACCGCTTGGCTCCAAAAAACGTCAACTATCAGGTGATAACTTCATGTTGGTGGGCGACGCTGGTCATTTGATTGACCCGCTTAGCGGCGAAGGCATTGGCAATGCGATTTACAGTGGATTTATTGCTGCTGAACAGGCTCAGCAGTGTCTTTTGCAGCATGATTTTTCCGCTGAAAAAATGAAAGCATACGACATTCGGGTGGCTCGGGTACTAGGTAAGGAGATGGAGATGAGCTACCGGTTGCAGCGGCTGCTGACACGTTCATGGTTGGTCAATTTTACCACAAATCAGATAGCTAGAAACCCCAATCTTATTTACATAATTGCAGAAATGTACACTGATTTGGAGGTGCGGAAAAAGGCGCTGAACCCCCTTTTTTGGTTGCGGGCATTTTTGAGAAAATAAAAATCACCACATCCAAAAAGAGAGGCGGCATTTGAACTTTAGTTCGAATGCCGCCTCTCTTTTTACCCAAAAAAATTATCGGAGACTAATAGTCGTCGTCAGAACCACTATCGTCTGGGATGTCGTTGTAGCTGCTGCCGTCATCGAAAGCATCAGACTGTTCGACATTATCGTTTTTGTCAAAGTCGTCGTCAGAGGAGTCATCATTGGAACCCCCGCCATCGTAAGAATATTCCTTGTCAAAGTCGAAGTCGAGATCGTCGTCGTCATCCACGTTGACAGGCTTGACAGGCTTCGTTGGTTTGCGGATAACTTTTGTGATGATTTTCGGAGCTGCTGGTGGCAGTTTTTCTTTCTTTTCAGCTTGCTCAAGCGACAATGTCGGTTTCTCCGCAGGCTTCTTGGGTGTTTCCACTGCTTCTGCAGCTTTTGCTTCAACACTTTTGGTAGCAGTAGGCACTGCAATCAAACGGCGTTTTTCAATCAGATGACCTGTCACCATACAGATGCCGTAGGTCTTGTTTTTGATTCGGATAAGCGCATTTTCCAGGTCTTGGATGTACTTGCGCTGGCGGATGGCCATGTTGTTCAAAAACTCGATATCATTATTGGTGCTGGAATCATCCATCCAGTCGCCGCCGTGGTCGTCACCGCTATTTTCAGTAATTTCAAGAATCTGCTCTTGCAGGTAGGATAGTTCCTGCACCGCAGTTTCCAGTTTTTTTGCAATAAGCACCCGGAACTCCTCCAAGTCGGCATCGTTGTAGCGGGCAGTTGTATTCACTTTTTGTGCTTCCATTTTTGATAAAAATTCGTTTTCGGTAAATAGGGGCGCAAAATAAATGCAAATTCCTGAAATGGTTTCAAAAAAAACTGCATCTGAGCCCCTCGGTTAGGATTTCGTTTTAAACGTAAGTTTAGCAATAAGTCACAGCTTGGTCTTTTGTTCAAAAGCGGCTTAAAAATAATCCATTTCACATGGTTTTTCAAGCCAATGCTATAACGCAGCTTCTTTTTGCAGATTTTACCAGTGCAGAAAATGAAAATCAGTTTTGCCCAAAGTGTTTAACTCTAATGCTGGTGCTGGTACTTTCAGGAAATTCAGGGCCCTGAGTGAGAGTTTTAGCCAGCGTTTTTTGGTCGGTATTCGTGTCCAATCCACATCAAGCGATAGGTAGAACTGCCTGTATCGTGGATAGCGACTGGGGTCGAGTTCAAAAACAACGCCATCTTCAGTTTCCCATTTGTTTTCATAGCCCCCGTAAAGATTGCCAGCACCATAGCCAACGGCGATGTTTAGCCATGCAGGCATTCTTGATTCGGTTTTATTGGGTAAGAATGAGCGTACATTCACAGATGCCCAAGTCGTCAAGGCGTTGTAATCTTTTAATAAAACATGGAAAAAAGTCGTGCCGTAAAGCCCAGCCGCCCGTTCATCAAGGGTAGTGATGAGGCTCCCATCGGTGGAATACAGTGGCTGCTGAGGGTAGTTAGGTCTGATGCCAGAGACTTTCATTTGGATTCGCTGTTCTTGCCACAGCAATTCTTGCCCAACGAAGAGCCCAGCACCTGCCGTGTTGAAGGCCATGTCCGGAAGGGAGAAGCCCCATTCTTCTGAAAACCCGTCCATCAATTCAATCGTGGACATGATACCGATACCCACTCCCACGCTGGCCCACATAGCATGGCGGCGGCTCATGCCCGTCCAGCGAGCGCCCTCAAAGGCATAGTTGCAACCCGTCCAAGTGGAGAAGAAATGCCCGGATTTGTCCATGTGCTCCCATTCGCCCCAGTCGTTGAAGGTATGGAACTTGGTGAGGGGATAGTCCTTGTACCAAGCTTGCCAGAGGGCGATGGACAGGCCGCTGTAAACGACTGCCCCGGTACCAGTCACTGCCCAGAATCGCTTTTTGTCAAAATGTGGGGCAGGTTCGAGCGAGAGGAATTTGACCGATTGTGAAATGGAATCAACGGTGGTTCTTTGTGCTTTGGCAAGTTCAGGAATACAACAGGCCAGCAAGAAAACCAACGCGATACAAAATCTGATTTGGGTATTCATTTTAATGGAATCTCTCGATTGTTTATTGTTCAAAATATTGGTATGGCAATGATGACTGAACACTTCCAACCGTAACTATTCAACAACGATTTCATCCACAAACAGCCAAGCCTCATGTCCTGCCCCTTGCTGACCGGTAGGAATTACACCGAATCGCTTCACTTCTACCTTCATATCCAATCCTTTGTGTATGTTCAATGGCACTGCTACTTCGATGACCTTTGCGTCGCCATCGGGAACCGAAGCCCTACCCGCTTCTTTGAAAGTCTTGCCATCGTCAGAGACTGAAATGATGACCTCTTTCGGAGGATAAACCCACTGGCCTTTGCCGTTGTAAAAGCGAAGCCTAAGCTTTGAAAATTCCCAAGGTTCGCCATAATGCAAGGTGGCTTCAAAATCTTTGCCCTCAAAACCCAACCATTCAGGGCCGCCATAGCGTTCATCGCTGCCCATCACGCCATTGATGACGCTGCCGGGGCCATTCCCACTGTATTTTTCAGCAGGCTGCTCAGCAAGTTTGATGACTTTATTGGTGGCTTTGTGTAAGTTAAACTTCACACTAGCTGGGCTCCCAATAGGCTGGCCATCTTTGAATCCCTGCGCCTGTACTTCGCAACTTTTATCAATGTGAAATGGGGAAGTGTACGCAATACTGGTAACTGTGGGCAGGGTGCCGTCCTGTGTGTAACGTAGGTCGAGACCGTCCATCTTGGGGGATAGGCTCAGTTCTACTCCCATCCCATCACCAGATTTTATGCTGGTTTTTACATCGTAAATCTTCTTAGCAGCGTTCACACCCATAGCCTCCAAGCGCTTTAGGTGGTAGGTTAGGCGATCAACGAAATCATCGTAATTTCTGGTGGCCTGCGGTGACCAAGCAATTTCGGCGAGGGCACAAGCTCGGGGATAAGCCATGTACTCTAGTTTGGCCATGTCCGTGATGTACTCCGTCCAGAGATTGCACTGCACGCCGAGGATGTGCTGGTGCTGTTCCAAGGTCAGGTCGGTAGGGTCGGGGTTGTAGCTATAAACTTTGTCGAGGGGCAAGTAGCCGCCGATGGCCAGCGGCTCGCCGGGGTCTTGCGATTGGTAATAATCGAAGTAACAAAAATCGGTTGGGGTCATGATGACATCGTGGCCCTGTTTAGCTGCTGCAATGCCGCCGTCAGTGCCCCGCCAGCTCATCACGGTGGCATTTGGCGCAAGCCCACCTTCCAAAATTTCGTCCCAACCAATGATGCTGCGACCTTTTGAGTTCAGGAATTTCTCCATTCGCTGGATAAAATAGCTCTGAAGCTCGTGCTCGTCCTTCAGTTTTTGCTCCGCAATGAGGTCCGAACAATATTTGCTATGTTCCCAGGCAGTCTTTGGGCACTCATCGCCGCCGATGTGGATGTATTCAGAAGGAAAAATATCCATCACCTCTGTCAGTACGTCCTCCAGAAACTGGAACGTGACTTCCTTTGGGCAAAAAACATTGTCGTACACACCCCATCTCATGCCAACTTCAGCGGGTTGGCCACTGCACCCAAGCTCAGGATAGGCTGCAATGGCAGCCAAGGCATGTCCTGGCATCTCAATTTCTGGAATGACGGTAATGAAGCGTTCGGCAGCATATTTCACAATTTCACGGGCTTCATCTTGAGTGTAAAAGCCACAGTACTGCTTGCCGTCGTAGGTCTGTGGGTTATCGTTGTAATGTCCGACGAGTGTTTCTTTGCGGCAAGCCGCAACAGATTGGAGCTTAGGGTATTTTTTGATTTCGATTCGCCAGCCTTGGTCTTCTGTTAGGTGCCAGTGGAAGCGGTTCATTTTGTGCAGGGCCATCAGGTCGATGTATTTTTTCACATCGTTCACCCCAAAAAAATGCCGCCCTACGTCCAAGTGCATGCCCCGGTAGGCGTAGCGGGGGGAGTCGGTGATTTCCACGCAAGGGATTGACAATGAGGGCATTGGGCCATTTTCGGCATCGGTAGGCATGAGCTGTCGCAATGTTTGCACCGCATAGAATGCACCCGCACCGGTTTTGGCTTTGATGGTCACTTCGTAAGGTGTCACGATGAGCGAGTAGCCTTCATCGTTCGTGATTTTTGGATCTATTTCAAAAATGAAAGCGTCCTTGCCTTCGTCACCTTCTGCTGGGGCAATCGTGGTGCCCGTCGCTTTTATCAAAATAGATGCGAGGTGAGCCGCAGCGGTTTTCAGGCCTTCATCGGTGCTGGCCAGCAGGATTTTGGTGTCTCCGGTGACTTTGAATTCGCCTTGCATTTCGACGAGGCTAATGGGTTGCGGAATGATATGATAACGAGCTAATCCGTTTGGAGCATCAGCAATATTTTCAGTACTAACCCCTTCATTTTTGCAAGCGAAGAAAATGAGTAGGAAAATACAGGGCAAAAACAGTTTTTTCATGTTAAAATAAGTTATCCGTATTCGATTTGACTTCCAGAATTGTTCGGTTTACAGTGGGTACAACATGGGTACCATGATCAAAATAGCCACATAAAGTAGTATGGTTACTATGAAACCCACTTTTATATAGTCGAAGACCTTGTAGCGTCCGGGCCCGTACACCAAAATACAACTCGGCTCAAATGGGGTTACCAACGAAACAGAGGCGCCAAGCATGATACCCAACGCAAAGGTGAGCGGGTTGGCATGCAGGTTCTCAGCGGATTCGAGAGCAACGGGCAGCATTACGAGTGCCGCCGCCGCATTGGACATCGGCTGTGTAAGGATAATGGTGAGTAATACGTAAGCTGCTAGCACGGCCATCGGCCCCATTCCACCTACCAAATCATTGATATTATGGGCCAAAAATGCCGCTGCTCCAGATTTCTGAAGAGCAATACCGTAGGAAGTCATACCCCCAATCAACACCAGCAGTTTCCACTCGATTTTTTCATAAGCCTCTTCCGGTTTGATGCATTTAAAAAACACGCAGAGGAAAGCTGCCAACATAAATGCGATGGAAAGTGGAATGACGTTCAACGAGCCCAGCAAAATTGCACCGATGAAAAAACTGCCTGACAATGCAGCATTCCGGGTACTGCGGTCTGGTTCGAAGCTGTGTTCTTGCAGCACGATGAAATCGCTAAATGATTTGCGGAAACGGATGACATCGGCGTGACCTTGTACCAGCAAACGGTCACCAGACTTGATTTCGGTGCTGCCGATTTTTTCAGAAAGGGTTTGCCCTTCCCGGTTGATGGCCATCACGGTGAGGCCGAAACGCCGCCTGAAATTTGATTCTTTGATGGTTTGGCCCACAAAATCGTTGGTAGGCATAATTAGGATTTCGGCTACTTGAATGTCATCGGAAACGAGGTCTTTGGCAACCATGGTGTCGGCAAGAATGTCAATTCCATTCGTGTTTTTCACCCTCATCAACTCTTTCAAACTGCCCTCTACCAACAGGATGTCATTGGCCTCTACCACCGAGTTGGAGTCGGCAATGGTGTTGTGCTTGTCCCGGATGATGTTCAGTACTCTGAGGTCTAATTTACCGATGACCGTATCCTTAATTTTGTGCCCAACCAATTTCGAGCTTTTCTTTACCAATATTTCCGAAAAATAATTCGCCTCCTGGAGGTCCTGCATCATGTCCACTTCCTTGTAATCTGGCAGTATTTTCATGCCAATGGTTGCTAAAAATGCAATACCAATAGCACAAAGCACGATGCCTATCAAAACAAAATCAAACATGTCAAAAGTGGGCAATCCTTTTTTGGCGAGATAGGCGTTGACGGCGATGTTGGTAGAGGTGCCGATGACGGTACAGGTGCCACCCAGAATAGATGCGTAGGCCATCGGCATCAGTAGCTTGGATGGGCTGATATTGAGCTTGCGAGCCAACCCCACTACTGGCGCTACAAACATGGCCGTGACGGTGGTATTGTTCATGAAAGCCGAGGTGAAACTTACAACGGTCATCAATATGGTCGGTAAAGATCTAACCCGTTTTCGAGTGAGTGTATAAAGTTTTCCGCTGATAATTTCTAGAATCCCTGCTTTTTGCATGGCGGCGCCCACTACGAAAATGGAGGCGAGCATGATGATGAAGTCACTGCCAAAACCCGAAAATGCCTCTGCAGGGGTGAGGATGCCCAAGGTGGTCATAAGGATGAGCAGCCCAATGGTGATTAGGTCAACCGACCACTTTTCAGTGGCGAATAAAACAATGGCAAGAAATAGGAGACCTAAAACAAGTGCTATTTGCATTCGGCTGGGTGTTGTGAGTTGCTAGCAAAGGTATCAAAAAATGCTGCCGACAAATTTTACTTTTACAGGATTGAATCTTTACCAGCGAAGCAACAAGCAGGTGGTATGCCTGTCTTTTTGAATCAATTTTGAACAAAAACTAATTTTGACATGCTGAAAAATATCCTGCTACCTACCCTGTTTCTACTTCCTTTTTGCGCCAGCACCCAAAACAATCCGGACGAACAAGCTGCTGTCATCGTTACTATCCAGCGCATGTTCGATGCCATGCGGGCAGGTGACAGCACGATGCTTCGCACTACCTTTGATAAAACTGCTAGGCTTCAATCGGCTTTCACTAACAAGGAGGGAAAGCCTGTGCTTCATGACGAATCAATCGATGAGTTCGCCGGAGCGGTGGGTACCCCACATGAAGAGGTTTGGGATGAGCGTATCTGGAGCTACGACGTGCGGATTGATGGCCGCCTTGCTACGGTGTGGACGGATTACACGTTTTTTTTGGATGATAAAATGCTCCACTGTGGTGTCAATGCATTTCATCTTTTCAAGGGTGAAAATGGCTGGAAAATCACCCAAATCACCGATACCCGCCGGAAGGATGGCTGCCAGACCGACCCCGATGTTGACCTCGCTGCCATCAACAAATTAATGGACGACTGGCACCATGCCGCTGCCGTAGCGGACGAAGACACTTTTTTTGGAAGCATGACTGCCGATGGCATCTACCTCGGCACCGATGCCAGTGAACGTTGGCTGCGGGATGAGATGAAGGAATGGTCAAAAAAGTATTTCGAACGGGAAACTGCTTGGGCTTTCACGCCGCACGACCGCCATGTTTATTTTTCGGAGAATGGGCAAACGGCTTGGTTCGAGGAACTGCTGGATACTTGGATGGGGCCGTGCCGAGGAAGCGGCGTGTTGGTGAAAACACCGGATGGCTGGAAAATCAAGCATTATGACCTCGCCGTGGCGGTGGCGAATGACATCGTGAACGATTACATCAAATTGTTGCCAAAGAAAAAATAAGCGATAAAATTTGCGTCATGCGGTCATCATGCTGTCCGCTAAAATTCCGTAGCAGGTAGTCCAAGCCTTGGCAGTATCCTCGTTCCAATCAGAACCGAGGCCTTTTTCGAGCGTCCAAAGCAGTGCAGAGCCGACCATCGCATAGTGCTTAGCTTGTACACCATAACCGACATGCCGCTTGGCCATATCTGCAATATCCTGTTGCAAAACATCCAAATTGTCCAGTCTGGCGACCACTGCCGACAACATATCCATCAGTTTTCGGTACTGCTCATCCATGTTTTTTGGAAACATTTTCCGCAATTCCGAGTGGTCGAGAAACAACTTGCTGTAAAAAGTATCGGCCACCAAACTAGGCGGCAGTTGGCGAACGATACGCCAGCTTTTTTTCACCAAATTTATTTGAGTCTGATTCATCATTCACCATTTATCATTCATCATTACCTATCAAACCATTTCTTAAACGCCGGCGCCTTTTCCCGGCTCACGTCCACTTCTGTTTTCGCTGGTGCTTTCAAGGTCAAAGTCAGTTTCTGGTTTTCGTGGGGTTTTACGCTTTGGATGGCCTCAATGTTCACGATGCTCTGACGGTTGGCTCGGTAAAAAATCTTCGGGTCGAGCAGTTCCTCCACTTCTTCAAGGGTATTGTAGTCAAGGATATACTTCTCTCCACCGAAGGTGTGCAGGTAGTTGAGGTTGTCCCGCATGAAGCAGGCGATGTCCTTGGTGTTCACAGGCACCCAGGTGTTGCGCACGCTGACGACGAATTTTTCCTTGAAAACTGCCCGGTCGGCGGCAGGCGTCTGCATGGCTCTGAGCAGTTCCTGGAAATCAGTGGGTGGTTTTGGCTGGCTATCTGCCTTTTTCCGGAATTTCTCGATGGCGCTCGCCAACTCGTCCATGTCGATGGGTTTGAGCAAATAATCAATGCCGTTCACCTTGAAGGCCCGCAGCGCATACTCGTCGTAGGCAGTGGTGAAAATGACCGGACAGCTCAAATCGAAATGCTCGAACAGCTCAAAGCTGACCCCATCGCTGAGTTGGATGTCCATGAACAGCAGGTCGGGTTCTGCATTCTGCAAAAACCATTTTTTGGCGGTTTTCAAACTCGGTAACACCTCCACAATTTTCACGTCGTCGGTCACATTGGCAATTTTCGCCTGCAACTCACGGGCGATGAGGGATTCGTCTTCGATGATGACGGCACGTATCATAATTGAGAATTGAAAATTGAGAATTGAAAATGGAATTCAGGTTAATTATCAATTATCCATTTTCAATTCTCAATTATATCAAGGGTATTTTTATCGTGAAAAACTGCTCGTCTTCCTCCACCACAATCGGCTTGTCAGACAAGTAATTGTAGAAGGATTGGAGATTCGACAAGCCACGCTTGTTGCTCGTTTCCACGAATTTTTTCTTCTGTAAATTATTGCGAACCACGAGATAACCACCCTCCACCGTCACGTCAATTTCTAGCGGTTCTTCCTCGTCGATGATGTTGTGCTTGATCGCGTTCTCGATGAGGTTTTGCAGGGTGACGGGAACTATTTTCCGATGGAAATCGGCTTCGTCTACGTTCAAGTTTACCCGCAAGCCTTCACCGAACCTCGTTTTTTGCAGCTTCACAAACGTCTCCCCAAACTTCAGTTCCTCTGCCAGCGGCACAGTCTCCCGCTCGCTGCTTTTCAGGATGTAGCGGTAGGTCTTGCTCAGGCTGTCAAGAAAGGTTGCGGCTCCCTTTGGGTCAATGGAAATCAAGCTGCCGAGCGAGGTCAGCGAGTTGAAAAGGAAGTGTGGGTTCAGCTGTTGTTTGAGGCTTTCGTACTGCACCAGCGCCTTTTCTTTTTCCAGCAATTGGGCCTTGCCCAAAAGCTCGGACATCTTCTGCCGTTGCAATTGGCGGTTGCGGAAATAAGCAAACACCACACCCGCCAAAATCATTGTAATGAGCGCCCAAAACCAGTTGGTTTTATAAAAAGCGACCTTCACCACGAGCGGCACAGCGAAGGCTTCAGAATCGGGCTGCCCCTCCAGTTTTACCAAAAAAATATAATGGCCTGCGGGCACATTCGTATAGTTGACCAATCGTCGATTTCCCGCCTTAACCCATTGTTTGTCAAGCCCCTCAAGCTGATACTCAAAGCGGCTCAATTCTGGGTGAGCGAATTCCAGCGAGGCGAATTCCAGGGAGAAATAACGCCCGTCGGTCGGCACTACGAGCGGTTTTTCAAAGGCCCTTGAGCTGCCGTGGTATTGCTCTTCGTCGTTTACCTTGAAAGAGGTCAGGACAAGTGGAGCTTTGGTCATGGTTGTGCGCAGCGAATCGGGGTTGAAGGTGATGTAGCCCTTGTAAGTAGGCAGGAAAATATCGCCGTCCATCTGCGTCCCGATGCCAGTGTGGGAAGTGGGATAGCCGTCTTGGTTGGTGAAGGTGTTGATTTTTCCTGTCGTTGGCTCCAGCCTCACGATGTTGTGGCCGGAGATGAGCCAAATATTTCCGTTGCCGTCTTCCGTTCCCCAGAGGGTGTAGTCGGAGGGCAGCCCATCGGCCATCGTGTATTTTTTGATTAGGCAGGGTGGCTCCGACGTGGCATCGAAATGCATCACCCCCTGCTCTGTAAAAGCCCACATATCGCCTTTTCTATCCGAAAAATAATTGTTCATGCGCAGCGAGGCCAATTCTGTCGTCACCTCGCCGTTGGCATCTAGGTACACAAAGCGGCCCTCGACGGAGTGGTAGTAACCATAAGCCTGCTTGTCACGGCTGGCGTACCAAAGCCGCCCCGAGCCGTCGGCGCAGACGACTCCCACCACGCTGGCAGGAACGGCCCCCGGCTTGTTTTCATCGGGCATGAAATGGGTGGTTTCGCCCGTCGTGGGGTTGTAGCGGAACAGCCCGACTATCGCCGTGCCCATCCAGATATTCCCCTGTCCGTCCTCGGCCATCATGTTGAAATAATTGGTGCCAAATTCCGGGGAAAATACGGGAGGTTGCGGAGGCACTTCCAAGCGCAGGGTCTGAGGATTGAAGCGGTAGAGAATATGCCGTCCCAGCACCCAAATAGTGCCATCGTGGGCTTGCAGGATGTCCCTGACCTGCTGGTTGCTTTCGTCCACGCCAGGCTGGATTTTAAACTCGGGGGCGGTCGTTTTGCCCGTTTTTTTATCCAACACCTGCAAGCCATCCCCCATGGCAAAACCGTAGAAACGGAAACGACCTTCCCTATCCTCGAACACTTTGGTGAGGTAGCTCCCTTCCTTCGTGACGGGTTTTGACGATTTGACTGGATGGAGGTGGAACTGTCTGTTTTTCAATTGGATACGAAGTAGGGCCGCCCCATGTATCAGCCAAATATCGCCCTGCTTGTCAATGCAGAGGCCGCCCAAGGCAGCGGGCGGAATTTCGGGGTAGTTCAAGGTGTCCTGCCCAAAAAAATAGAACTGTTCGGTTGTTTTGTTGAAAACGCCAAAACCCTTGTCCGTACTTGTCACCCAAAACTCGTTGCTGCTTTTCGGTACCATCTTACTGATGATGTTGACGGCATCCGGTATGAGCGGGTTTTCCTCCATCATGTACTGCCTCCATTCCCCCGTTTTGCGGTTAAATCGCCGCAGCCCGCTGGCCCAGCCGCCCACCCACAGCCAGTCACCTTCGGGCAGGAGGGCATAGGCTTGGTTGAGCCGCACGCCATTGGGTGCACGTTTATCGTATCGAAGTGAAGTAACCTTTTCAGTTTTCGGGTCGAAGGTGTAGAGGTCGTCGGAAGTGGCGCAGTAGAGTAGGCCATTTTCGTCCTCCCAAAAATTTTGGACGGTGTTGTAGTTGGGCACTTCCTCTTTGGTCAGGTGGGGAGCGCTTTGGGCCGTCACGATGTCGTAGGTTTTGAAATCCCCGGTTTCTTTGTCCAAATGGACAAGGCCATAGTTGTTAACACCCAACCAGACCTCCCCCTTCCGGTCAATAAAAGTGCGGATGACAGGGGTGGTCTTGATTTTCAATTTTTCGGTAAATTCATAGTTCCTGAACCGACCCGTCTTTCGGTCATAGCGGCAAACCCCACCCCGGGTCAGGCCCGCCCAGATATTGCCATCTGCATCCTCAGTGACGCATAAAACGTGGTTCCCTCCGATGGTAGTCGAGTCACCCGGTACATGGCGGAAATACCGGAAATCATGGCCATCAAAACGCACCAGCCCCTCCGGCGTTGCCAGCCAAAGGAAGCCTTCCCGGTCTTGGAAAATATCGTCAATGCCGTTGAGGTTCAGCCCTTTGTTTTCATCAAACCGCTCCACAGAAAGGAGTTGCTTTTCTTGGGCAAAACCCGTGGCCGACCATACCAATAGGCCGCCGTACAGGAATAATATGTGGCATAGCTTGCGCATGGGGCGAAGGTAGGGAGTAGGAAAGAGGTAGGGGAGTTTTTCTACTTGAAGTGTGGTGGAATTGAAATGAAGCGTTACGAAAGCAACCCAAGCAGAATTTGGAGGGACTAGCAGGTGATCATTCACCTGTGATTTTCTCAAAAACATACATCCCAAGCATGACCAAAAGCGGCGTCGTTGCGATGCCCAACGCCCATGTAGGTTTTTTGAAAACAACTTGCAGCAAAAGCCCAGTCACTGTGCATCCTATCAGTAAAATGGCCAGCCACGGCACTGAACTGCCTTTGTGAAAACTATCAGCGAAGCCCTTGCTGATGATGGCAATGGCGCAAAGCAACAGGTCAATTGTCCAGCATAACCAGAATAGAATGGTCATTGCTTGTCAATGCTTTTTCTGCCAATTATCCAGCAGCCCTTTGGCTGGGAGCCGAGGTTTTTCAAAATCCGTTTTTTCGTCCAGCGCATTGCGGAGTTCCTGCATGACTGGTTTGAAATCCACGCCTATGCTATCGAACTTATCCACTGTGCGTATCACCCGGTCGATTTCCCAAGTGAACCTGCCCTCGTAGAGGTCGTACTTGTCACGGCACTTGCGAATTGATTCCCGAATAAGTCTTGCCTGAATTATAATGCCCTGCCGCACAGCTTCAGGGAATAGCGTTTTGTTATCCACCTCATTGGAAGCGAGAAAAGTAAAAGCCTCCGGCGCCCAGTCATTTTGCAAGCGGCGCACAAGTTCTTCCTGCCAATCGGGGCGGGATTTTATTTTAGCCAACGCCTTTTCCCGTACATCTGCTTTGTGGTTTGCATCGGTGAAAACATAGAGGAATACCCCGTTTTTCATCACATCGGTACTGTCGATGGTGTTCAAGTGGTTTTGGTGGGTTCTGTCCCTGAAATCTTCATCAGCTTTTACTCTAGCGGCGGAGCGCTGTGCTTGGCCAAAAAGAATAATTGCAAAGCCTAAAGAACTGAGAAACAAGCTGCTGAAAACGGGGATTTTGTAAACTGGCCCGGCGAGCGCCGTGTATTTGAAATTAAGCAAAAGGGCTGCGCCAATCAGCAACAGAACGGGCAGTACGGCGGGAATCATCCGGACTATCTTCCGCATGGCAGGGGAGAGGTCCCGAGGGTATTCGTTGGCCATGAAAAAGCCATTTCCTACCAAAATCAACAAAAAGCCAAGCAAAACAAGTGCAACCCGCTGGCCTGTCGAGGTGCCGACCCAACCGAAGCCACCTTGCCACCCGATAATTGCCGTGACAATCGCCATGCAAATGGAAAATGCCAGAATACCAAAGATGATGGACCATGCATAACCTACCACTGCATCCCCCCCGGGCGGGGTCTTGAAATAAATCAAATTGCAGATGAGCAGGAAAACTATGGCAGCTACAGCGAGGAAGAAATTTCCGAGGACAATCATTTCCTGGGTTGATAAAGGTTTATTGATTAGAGTTTTTCCCGCAGATATTCGCTGATTCTTCCGCAGATATCGCTGATTAAATCTGCGTCAATCTGCGAATAAAATCTGTGTTAATCTGCGGGAAAAAAATACACAAGTCAAATCCCCATGATTTTATTCAATCGTAAAAGGCAGTTCGTATTCCTTGGTAATCGGCTCCTTTTTGCTGCGCACTTTCACAGATACTTTGGCTTTTAATTTATCGCTGATTATGAGGCTGTTTTTAACGTAGGTATCCTCATGATATATCCAGGAATAATCGGTGAGCAGGTAGTCAGTTTCGCCTGCTTTTTGCGCTTGATAGGCCCAGCGCTCCACATGGACGGGCTCATAATTCACGATGGAAGTACCTCCCGCCACGGTGTACCAAACCTGTATGCCCGGCACGCCCCGGTTGCCCATTTCTGTGTTGTGTTCGACGTAAATGCGCAGCACGCCGTTGTCTTCGAGGTCAGTGACCTCCCACTCGTCAATCTTGGTCTTGATGTTTGACATTTGATTTTTGTTTAAAAAATTACGGAACGTCGGCGAGGTTCGAAACCTCGCCGACGTTTGAGTCAGAAAGTTATCAGAAATTACTTGCCAGCAAGAACTGGCTCATTCTTTCGGCAGTGTGATTTTCCACCAACCGCATTTGTGCTTGTTTGCGCAAGCTCTTTTGGCCGAGGCTCTCGGTGATACAGCGTAGGAAGCTGTTGTTTTCTTCCTTCGTGCCGATTGACACTCGGAACGTGTTGCGGAGTAATGGAAATGGAGAGGTGTTCAATACTTTGATGCCGCTTTTATCCAAATCCGCCATGAGTTTGCCGAAGGCAGCATCGTCGTGGATGCGCATCAGCAGGAAGTTGCCCTGTGACTTGTATACTTTCAGTGCTTGGTCATCAAAACGGAATTTCAGCAGGCGATACATACTTTCACGCTCCGCAATGATGGCCTTTACCCGCTTGCGGGAATCTGCCAAAAACGCAGGAGTGAAAAGCACTTCCCGTGCAAATACCTGAGTCAAGTGGTTGATGGAAAACTGAAGCATTAGCTTGCGCACGATGGCCGCTGTTTGTGGTGCTGCGCAAAGGTAGCCGAAGCGCAGACCCGCTACTGGAAAGGCTTTGGAGAAGGAGCGCAATACCATCAGGTTGCCATACTTGGCGATAAGCGGCGTGAAATCCTCATCGGCAAACTCGGCATACACCGCATCCACCAATACAAATGATTCGGGGTTGATGGTCAATATTTCTTCCAATTTTTCCCGCTTCATGGAATTGCCGACCGGGTTGTTCGGTGTAGTGACGATGAGCACCGAACCGGGTTTCAATTCCGGCATATTGTTATAATCATATTCCAAATCAGTAGTCAGCATCCAAGGCTCATATTGGATGTTATATGTTTTGCAATGGTAATCGAACAGCGTATAAGTTGGCTGCGCAATCACAATATGTTTATTATTTAAAGCGAAATAATTGAGCAATGTGGTGATGATATTCGCAGAGCCTGGGCTTAAAACAATATTGTCAGGATTTAATCCGCAATAATTGGCAACTGCATTTTCTATATCTTTCAAATCAGCGCTTGGGTAGCGGTTCCAGTCAGTGTTCATCAGGGTTTCCAACACTTGCTGCTTGATAGAAGAAGCCACGTCTTCCGACTGCTCGTTCTTGTCGAGGAGCAGTCGGGAAGAGCATTGCGCAGAATTAATACGACTTGGGGTACTACGCAGAGTATCGCTAAAAAATAGGTTAGTCATTGGATGTTGGATTAGGTTGTTATTTGAATGTGGTTCACGAATCCGGGCTGATTGCCGCCCTGTTTTTTCGTTTGATGAAACAAAGATGGGGGCAGGGGGAGGGGGATACAATTTTTTGAAAACGACCCGACTTGGATTTGAATTAAACGGGGGGAAATGGGGAATGAACCGGGGAAGGGGGATTGGCCGTTGGCTGGAGATGGGCAAAACGATGCAGCCAGGTATTTGCAGTATCTTAACTGATTTGCCTCCGGCAAAATAAAAGCAACAGCCTTAAAAGCAGTGATAGGTCAGCCAAGTTCAGGCTGGGAATTGCAACCGTTTTTCATTCATTCGAATGAACCCTATTTTTCCAAAGTGATGCGCCACTTGAGGTGCAGGTCGTCATCCGTGGGGTCGTACCTGTCGTTTGGATAGAAAAACGCCTCTTCATTGCCATAGGTAGACCACACCTGTTTGTTTTTCTTGTTTTCCTCCACCGTCCAGACGATATCGCACTCGAAAGGAGATCCGCACAAAACCTTTGAAAATGATACCCGGCGCTTGTCTTCGTCCGTGTAAATCAAACTGTTCAATGTCACTTTGTCGCCCTGAAAATTGGTATAGTTAAACACGAATTCCTTGAAAGTTTCGGCAGGAGGAGTGGCTTCGAAAATATCCAAGGTGCCCGCATTTTCTATATCCTCAAACTTGTCCACCGAACCATCAGATAGGATGCCCATACGCTCAGACTTTGTGATGGTCCAGGTTCCTATCAGGGCATCCGGATATTTGATTTCATCGGGTTGGCAGCTGGTTAAAATAAGCGTCAGGCTTGCAGATAAAAGCAGCAGTGCGAATATGTTTTTCATGATATTTTGCATTTGAAAAATGAAGGATGATGCCATTTTCAGTTTCAATCAATCCTTCTTTTTGTTTTTCCCTCCGAAGATTAATTCAGCCCCAAAAGCTAGCCGGAAACCCTCAAAGTCATCTGTTTTAACGCCGAGATTTTGCTCCACGTAGCCCAGTGGGTCGGTGGTGTATTTCCGGTAATCGGAAGGAAAATCAGTGGGTGGGTAATTCACGTTGGTATAGTCGTCCAAGGTCACGAGGTCCTTGCCCGGCGGGAAATTTTTCAGCGCCCAGGTCGGCTTGCAATACAGCAGTATCGGCCCGAGACGAAAACCAAGCTGCAACCCAATATCCGAAGAAGCGATTTTCCCCGTGTAAAGTCCGTTGAGCTTGTATTCGGATGACAAACTCTTCGAGCCATCTTGGTAAATGGTGGCGTGAGCCATTTCCAGTTTCCGGCCATTGGCATCGAAAAAAACTTCTAAAAAAATGGCGTTCCGGATGTGCATACCCGTGGTCACTGTCCACGACAAATCCCGCACTTTAAAATCCAACTCATTCTGCACATCATTGGCCCAGGTGGCGGAGTGCTGATACTTCTTTCGGCCATACAAAAAAGCGGTGCTGGCCGTGAAACCTGCGTTGCCTTGGGTGAGGAAACGAAACCCAATACCGAACTTGGGATGCGAAAACTCGTGGCCTGAAAATTCGCTGTAAGGTTTGGAAAGTTTTTGCCCCCAAAATTCATTGAAGGTATTCACAAAACCGTTCATGCCCTTCGTATCGAAACTGCTGTAGCTGTACTCAGTTATCAGCGAAAAACCCGCAGAATAGCCGTTCTGGGCATATCCGACGATTGGGGAAAAAGCAAGTAATAAAAAGCAGAGTTGTTTCATGTGGGAGGAGTTTCTGATATTCTGTAAAATTGACATATCAGAAATTGAGCCAAGGTTGGACGAGCAGCAATGTTTTTCCCAGGAATTTGGATTATAAAACCTGATAATTCTAAAAAAGCAAAAGACCCATAAGCTTTGCTGCTTACAGGTCTTTTACCTCGGAAAATCTCTAATTCTCTACCATGTTCTCAATTGGCGTAAATCACCGCCAGCACCGTCTCATCGCCATGGGTAAAGCCGAGAAAGCCTTCCTCATGGAAATTGATTTCCACGCCGCAGCCTGCCTCGACAGGCGATTTCAGGATGTTGTTTTTGATGGAAAAATTGCACTCGTTCAGCCTGTCAATCCAACTGGTGGCCAGTTCGTGCTTCTCGAAACGGTCTTTTTCATCCTTGCCGATGATGTCCTCGATTTCCCGTCCGAAAAACAGCTTCAGAGCGTTTTTGTCCATGTTGCCAATGTTCTCAATGCGGTCAATGACCTGGAAAATATGGTAGAAATGCTTGTAGCAATTGACGAACCGGGCGTGGAAATCCGGCTCGTAGTGGTTCACATTTGGCTCAATTAAAATGAAAGCGCTGGGGTTCATGGCCTTCACTTTTGCGATGGTGTCCTTGCGAAGCAGGTCGGACTGGATGTGGTGCAGTGCCAAGGAAGCGTTCACTATCACCTTGCCGCCCATGTTTTCGATGGTAGAGAAATCCACGTTTTCAACGGAATCATGGATGCCTGTGAACGTGATTTCGAATGGCATTTTGCCGTTCAAGCTCAGAATGTCCACTTCGGCTTTGTAAAGCGCTTCGGCGAATGGCTCGATGCCGACGACGTGCAGTTTTTTCAGTTCCGGCAATTTGGTGGCAAGGCTGATGATGTTCAACACCTGTGTGCCTTGACCGATGCCGATGTCCATGAGTGTTACTTCGTCGCAGCCCTGCATTTCCTCCACTATGGCGCTGTTGGTAATCTGCTGGCTGAATTTTACGAATGGGAATTTCTCAATCAGAATGTTGAACAACTGGATTTGCGAGGTCTCGTACTTGCCGAGATAGATGTTCTCACCAATGAATTCTGAGTTGATTTTCTTGTTCAGGGCTTTGACGAACAGCGTGGCGAGTAGCTTTTCGGAGTCGTTGTCCATGTCCTCCTTGCAGTAGGCGAAGAAAGACTCGATTTCTTGTTTGGTCTGGCCGTCGAAGTTCGGGGCCATTTTCATGAAGTCGCTCAGGGTCTGATAGATTGCACATTGGGTTGTCTGGCTCATGATGAAAAACTTGTTTAAAATTTGAATGAATTGGAGGTTGCGACACCTCGTTTTTAATTGATGAGCCAAAGATGGTGAAAGCATGCGCCGACCACCAATTTTTTGGGGATGACCCGACTTGGATTTGAATTAAACGGGGGGAAATGGGGGACGAAGCGTCGGCCGGGAAAATAGATGGATAAAGCTAGGGAGTTGTTTTTTTTGATTTAAGATATAAGATTTACGATTTACGATTTCAGATGTAAGATTTGATGGGGTTCCGAGCTATTCCAATCTAAAATCTTAATTCAGCAACCTTATATCTTAAATCAAATCAAACTATTACTTTGAGCGCAGTTTTTCTATTGCCCGAAGCATATCCTCCCGCCGATTGGCAGCCGTCATCCAGCGGGGAAGGCGGGCACCGACGCTCCGGGTTTTGAAATGCTCAAAGCCGTTTCGCTCCCGCAATTTGGCGGCGATATGCTCTTCGATAAATCGCAGGTGTTCAAAGCTGTATGCCCAAAGCAAGTTGCCGTTTACTTCTATTTTCAGCCAGAGCGGCAGGTGGAAAAACGGGTCAATTGCCTCGCCAAGAATCAGGTGCTTGCTCCTGACCCAGATGCGTTCGAGGTCTTTGTTGAATCCACAATACCCGCAGACGACCCGGACTTTCACTTTTTCGGCCTTGTAAACCGTTTCGCCGAAGGTGTTTACGAGCGCTTGGTGCTGACAGTTTGGGCATTCCACGAGCACTTCCTTTGCAAATTCGGAAAGTTCGGTGCGGTAGGTATGTTTTGTTCTTGATTCCATGTTGTTTTAACTGGTTGAAGTTTATCCCAAACACCAAGTTGCTTTTGATTTGTTCCGATTGGAGTGATTTAGGTTAAATTAGAGGTGCACCGCTTGGTGAAAATAATCATGGATTACTAGCTTGCAAAGCATTTTTTAAGTGCTTAAGGATAGCTGTCTTGACTTTTGGTCTAAAATATTGCTCATCCAATCCATGACCTTTCAAGAATCTTTCGAAGGACACAAAATCCAAAAAAACAGTGCCATCGTGCCAGTTAGTCTCGCCAATATCAATGCCATAGTCTCGGACAATAACGAAATCCTCCACAGTTCGGTCACCTACTGTCCAACTCAGCCTGCTGTAGGTGGATGGGTACTCAAACAAGTCAAAATGTCTGTTCGTAACTGGCCCCTCTTGTTTTAAAGCGTTGCGGATACCTTCTACCATTTCTTCCCGTATGGCCAACTCAGAAATGGGCATTCGAGGCCCATATAGCCAAAAATCGCTCAAAAGCTGTTCGTATATTTTTCCTGTTTTTAAATATTCGCCTGTGATGTCTTTGTATAAAATGCCTTTCGGCGTAAGTTTGACTTCCCATTTAAAGTTATCCATCACCTTCTTGGAATAACTGAATTTCTTTTGTTTAATCCGCTTCGGTTCCAATTGTTTCCAAAAATCATAGCACAGTCGCCCATTTTCAGAAAGCATTTCATAAACAGGTGCTGCCAGCGGTAGGATGTTTACCATGGTTTCATGTTGCGTTGCTAAAGGCTCCAGCACCAAAGGCTCAAATTTTTCAAACAAGTCTTTCAAACTGCATTTGCGCTTGTACCTATCTACTTTAATAATGACGTCACCTTCTTTTATTTCTATCATTTGGCGATTGCATTGAATGAATGGTTGAAATTAATCCGACAAGCCGACATGGAGAAAATATTTGTAAGCAAATTGCTCAATGCCAACGAGGGTGACGTGGCAATCCCCAAGTGCCCAATTCAGGCTGCCCAGATATAAATCATTGCCACTACCCACATCATCGCCTTTTAGTTCCCCAAATGTAGCGGTGATGGCAGCCCGTGCAGCCAAAAGGTTTTGGTGGCCCTCATGGTCATGCCCCAGCGTTTCCTCAATTTGGCGAATTGGACTGGAAAGCGGCCCAGTTCGCCACATCATGACGGTAGCGTGGCATCTATACCCGCCCAATATGGTACGATGGCCGAGATACCAAATAATGCGGTCGCCCATTTCCCGCTTATGTTCCGCTATTTTATCCAATGCGCCATAAGGTGTGTTCCGAGGTAAAAAAATACCCGTGTCTTCGAATAATATGCTGTTTTGCAAATTGCTGATTATCTGCGCTTTGCGGGTGTTTTTATCCTCGGAATAAGGGAAGGTAAACGGCACTTGTGGTATCGCATATTCTTCCTTTTTTGGAAAAATACTCCGTTTTAAATCATAAAGAAAACTCATAGTTTTTTTGATTTAGTAATTGTCGTAATTGAAATTAATTTTCAAATTATCCCAGACCTTTATTCGGCCTTATTTCTTTTAGCTGAAGGGCCATCCAAAACCCGTTAAAAACTAAACCCTGTCCGAGCGCAGCGAGTTTGGTTTAGTTTAGGGTTTTGGGTGGCCCTTCAGCGTTAAAAAAGAAATACAGCCTTGATTTTTGGTTCTTTTCATCAAGGAAAAGAACAAAGCATATCAGACTGTAATTTATCAATGCAGGCATGAATTATTATTAAGCATAAAACAGCAGCGTATTATTCTCCAATTTATAACTCCCATTCGAGGAAATCTTCAGCCGCACCGTTTCCCGACCTATAAAGTCCAAGACTTCCTGTCGTTTTTCCAATGGAATATGGGTATGCTCCACCCATTTTTCCACTGGTGGAACGTAAACGATGGTGATGACATCGCCACCCCCAAACTCCCAATACATGGCAAATCGTTGGCCTTCGCCCTCGAAAATTACCTTGCCTTCCCGACCTGTTGTTTCGTACCCAACTTTGTAGCCGTTGGGATTTGGAACCGTACTTGGCTTTGGCTTAAACGGTTGATGGCCTTGATTGTTAGCGCTCGACCTCATGGCGCTTTTGATAAAATTGAAGGCAATGCCCATGAATCCTGATGTCATTGTTTTCTGATTTTAGAATTTTATTAAAACGATGATGGTGCCGACTGTCAACCAAAAGCCTAAGAATATGAGTCCCACTAAATAACCCATGCTGATGCCCGGCCCTTGGTTGCTGTAGGCTGCCAATATTTTTTCCAAAACGAAATGCCCGCCCATTAAGCTCGCCACCCAAACCCTTGGGAGCAAGTATTTTTTTTCAACTGAGGGCAGCCACCACATGGCGAAGCAAAATATGACCAATAGCGGCACATAGAAATAGCATTTTTCGATGAAATCGTCCATGCCTTTTGTGGGAGGCACATTAGCGTTTGCAATTAATTTGGCTGCGCCAAACGCCAACATCCACAGTAGTTCCGGCCCTATTAAATATCGCATATGGCGTTAGTTTAATTCTATTTTTATTTTTAAAACCTCATTTTTATCCATGTCGAAATCCACGACAAAATAGCCGTCGGCTTCCACATATTCCGTGCTGTCTTCGGCTTGTTTTTTATGGGTGAAAGCGAACTTGAATTGATAGCGCAACGGCTTTTCACTCACTTGTTCAAATTCCGAATTTTCCATGAAAAAATAAGGCTTATAATTGGTTTTTGCCCAATTTTCCACTTCTGTTCTTGCTTTTTCAAATGCTGCATTAAATTGGTCACTCGCCGTATTGAATATCCAATTGTCCATTAAATTTTCCCCATCAAATTCATCATTGTAAGACAATTGAAAACGATAGGTCACTTGTTTTAAATATGCCCTGCCAACGAAATAATCAATCGGCAATATTTCACCGGGCATATTGGTATATGCATCAGTTCCCATCAACAATATTTCCTTGCCATATTCTTCGGATTTAGGCCATGATTTAAATGCTTTTTCCAGTTTTAACACGCATTCCCGACGATATTCCTCAGTAGCTTCATGAAACAATATGACGGTCGCTATGCCGTCCTTCAAGCTCACACACGGTTTATCAAAGCCTTGTGATTTCAATATGCGAAGCAAATCTTGCGCATCCTGAAAATAGGTTTGTGCTTGCGCAAAAACCGTGTCCACCCTGCCTGTGGTGAGGTCGAAATCAGGCTGGCGCTTGTCCCATTTCAATTCTGCTTGCACCAACGGGTTCGCTTTTTCAGCCACCAACGACCTCTTCACCTTGAAGCTCATATTACGGATGGCATCATCAGGGCCAGTGGACAGCACCTCAAAGCGATTGGGATAGTGCTTGTCCAGCCAATCCTGCAAGTTGCTGATGGCTGCTTTTTTTCGAAAACAGCCCCAAAAAGCCAAAAGCGATAAGCCCAAAATTGCCAGTTTTAAGATTCGACGTATCAATTGTTTTCAATTATTTTAATCGCTTTTTCAAGCGCATGATTGAAGTGCGGGTCGGCGGCGCAGGCGTCCTCCCAATTGAGGCTGAGCCATAAGTCCCTGTTCATCAGGGTAGTATCGCCTTTCATCCCCCAAGACGCAATCACATCCACGGCTTTTTTGAAATGGGTTTCGTTGTCACCTTTCAGGCATTTTATGATAAAACCCTGCACCGCACGGTTGTCCCGCATTCGGCCAAAGGAACTGAAAACATAGTCCCGCCAGTAGCTCTCCTCATGCTCGAACTGGAGCAGGGAGAGCAGCACGTCCAAGGTTTTTTCGTGGTTGAAAACCTCGTACAATGTCTGCGAAATCGCCTGTTTGTTTGCCAAAGAAGTCGTAGTGGCTGCCGCTTCGAGCAGCATTTCGTCCACATTTTTGACATAATTGTGCTGCAGGCTGCGAACTATCTGCGTCAACACGACGCCGTTATTTTCCTGTGTGAGCCGGTATTTGTAATTTTCCACCAACTCCTGCCGCCATGCATTTTCCTCGGCTGGCGACGCCTTGTACTCATCGCCGAAACCGTCCCGGTAAATCTGGTGTACTTGCCCGCCATTTTCCATGAAAAGCTGCTTCGAGCGGGCATTGGTGGGGTTTGGGTCTGAGCCATGCTCGTCCCAGATTGGGCCACCAGTGTCTTGGCTTTTTTGAGCATAAATTTCAGACTGGAGGTGGCGCATGATTTCCGCCCGAATTGCTGGCGTGACGGCCCACTCCAGCCCCGCAGGGTCGGCCAACAGCCGCTCGAAGGCAATGAAACTGGTGTAAGTAGGCCCGTCGTGCCAGTTCCAGCGGGTATATTCGAGGCCGTACTGCTGCATATCCAAGTAATCCTTCGCCACGTGGTCGCCCTCCTCCCAATTGCGGACGGCGGACGGCTTCGGGTACTCAAAAAGCTCAAAATGCTTTTGAGAAACGGGGCCAATTTGAAGGAAAGCATTTCTGATTTGCGACACCGCCCATTTACGGTCATTGAGGTTGGGCATCGGCATCAGCGGGCCGTAAAACCAGAAATCACTGAACAATTGCTCATGTACCCGCCCCGCCATTTCACCGTACATCGGGTTCAAATCCTTGTAAAAAAGCCCTTGGGAATTGACCGTCAGTTCCCATTGGTACGTGTCCCTACCTGTCACTGAATACTTGTATTGGCGTTCTTCGATGCGGTTGGTGCGCAATTGTTTCCAAAAATCGTAGCGCAGTTGCGCCACCTCCGAAAGCTCACTGAAATATTCCTCCGCCATGAAAACGGCCTGCTGCATCGCTCCTACCCGAACGGCCAATGGCTCGCTCGACAGTGGTTCGTAGCTGGTGAACAATTCTTCCAGCGTCCATTCTTTTTCTTGGTAATCAAGCTTTTGGTGGATGGTGTTTGTTTTGAAAAGCAGCATTTAGGCACGGAGTTTTCGGAAGATGATTTTGAAAAGCCAAGGATACCCTATCAGGCACATGACCAGACCAAAAATGCTAAAAGCCAGCGATAAAATCCAAGCATCGCCGCCCGCCATCGTCGCTTTTTCAGGCTCGTTTGGCAAGTACCAAATATCCACCATTTGGCCGATTTTGTACATATCAAGGCCAGAATAAAGTGTGCTGTAATATTTGCGCTGCTCGCCTTTGTCAGTGGTGAACTGCACGACAGGTGCAAAGGAATTCGGCGTGACCCGCTCTCCGACCTTCCGTGGGCGCCGTCCCATTTCAACGACCATGCCCTGCGTTTGTACACCAGCTTGAAGGATATGCCCCGTTTTGTTGTGTTCCCGAATGGCAATGGTGGCGAAGAGCGTCCCGCCGAGGGCAATCATCAAACTAACAACGAGGCTTATTTTGTCTTTGATTTCCATGGCTCAATCAAGTTGATTTAAGCATCATTTGCCAGCAAGAATGAACAAAGCTGCCATGCCGCCCCAAATCAGGAGGCCCACCAACATGGGCAAGGCGGGTATCCAAATCAGGATATTTGCAGGAAGCATCTTCCCTCCTCTTTTTAATAAAAATGCAGTGAGCATCAGGGCTGCCACCATCAACGGAATTGCCCAAGAAGCCAGTCTTCCATAGGGGGTTAGGCCGCTTGAAGTGTCTTGAAGATAGGGTAGCGAAAGTAAAATATTGGAAACTGTGGTGGCCAACAGAAGCCCGTCCAAGAGCAGTCCGATGTAGAAAATGATGCTTGCCTTCATTCGAGTTTTGGAATTTAATGATGAATTTTAGGCAAATGTAGGTGGCGAACCTCTAGGAAGAAATTTTATTGAAATGAGGCGGGTGGGAATCGAAAACAACCGGGTAAAAATGGCGATGAGGCGAATTGTAGAGCGGCGGATGAGTATGGAAAAATGTCTAGGAGAAAAGCACAGATGGCCTTTTCACAACGTCGGCGAGGTTCAAAACCTCGCCGACGTTTGAGGTTAATCAAACTTTGCGAAGCGCTCCGTCACACTACCATTTTCATTTTTCAAAACCAGCAAAAAAACACCCGTACCCAGCCTTTCCAAAGAAATGGATTCACCGCTGGCGCTAAGGTTTTTTTCCATGATAAATCGCCCATCTGGGGCAAAAACCCTAGCTGTGGTTTTAGATAGTAAATGGCTGAAAATCAATTGGTTGTCGTTTAAATACCATTGAATGGAAGCGAGCGCCTCTTCTCCCGTGCCGTTTATGCCCACGGTGACTTGCTGGCAGATTTTGTTGCCACAAATCTTCTCGTCCACCACGTTCAGGCACACAGTGTATTCGCCCATGGCTGGGAACGTGAAACTGGGATTTTCGGAAAAAGAACTGCCCAACCCGCCAAAATCCCAAGCGAAATCTATGGCGCCGCCAGTGGAGGTATTGGTGAATTGAACGGTGTTGGCCCCTGAATTTTGGTAGCTGAAACTTGGCCCCAAATTGCACCGCTCAAATTCCACGAAACCCTTGTAAAATATGCCACTTTGCGTCCATTGAAAGTCTTGGTCAGGCTGGATATCGGTCATCACGGCGACCCGGTTTTCATCCAGCGGGAGCATCCGATGCACGAAGGGCACGTTGCTCGACTCGAACCGCTGGTAGCTGTTTTGAAACAAAGTCGGCAGCTCCAGGCTCGCCAGCGACATCCCGTCGTAGTCGTAGTAAGAGCCAGCCACCACCGCCTCATCACCTTGGATGAACATGGATTCGAAATAATGGTCTTGTTGGTTGTTTTTCAAAAAACGCTCGGCCAGCTTGACCCCCGTCGTATCCACGAGCAGCAGGTATGCAGCCCGACTGAACGAGCCAGCCACCATTTCGCCTGTGCCACCGAGTAGCACTTTGTCGTTTTGGTAGGGTAAAATCGTGTGGAAGCCCTGAACGTTTTCAGGCAGCGGAACTGTGTGATGTGCTAGTTCCTCGCCGTTTGCCGACAGGCGATACAGTTCCACAAATTCATTGTCCTCCACGTTGAAAACCATGACGTTGCCGTCCGGCATTTCCACGCCATTGAAGAAATAATTGGAACTGGCCAGCGACCAAGGCGCTTGAAAATCCCAAAGCACCTGTCCTTGTGCTGAAATCTTGACCATCCAAGGGGCATTGAAAAAGCCATTGGGCGGATTGTCAGGGTAGGAGACGTCCCCATCGTTGGAATTGGTATGGCCAAAAACCAACAGGTCGCCGGCTTGCGTGACGATGGCATTGTCCACTCCTTCCGGCTTGGAACCGCCGACGCTTTGCGACCACAGCACCTCGCCCGCTGCATCAATCCGCAGCACCCAGATATCGGGGTGCGCCAATTGCATCAAGGTGTCGAAATGGAAATTGGGGCAGAGCGTATCGTTCAAGAAATGCTGGTGGATGCCCACGATGTAGTAGCCGCCGTCGGGGTGGGGCAAAAGCTGCTTGACAGGTGGAATATCTGCGCCGCATTTGTACAGCCCGCTGCCCATCGTCGTGCCGTCTGGCTCCCGGAACAGCACATTCCCGAAAATCGGGTCGCCGAGCGAGAGGAACGCCATCGAGCCATCGGGATGAATGGCCATGTCGAGCAGTTGGCCGTTACCAACGTGGTGCTCCACGGTCGGGGCATAGCGGGTGAAGGGGATTTGTGCGTTTAAAATTGGCCAACCGATGGAAGCGAAAAGCAGTAGTAGGATTGATTTTTTCATGTAATATTTTTTGGTAAACGTAGCGCTGAAAGCCTCTTCGTCATGGCTCCCGAACGGGAGTTCGGGAGTACCTGGGTCATAGTTTCACCCCAAAGAAATCCATTTTGGCAGCGCCCTGCTTGACATCCTGACCGCCGACGAAATAGACTTTTTCACCCAAAACAAAATTGTTAGTGGACCACTTGTGGCCGTTCCAGCCGCTGGTGAAGCAGATATTTCCGTTGAACACATTCAGTTTTGTCATGGAATTGATGGCCGGGTCGAATAGATAAACTGCATCCTCCGACACGACATAGGCTTTGCCGCCAAGGGAAAAAGAGGTGACTGCCGTTTCGTTTACGTTGAATGGTGTATTGAAGTATGCGACCGAGTTAAGGGTTGGGTTATAACTTACGCCAGCCCCATTTTCGAAGAAATAATAGATTCTGTTGTCGTGGTAAAATGCCGTTTTGCAAACTATGCCGCTCAACTGGTCAAACAGTTTTTCGTCCTTGAACTCGCCAGTCGAGACGTTGTAGGACATGATTTTGGCAAAAGGCGAAATTGGCCCGATGTAGATTTTGTCGCCCTTGGCGAACATGCTGATCTGGTTGAAGAAAATATCGGAATTGACATTTTCCTTGTGCATTTCCCGCACCCTGGTGTTGGTGGGAATATGGTACACTTGGAACAACCTGCCCCCGTTCCTTGAGATATAAGCCGTGTCGCCGACCACAGCGGCGGCTTCCTCAGCACCATACAAAACCGGGGATTTCACTTCCAGGCTTCGGTTGCTGGGGTCAATTTCCCAGACCCCGTCCGTGCCAGCCGTGCTGCCCCGTAGGCCGCCTGCCACGTAACCTTTTCCCTGATAAACAAAGGTGGCCGCCTGGGTGATAGGCTGCGGCAGTTCCACCCCCGTCAGGAAGAGATAGGGCGGCGTTTTGCGAACTTTCACTTGTGCGATGCCCCGGTTGCTTTCACCGCAAGCGTTGTGGGCATACACTTCGATGGTCGCCTCTTCGGGCGAATCTTCCGTGGCGATGAGGGTGATGCGGGCGGTGTTCAGATTGGTGGTCTCGCCGCCCTCCACGAGGAAACCTTCCGTTCCCTCGAAATTGAAGGTGCGATCGCCACCATCATCACCCGTTATGTAGGGCCAATCGAGCCGCAGGGTGAAGCCCTCCGACACTTCGGGGCAAAACTGGTCGTTGCCGATCATGTTGATGAAAACGGTAGGGTCGTTTTTGGTGTTGGGCGCTCCGCAATCGTCACCCCCAAATTTGAAGCATCCTGTCAGGAATAGGCAGGCAGGGAAGAGCAGGTAAATGGATTTCATAAATTGAGTTTTGTTGGAAAAAATTGCCGGAAGGCTTCAATCCGGCATTGGGCACGGTGCCACGGAATGGTTGGATGGGATTAATATTTTCATTTGACGAAGGGAAAATAAGGAGCCGCAAATAGCAAAAATAACGCTGGCGCATCAATACGATGAATTGCGTATTCGCCCAAAAATCTGGTCATAGGCACCAATTTCTATAGTGAATTTAGAGTTGGGTGGTGACCTCAAGTCGCTGCCCATTTTGGCGCTAATACAAAAAATCCCGAACCCAGTAACTGGATTCGGGATTGCCAAATAGGATAAAAAACTCCACTATTATTGCAGGATTATTCTTTCTGTTTTTGTCAAATTTCCACATCGGGTTTTCAGGAGGTAAGGCCCCGCTGCCATGCCTGTTAAATGGATTTCCAACTCTTGCTGCCCCAAGACGGCTTCCTTTCTAATAGCTGCCACCAACCTACCCAAGCCATCGTAAACTGCGACCTCCACATCAGCGGCTTCTTGGGTAAAAATGGGGACACGCACTGAGGCATTCCACAGGTTGGCTGGATTGGGAAATGCCTGTCCGATGGCTCCTTTTCCCTCGTTGCCAAATTGGACGGAACGCATCGGCGAATATTCAAAACTACCGTCAAAATCCACCATTTTCAGGCGATAGTAGAACAGGGAAATCGGACTGCCGTCATAGACTTTTTCATCCACCAAGGAATAATTTTGTTCAGCGCTGCTCTGGCCAGCGGCAGTAGTTTTTCCAACAAAAAACCAATCAACCCCGTCCACACTGCGCTCGATTTCGAAGTGGGAAGCATTGATTTCAGAAGCCGTTTTCCAAGTCAGCAAGGCATCTGTTGTGTTGAGTGCAACTGCCTGAAAATCAATCAATTCAACGGGAAATGCTGCCCCGCTTCGAACTCCGATGACACCCACGCCGCCAATGCTCATTCGGTTTTGGATAAAAGGGTCGCTACCTAAGGCTGCACTGCCGGGGACGGTGCCATAATCCCATTTCGAGCCATTCCAAAAACCTATGGCGGAGTTATTTCGATTGAAGGAAAGCTCGTCGGAAGCCACCCACTGTACGGTGACCGTCAAGTCACTTCCACCTGGTACTGTCTCCGTGATTTCCCAGGAAGCATCCACGGCCTCAGCAGCGAACTGGGCGCCGCCTGCCCCATTCTCAAAATGGTGCTCCAAACAGCGGACACCCAGCTCATCAGCCGTTCCGTTTTGTGTCAAAATCACAGGATTATAAGTCATTTCGTCGAAGCCGACGGGGAAAGTGAAAGGGGTTGCCCCAAGCGCCGATTTGTGTAGCTCGCCCGTGCCATCGGTGACGATGTAGTTGGTCTCGTCGTAGCCCAAAATATCAGCGGCAGGACTGAGCGTCAGGTGGTTATCCGTCAGGATGATTCTGTTTTCATTTGATAAAAATTCGAGGAGTTCGTCCACCATGAGGCCGTCGGCGAGGAGCAGGTTGGCGGCGGTTTTATCCATTTCTAGTTTGTAAAAAACATCGCCGCCGGAAGTGACGCTACTGTTTGTGCCACCATCAAAAGTAACGGTGCTGCTGCCTGCGGCAAATGTTCCGGCATTCGTCCAATCACCCGAGAGGGTGTATTGGCCGTCGCCTTGCAGGGTGGCAGTGGCTTCGTTGGTGATGTTGCCCGTCGAGGTCAAGGTGCCCTCGTTGGTCAGGTTGCTGCCCGCCACGTTGACGAAGTCGCCAGTGACTTTCAGCGAACTTCCTGCGGTGATTTTGAGGCTGCCGCCGTCATTTTTTAGTTGAGCAAAAACCAAGATTGGCAGGCAAAGTATTACGAGGATACGGCTGATGATTTTCATAAAAACTGTTTTTGGACTGCTTGCTGATAAGATAAAAAAGGGGAGCGAAAATGATTTTTATTGTCTTCAAAATCGTCCGGAACAAAGTTGCTAGATACATGCTTTCTTACCTAAAATGAAAGGTAGAAGAAATGGACAGGAAGGGTGGAAAAATCGGACACGCTTCTGTAAGTTGCTGAAAAACAGTTTTTTATAAAACAAGTGAATTGGCAGGCTTAAAAAACTAGCGCTTCGGTTTTTGGCTAAAACTAACAGGCATAAAAAGAAAAAGGGCACCCAAATGAGCGCCCTTATTCTACAAAAGCTAGATTTTATTTTACGATGGAAAAGCTGGCTGTCATAGGACGTTTTCCTGCTGACTCCACAACAAACTGATAAAGCCCGCTTTGGTATTCTGAAACATTGAAAGTCAGAATGCCGTCCGGAAGCTCGTCGAATTCCTGATGGAATACAGGCACTCCAACAGCATTGAACACACTGATTTGGGTGGCTTTCCCAACCCCATCTTTGTAATAAAAACTGAGGCGTTCGCTGGTTGGGTTTGGGAAGATGTTCAAAACCCCATTTAGCGAGTACTCCACCAATTTCACTGGGCTATAGCCCACATTGCCATCATTCAGTATTGCGGCAGCACGATAGAAATTCATGCCCGGCAGTGGCTGCTCATCGGTGAACCGCTTGACCTGAGTGGCGATTTCTGTCCCACTTGTTTCCACCTCAAAAATAGGCTCGAACACAATGCCGTTTGCCGAGCGCTCAATCACGACTTTTTCCGTTTGCCTACCCAAATTGGAGAGATAGCGCAGGCTGGTCGATTCATACTGAGCAGTGGCTTGCAGGTCGAGGGTGCCATTGGAAACTAAGTTCATCGGCAGTGGCATGAACGGGCACTGTGCTTCGTCCCAATTCCAATGGACATTGTCGTTGGCGTCCACGTTACGGGCGATGAAAAGCCCCGTAATTTCAGTAGGATTGGCGGCGGTGGCTTGCTCCACTTTCATGTTTTTGTCAGAGAAAATGTTTACGGAGACATGGCTGCCAGCATCCACCCGCACATCATCTTCGACAAAAACCCAGACCGTGTTGCCGTTTTTGTCGAAGCTCACGTTTTTACCCAAATCCAGTTTTTTGTCGATGTGCAGCGAGGTATTTTGAGCAAAAACGATGGTAGCGCCATCTTTCACCGTCAAGTCACGTAGCATGACTGAGGATTGGCCTGCAAAGGTGACGACCACGTTTTTACCGATATTCAAATTGCCGTATTCGGCTTGGTCAAGTGTGACCGGTGCGCTATTGTCTGGAATCGTCTGGTTTGTGACGATTGGATTTTCATTTGGCACAAAGACTGGGAGCAGGCTCGCATCCACTTGACCTTCGTAGTAAACGGAGGCCGAACTACCAGAAAACAAAGCAAGGTTTGGCGCTTTGAAAAACGCATTAGCTGCATTGATGACCGTATTGCTTTCCAAGCGGACAGTTTTACTAGCATTCACTACGCCGACGCCGCCTGCGGCTACGCTGTTGTTTTTCAATTTCACAGCATCCATGCCGATGACAGTGTATGCATAAAGCAAATCCGGGTCGCCCGTTTTATTAACGGTGACGGTGAAGGAACAAGTGGCCTCGTTGCCTGCTGGGTCGGTCGCCTTGAATGTATTGGTGGTAACGCCCACTGGGAACTGAGCACCGCTCATTGCGCCAGCCAATCGGTCAATCACGAAATCGCAGTTGTCGGAGGCGGTGACTTCATAGCTGACGACGGCTGCACAGTCGGCTGGGTCATTGCCCGTTGTGATATTGGCGGGGCAGGTGATGACTGGAAGTTGCGTATCGTTTACCCTCACATTGAATTGGCAAGTGCTGGAATTGCCAGCATTATCAGTTGCCGTGTAAGCGACTGCCGTGGTTCCGACTTGGAAGAAATCGCCGCTGGCGGTGCCGAGCGCTGTGGAAGTGCTGGCGACCCCGCAATTGTCACCAACTTCGACCTGATAGATTACGATAGCGCCGCACTGGTCGAGGTCGTTCACCACCGTGACGTCACCACAATTTACAACAGGTGATTCAGCATCATTGACAGTGACAGTGAAATTGCATGTTTCAGTATTCCCTGAATTGTCGGTAGCCAACCACGAAACTGTCGTATTGCCAACCGGGAAAGCGGAGCCACTTGCAGAGCCTGCCGTCATTACGAAGGAAGCGACCCCGCAATTATCCGCTGCGCTCGTGTTGTACGTCACAATCGCACCACATTCCCCAGCGTCGTTGTTCACCGTGATATTGCTAGGGCAATCAATGACCGGTTTGACATTGTCCACCACTTGCAGGTTGAAGGAGCAATTGGAAGTATTGCCATTCACATCCGTGGCCGTCCAGACAATGGTGGTGGTGCCTAAGGGGAAAGTTTCCTGTGCCAAATTTTCCAAACCATTGTAGTCGTTTGTCAACGAGGCTATTCCGCAATGGTCAGAAGCAGTCGCAATCAGCGCTTGGCCAGTGGTTGACTGGAATGTACAGGACTCCGCATTGGTGACTTGATTGACTTTGTTTGGGCAATTGATGGTAGGTTTCACATTATCCACTACCGTGACGTCAAAGGAGCAATCGGCATTTTCACCCGATTCATTGCTGATAGTCCAGGTGATGGTGGTTGTCCCGACAGGCATCAGTTCGCCCGCCATTGTGCTGGTGCCATTGAAATCATTGGTCAATGTGAAGCCACAGGCTTGATTAGCATTTGGAAGGAAAAGTACCCCGTCAGACAATTGATATCCACATACGTTGCTGGTGACGTTCTTCGAAAAACTTTCAGGACAGGTAATTGAAAGCGACGGCGCATTGACAGTCACGGTGGCTTCGCAGGTGACCTTTTGGCCATCGCTTGTCAGCATAAGGGTGACGATGTTTTCACCACTATTTTCACAAGAAAACTCATTTTGAGAAAGCTCCAAAATAGCATTACAGGATAGGTTCGTGTAATAACTGCTCAAAACATCTTCTTCCGAAATCGTGGCTAGACCGTTTTCATTTAAATCTACCGTAGCATTTTTGCAACTTACAGTATAGTCCTCCTGTACTGGGACGAGTACCAGTTTTTGTTCAGCAACGTCCGTGTAATCAATATTGTCGGAAAGCCTTAGGAATTTGTCAACGTTGTCGATTTTCATGGCTCGGTATATGGTGCCAGAAAGGTATTTCTGCTTAGGAAATAGCCTGACTGAACCATCGCCAAGCGGTTCGACATACCAGCGTCTAGCATCTACATCAGGGAAGTTCTCAGGCGCCAAGAAACAAAAATTATCACCAGGCAGTACGGGAGCTCCCGGAGCATACAAATACCGATTGGTTCCTTTTAGGCGAATGCTATAGGTTTCATCGTCGTTCAAAATAAATTCATAGGCTGTTTGGGTAGCATTGCCTTGAATAAGAGTAGCTCCTTCTGAAGTAGTGATTGAAGGGCTGAGGTAGCGCTCTTCATCTGCTGCCTTGATTTTATAAGTTACCACTCCCCCAGCCGCTTCCACGTCATATCGTCTGTTGAATTCCCGCACATTGTCAAGCGGTGTTACGTTAAAGGCACCAGTTCCTGCATAATTAAATGCCACATAATTCGGGATTCTCACATCGCCAGGGCAATTGAGCAGCCAACGCTCAACGGCTTCATTGTTGTATTCGGTAGTGGTACTGAAATGGTTGTACACCAGCAATAAATTATTGTAATTTTCCAATGGCTGTCCCTGTCTCGAATCACAGCTATGGTAATTTGTTGGCAAAATATCATACTCATTTTCCGCCGTTACCCTGAATTGCCTTTCCAAATAGACTGGATTGCCATTCACATAAAAAGTTGTTCCGTCTGGATCGTTATTGCTGTTCTGCGTCATCATGAATAACCGCCGACCCGAAGCCCTAATATCTCCCAATGTCAGATTATTGATATTGTCATAATCCTGTTTTGTGGCAAATAATTGCTGATACTGCAAATCGACGAGTTCAAATTCATTTTTATATTCGGGCCAAGCACCGCCTTCGAAAAAGATAGTCAGAATTTCATCTGGATTATCCACTAACCATTTCCCCATCTGGTTTATCCAATAGTGTACCCGCAGGCTGTCAAGTGTGGAAAAATTTAATGGATAATTGGTTCCAGCCGCCGTGATTCCAGTGGGGTCATGCAGCAGGTACAGTGCATTTGATTCAAGGGCATTATATAATCCGGGGGATTTGTTGGGGTCAATTTTCGACTTTGGGTAAGGGTCAATCATAAAGGCCCTAACACCGTCGGATAACTGACCTGAAAGGCGTTTACCTTGATAAATAATTGAATAATCGTAAGCATTTGTAGCATATGAATTATGGCTTGTTAGCCAACAAGTTTCAGAGAATTTGCGGCAATCCTTCAATAATTTTTCGCCAGATGTCCAGATTTTTATTTTGGTAAAATCAGCTCCAGCACCCCCACTTAGCAGCCTGCGCACACCGATTACCTCCACTGAATTTGGACTGGTTGGCACGACCGTACCGCCCCAGCGGAAACCAGGATTTGGATTGATGGCATCTGACCCAGTCCTAGAAAGTGTGACATCACCGACCAAATCAAAACTACTCAGATCACCACTAATATCTAAGTTCATTTTGCTCAAAGCGATCTTTTCAAATCCGAGGTTATCCCTATAAGTTGATGCCACATACATCGTACCATCCGACTGATACAATAATGCCATACCCGCCTCCGAACTGTAGCCATCAGCCTTTCCAATGTATGAAAAAGAACACCCAGGGTCAGTAAGCGGTAAATTATTGGATTTGTAGGCATGTATGTATTTAACACCACCGCCATCAAATATACTTCCCACGATTAAATAATGACAATGCTCCTGCTCATTATAAACCAATCCCACGGCGCTTGCATGGTATTCGCCATTAGCCGCGTCACCATCGTAAAAAGTCTCAAATGCCAAATGTGGCAAATAAACAGGGTTATCTTCATTGCTTGCATCATAAAAATGGACGGAATTCCAGTCGTTAGAAGCAGTTACAGCGACAATATTCCCACATGCCTGCATTGCACTGGGATGTGTGGTAGAATTTCCATTAAAATTAAAAGTCTTGAATATGGCATGCTCACCCTGCCTCGCAAATACCATAATGCCATCCGTCTGAGTTTTTTTTGCACTATGGCTAAAGACATAATTTCCATTTTTGAGCTTGGCAACCCCTTGAATATGGTCGTCTGCTGCATTATAAATATTGAAAATACTAAGCGGTGGCGTGGTTCCATTTACTTTTAATACTTCTGGTTCCTTATTGGCCATACTGCTTATAATGGTCTCCACATCATTCAAGGGCATACTCCGGTCGTTTTGCCCATATATAAAAACGGAGAATAGCATAAATGCCGAAATGGCGATAAACCTGCTGTTATAATGTTTTATAAAAAAACAACTCAGCATCGCTTTGACTTGGGAAAAGGTAGTGTTGCTCATCTGAAATGAATTTTGGATTTAAGTTGACCCCAGCCTGTGCTGGAATGATTGTGATTTTATGATGGCAAAATTATTTCGAGCAAACCCTCCATTTTCCCACAAGATCATGTGATACGCCCCACATATTTATGTAGTCAGTGAATGAGGGCAATAAAAAAGGGCAAGCTCTGTTGTGAACTTGCCCTTTTTATTTGTCGATATTTATTCAGTTATAAACTCCCTTTTAATGACTTTGCCACCACTTCCGATTTTGAATTAACCTGCAATTTGGTATAGATATTCTTCACATGGTAACACACCGTATTTACCGACATCATGAGTTTATCAGCAATCATTTTATAGCTCAGGCCATCCACCATGCCCTGCACGATTTGTAACTCACGGGGCGTGAGTTCCTCCTTCGGTTTTTTTTCCGGTTTGAAATAGGCAATCACTTTGCGGGCAATGGAGGGCGTCATGGCGGCCTCGCCACGGTACACTTGCAGGATGCCTTCTTTTATTTTAGGAAAAGAGGTGTTTTTCAACAGATACCCATTTGCGCCAGCACAAAATGCCTTGAAGATGCGCTCTGAATCATCGTGGATAGTGAACATGATGATTTCGGCGGCAGGAAACATGTTTTTCAAATGGCTGATGGCTTCCAGCCCCGTCATACCCGGCAGGCTAATGTCCTGTAAAATCACGTCAGGTTTCTTCAATATGGGTGCTTGCTCCAAAAACTCTTCAACGGAGCCTGCGCTGCCCACCAATTCCAGTTCCTTGTCGTGCTGGATGCACTCCGTGATAAAATCCCTCAAATAGGGGTCATCCTCAACGTAAGCTACTTTTACCATGTTTGTTCAACTTATATTCTGCGCAAAGGTAATTCGATGTTGTTCCGACCTGCCCACAAAAATATGTGGGGCATTAACGGCCAGTGATTGGAGTGCTGAGTTTTACTAAAAAACCTTGCTCAGTCTGCTGAATGTCCACCTCCCCACCAATACGCTCTGCCCGCAACCGCATATTGTCTAAGCCTTGGCCTTTCACCTTGCTGCCATTGGTCGGCGTGCCATTGTCAGCGATGGTCATTTCGAGTCGACTATCCGTTTGTCGTAGGCTGATATTCACTTCGGTGGCATTGCTGTGCTTCGCAATATTGTTGATGCTCTCCTTGTAAATCAGATAGATATTTTGCCGAACGAAAGGGTTCATCACCAACTCCCGCCGAACGCCTTCCCGATTGAAATGATAACTGATATTGCGAGCCGTCAGCATATCGTAAGCAAAGTCCTCCATTCGGTCGAAAAGGTCACCAGCTTTGTCCCTACGGGCATCGATGGCCCAGACCACGTCCCGGATATTGGAAGCCGTTCGGGCCATGATTTCCTTGGTTTTTTCAGCGGCTTTGGCTGTCCGGTCTGGGGAATTTTCGACATCGAACGAGCCGATGAGCAGGTTCAGGTGGGAGAGCGAACTGCCCACCTCGTCATGCAGGTCGCTGGCGATGCGGGTGCGCATTTGCTCCAGTTTCAAGCGTTGCTGGTAGCGATAGCGGAAGTAAAATGCACCGCCAAAGACCAGCAGAAGCAATGCGCCTAGGGACACAATGGCCACCTGCGACTTACTTCGCTCTATTTCGGCCTCTTTTACAGCCTTGTCCTTTTCGAGCAAGGCAATGGCTTTTTCCTTTTCGGCAGTCTGGTATTTGGCGTCTATCTCGGCCACTTTTTCAAATCGCTCGGCACGGTAAACACTATCCATGAGGCTGGAGTATTCCTGAAAAGCGTCCATGGCTTCTTCCGTCATTCCTAAGCCAATATAGGCGATTGCAAGGTTCTTTTGCTTGTAAGGGTTCCAAAATCCCAGCTCTTGGGGTACGGTTCGCAAAGATTCTTTTAAATAGCCCAAAGCCTTTCCATAATTGCCCACCTCGTTTTCTATCTGCGCCAGCATGTTCAAAGTGTTAGAGCGGCTTTCCATTAAATCTTCCCTTCCTGGCGGATTAAGTGAGAGAGATGTCAACAGGTAGTTTTGGGCTGACTCAATATTCTTTTGTTTAAGCCTTATTTCCCCCAGGGTGGTTTGCGACCTCACCATAAAATAAGTGTCTCTTGCCTCACTGCTGAGTTCAAATTGTTGCGTCATTGTAGCGATGCCGTTTTCCCAATTTTTTTCCTCCCTGACCTGCAAACTTCCCAAGCGGTCGTAGCTGTAAAGCAGCCCCCTTTTGTCCTTGATGCGTTTTTTGATTTCGATGGCTTCTTCCACGAGTTTTATCCCTTCGTCATATTTCCCCATTTCCTCATAATCCATGCTCATGTTGCCCAATATGACAGCTTGGATTCGATATAGGCTATCTTTTTTTGCCAAATCAAGGCCCTTTAAATAAATGGCAAGGCTTGGGTCGAACTGGCCAGAGCGGAAATAGGCCAACCCAAGGTTGTTCATCAATATAATGCTGTCCCTTCGTGTATTGACCAGTGACATGGCCCGCTGATAGGATTCTATGGCCTTGGCCAACTCCCCATATTTTTCATAGACGCCCCCCAAAGTGATAAAGGCCTTGCCTTCCCAAGTTTTATCTTCAATGTGCCCGGAACGCTTTATGACGTCTTCCATCAATATTTTCACGGAATCTAACTTCGACATGCGGGAATAAAAATTGGCCAGGTCTATCATGGACTTTAGGGTCTGTACTTCGCCCAGCTTTTTTCCGAGTTCCAACTCTTGGTAGGAATATTTCAGGCCCAACTCTGGTTGGGTTTCCTGATAATAAATAGCCAAATCCTTCAGGGCATTCCAGCGGCTAGTATCGTTGGGAGCATTTTTCACCAAATCCAAAAGGCTGTCTGCCTTACCGCTTTGAGCTTGAATTGCTATGGCATTAAGGAAAGAAAAGAGGATAGCCCAACAGTGGATTTTGGAAAAGGATATCTTTAGTTCCATTCGGAAAAGGTGTTTATATTCAATTGGCAAATAAAACAAAAAATCCCGAACCCATTCGCTGGATTCGGGATTGCCAAATAGGATAAAAACTCCACTATTATAGCAGGATTAGTCTTTCAGTTTTTGTCAAATTTCCACATCGGGTTTTGAGGAGGTAAGGCCACGCCGCCATGCCTGTTAAATGGATTTCCACTCCTTGCTGTCCCACGGCAGCTTCCTTTCGAATATCTGCCACCATCGTTTTTCAGTTGTGAAAAAGTAAGTGTCGGTAGGCAGCAAGGGGCAGAATACGGCTGATAATTTTCATTTGCATTTTGCGTGGTGAAATCAGGTGATTGCATGGCAGCAGCCAACTGGGCCACTTGTTTTTTCAAAACCTCCATCTCCAAAAGCTGGGATTTGAGTGCAGCTACCTCTGCCTGCAATTGCTCGATTGATTGTTGCGAAGCAGCCAACCGCTTGGCCAGTTCCTGCGTGGCGCTCACGTTCAGCATGGCGATGGCGTCGTAGTCCACGATGTGGAAATCGTCTACCTGTTTGCCATAAATGAAAAGCTTGGAGGGGTTTTGGTCGGTCTTGAAAACCACGCTGTTTTCATTTGGCGCAGCCAAAACATCCACGAACAGTTCCTGCCCTTTTTCATCGATGCATTTCACATGGTCGCCCACCTTGAGGCTATGCGGTTTGGACAAATTGGCTGTGAGCGTATTTTCTTGAAAATCAATGCGTTCGGCCACCTGCATCACATCGGGGATGAACTCACGGGTGTAGCTCACGGCCTCCGGCATCACGGTTTCGAGTTGCTGCGCAATGACCTTCGTCTGCACGGCATTGCCCTTGCTGATGGTGTCAATATGGGTGTAGCGGGTGATTTCGATTTGGTTCAATCGGGCGAGGTCTTCGGCCCCGTCGCTGCGACCTATGATGTTTTTGATACGGGCGTCAGAGAAGTTGAAGCTGGCACCAGCGATAAAGGCTGCCGTAGCGCAAATATTCCCGTTGGCGAGGATGGCGGTTTGGCCCTGCCAGTTGCTCGCACTGGTGATATTGGTGGCGGTGTAATTGAAATACTTGATGTCGGTACCGCTGTTGACACCACTGGCTCCAGTGACGTGGAGTGGGGCTTGTGGGGAGGTGGTGCCGATGCCTACATTGCGAGTTGTCCTATCTAATGTCATGATGATACCGCTTGGGGCATAGGGTGAAGTGCCTCCCCCAAATACCAACTTATCTGTACCGTACCCGTTTTGATCACCGGTGGCAATCATTTGAAACCAATTGCTGTTCGGGGTATTTCCTATGACCAACCAACTTCCAAATGGACTACTGCCTTCCATCTTTGCGATATCCAAAGAGGAGGATTTTACATGCAATTTGGCGGAAGTGGAGTTAGTACCGATACCGACGTTCCCTTCTATGATGGCACCATCCGTCGGGGCTGCAGAAATGCCGGAGTAGGTGCCGCCAATGGCAAGGCCGCCCTCCACGTCCAGCTTGTTGACGGGTGTGGTTGTACCGATGCCCACATTACCAGTGGAATCCTGAATGGCCAATTTCACACCATCGTTTGTCCTCAGAAATAAATCCGCAGGGGATTTGGTGCCGATGTAACCATACCCACTTTCATTGGAACCTAAGTCAACGAACTTGTTATTGCAACCTACCCGTATCTCTCCCCAGTTATCTGGGGCCGTGAAATAAGCTATCGGAGTAGCACCAGTTGCAGAGCTGACTTGTAGGTTCGAACTGGGATTTACAGTGCCGATCCCTACTCGCCCCTCTATAATAGCCCCATTGGTTGGGGCGGTCGATGTGCCAGAATAGTTTTCCCCAATCGCAATGCCCCCTTCCACGTCAAGTTTGTTGGCGGGCGATGATGTGCCAATGCCAATGTGCGAGGTTTCCGGGTCGAGTGTCATCATGATGGTAGAGGCCTGATAGGATTGAGGGCCGCTACTGAATAACAACTTCCCAGCATCTGCTCCCAGATTACTTCCAGTAGATATCAATTGAAACCACTTTCCCCCGGTACTGGCATTACCAAGTGATAAAAAACTACCTGTAGGGTAGTCACTCTCAAAACTACCAGGTAGTCCATTGTTGGACCAAGAATGCAATTTTGCTAATGGTGATGTTATGCCGATGCCGACGTTGCCTTCTATGATGGCACCGTTGGTTGGGGCAGCTATAGTACCTGAATAATTGGACCCGATAGCGAGATTGCCGTTAACGGCGAGCTTGCTGAGTGGGGTAACAGTGCCAATGCCGACCCTGCCGAGCGTATCAATCCCTAACCTTGACGCACCCGCTGTCCGGTCAATTATTTGGAAGCTGGTTTTTACGGCGGGGTTAATTGCGTTGCTTTGCAACGACCACTTTTTGCCTGTGGTGCTGGTTGATTCAATCATCAATTCCACATCCCCGCCTCCAGACAGGTGGAGTTTTTTTTGAGGGTTGTACGTTCCGATGCCCACGTTTCCTTCAATGATGGCCCCATTGGTTGGGGCGTTAGAAGTGCCGGAATAAGTTGCACCAATGGACAGGTTGCCATTCACGTCGAGCACACTGGCAGGGTTGTCTTGGTTCACGCCCACGTTTCCAGACTGGGCATGGAGGATGTTTTTTTGAAAAAAGGCAATGGCCAGCAGGGCCATCAGGTAACGGCTGATAGTTTTCATGACAAAACTTTTTTTGTGAAAAACGGAATTTAGAGCGGGGGCTTATTCAGGGGATAGGGTGGGATTTTTGTTGTTCCAAAAGCACACGACAAAGATGGCCGAACTCCCAACCGAAAGTCCAATTTTCCCGGTCGAAGAATCGGACAAGTGCGGTAGAGAATTCGGCCATTGGGATGTAACTCCTTAAAAATCAATTCGCTATAAAAATTGGATATGCTTTAATCTACTTTAAAAACCTTCGAACTCGCCATCTGCCCATTTGCACTAATGGCTTGCAGCAAATAAGCCCCAGTAGGCAAACCCTGTAAGTCAAGCTCGGCAGTCGGCCCACTTGCGGCTTGCAGCAGCACCACACGACCCGACAGGTCGAACAACCGTAACTCGCCGAAGGCATTGCTGACCGTCAGCTTGTCCATCGCAGGCGTCGGGTAAACGGACAATTGCGAAGCATCCGAAAACTGCTCCCCAGCCGCCGTCACGCCGCTGCCGCTACGCACGCCAATGATGCCCGTGGCCGAAACACCGCTTCGGGTTTGTGAGAACAGGTTGCCATCCGCAGCCGCCGGGCCACCGCTGCCATCGAAGTGCCAAGTGCCGCCCTCCCAGTTGCCGATGGCGCAGTCGTTGCGGTCGAAGGAAAGTTCGTCGGCTGCCGACCAGAAGGTTTTCACGTCGAGTATGGCACCATCCGTACAGTCGAGTTGCCAAGCGGCATCCACTGCATCGGTGGAGAAAGGGGCGCCATTGTCGCCGCCATCGTACAGGTGTTTAAGGCAGTGGACGCCCAATTCTACCCCTGTGTCGTTCGTGGATACTTCGATAGGATTATAGCTTGTTTCATCGTAACCTACTGGAAATAAGGTGGTTGTGTTTGCTTCCAGCTGAGCTCCTATCCAACCATTGTCCCCGGTCATGATGTAGGAGTTTTCATGAAAACCAAGTAGCATGGCCACGTTGAACATCTGCAGCGTATGGCCGTTGAGGTCAATTTTGGTGTTGGAGGAAAAATTGGCCAGTACTGATGAGAGCACAAAATTGCTCAACAACTTGACATTGCCATCCGGCTTGCTGATTTCAACCCGATAAAAACCATTGCCATGGGTAGCGACCTCGGTGGTGCCTGTCCCACTCAGCGAAACCGTGGACGTGCCAGCCAAATATTGGGCAGCATTGTTCCAATTTCCGTTCACGACATAGAGTCCGTTACCTTGTAGCGTGGCATCGCTTTCATTGTTGAGGTCGCTCATGGTCAATTGGCCATTGTTCGTCAGTTCGCCAGCGTTTGTGTTCGTCAAAGGCCCATCCACAAACAATTGGCCGTTGCTATCACTCACGGCGATGATGCTGCCGTCGTTGTAAAGCTGTGCACTGGCCAGCCACGGCAGGCACAAGAGGCTGATTTTCAATAAGATATTTCTCATTTGCTGGCCGTGTTTTGGTTAAATAGTAGGTTGGAAGAAAGGGCAGCTTCGAGCTTGCCGAGGCGGCTGTAAAGGTCGTTGAGTTCGGCCCGTTGCGCTGCATTTTCCTTTTGCAAATCCTCAATCAGGCGCTGCTGCTCCTGCGTGGCGCTCACGTTCAGCATGGCGATGGCGTTGTAATCCACTACGTGGAAGTCGTCCACCTGTTTTCCATAAATGTAAAGCTGTGAGGGTTGGCGGTCAGTTTTGAAAATGAGGCAGTTTTCGTTTGGCGCAGCCAAAACATCAGCATACAGTTCCAGTCCTTTTTCATCAATGCCCTTGATGTGGTCGCCAGCTTGGAGGCCGTGTGGCTTGGGCAGCGTGACTGTCAAGAGGTTTTCATTTTGTTGAAAATCAATGCATTCGGCCACCTGCATCACATCGGGGATGAATTCATGGGTGTAGCTCACCGCCTCCGGCATCACCTGTTCGAGTTGCTGCGCAATGACTTTGGTCTGCACGGCATTGCCCTTGCCGATGGTGTCCTTGTGGGTGTAGCGGGTAATCTCGATTTGGCTGAGGCGGTCGAGGTCTTCTGCCCCGTCGCTGCGACCGATGATGTTTTTGATGCGGGCATCTGAGAAGTTGAAGCTGGTGCCGGAGATGAAGGCCTCTGTGGCGCAGATATTGCCATTGGCGAGGATGGCAGTCTGCCCCTGCCAGTTGGCCCCACCAGCGATATTGGTAGTGCCGTGGCTGAAATACTTGATGTTTGTGCCGCTGTTTGTGCCACTGGTGCCGGTGACGTGTAGCGGGGCTTGGGGTGCCGATGTGCCTATGCCGATATAGCCGGTTGTGTTTTTGATGGTCATTCTGGGGCTACTGTTTGTCCGCAGGAAAAAATCGGCGGCGAATTTGGTGCCCACGTAGCCTGCTGTTGAGTCAACTATGCCCAAGTCCATCATGGAAATACTGTTACCGACCCTGATTTCGCCATAGCCTCCACCAGTTCCAAAAAAGGCAGAAACTGCGTCGCTTTCTGGTGTATAGACTTCGAATGGGTAGTTTGGTGCAGAAGTACCAATGCCGACCCTGCCCGTCTGGGCTTGTGTGTTTTGTAAAAATGCAACGGCCAGGAAGGCCACGATACAACGACTGATGCTTTTCATGATAAAAATGGATTTGGTTTAAGAATAAAATTGATGGCAGCAAAGGTGAGGTCAGCGGCTGCGGAGATGCCAATTTTGGCGGTCGAAGAATCGGACAGGGGTGGGGGAGAAATCGGACAGGAGGTGTAAATGCTTGAAAATCAGTAACAAAGTGGGCTCTACAGTCGATACCCAAACCGCTCATAAAACTGCTTAGACATATACTTGTGGTCAGTGTAGCCAACCTGAGCGGCGAGTTCCCGCAGGGTGGATTTCTTGTTTTCGCTGCGCAATTCCCGCAGCAAATTCATCTGTACCTCGATGATGAAATCCTTGGGCGACATGCCCACCTCCCGCTGCATGAAACGCTGAAGGTTACGGGCGCTCATGTTCATCTGCTCCGCAATGCTTTCCACATTGAAAGTTGGGTCGGTTAGCTTTTCCCGTACAAAGTTTTGGAGGGTGAAAATGGTGCCGTCGTTGATGGGCTCCGATATTTCCACCTCTAATTCCGCTGCCGTCGTTTTACGGATTTCGTAGTTGTGCAGCAAGCGATGGATGCGCAGCAGGAGTTCTTTTTCGGAAAACGGTTTGGTCAGATAATCATCCACGCCGAGCCGGAGGGCAGAGAGTTTGGTCAGTTCGTTCGTCTTGGCGGTGAGGAAGATGAAAGGCAAATTACGGAGCCGTTCGTCCCGTTTTACATGGTTCAAAAGCCCCATGCCGTCCACTTGCGGCATCATGATGTCGGAGAGGATGATGTCAACAGGCAGCCCGTTTTCCAACAGCCGAATAGCCTCGGCACCGTTCGTAGCCAAGGTCAATTGGAAGCGCTCGGACAGTAGTAGGGACAGGAATTTCCGCAGGTCTTCGTTGTCCTCAACAACAAGCAGGTGGGCTGGGCGCTCTCCCTTTGGAGGGATGAGAGTCGAAGTTGCAAATGCCTCATTTTCAGCGCTTTCTACTTTCGGTGAAACAACGGCCACGCTCACAGGGATAGTGATTTCAAACTTCGTCCCAGTCCCAGCCCCCCGACCCCCTAAAGGGGGAGAAGTTAATGTCACCGTCCCGCCCATTAAATCCACGTATTCCTTCACGATACTCAGGCCGATGCCAGAGCCGGGGTTGTGCTGCCGCTCGCTTGACACCTGGTAGAATTTTTCAAAAATACTGGGCTGGTGCTCGGCGGGGATGCCGGGGCCATTGTCTTCGACCACGAGGCGGAGTTGGTGTTCTTCCGTTTCAACTAAGACGTTGACGTGGCTGCCCTTCGGGCAATATTTCAGCGCATTGGCGATGAGGTTCTGCACGATTTTGCCCACTTTTTTTTCATCGAAAACCAAATGGTCATAAGCTGTTTTAGCCTCGATTTTTAAATCAATCCCAATACGCTCAGCCTCCTGGCTGAATATCCTACAATTATTGTCCATAAATTCCGTCATATCCACGGGGTTATTGTGCACGGATATTCTGTGATTTTCGAGGCGGGTCAGTTCCAGTAATTCCTCCACCCGGTCTTGCAACAGTGAGGCATTTCTATCAATTAAATCAAGGAACGCATTACCCTTTTTGTCAGCAATATAATGTCCTTGTTTTATGCTCTCCAATGGTGCTAAAATGAGCGATAATGGCGTCTTTAATTCATGCGATATATTGTTGTAAAACTGAGTCTTCATCTCATCCAGCTTGGTCAGTTCCTCAGCCTGATGTTGGATGGTTTCTTTGTCCTTTTGGAGTTCGGCGGTGCGCTTTTCCACCTCGCTTTCCAGCCGGATGTTTTCGCTACGCAAATGCCGCTGCCACCATAATACCAGCCCAGCCAATGTCGCTGTCAAAAGCCCATAAAACCACCATTGGTTGTAAAAATAATCGGCCACTAAAATATTGACAGTCAGCAAGTTTGATTCCGTTTCGGATAAGTCCGTTTTGGCTTTTACCAGCAAGCGGTAGGTGCCGCTTTCAAGGTTGGTGAGGGAGATTTCGGCGTTGCTGCCGTTGTTGCGCCAATCAATATTTTTGGGCATATTACCGCCTGAAGGTACGAGCGCATAGTAATAGTCGTAGTTATTTTCCCCGCTGACGCCCGGCGCAAAACCGACCGTTAAATTGCGGTGATAGGCGTCTAATTTAATGCTATAATTTGTCTCGTTCCGAAAATCAAGCGTATCGGTTTTTTCCGTTTCTTTATTAAAATAATGGAGGAATGATAAATGCAAGTTTAATTCGGTTTTGCTCAGATTAATCTTGTCAATATCAATCACGTTCATCCCCCGCACCGTGCCAATCATCATACGGTTATATTTCGCATCATAAAATGCGGAAAGGCGGTTGCACTCCGGATGCGACAATAATTGGTCATCTATTTTGAATAAATTTTTGCCCTTTAATTCATAAACATATACGCCCTTAAATGTACCCAGCCAGAGCCGCCCGTCCCCATCTTTTGTGATGCTGACAATGGGCGTTCCGAGTTGCAGCAGAGTGTCCATTTTCATGGGCGAATAATGAATAAACTTGCCCTGCTCGCTTCCGAACCACCAAGTTTCGTCGGAATCCCGACATAAGGAAGTAACGGGTTCCCCAGCAAATACCTGTCGTATCTGCTTGGTTTTCAGGTCGAAAGCGGCGACGCCGTCCTTGTACGCCACCATGACGCCTTGCCCGCCCATCGGCAGAACCTGGTGCGTTGATTCAAAGCTGACACCTTTCAGCGGCTGCGTTTTCAGCGGGTATTTTTGGATGATTTCGGCTATTCCCAAACAGGATGCAAACAGCATGGAGTCGCCAATCGGCACGATGTCAAAAGCGAACCCATCCAGCGGGACTTCATGCTCCACGCCGTTTTTTACCCTCCTGAATAATGTGTTGGAATTGGTGAAAATATCCCCGTTTTTAGTGACTTCGAAATACCGTACAAACAGGTTGTTGTCCACCGATTTGAACGACAACTGCCTGCCCAATTCCGACACAAAAGTGCCACCCGTTTCCGTGCTGGCGTAGAGCTTACCGTCACTGCCCAACTGGATTTTCCGCATGGCGGAGGTCAATAAATGCTGGGAAACCGAGATGCCGCTCAACTGCACTTTGTACAAATTGAAGGCATTGACCACCCAAAAGGATTGCAGAAAATCATCGCCATAAATACCCGCTACCTGTGGTATGGTTTCGCTGATGTCGGAGAGGTCGTAAAGCGTTCCCTCCTTCGTCAAAAGAAGGACGTATTTCAAGTTGTAAGGGTAGGAATAAATGTACAGCAAATTGCCCCGCTTGTCCTCATAAATACCCGATGCAAGTCCCTGTTTGTCCAACTGCAGGTAGGGCATGGGGTGCATCGTATATGTCCGATTATCAAGGTAAAACGCAGGAGCATTCAAGGGTAAAACCTCAAGTCCCTTCGACGTTTTTTGGCTCACAAAAAACGGCCTCAACGACTGGGGAAAGGTTTTGCGCTCGATGATTTTGCCACTAAAATCGAATAAAACAAACTCCTCCGTATTGCAAACCCAAATGCCCTCCTCCCCCAGATATACGGCATTTATTTCGGCCAGTTTTTCAGCGGAAAATAGCGGTTTTACAGTCAACCCATCCAGCATGGCGATGGTCGGGACGCCCTGGTTTTTGAAGCTAAAATAATACTTGCCCTTCCAGATTTGCCCCCTCGTCAAGCCTATCAGCGACTTGGATTGGTAGCGGATTTCCACCGTCTTTTTTTGACCAAAATCATAATAATATAAATGGTCGTTGTCCATCGTATGAATCAACACCTTATTTTCTTCCAGCATGGAGATGCCCGCATAATTATACCCATTGGTAAGCCACTCCGAACTGTCGAGTGGGTAGCTCCGAAACCTAACCCCATCGAAGTTGCCAATTCGCAGGTACTTCCGATCGGTGAAATTGCGCAGGTCTTCGCCGATGAACCACAGGGTGCCGAGGCTGTCTTTTGTGATGGATTTGAAGCCAGCGAAGTCGAGGCCGTCGCTGGCGTCGAATTTTCGAATGGAGATGCCGGGCCGGATGACGGGTGTCTGGGATTGTGAAAAAATCGGGTGGAAAAAAAAGAGCATGAAGACCACACACTCAGCGGTGACAGACCGGCAGTTTTTACGGATGTGGTTTTGAAAAATCATCTGGCCTCGCTGCTTTTGGAATGTTGAAGCCCCAAAAGTAACAGTACTCAGGACGGTTTCAAATTATTCTTTTGCTAGCGATGACTGTTCCAGTTTCGCTTTCGGAGAGGTTGTGACAATGCCCTCATGGCTATTCTTGCAGGAAAATATGTGTCCCCTTTTTGTTGGAACTCAGTACGTCCGGCTTTCCGTCTTTGTTAAGGTCGGTAATCCATATCTGGGTACCAGATGCGGAATTATTGTCAATCACATAAGCCGTTAATTTGTTGTCTTTCCCCCGACCCACATATCCTATGACGGCTGGGTCGAATTCGCCGGGGTCACGGCCTAAATGGGCCAAGTACCGTTTGCCGAAAACATATTCCATTTTCCCGTCACCATCCAAATCTACCTTGTTCATGGCGTGGAGTTGGGACATGTTCATCGCAATTTCGTGTTTGACGAAATCAATTTTGCCACCTTTTTTTACCTGTTCAAACCACCAAAGTCCATAGCCATGCGCTGAGCCGGCAATGATGTCGTTGTCACCGTCGCCATCAAAATCATCAGCGAACATCTGTGCAAACAACAGGTGGATTTTGCTGGTATCGGCCATGCTGTCCAAAGGGACATGATGAAAGGTCCAGTTTTCATATCCCTTTGCATTGGCGGGCGTTTCATACCATCCCTGTGCCGTGATTATGTCCTTGATGCCATCGCCATTGATGTCGCCGAGGCCCAAACCATGCCCACGTCCACCGGGTGCAAAATATTCGGTAATCCGATAAGTGGCAGAATATTTAAAATTATCGGGATAGCCAATGATGTGCGGCTCCCATAGTTTAGTTGGGTCTTCGGGGATGGAAAACCAACTGAGCGTGTATTTATTATCGCCAATATGGTTTCCAGCCAACACCTCAATTTTACCATCGCCGAATAAGTCCAGCATTTGTGGGCTTTCATTGTGAAACAATTCGATGGCGAGGTATTCTTCCCATGATTGTTGGTAGTTTTTTTGTGGGTTTCTGTACCAATAGCAGGAGCCGCCTTGGGTATTGAAGGTCACCACATCCAACCAGCCATCTTTGTCAATATCAATGACATAATTGGCAATGCAACGGGCATAATAACTTGCCCCTGAACCCACTGGGCGAGTAGGTACTGGCATCATGCCATAATAATTGCCCAATGGCCTGATTTCATATCGCTCCCAATTAGGTGCTTTATACCAGACGTCTCCTGCAACAATATCGTCCAGCCCGTCTTTGTCTATATCTCCCACTGTCACACCTTCCGAGACGTAAGCGCTGTCGATGTCTATTTTTTTAAACTTGATTTTTTGTTGCGCAATGCCCAATAGTGGAAGCAATAAAAGTAGAAATATGGTTGTAAGTTTCATGATGAATTTTTGAAAGAATTAACTGCTAACTGGATTATTTTTTTGGCAATGAAAACACAATATAAGCCCCTTTTTGGGGAGCTTTGCTGGATATCGCCTGCTTCTCTTCTTCACTGATATTCCAGCCGGGAACCTTTGGCGTAGTTGCATTTACTACCAAATAAACCCTGCCGTCATATTCGTACATGGAAGGCAGCGTGGCAATGCCTAACGGGGTTTCGCCCGTCCATAATATATTGCCATTATCAGCATCATAGGCATATATTTTACCATTGGTGACGGTGGAAAAAACGATGCCGTTGGAGGTGACAATCATGCCGTTGCGTTGAGAGCCTTCAGGCACTCCGGTGTTTTTTGCCCCTTTTAATTTAAGGGCATGTGGGTCTTCCCCTAACGGGTTGCGCCACATTATTTTGCCAGTATTTAAATCATAAGCCGTTATGTATGACCAAGGTGGGTTTAGCAAATAGGGAAACCCAAGCCCATACCCCGTATAATAGCGCTGAGAAGGGACTTCCACATTGCTGGGATACATGTCACCAGCTTGGTCATATACGGCTAAGGACACTGTCTCGTCCTCACCTGGAGCGCCGCCTGCAGCTACTACTGGGCCATCAATTTTCAATTCTTCTATCTTTTTGGGTGCGCTATCTCCGGTTGATTTATCTTTCAGGAAGGCCAAGATATTCAAGATTTCATCCTCCTCAATATGTTGGATGGGAGGCATCCTGCCCACACCATACAGGATAGTCTGCCGCAAAAAATTTGGCTCCAATTTATTGCCAATTGCCAGCAAGGAAGGTGCAAGTGGTGTTCCTGACAGGTCTTTCCCATGGCAGGATTGGCAGCGTTCCGCAAAGGAAATTCGTCCCCGCTGGATAGCTTGTTGCTGTTCCACCCTTGCCCGATAGGAGATGGGCAAGGGTGGAGGCCGTCGCTCCAATTTATAGATGGAGGGATAATCCTGGCTCAAAACATAGACATAACCTTTTTCTGGATTGGCTGCCGTGTTGCCCCAATTTGCCCCACCAACAGCACCGGGCATGGCTACGACCTCAGTCGTGTCAGGTGGTGTGAACAACCCTTTTTTCGCACTTTTTATCCTTGCTTTCCAATCGGCTAATTCTTTTTCCGTGAAAAAGATATCGCTTATATCGTCTTCGGTCACTGTCTGACGATTGAATGCTGGCAACGTAGAAAAAGGCTGGGTTGGCCAAGCTTGTTCGCCCGGCATATTGCTGGCTGGTACTGGGCGCTCCTCAATGGGCCATACTGGCTCGCCCGTTGCACGATTGAACACAAATAAAAAGCCTTGTTTGCAGGCAATGGCAACGGCATCAATGCTTTTTCCGTCCTTCTTGACAGTAATTAATTGGGGGGCTGACGCCAAATCATAGTCCCATAAATCATGATGCACCGTTTGATAATGCCATATTTTTTTTCCGGTGTTTACATCCAGTGCAATCAGGCAATTACCGAATAGGTTGGAGCCAATCCGATCTGCTCCATAATAGTCATAAGTAGGCGAACCCAGCGGGATGTAGGCGATACCCGTTTTTTCATCAATCGTTATTTCGCTCCAGCAATTGACGCCGCCTGCGTATTTGTATGCCTCTGTTGGCCAAGTATCGTAACCTTCTTCGCCCGGTTGTGGAATGGTATGGAATATCCATAGCATTTCACCAGTGATGACGTTGTAAGCTCGAATATGTCCCGGTGGGGAGATATATGCCTCGCCCGGTGAGGAACCAATGACGATGATGTCCTTATAGATTTTGCCAGGCGTAAGGGATGCTGTCCGCAAGATTTTATTGGGGTCACGACCCAGCCCTTGCCGTAAATCAACAATGCCGTTTTTGCCAAAAGATAAAATGGATTTCCCGGTTTGGGCGTCGATGGCCTGCATGGTATTGTTGAGCGTAAATATGATTCGTTGGTCAGAGCGGTCACTGTTTTCCCAGTAGGTAAAACCCCGCCGGGCAATGCCGTTCAGGCTGGCGTGTATCCATATTTCTTTGCCTGTTGTTAGGTCGAGGGCAACGAGTGAGTTGTTTTTGGCATAAACATACATGACATTGTCCACGATGACGGGGTTGTTTTGGTAAGCCTTTTCATCGCCAATTTCGTATGTCCATGCGACCTCCAGTTGGCTCACATTTTCCTTGGTGATTTGGTTTTGGACAAAATACTTTGAGTTGGAAGGTCCGCCACCATAGTCGGGCCATGATTTTTGCTGCGTTGGATTGTTTTCGTTTTGACAGCTAAACAACAATAAAATCAGACAGGCTAAACAGGATTTGAAGAAATGCACAGGCGTTGGCTTTTGATTCGTTTAACAATAGGTTTTTACTCGTTCAATCATCCAATCTGCAATTGCTTCCTCGCTGGTTTTAAGCGGCGTTGGGCTCCATTGTTCTACCGAATAAATACCCTTGAACCCACTATCAACCACCATTTTCATACAGCGATCGAAGTCAAAAGACAAGTGGTTCATGTGTTCATCGAACTCAATCGTTTTGGCGGAAATCTGGTAGGCATACGGGATGATTTTAGCCAAAGCCTCATACCTCGTCTCATTGGGATAATTGCCATAATCGGGCAATGAGTAAATATTTTTACCCACCTCCTTCAATATTCTCAAATGAATGCCCGTATCCATTTCCATCCCGAAATGGTTCTCCACCATCAGAATCAACCCATTTTTCTGGCAAGCTTTTTTGATGATTTTTAAGCTATCGATTGCGTAACCAGCTTCGCCTTTGCCTGGGTTCACCCGAATAGCGCCGGAACAAAGGGTTTTGGCGGCATCCACCCAGCGCAAAGCCAATTCAAGGCTTTTTTTCCGAACCTGCTCATCGGGTGATCCGATTTGGTAGTCCTCATCGAATTGAATGTTGACCAACGTGCTTTTTTGCTTCTTGATGGCATTTTTTAGCTCCTTCAAATAAGCAGGCTCAATGGATTCGAAGTGCTTGCTCCAAAATTCCATATTGTGCAAACGGAAGCGGTCAGCGAAATAACCGGGTATCTGCAACAGCGTCAAATCGTTAGTGGCAGCATTTTTACCTTTTAATTTCGTGCTCTCAAACCGTTCCCGAAAAGTGACAGTGGACATGGCGATACGGGACATTTTGTCCAATTTTCCAAAATTAAAAGCACGAGGCGCAATGGCGAAAACGGCTGCGGCAGATGTTATTGTTTTGTGAAAGGCTCTCCTGTCCATAACTTGATTTTGATTTTCGGGGGAAATGTAGGGTAAAAGTGGGTAGCTTCCAGAAAAATATTTTCATTTTATAAAAACTACTTCTTTTTCATTTTCAAATTAATGTTCAAAAAATGGAAGGGAGGTTTATTACCACTGCCTCAATTTTAATTGACCTCAAAGAAACTGTAGCCTATTGCTTTAGCCATACATTTCTTCTACATTGTGCCACTGATTTGAAATCCTCATCCTTTTCAAAGAAAAGCTCCAGTAGTTTTCCTGTTCTGTATTAAATTATGGTAATCATATGCAGTCGCTGCTAGTCAGCTTGGTGGATATAACTGGCAAAACCCTTTGGATTAATAAGGACTTTCGCTCACAAGGTCTAAATTATGAGATACTGCCTATGGAGGATTTTTCTGTGGGAATGTACTTCCTAAAAATTCAAACTAAAAAAGGAGCAAGTACACAGAAAATAGAAAAGACGTGGTAGGCTTTTTTGTAAACGAATAGGTTCGCCTAAACGGGGCAGGGAATATCTTTGCCCCGTTTTTTTATTATAAGCAATCTGGGTTTACCCCCAGCACATATTTTTCCACAATGCCAATTTTTACAGCCGTTTCAGCGCCTTTGAACCCCCCAATCATGTCATCGGTCATCGTTCGGGCAGCGAGGTCGGTGAGTTTTTTGGCAATGGGCATGTAAGACCAGTGCCATTTTTCCTCATTGTAGCCAGTGTTGCGACCGTCTTCTGATTTCTTGGAATACGGTTGGCAAAAGCCGTACTCGTGAGCATGTTTCACCATCCAATCATAGACTTTTTTACCCGGTCCTTGCTCGAAAGTGTAGTTGTCGAGGTCGTTCAAGTCAATGTCCGTCCCCCAGTGGTGGCGGCTGCTGCCGGGCATGGAGCTGTACTCCAGAATCTTCAGCGCACGGTTTTTTGCATCGGGGTATTTCTTGGCGGCGTTCGCTCCGTTCTCGATTTTACGGGCGCCGGTCCACTTTGCTTCCCAGATGGATTTTTGTTTCGCAAAATTGCGGGTAGCAGAAATGATGCTTAACGTGATGCCATCAGCCAAAGCTGCATTGTGCATTTTCACAAAGCTCGCATACGTTTCCTTCCTTAAGTAATAGCCCTCGCCATCGGCGTATTTTTTATCCACAGGCACGAAGTCTGGATGCTGTGCTGGGTCGAATTTCCCCATGATGTACTCCACGCTGAATTCCGGTTTGGGTTTTGGTTGTGCCGGAGTGTCTTTCACTGCCACTGGCTTCACAGAGTCTGCCACTGTTTTTTGATATTTTTCCTTCGGCAATTTAGTACTTCCCCCTTGGAGGTTTACTTGCTCTGGTTGTGCTTTTCCCTGCTGCGTGCAAGCAAAGAGGTTAGGTAAAAAAAGCAGTAAAAGCAGGTATCGCATGTGTTCTTTAATTTCTTTTAAAAAAAGGAAGTTGCTAGGATTGTTCAAAGCAAGAGTTTCAAATGCCGCTACCCTCACATCTTCCCCTCCACCATTTTCACGATTTTTTGTTCCAAAATATTCGCTTGCTGCGCAATGGCCTCCGCTTGTTTCACAAAATCAGCCGCCAGTTCCTTGTCAGCGAGGCTGCCAGCGTTGATTTTCACGTTCATCCAAGCGCCCATCACGGCGGCACGGGCGCAGAGCGCACCAACACCTGCATCACTCACCGAGTTCGGATTACCTTCGGCAACCATCACTTCTGCCAACTCGAATACCTCAAAAGCAGCCTGCATCGTGCGCAGCGGTGTCTCCGTGGCGTATTTCGTAGCTGCTTGGATGGCCGTTTTTCTCGCCGCTTTTTCTTCCGTAGTTTCCTTCGGCAAACGGAAAGCCGCCATGATTTGGTTAAAAGCCGCCGTGTCCTCATCCACCAATTTCAGCAGCTTGTCCTTGATAGCTTGGCCTTTTTCCGCCCAAGCACTGAATTTTTCCAAATGCTCGTCCCAGCCACGCTTGCCAGCACTGAGGTTGGCCACCATCGTGCCGAGCGAAGCGCCGAGCGCACCAACGTAAGCCGAAATGGAACCGCCGCCGGGGGCAGGGGAGTCCTTTGCTGTCTCGTTGGCAAAGGCCCGCAAACTCATGTGTACAAGCGGGGAAGACTGCTCATCTGCCAGTTGGTATTCAATGATTTTTTTCTTTGAGTCAAACGGCGTCAGTTCATCCAGCCCCAGCGATTTCACAGCGATGTGGATGAGTTCCTCCTCCGACACGCCGGCGCTCCAGTTTTGTTTTTGGAGGAAATAGCGGCCTGCATCGGTCATCACCTTCAATGGCACCAGACCGACAAGCTCCGAGCCAGTAACCCGCAACCCCCTCCTATCTGCGCTTTTACAACATTCATCAAAGGCAACGTGTAGCGGCGTCACGTTGATGTTCGTTAGGTTCATGCTCACCTGCGCCACGCCGTACTCGGGGATATACCAACCGATACCTTTAACTGCCTTGCAAGCACCGGGCTCCCGCATTGGTTCACCGTTTTCATCCCTCACAATCTCTCCATCAATCGGGTCGCCCTTTCGCAGCACCCGCCCCTGTTCCCGCACATCGAAAGCCACACTGTTAGCTCGGCGCTCGCTGGTCGTATTCAGGTTCACGTTGTAGGCCACGAGAAAATCCCGTGCACCGATGACCGTGGCACCTGCTTTTGCATTGAAAACAGCAGGGCCGTAGTCAGGCTTCCATTCCGGTTTTTTCAGTTTTTCTGGTAAGGCTTCGTACTCTCCCGAACGAATAGTGGCGAGATTTCTGCGCTCTGGCTTTGTAGCCGCTGCTTCGTACATATAAAAAGGTATGCTGAGTCCGTCACCTGCCTGCTCGGCGAGTTTGTGCGCCCACTGTGCCGTTTCCTCCATAGAAATATTGGCGATGGGAATGAGCGGACAGACATCGGTAGCGCCCATGCGTGGGTGTTCGCCCTTGTGCTTGCTCATGTCTATGACTTCCCCAGCCTTTTTGATGGCTAGGTAGGCTGCCTGAATGACGGGTTCCGGTGCGCCCACGAAGGTCACGACGGTGCGGTTTGTAGCTTTTCCCGGGTCAACGTCGAGGAGCTTCACGCCCTCCACGCTTTCGATTTCGTCGGTGATTTGCTTGATGATGGACATGTCCCGGCCTTCGGAGAAATTGGGGACGCATTCGATGAGTTGATTGGTCACGATCAGTGTATGGTTAGGATTGTTGAAATAAGTTGATGAAGTGTTTTTGAAAAAAGAGGAGTGTTGGTGTTTTTAAGATGTTTGATTTTCATGCTCGCAAAGGTATGTTGATTTGTTTGCTTTCAGAAACTGTTGCTAGATGCTCGATACTGGCAAATTTTTTAAAGCCATCAAAATTCAAAGTTTAAAATTCAGTTTTTGGCACGGTTTTTTCCCTTATTCTTTCGCAGAAAAAAACAAAAACACTAACATGCAAGCAACAAACACTATCGCCTTTAGCACTCCTGTCCACTCCACTGAGATTTCCCCTGAATTTGTTGAATGGCTTACTAACGAGAAAGCGGATGCTATCCGTCATCAACGCCGAATTTTCAAAGCTACCATGATGCTGGCGATAGCGATTGTATTGTTCCTGCTCAAGGAGCAATCGCACTGGGTAGCTGGTCTCCTTAACCTGGATGCTTATGCGGCCGGGTAATCAAATCTGAATTTTATTTTTTAGCATAGGATTACAAATTGCAAAGCCCACTTTCTTGCGGTGTGGGCTACTTTTTAAGATTGGTAACAAATTTTCAAATTGCGAAACCTGTCAGGATATCCCTGACAGGTTTTTTTATTTTACACATTTCATAAAATCAGTTAAGATTTACCTCCACCTTTTCTAATTTTCCGGTTTCTAAATGACAGGCACCCAATGGATGCTCGCCATCATTATTTGACAAGGATTTTATGGAGACATTAACGCAAGAAAAACAGGCCGTCATCATCAAGTTTGCTGGCGACTCCGGCGACGGAATGCAGCTTACCGGCGGTCTTTTCACCGATGACACTGCCATCTCCGGTAGTGACCTCGCCACTTTCCCCGACTTTCCCGCTGAAATTCGTGCCCCGATAGGTACTGTCGCAGGGGTTTCAGGGTTTCAGCTCCACTTCGGCAGCCAACGGATTTACACGCCCGGCGACCGTTTTGATGTGCTGGTGGCCATGAACGCTGCTGCCCTCAAGGTGAACATCAAGAGCGTGAAAAAGGGGGGAACCATCATTCTCAGCGAAGACGGTTTTGATTCAAAAAATTTGCGACTTGCCAAGTACGACGAGGACAAAAACCCATTGGAAGATAACACCTTGGAGGGTTTTGAAGTGATTAAAATCCCCGTGACGAAGCTGACCCGTGAGGCCATCAGTGAGTCGAGTTTGGGAACCAAGGAAAAAGATCGCTGCAAGAACATGTTCGTGCTGGGCTTCCTGCTCTGGCGTTACAGCCGCTCAATGGACACGACCTTGAAGTTTCTAAATGCCAAGTTCAAAAGCAAGCCCGAAATCCTCGACGCAAACCACAAGGCACTGATGGCTGGCTACCACCTTGGCGATACGATGGAATTGTCGAGTGAGCGATACGTGGTAAAACCTGCGGAGCTTGCTCCCGGCAAATACCGCAGCATCATGGGCAATGACGCATTGGTGCTAGGACTTATTACTGCTTCAAAAAAATTGGGGTTACCACTGTTCTATGGTTCTTACCCCATCACCCCGGCGTCCAGCATTTTGCATGCTTTGTCAAAGCAGAAAAACTTTGGGGTGCGCACTTTCCAAGCGGAGGATGAAATAGCTGCTGTTTCCTCAGCCATCGGTGCTAGCTACGGCGGTAGCCTTGGTATCACAGGTACCTCTGGGCCAGGTTTGGCGCTGAAAGGTGAGGCAATGGGTTTGGCGGTGATGCTGGAACTTCCGCTGGTGGTCATTGATGTGCAGCGGGGCGGCCCATCGACTGGTTTGCCCACCAAAACGGAGCAAAGCGACCTGTTACAAGCACTTTACGGCCGCAACGGGGAGTGCCCTATGCCCGTCGTTTCGTGCAGTAAACCCTCTGACTGCTTCGAGGTGGCGATGGAAGCCTGCCGGATTGCCGTTCAACACATGACTCCGGTCGTACTGCTGAGCGACGGCTATATTGCCAACGGCGCAGAGCCTTGGCGCTTCCCGAAAGCATCGGACATACCGGAAATGAAGGTCAGTTTTGCGAAGCAGCATGAAGATGGAAGCCATTTCATGCCTTACCAACGGGATGAGAAATTGGCACGACAATGGGCGGTTCCCGGTACGCCGGGCTTGCTGCACCGGGTAGGTGGCATCGAAAAGGAAGATGTGACGGGCAACATCAGTTACGACCCCGCCAACCACGAGCACATGGTAAAAACCCGTGAGCGGAAGGTGGAAATGATTGCCGATTATATCCCCGTGCAAAAAATAGAGTCGGGCCACGAGAGTGGCGATATACTGATTCTGGGTTGGGGTTCCACCTACGGCGTTTGCGAAGCGGTGACCCATAGCTTGACGGAATTGGGCTACAAAGTTGGCCATGCCCACCTGCGCTACCTGCGCCCATTCCCCCGCAATTTAGAGGAATTGATGAAACATTTTGATAAAATCGTGATTCCTGAAATCAACAACGGACAGCTTGTGAAGGTCATTCGGGACAAATTCCTGCTGCCTGCCATTCCGTTCAACAAGATTCAGGGAACGCCGATTGCCCACGAGGACTTGTTTGATTTTGTAGTAAATCTTTTGAAATGATGTTTATTAAAGGTTTTATTAGGTTTATAAAAAGTTGATAATGTCCGATTTGCTGTCTTTATCAACTATCATCAACCTGATATCAACCTATTAAAACCATAAAAAATGGCCGTAGATTCCAATCCAAACGGAGTGCCTTACACCCTCAAAGCCAAGGATTTTGCCACCGACCAGGACGTTCGTTGGTGCCCAGGCTGTGGCGATTATTCCATCCTGAAACAGGTGCAGACCGTGCTGGCCGACCTTGGCAAGCAGCCACACGAAACGGTGTTCGTTTCAGGCATTGGCTGTTCGTCCCGCTTCCCGTATTACATGGAAACCTATGGGATGCACAGCATCCACGGTCGTGCCCCGGCGTTTGCATCCGGTTTGAAAATTGCGAATCCGAACCTCAGCGTCTGGGTCATCACTGGCGATGGCGATGGACTTTCCATCGGCGGCAACCATTTCATGCACCTGCTCCGCCGGAATTTCGACGTGAACCTCCTGCTGTTCAATAACCAGATATACGGCCTAACGAAGGGACAGTATTCGCCCACTTCAGAGGAGCATAAAAAGTCGCCTTCCACACCTTTTGGCTCGATTGACCACCCGGTGAATCCGATTGCGCTGGCACTCGGCTCGGACGCCACCTTCGTTGCTCGCTCGATGGACCGTGACCCGAAGCATTTGAAGGACATGCTAGCCCGTGCCGATGCGCACCGAGGCACGTCTCTGCTGGAGATTTACCAAAACTGCAATATCTTCAACGATGGCGCATTTGAGGTGTTTACGGAAAAAGCCTCCAAGCCCGATACGGCACTGATGCTGGAACAGGGACAACCTTTGGTTTTTGGCAATGAAAATGAAAAAGGTGTGCGACTGGATGGTTTTACCCCACGTGTGGTCAGCTTAACCTCTGGCGAGTTTACGAAAAATGACCTCTGGGTACATGACGAAACCGACCAGTTGAAGGCCAATATCCTAGCCCGCTTCTTCGATAATCCTTCGGTGAACCCGGCTGCAATGCCACGTCCATTTGGTGTTTTTTATCAAACGGAGCGGCCTTGCTACGAGGAGCAATTGCACCAGCAATTGGATACAATTGTCAGCAATTTGGGCGAAGGAGATTTGGATAAATTGCTGGCGGGAGGAAGTACTTGGGAGATAAAGTAAATTGAATTTATGAGATACTTTTGGCTAGTAATATGGGGTATGATTAGCCTGTACTGCCAGCAGGCTTTTGGTCAAAATGAAAAATGGGAGGTGCTTAAATTCGCAGATATATTTGAATTTTCGCTGCCGGATGATTATGTCTTTAAAACTTCTGGGAAAATTACAACTTATAGAGCAGAATCTGATTTTCATGTGTTAACGGCATCACAGGTTGAGGTGGAAAATATAACCGTTCTTAGTGAATATACTTTAAATAAGCTCTACGACGGTCATGCTGAAGGAATTAAAAAAGCCTTGAACCTAGACTCAATTTCACAAGAAAAAACAGAAATTAAAGGTTTAATTGCTAGGAAAATCAACGCTGTGAAAAAATTTGAAGATGGAAGTGACCAAATTTTCAAGGCTTTAGTTTTATGTGTTGATAATAAGCTTTTTACTTTTTCGAGTATGCTTTTTGAGGATGAGAATGAATTGAACAAGCAAAAAAAGTTTTTTTCGAAAGTAAAATGCTTAGTGAAGGATGGACAATATAGCCAGTATAATATAGCATTGAATAATGAAGATAAATATAGGGCACTAGGAAAATTGTTTGGCTTTGCTGTAATGCTATCTATCGGTCTTCTAATTTATTTTAGGAGTAAGCGAAAAAAGCATTTTCAGCCATAATGACAAGCTTCTTCTTTTTATGTTTGATAAAATATATCGCCATTTTCGCTGAGTGTATTCCACTCACCTTCTGAAAAATATCGCTTCGCAATCCCAATTACATCACCATAATTCCCTCCTAGCAAGCACACCGGCCAATCCGACCCAAACATCAATCTTTCAGTGCCAAATGCCTCCATTACGAGGTCGAGATACGGCACAAAATCCTCCTGTTTCCAGCCCTGCCAGTCAGCTTCCGTCACCATGCCGGACACCTTGCAGTACACATTTTCGTGCTTCGCAATTTCCCGCATGAGTGTGGCCCAGCCATCATAAAAACCATCTTTGATGTATGGCTTGGCAAGGTGGTCAATCACGAATTTTTGATTCGGAAACCTCCGTACTAACTCCAGCACAGCGCCCAATTGATGTGGAAAAATGAGGATATCGTAAGTGAAACCGTGCTGCTCCAACGCAGTAATTCCCTGACAAAAATCTTTGCGAAGCAAAAAATTCATATCCGCCTCGCCTTGGACGATATGACGGAATCCAGCCAGTTTTTCATACTGGGAAAAAAATTCTAAGCGCTCTGAAATTACAGGCGAGCAAAGGTCAACCCAACCCACCACTTTTTTTACAAAATCATGATTTTCAGCAAGTTGGAGTAAAAAATGCGTTTCTGTTTCTGATTGGTCGGCTTGCACAGCGATGCAGCCGGTGATACTGTTGGCAATCAATTCCGGCTCCAAATCCGAGGGCATAAAATCCCGCCGGATGACCTGCATTGATTCGTCAATCCAAGCATCACGGATGGGGTCGAATTGCCAAAAATGGACGTGGGTGTCGAGTACCATTTGTTGCGCTATTTCTCAAAACCATAATCCCGCTCCACTTTGCAGATGCGGGTCTTGTACGCCGAATACCAGTCCGTGCGGCCTTTTTGCTGTGCCAGCAGGTGCTCGGTATTCTGCTTCCAATGCCGGATGGCTTCGAGGCTTTCCCAATAGGAAATCGTGATGCCCAGTCCTTCCCGAACACCCTCTACGCCGAGGTAGCCAGGCTGTTCGGCTGCCAGTTCGAGCATGCGTTCAGCGGTGTCGCCATAGCCTTCAGCAACATCGGTACGCAGACTGCTGAAAATGACGGCGTAGTAAGGTGGGGGTGGCGTTTTTGCAATCATTAATTTGAAAATGATGAATGATAAATGGTGAAATGATAAATACCTAGTGCGTTTGGACTCACATATCCGACAATTCCAGCCAACGCATTTCCTTTTCCTCCAAGCTACTTTCCACTTGTTGCAGTTCCTTCGTCATTTTGTCAATATCGGCGAGGCTGAGGTTCGTCTGCGTGAATTTCTCGTGGAGCTTTGCCTTGCGCTCTTCCAGTTCCGCTATCTCCCGTTCCAGTTTTTTCAATTCATTTTTCTCCTTGTTGGTGAGGCCAGAGGCGGTGGTGCGCACGGGTGCAGGGGCTTGTTCGGCGGCTTTTGTTGCTGGCGCAATGGCCTGCTGCTGCTTCATTTCCCGCTCCCGCTCCACCTGCTCCGCCCGGTAATCCATGTAGCGGCCATTGTAGTCCTTGATTTGACCATTGCCCTCGAAAACGAAGAGGTGGTCGCAGAGTTTGTCCAACAAAAAGCGGTCGTGCGATACGATGACCACACAACCAGGGAATTCCTGTAGCCATTCCTCCAGCACGTTCAGGGTCATCACGTCGAGGTCGTTCGTAGGCTCATCCAGGATGAGGAAGTTGGGGTTGCGCATCAAAATCGAGAGCAAATACAGCCGCCTGCGCTCGCCACCGCTCAGTTGCGAAATATACACCTGCTGCTGCTCCCTCGTGAAAAGAAAGCGCTCCAATAGTGAGGCTGCCGTCAGCTTCTGCCCCTTGTCCAGTGGGATGTATTCCGCAATGTCCTTGATGAAATCAATCATCCGCTTGTCACTTCCTCCGAGATTGATGCCCTCCTGCGTGTAGTACCCGAATACCACCGTTTCACCGGGAATCACCCGACCCGTATCGGGCCGCTCCTCGCCTGTGAGCATGTGCAGGAAGGTAGTTTTGCCCACACCGTTCTTGCCCACGATACCCACTTTTTCGCCTTTTTTGAATTTGTAGTGAAAATCTTTCACCAACTTCAAATCGCCGTAAGCTTTGCTTACGTAGTGCAGTTCGAGGATCTTGCCGCCTAGGCGCTGTCCCTTGATTTCAATCTGGATGGCATCGGCATCGAGGCGTTTGCTGGCCTTGTCCTCGATGTCGTAGAAGCGGTCAATGCGGGCGTTGGCCTTGGTACTGCGGGCCTGCGGCATCCGGCGCATCCATTCGAGTTCTTTTTTGTAAACCTTCTGGGTCTTGTCCAATTCGATGGCCTCGTTCTCCAGACGCAGTGCTCGCTTTTCCAAAAAATCCTTGTAGCCGCCCGTGTATTTGTAAAGTTCGCCCCGGTCAAGTTCGAGGATATTGTCGCAGATGCGCTCCATGAAATAGCGGTCGTGCGTCACCATGAACAGCGTCAGGTTGGGCTGCTTGAGGTACACCTCTAGCCACTCAATCATGTCAAGGTCAAGGTGGTTGGTCGGCTCGTCCAGAATCAGGAACTCCGGCTCCTCGATGAGCAGCTTGGCCAATGCAAGGCGCTTTTTTTGCCCGCCGGAAAGCGTGGTGACAGGCTGCTCCAAGTTGGTGATGCGGAGCTTGAACAGGATTTCCTTCACCTTCGATTCGTAGTCCCAAGCCTTGAGGTCGTCCATGCGGCTAAGGGCGGCTTGCAGTTCCTGTTCATCGTTGGGGTGAAGCAGCGCCAGCTCGTAGCGGCGGATGGCCTTGATAGTCTCGGTGTCGCTGTCGAACACGGCATCCAGCGCATTATGGCTGGGGTGGAACTCCGGTTCCTGCGGCAGGTAGCCGATGCGGATGTCCTTGCGGAATTGGATTTTGGCATTCTCGCCCTCACCCGGTTCAGTGCCAGCGATGACCCGCATGAGGGTGGTCTTCCCGCTGCCGTTCTTGGCGATGAGCGCTACTTTCTGCCCCTTGTTCACTTGCAGGTTGACGTTCCGGAACAGGGTCTTTTCGCCGTAGGACTTGGTGATATTTTCGAGTGTCAGGTAATTCACGTGGTCGTTGAATTGGTTGAGATGGTTGAATTGGGTGGGCAAAGGTAAGGGGGAAAGCAAAAGGATTGAAAAGCCCGCAGGGATTTTTAAGCCAAAGTGCCGTTTCGGTCGGACTTAGAAATCTCTTCGAGCTTTCCAATTCCTACATCTAGATTGGATGTGTTTAACAAACATTTTCTCTACATTGGCTTGAAAATGAGAAAACTATGAGGTTCGATTACTGGCAAACACTCGAAGAAGGCGGGTTTTACCATATTTATAATCGCTCGGTCAATCAGGAAAGGATTTTCAGCAAGGAAGAGGAATACATAAGCTTTCTCCAAAAAATGGCTAAATACTTTTTGCCTTATATGGACATATACGCTTACTGCCTGATGCCCAACCATTTCCATTTCGTAGTTCAGGTTCTTCAATTGGACGAATCGATAAAAGCCCATCTTGCAAAAGAGAAGACCAAAGCCGCCGATAAGCTGATACTTAATGAAATAACCATTGATCAGTTTTTGGAAGACCAGTTCAGGCGCATGTTTAGTAGCATCGCACTGTCCTATAATTTCCATCATAAAAGGACAGGAACATTGTTTCAAAAACGCCCAAAAAGAGTGGGACTATCAACTGAACCACGCTTGCTCAATGCTATTCTTTACACCCACCACAATTGCATCCACCACAAATTGACAAAGGACTACACTGATTGGAAGTACAGTTCTTACAATGCCATTTTGTCTAATCAACCAACTCAAGTATCCCGTAAAAAGGTATTGGAGTGGTTTGGCTCAGGTAATCCTGTCTTGGGCCGAAAACTGTTCCTTCAGCACCATGCTGAATACCGCCACCCTCCTTTCGAACCGTGGATGCTCGATGATTAGCGCCAGGATTGAAAAGCCCGCAGGGATTTTTAAGCCCCAGTGCCGTACCAGTCGGACTTAGAAATCCCTTCGGGCTTTCCAATTCCTTTCCGTTTCCTTGTTCACTTTTCCTCCCCCACATATTCCAAAATATCCCCCGGCTGGCAGTCCAATGCCTTGCAGATAGCTTCTAAAGTGCTAAAACGGATGGCTTTCGCCTTGCCCGTCTTCAAAATGGAAAGGTTGGACAACGTTAAATCAACCCTTTCGGAAAGTTCATTCAGCGAGATTTTGCGCTTTGCCATCACCACGTCTAAGTTTACGATAATTGCCATAGCTTAAATTGTGAGGTCGTTTTCAGATTTCATGTCCACCGCATTTTGAAGGATTTTTTCAAAAATGGCCGAAGCGGTGGCGACCACGACGCAAGCGAAGGTGATCACCATGCACAAGCCGAGAAAACCCGCAGGGTCGTCCTCCTTGTCATGAAATATTTTGATAAAAACTCCTGCCAGTACGATAGCCGCAGCGAGTATAAGCGCACAATATTTTATGCCCTTCAACGCCTTCACCGAGTTTAGCGAAAACACTTGGTTTTGCCCGATGTACCCCAGTAGTTTGAATGCCTTGAACAGTGCGACGAAAAAGGCGATGGAGGCTGCATATCCATACAGGATGAACGGGTCAGCGTAGATGTGAAACAAGTCCAGGTTGGCGGCCCTTCCCTCTTTGGTGGGCATGACAATCAAAATGGTCAGTGCCACTAAGCCGATGAGTACAACGACTACTTGAAGAAATACGGTTGAAATTCTTTTAATCATGGTTCTGCGAATTTATTTCATGCGACAAAGCTAAAGGTATTTTATTGATAAACAATAAATAATTGCTGTTTTTAGAAAAATATTTCCCCTTTTTCAAAATGAATGTGAATTCAGAGTCTGCTTTGAACAAGCACTTGGCAACGCCGTTTTTTCTACGATAATTGAATGCGTCACACTAACTCAAAGTCCTGAATCACGGCCATGTCCAACACGAACCTTAGCCTTTTAGATAAAAAATTGACCAAGGAATTGGTCTTCAATACTGACGAAGTGCTGGGCATCAGCCGCCGACGGGCGGGGAGTGGTTTCGCCTATTACCATCCGGATGGCAAAAAAGTGGCCGATGCTGATACGTTGCAGCGAATTCGAAATCTCGTACTGCCGCCGCAATGGGAACGGGTCTGGATTTGCCCCTTGCCGAACGGCTACCTGCAAGCCACAGGCAGGGATGCAAAGGGTCGGAAGCAGTACCGCTACCACGACCGTTTTGTGGAGCACCGACAGAACTACAAGTTTGATAAAATGGGCGATTTCGCTGAGCGGCTGCCCTATGTCCGAGAGGTCACGGCGGGCTATTTGCGACAGCGGAACTGGACTCGGGAAAAAGTGCTGGCTCTCGTCGTGGCTGTGCTGGACGATTGTGGCGTCCGCATTGGCAACCAAGCCTACAAGCAACAAAACGGCACTATAGGCCTGACGACGCTGCGCAGAAAACACCTGCATTTCGAGGAGAAGAACTTGGTGCTGGACTATCCCGGCAAGAGCGGCCAACGCCGCAAGGTGACACTCTGGGACCGGAGGTTGGCCAAACTCGTCAAGCAATGCTCAGAATTGCCCGGCCACGAGGTGTTCTGCTATTTTGATGAAGATGGGAAACGCTGGCCCGTGGAGAGCGAGGAGGTCAACGCCTTCATCCACGAAATCGCTGGGGAGCAGTTTTCCAGCAAGGACTTCCGCACCTGGACGGCCACTTCGCTGGCGGTTTATTTTTATGAGGAAACGGTCACGGAAATCACGGCGCACCCCCGCTGGAAAATGGACACGGTGCTGGTGAAAAAAGTAGCCTCTGAGTTGGGCAATACGCCTGCCGTTTGCCGGAATTATTATATCCATCCTAAGGTGCTGAATGCCGCTACTTCACTGGAAATCCCCAGTTTTGAGTACAAGCCGGAAGAGGAAAACTTTTTTCATTCGCATGATTTGCGAAGCTGGGAGAAGGTGGCGCTGGAGGTGATGCGGCGGTGAGGGGGATGCAGCCAGAGCAGTTTCGCTCGATGCTGGTTGGAACTTGTGCTTTGGATTCAAGAAGGGTGCATGGACTTCGTAAAAGTCTGGAACACTTGTATCGCTAGGTTAAAACGTGAGTGCAGGTCGCAAGTTATGCTTCGCTAAACTTGCTTCAGCATGGATGCTGGCGCATTGTTGTATTTAGTGTTTTTTTTTTTATTCAAATATCATCCCTTGTGGATTTATATTCCAATGATATTTTTGTGCTTCTCCAAAATTTTTGAAATCCATTTTTTCTTCTTTGATGATTTCTTTATAAGCTTGATACATTTGTCTTGCTGCTATTTGAGTTTGCATTTTTCCAACTCCAGTACAAAACCCCGGGATTGCTACACATTCAATTTTGGGATGTTTTATTGTCTCAATCAACGTAGCTTTCATCGCCAAATATGCATTTATTGATGTAGAAATATTAAAACTCATTGGCACTCTCATTGTCGGGGCAGAAACCAAAAATGGAATCATCTCATCACCTGTTTCAATTATCATGGCTTTCCCGACAATTAGTTCCCCTTCAGGTAAATTCTTAATCTTTCTTTGTAATTCAAATTGCAATTCCCATCCTAAACGCATAGAAATGGCATAATCAACCCCTCCATCCATAAATCCAAAAGAATTTGCTGGACTTACAATTGCGTCACAACTTACGTTCGTTAAATCTCCTTCAAGTATTTTGATATTTTCCTCATCTCCGAAAAATTCTCTCCAAGCTGAAACCATTCTCGGATTACTGTCAATTAGCAAATAGTGCATTTTAGAATTGATTTTGGCTCTTTAACAATATTTTTATTCTTCCTCATTACACTCAACGGTCTGCATAGCCGCAGGCTGCCCGTTTAGGGCAGCTTGACGGCTATGCATTGTTCTGCTCAGTTTTTATATTTTCTTCAATTTTATCTTTTAGTAATTTTCCTCGTTCTTTTATGAATTCCATGAAGTTATCTTCACCCCAAATTGTATCATTTGTAGGGATTGAATGCCTTTTAAGGTATGCATCTCTATCTGCAACATGATTTTCAACCCAATATTTGAAAGGATTGTCATTTTTTAATCCTCGGTTTGTCCCCATATCAATAAGCTGATAGTTATTTATACTATTTATAGAATCCCAATCAAATCCTTTTTGAGATAAAATTGACTTAGGCATTATATGGTCAATATCTTGATTTCTAATCGTCTGGCTTTTGTTGTAAACCAAATAAAATAGGAAAATCCTATCAAGCATGTTTATTCTGTCTTCTGTGTATTCTGATGAAAAAGTTACTGGATGGTTAATGTAAACACTGAATATTTCATTAGCAGGAAAGAGCTCATTTTTATAGTGCTTTATGGTTTCAAGAATTTTCCTCACACCAGTCTTATACGGTATCCATCCCGCACCTTTACTTCTAAAAACACCGTTAAGAAGCGAGTGGTAAATCCAATTTTTCATAAGTGGAAAATCTTGATTACCAGCATCAAAGTTGTCAAAATATTTTTCGAGTTGATGGTTGTCTATTTCTTTATGAAAGATATGATAAGCAACGAAAAATAATGGGATGAAAGACCTGTTTTCATCCTTGTAATAATTGTATAATTCAGAATGTTGTAAAAAAGATTTTAATGATTTTAAAGTTGCCCTAATTCGCTCTTTATTTTTAATTGCAAAATCAGCGTCTCTTGCATCGATAGATGCCATCTCTTTTCTGTGATTATCTTGTAATAGAAAGATTAACTTAATTAGGTTGTCTTGGGATAACCCTATTTCTTCATAATCCTTCAACGTTTGTTCTAAAAAAGCTTCCATTTCCCAAGCAAAACCTTTTAAAATCGAAGCGACTAAATCGAAAGAAGATAGTTTAGTGCCTCCATCATTTAGCCTTCTGAATAATTCTACTATTCTTTGTTTATTCGCAATTTCATCAAATGTTTTATTTACTATGACTTTTGATATACCAAGAGATTCGGCGGTGATAATGTTTTTATAAAATGCTTTCACATTTTTCTTGATGTGGTTTTTTTGGATTTCATCTTCTATCTTTTGCATTTTAATGATTTCGTCTGATACTTGGTCTTCATCATTTGTGTCCCTCAATCGCCTTAAAAGGTTACTTGCCAAATACCATTTATGTTCTTTAATATTTCTTTCATCGTCATCCTTTGACTTTTCTGGCAAATCTGATTCTTTGTTTTCAAATTTGAATTCAAAGCTCGAACGATAATTGCTGAATAAATCAAAGTACATTACTTTCCCATTTATGCTTCCTTTGAGCCCGATATAGAAAGATTGTAGTCTCTGCTGACCATCAATCACAAAAAATTGCTGTTGGGTAAGATTCTCTATTTCTCTTGATGAAATATCACTTCCATCTTTCGTGAATGGTCTATAATTAAACAGGGGCCGACTTCCCTTCTCTTCTTCAATAACCATTATGCCCCCAAAAGAGTCTCCTTTTAGAAGAGTGTCAAATAGTAATTCCATTTTATCTTCATCCCATACTAATCTTCTTTGTATTACTGGTAAAACAAATTTTTCATCTTCGATTTCATTGATTGCATCAGATATTCTATACGATTTCCAGATTGCCATTTCTTTTATTTTTTTGTTTTTTTTTAATTGAGCAGAACTATGGTTTGCCGCAGTTTTGACCACACCATGCAGTCAAAACTGCGTATATTTCGCCAATGAACGAACCAACCACCCTCACCGAGCACTTCCGCAAATTCTTGGCGGAGCGCCCGGCCATCAGCCCGGATAGGCTGGCAGACGAACTAGGTTTTGACCGGGCCAACCTCCAAAAAATCATACAGGGCAGTCGCAGCATCCCGCAGCCTCGGCGGGGAGATTTCAGCCGCATCATGCGCAAGTACGGTTACTTGGATGTGCCTCGGCCAGCGTGGCAGGAGCGCTTGGTATAGTCCATCAGCGTTTCCATTACACAAAGCAAATAAATCACATCCATATTCCATGTAAAATCTTCACCCAAACCCACTTTTTTCACCGCAAACCCCCACCTAGGCGCTTACAACGGTATGGTGTATCATCTACATCGGCGGGGCGTAGTGACCACAATGCCCCACCGGATGACATACCCCCACGCACCGGAAGACATGATACGCTCCACCGGGAGACATGCCCCCCTGCACCGGGCGACATGACACTGCGCACCGTTGCAGCCATTTTGGTGAAGGGAAAGTATTGTTTTTGTCAAATAAATGACAATTAATTTATATGATAAATATTTTATTTTGTTTAAATCAACCTATCTTTGGATAGACACATTTTTTTCACTAAACCCACTCAATTATGGAAGAAAACAAGTTCTTCTGGCCTCCTAAAGCGCCCGATTATCCGGCGTGGATGGCCAATTTCACTGCATTTGTTGTTGCAAACGCCACCGTGCTCGGTTTCACCCCGACGGAAGTGGCGTGGCTACAGGAGAGGTCAACGGCGGCTTCTTATGCCGAAAAAGTATTGACCGAATTGAAGAAATTATGGCTGGATTATGTCAACCTCCGCAACATCCAATGGGTGGGCGACCCGAACAACCCGGCGTTGCCCCTGGCAAATTGGATTCCACTGCTGAATCCCTCCGAAATCCCGACAGCAGTGCCGCCCAATGCCAAGGCCACACTGGACGGCATGGTGAAGCGGGTGTCCACCTGCAACGAGATTACCCGTGAACAGAAACGGTCGGCTGGTGTGCTGTCCAGGGAGCGTACCAAGGAGAACCCGAACGAGGCAACGCCTTACCTCAAAGTGACGGTGGTGAACGGCCAAGCCGTGCTGAACTGTCCGCTCCGTTCATTTAAGGGATATACGATATATGCGGAAGATGGGGTGCAGCCGCTGTTTCGCTCGGCAATAGCACTGCCCGGAAATATACGGATACCCGACCATTGCCCATGGGCATTCAGGCGCAACAGCGGTCTTATATCATCCAATATGTGGGCAATGAAAATATGCCCGTCGGCAATATGTCCATGAAGGTGACAGTGGCCGTGATGCGGGTGGTATGATATGGCAAGGTTGATAGAAAGTTGATAACAGGTTTATAAGGGTTTATTATAACACTTGTTTGATATAGTAACGTCGGGGAGGCTCGCAGCCTCCCCGACGTTTTTTTATGACAATCGTGATGGTGGAACTGGTGGCGGTGGAAGGTTGAAGATGCTTTTCAATGATTTTTTTTGGGCTTGGGGGGCTGGGCTTATTTTGTGTGTGGGACGAAGAATATTTGGGTACAAACTATTTGCTTTGCCAAAATAAAAGTAAAGTAATTAATGCAATGGCTTGTTGACTTTGTTAATGGTAGTACCATCCAACACTATTATTTTTCAGGAAAAATTGTCTTGTTGGTCTTCAAATACTTTATGTAAGTTGTATCTTGGCCTATTACATTTCCACTTGTGTCGTAGTCCGATGTTGTCCTAATCTCTTTGTCCTTATTTCCCGCTTCGTCATAAGTATAAAGTAAATCAACATAATCAAGCGTGTCATTAACTACGTAGGTTGAGTCTAGGAAATAATATGTCCTCTCCTTGATAAGTTGTCCCTTGTCATTATAGAAATAAAACGAGTGAAAGTTAATGTCATTATCAGGCGCATTCTCGTTACCATATTTCTCGATAAGTCTGCCGTTCTCGTCTCTAGTCTCATAATATGTCGGCTTCCAAGATGGCGAACTAGAGCATCGAAACAATGTCCAGCAAATAAGTCCGAGAAATGTAAATCGCATCATTATTTTTTTAGCATTACTACTAATATTTGCATCCATGCATTCCCCCTTATTTCACCTCTTATTTCCGTTCAATGAAACAAAAGCAATGCGCCGACAAGTTCGATGTTTTTCGGCAAATTAAGTTCATTTAAACATGACATAAAACAAGCTAGCCTGTTTTGTGGAACTGCACATCGTTTTATCCGAACTTCCCATCTCTGGTTATTTGAATAAATTAGAGTCTTCATAAACCTACAATACGCTCCATGACCCCGCTATTTTCAAGTTTCATATGCAGGCAAATTTGTTTTTCTTGCTTCGTAAAATCAGTTTCATGGAAAACCTGCTGAAAGATATTCGAAACTGCACCCGCTGCGCCGCCCACCTACCGCATGGCTGCCGACCCATCATGTCAGCTTCCAGCGAAAGCCGCCTAGTCATCATCGGGCAGGCACCGGGAAGGCGGGTACACGAGAGCGGCATCCCGTGGGATGATGCCAGCGGCGACAACCTTCGCACTTGGCTCGGCATCGACAAAAGCGTTTTTTACGATGCCTCAAAAATTGCGCTCGTGCCAATGGGATTTTGCTACCCCGGCACTGGCAAATCTGGTGATTTGCCGCCCCGCCCTGAATGTGCGCCGCAATGGCATGGTCAGGTTTTATCAAAAATGCCAAAGGTGCAGCTCACGCTGCTCATCGGTCAGTATGCCCAAAACCATTACCTCGGCACTTCCGCTATGGCCAACCTGACAGAGACGGTGCGTAATTTTGAAGCATACCTGCCAAAGTATTTCCCCCTGCCACACCCTTCGCCGAGGAACAATATTTGGCAAAAGAAAAATGCGTGGTTCATGGAGGAACTGCTGCCGGAATTGCGAAGAAGTGTGGTAAATTTGTTGCAATAACCGTCGCCTTACCAAGCACCCTAATTTTTTCACAAGATGAACCAAGACGAATTCGCCAAGCAAATCGAGAAAGCATATAAAGATGCCCTGCTGCAGACCGACGCCATCACCGCCAATGCCGAACAAATCCGCAAGCAGGCCGAAGAAGAACTGGACGCCGCCAGAGAAGCCCGCCGCATCGCTGAGCGCACAGGCGAGCAGATGGTCAACGAATTTTACGAAGGAAAACGAAAGGAATTCGTCGAAGCTGCCCGAACAGAACTGCTGCGTGACCTCGCCCGAAAGCATATTGAAATCGGTAAGTCGAACCATGAAATTTCACTCTGGTTGGAAGTGGAGCAGTCCTTTGTGCAAAAAATCCGGGATGTGGTAGAGCGGGTCGAGAAGTACCGTAACAAAAAAATCAAGCGTACGCCCCTGGAGGGCAATCCACGGGTCATCATCGGAGAAGACAGGGATGGTGGGTTCATTAGTTTCGATAGTTTGGAAGGTAATTTCGAGACGTGGCTGGAACGTGGTAGCAAGGCCGGGAGTGCGCTTTTTGGCGTGCCCAACCCTGAGCAGTGGGAGCAGAAAACGGGTATCCCATCCGAGCGGCGGGAGCGGGTGCTTACCTATATGGCTGAGTATTTCATTGATGAAAAGCTACAGGGCAAAGGCTCGTTTTTGATTGGGGTGGATGTGGTATCGGTATACAAGGATTGAAATAAAATCGGCGAGCATGGATTGAATGCTCGCCGATTTCGTCTATCAACCTTTCTTTTTCCCTTTGCCGTGGCCGCCGCCATTTCCTTTACTCTTTCCTTTGCCGCCGCCATAAGCCTTCTTCGCTTGGCCGGGAGGTGCCCCGTGCGGATGACCTTTCACGACATAGTATTTTGGCTCGTTGGAATCTCGAATGACAACCTGCGTGCGGGTTGTCCGATAGCGAACATACTTTGTCTTGTGATCATTGAAATATAGATATGCCTTGGGCTGGTTTACAACTACTTTGTAGGTGTTGAAAAAATTCACCCGACCGAAACGACTAGGCAGTGCAGTGGCAAATATCCAATTCCCACCATCCAGGTAGATGAATTGATGTGTTGGCACATCATAATACACCTCGTATTCCGGTAGGTAATAGTATTCGACATAATCATAGCCCACTGGCCCCCAAAGCGGCTGTGAGCCGATATTCACCTGCACATTCACTTGTGCGTGAACGGGGCTGAACCCAATGCAGGCAAGAAAAAATGCTAGAACAGAAAATGATTTTTTCATGGGTGATAATTTTTTGGTTGATGAATAAATATTGGATAAAAGTTAAACCGATGGGGGGTGGGCATGTTCAGGCGGGGATGTTAAAATGCGTGAAGGGAATCTTAAGGTGGGGGAAGAAAGAATCAACAAAACCCAATTGAAATTTAGTCTTTGCGATTGCAAAATACTTATGTTTTATTTCGACTTACATCCAATGCTTTATATTTAAAAATCAAAAAATATGCAATGAGATATTTAACCACAATCGCAATTTTAATTTTATTATTAAATTCATTATGCGGTCAAATAGAAACAATGTTTTCACTTGGGTTGCTGAACTATGGACTTTCAATTGACAATTCTGGAAGTGGTTATGGTGGTACATTTAATGAAGATTCAAAAAATACCATATGGGGGGCGGTTAAGGCTTCTCCATGGAGCCAACGTTTTCCAATCAATGTAGAGCTTAGATTTAAATACAAAAATGGGAGTATGTCTTCAAGCTATGGTGGACAAGCATTTCCGTCTTACACAGAAATTGATTATAAACAAATTAGGGTAAGCAGTGAATTTAGATATAAGTTTAAACTCTTTAAGACAAAATCGATATTCACTGAATTAGGATGTTTTTTTGATACTCCGTTATATTCTAAAATAAAAGGTAGCGACGGCGGGGAAAGGTTATCATATTCTGGCAAAGAAATCATAAAAAGGTTTGATTTTGGTATATCTGGTGTACTTGGGGTAAAACATATGTTTAATCAATATTTTGGCATCAACCTGCATCTTTTCACCAATCAAAGTGTAAGGTGGAACTGGCATCACAATCTACTCCCAATGCGAGACCTCGGCATAGGTTTAGGTGTAATTTGGGCGTTCGAAAAGAAATGATGCCTCAAAAATTAGTGCAATTATACTTTGGGCATCCTTGTTTTACCCTCCTATCTTTGTACCCCAATTCAAAACCCAACCCCAAAAACTCCCGTACACCTAACCAATTTTCAATTATCCATTTTCAATTTTTAATTCCCACTTCATGGCAAAAGACTTTCTTTCAAAACTCCACCTCAAAGAAAAGAACCCCGGCACCAGCACTGGCCAGAACTCTCACGACAGCGCCACCTACATTGAATCCTTTAGCCCGGTGGACGGCGCATTCATCGGCAGCGTGAGCCAGACCACCCGTGAGCAGTACGAAGCTGTGCTGGCCAAGGCGGAGGAAGCATTCCTCACTTGGCGGGAAATACCAGCGCCCAAGCGGGGCGAAATCGTGCGGCAGTACGGTGAGGAGCTTCGCAAATACAAGGAGCCGCTCGGCCAACTCGTCAGCTACGAAATGGGCAAGAGCTTACAGGAGGGCCTCGGCGAGGTGCAGGAGATGATTGACATCTGCGATTTTGCGGTCGGCCTCAGCCGTCAACTCTACGGCCTATCCATGCACTCTGAGCGCCCGCACCACCGCATGTACGAGCAGTGGCACCCGCTGGGCGTGGTCGGCATCATCTCGGCGTTCAACTTTCCCGTGGCCGTTTGGTCGTGGAACTCCATGCTGGCGCTCGTCTGCGGCGATGTCTGCATTTGGAAACCTTCAGAGAAAACGCCCCTTTGCGGCGTCGCTTGCCAGAACATTTTTCAGGATGTTTTGAAAAACAACAACGTTCCCGAAGGCGTCGTCTCGCTCATCAACGGCGATTACAAAGTCGGCGAGTGGATGACATCGGATACCCGTGTGCCGCTCATCAGCGCCACGGGCAGTACCCGAATGGGCAAGATCGTGGCACAAGCCGTGGCTGGCCGCCTCGGTCGGTCGCTCTTGGAATTGGGTGGCAACAACGCCATCATCGTCACGCCGAGTGCCGATGTGAACATCGTGCTCACAGGTGCGGTCTTCGGCGCAGTCGGCACTTGCGGACAACGCTGCACCAGCACCCGTAGGCTCATCGTGCACGAGAGCCTTTTCGAAGAAGTGAAAGCGAAAATGACCAAGGCTTACGGCCAACTCCGAATCGGCGACCCGCTTGACCAGCACAACCATGTCGGCCCGTTGATTGACAAGGCAGCGGTGGACGCTTACCTTAATTCCATTGAGCAGTGCAAGGCGCAGGGTGGTAATTTCATCGTGGAAGGCGGTGTGCTCGAAGGAAATGGCTACGAGAGTGGTTGCTACGTGAAACCGTGCATTGCGGAAGCCAGCAACGACATGGCCATCGTTCAGCACGAGACCTTTGCACCGATTCTTTATCTGTTGAAATACAAGGACATCGAGGAGGCCATCGCCATCCAGAACGGTGTGCCGCAAGGCCTCAGCTCTGCAATCATGACCAACGACATGCGGGAGGCGGAAAAATTCCTATCCACGGCAGGTTCTGATTGCGGCATCGCCAATGTGAACATCGGCACCAGTGGTGCAGAAATCGGTGGCGCTTTTGGCGGTGAAAAAGAAACGGGCGGTGGCCGGGAATCTGGTTCAGATGCCTGGAAGGCTTACATGCGCCGCCAGACGAACACCATTAACTACAGCAAGACCGTGCCGTTGGCGCAGGGGATTAAGTTTGATTTGTAAAATTTGATGCTTGATACTTGATGCTGGATAGCCGGGGCGTGGGACATACTCCGGCTATCTGCGTTATTATTCTCCCATTGATTTTTATCAAGTCAAATGTTTTGACAGCCCCGACTGCCTGCATTTTCCTATTTTCGCAGCTTCATTTTAAAATCATTGCTGGAGTTTGACGCCCAACCCTGTCATTATCCAGCATCCAATATCCAGCATCCAGCATGTTAAACCTAATACTTTTTGGCCCTCCAGGTTCCGGTAAGGGCACACAGGCGGCTTTATTGGTTGAAAAATACAAGCTGCTCCATATTTCAACGGGCGATATGTTCCGCTACGAATTGAGCAACAACACAGAGCTTGGGCAACTCGCCAAAAGCTACATAGACAAGGGCCAACTCGTGCCGGACAGCGTCACGATTTCGATGCTCCGCAAACGGGTTGAGGACAACCCCGATGTTGGCGGCATCATCTTCGATGGATTCCCCCGCACGGTGGCACAGGCAGAAGCGCTTGATGTCCTGCTCGACGACATGGGAACCAGTGTCTCCTACCTTATCTCTTTGGATGTGCCAGATGCTGAAATCACCGAGCGCATCCTGCTCCGTGGCAAGACTTCTGGTCGCTCGGATGACAACGACCCTGAAATCATTGCGAAGCGCATCAGTGTGTATAAAAGCGAAACTACCCCTGTTTTTGACTACTACGCCGAAGAAGGCAAATCCTTGAAAATCAATGGCGTAGGTAGTATCGAAGAGATTTTCGAGCGGATTTGCGAAGAGGTGGATACGCTGTAAGATGAAATTGGGATATTAGAAATTGGGAAATTTTTCACCCCAATTTCCCAATTTCCCAATTTCCCAATTTCCTTTCATGGCCGAACAGAACTTTGTTGACTACGTGAAAATATGCTGCCGTTCCGGCAAGGGCGGGGCAGGCAGTGCGCATTTCTTGCGTGACCGCTTCAACTCCCGTGGTGGCCCCGATGGCGGCGACGGCGGACGTGGCGGCCATATTATCCTGCGTGGTAACCGCAATACTTGGACGCTGCTGCACCTCAAATACCGCAAGCACGTCATCGCTGGCGATGGTAAGCCCGGCGGCGGTAGTACTTCTACAGGCGGTTATGGGGAAGATATAATTCTTGATGTGCCGCTCGGCACCGTGGCCAAGGACGCTGAAACGGGCGAAATCCATTTCGAAATTACCGAGCACGAGCAGAAAATGATTCTGACGCCAGGCGGTAGGGGTGGGCTTGGCAACAACCATTTCAAAACGCCCACCAACCAGGCACCTGAATATGCACAACCTGGTGAGCCGGGAAGGGAAGAATGGAAAATTCTGGAACTGAAAGTACTGGCAGATGTGGGCCTTGTCGGCTTCCCGAATGCAGGAAAATCAACGCTGGTATCGGCGCTTTCTGCTGCAAAACCAGAGATTGCCGACTACCCGTTCACGACCTTGGTGCCGCAATTGGGCATGGTTTATTACCGGGATAGCCGCTCTTTTGTCATCGCTGATATTCCAGGGATTATTGAGGGGGCGCATACGGGCCGTGGGCTTGGACTTCGTTTCCTCCGCCACATCGAACGTAACTCCACGCTGCTTTTCATGATCCCTTGCGGAACGGAAGATATTCGGAAAGAGTACCGGATTTTGCTCAATGAAATCAAGCAGTTCAATCCTGAACTGTTAGACAAGCCAAGGGTGCTTGCCATCACGAAATGTGATTTGATTGATGCGGAAATCATCGAAATGCTACGAGAAGAAGCCGTACCAAAAGGGTTACCAGTTGTCTTCATTTCTGCTGTTGCGGAGCAAGGTCTGGACGAACTCAAAGACGTGCTTTGGCAGTCAATGAATGAACCGGATAGGCGGTTTTTCTACGAAGAAGAAGAATAAGCAATTGAGAATTGAAAATTAAAAATGGAGAATTGGGCGATGCAGCTTGGTTCTCCATTTTTATTTATAAAAAAAGCGGCATGTGCAGAGCACATGCCGGAGTGTCGCCAATAGTGTGAGGGACATGGGACAATAGTGTGTGGTGCCCGAAAGCGGGCCTTAAAACGGTAATAAAAACGGGTAAAACATACGTTTCTTGACCCATCAGCGCTGCAACCCGTGTGTGAGGTCACAGCGCATCGGGCAATATCTTTCCTAAGCTGTTTTCAGCAGCAGAAATTAGGGTTTAAAATTTCTTAAGAACGATCAGTTTTGGGAAACTGCAATCAATGTTCGGGGAAGTATAAGGATGGGTTTGTTCAAAAATGGCCGTAAAATACTTATCAGCACTGCCATATTATTCATTTCAAAAAGATGTCCAAATGTAGGTTCATTTGCACGAAACTGACAAATACAGATGAGATTTTTTTCAAATTTTTTTTCCACATAAAATTACTGAACGGGGATTTTCAATTCCTGAAACTTGCCCAGCAAAATCTGCGCTGCTTGCTCTAAAGTTTCCCCAAAAGTGAAAATGCCCTCTGGGTGGCTGCGCATCACGAAGATTTTTTGCTGCCGCAAATCACTGATATTCAATAAGTTAAGAATGGAATTTGCCATTTCGGGAGAACCGTAGGTAGCCCCTTCTTCGGTGGTGGTCACCCGGTCTAGCATTTGCTCCCAGGCTTGGGTATGATGAACATGAATTACGCCGAACACGTCAGGGCATTTCTTGTAAATGACTGCGTGGCTCATTGCCTCAGAAGAAGCGAGGATAGGGCCACAACAGTATACCGTGTTTTTTTCAATATCAAAATCCGTGACGGTCGTAAAATGGGAAGGGGAAAGGCTGGAGAGATGCCCGGTGGATGTTCCAGTGATGATGAACTGGTTGCCCTCGCTGCGCTGGCTGATGTTTCCGAAGCCAATGCCGTTTTCATAAACGCCGATGAGATGACGGCAGTGCATTTCGTTCCGCCAATGGCTCAGCTCAGCGATTTTGGGAGCGGACAGTGCATCAGCCCGCTCCCAAACTGCTTGGAATTTGACGTAGCCTTCGTCGGGTACGGCCATTTTAGCAACTAAAATTTGAAGCCGAATGTGAGCAAAAACTGGTCTCTGGTAATATCTTGGGTTATTATTTGGGCTGGTTCGCCCCTATAGAGATAAGGTGAATATTGTCCTGAGGACATTTGGTGACGATAAGCGATGTCCATAAAAAAGTTCTCCGACCACCAAGCACCTGCACCCAGGCTTAGTGTACCAGCTGGGTCAAAACCTTCAGAATAAGGGGATTTCAAGATAGAATAACCACCCCTGAACCTAAACTTGTCAAGGGCATATTCACCGCCTACCCTAATGTTTACTGCCGAAGTCAGCTTGTCGTTTATCTGTTGGTTCAATTCACCTTCGTAGGCTTTATCGCCTCCATCGGCTGAGTTGTTAAAGATAAACTTGGCTTTGGTGTAGTCCAAGTACTCCACTTCTGCTGTCAAAAAACCACTTTTACTGAACAGCAAGCCAGCGCTGCCGATAACCCGCATTGGTGTGCGAATCCGGTACTCGAAATTTCCATCGGGTGATTCTTGGGGCGAAGAGTAGGCTATTCCATCCAAAGTGTAGCTGTAGTCCAGTTTGGAAGAGTAATTGTCCTTCAAGGCAAGACCTGTAGGTGTGTGAACAGCTAACCCGATCCGCACCATCTGGTTGAGCCGCAAGATCGCCCCTACTTTCAAGTTGATACCAGCACCCGTGGTTTTTAAATTTTCGGTGTAGGTCAGTTCATTGAAAACAGGGTTGGTGCCTGCTTTGTCTGATTCGACATAGGTTTTGTTTTCCTCGTAATTGACAAAAGGAATACCCATTGTTGCTCCAATCATCAACCGTTCTTTGTAGTTTCCAGCATAGGAAAGCACCAACTCACTGTAGCCGCCTCTCCGCTTGATATTTTGCGACCGCCAAACTGATTCGTTGGGGTCAAAATCATTAAGATAATATGTTGGGTCGTTTTCGTCTGGGTTGTAAATGGCTTCTGCGTCGTAAGCCAACCCCTCTTCAAACCCAAGTTCATTGGGGGTCAGGCCATTAGCTAAGTCCACCCATCGATCAGTAATAGATCCAAACGAAGTGCCTTCGTAGTAGGCCCTTTGATTATAATTTCCAAGCCTGTTTAACCCGACCCCGAATGCTGTATTCGTCCAACTCGTGCTAAGCGGTTTAGAGGAAATAATAAGCCCGATATTGTTGAAGTTAAAATTTGTTTTCGTCTCCGAATTGGTGGCATTTAGCCCCTCCAGCAAACTTTCGTTGGTAGTGTTGGTGAAAGATGGTGTAAAGGTGAACTCTGAACGGCGAAAAGTTGCCAATCCAGCAGGGTTGGTACTCAGTACTGAAAAATCAGCACCCAATGCGCCAAGTCCTCCGCCAAGACCAGCTGAACGTGCGGTACCAGTCACCTCCAACATTGAATATCGGGTAGCATCTTGAATGGTTTGGCTTTTCAAAAAAACTGGTAAAAGAAATAGTGCTGACAAGGGAAATAGTAAATATCTCATGGTTGTTGTGTTTTTCTAGGTTAGAGGATTAGATGAAAATTTGGTTGACGAAGTGTCAAAATTAGGGAATAAAAAAGTGGGTGGATGTTTTGCCATCCACCCACTTTTCAGAAAATTATTAATTGCTTTTGGAATTATCCAATTATACAATCATAATCAACCACCACGCTTGCTTCCTCCACTGCTGCGGGAAGAATTGTTGCCTCCACCGCTGCTTCTAGGTGCAGAAGGCGTAGAACTACGGCTGCTGTTGTTGTTCATGCGGGGAGCAGAAGGAGTACTGCGTTGAGGTGCGCTGCTGCGGCTATTGTCAAATCCACCACTTCTACTGCGGCTATTGTCGGTGCGAGGTGAAGTGCGCTGAGGCGTGCTGTAGCGGCTATTGTCGAAGCTGCCACGACGACTTCTGCTGTCTTCCGTACGAGTGGAAGGGTTGGTGGTCCGGTAATCACTGCCACGGCTTGGACGGGTTTCGTCAATACTACGCTCCGACCTTGGAGTGGCTGTACGCTCTGTATCTGTGGAGTTCCGATTCTCGGTAGAACGAGTTTCATTCAGTTCTCTACGAAGCTTGCTTTTTTCAGCTTCCCGGTCAATCGAAGAATCGCTAGGCCTTGTAGCTCTTGTAGCTTCATTCTCGCTAATGGTGCCTCGGCGATTAGAACCATTAAGGCGGGCATCGTAGGTGCCGCTGCTACCGCTTTTTCTTGCGCCATTATAGCGGGTATTGCTATTGTTGCTTACCGTGTTATAGCTGTAGCCATTGCCCCAAGATGGTGGGCAATAGTAGTTGCTGTAACCTCCACCATAACCGCCGCCATAGTAATTTCCATAACCACCATATCCACCGCCGTAATAGTTATTGGTCACATACGTGTTTCCATAACCACCATAGTAGCCACTATTCCAGCCCCAAGGATTGCCATAGTATCCATTAGAAACATAAAACCTTGAACCACCCCATGAATTCCAGCTATAGCCATAATTCCAACGGTTGTAGCGGTAACGCCAAGGATTGTAATTGTCATAAATCAAAACCGTGACACCCGCCGACCAAAATGGATCGTAGTAGGCTTGGTCAACATACACAGGGTCGAAATAGCTGAAACCATAGTATGGACGATGGAAACGACGAATCCTAGAACTATAGTAATAGTTGTAATCGTCATAGTCTTCATAGCCATCATAAACCTCATCATCATAGTCTGAGTCGCTATCTCGGTCATTGGTAGCGTAACTGTCCGAATTAGATGAATTGTTTGACGAACTATAATACCCTCCATCCGTGTCAGGATTGTAGTACAGGTCATCGTACTGAGCGTTGCTGGTGTTTGCCAAGCCAAGGACGAAGACCGACACCAAGGCAAAAAGCAATTTATTCTTTTTCATTTTACAAGTATTTATTTGGTAATTACTTCGACTTTCTCTCTTCAGAGTTTGCAGTCACGAAATTATTAGCTTTGCGCCACTTTTTCGTTAAGGTAGCACTAAAATTCGATTTCAGTGCTGTTAAAGTTTCACAAGTAAGACAGTTGAGGAACTTATCTGTTCTTCGAAATCCTTTAAAAAAAGCTTAAAGCACTCGTTTCCGACGTTAAAATGGCCAAATCTGGCCTTTTTACGTGTTAAAATCCAAAATTTTGGATAAAAATGGAAGAATCCATTTTTGCCAAAACAAGCGAAAAAAACCTCCGTAAAAGCTGCTAGAAAAATTCATTTATGGCAAAAGAAATCACTTCCAGAGAAGAAAATTACTCCCAATGGTACATTGACATTGTCCAAAAAGCCAACCTCGCCGACAATTCGGCAGTGCGTGGCTGCATGGTCATCAAACCGAATGGCTATGCCCTTTGGGAAAACATGCGTGACCAGCTTGACCGCATGTTCAAGGAGACAGGCCACGTCAACGCCTATTTCCCACTTTTCATACCAAAAAGCTTTCTCAGCCGGGAGGCACAACACGTGGAGGGCTTTGCCAAAGAATGCGCCGTCATCACCCACCACCGCCTGATGAATGCGCCGGATGGCAGTGGTGTCGTGGTTGACCCAGCGGCCAAACTGGAGGAGGAACTTATCGTCCGGCCAACCTCCGAGACCATCATATGGGACACCTATCGCACTTGGATCAACAGCTACCGTGACCTGCCACTGCTCATCAACCAGTGGGCAAACGTGGTTCGTTGGGAAATGCGTACCCGTCTCTTTCTCCGAACGGCGGAGTTCCTTTGGCAAGAAGGCCACACAGCCCATGCCACGAGGGAAGAGGCCGTGGCTGAGACACGCACTATGCTAGATGTGTACGCTGCTTTTGCGGAGGAGTGGATGGCCATGCCTGTCATCAAAGGTGTAAAAACAGCCAATGAGCGATTCGCTGGCGCTGAAGATACCTACTGTATTGAAGCAATGATGCAGGATGGCAAGGCGCTTCAAGCTGGTACTTCCCACTTCTTGGGGCAAAATTTTGCGAAGGCATTTGACGTGAAATTTTCCAATAAGGAAAACCAAATGGAGTATGTTTGGGCGACTTCATGGGGTGTGAGCACCCGCCTCATTGGGGCGCTCATCATGACTCACTCGGACGACGACGGCTTGGTTTTGCCACCAAAAATTGCGCCTACGCAAGTGGTCATCGTACCAATTCCAAAGCCTACGCCTGAAATTGACGAGGCGGCTAACAAACTGATGAAAGAGTTGCGCTCTAAAGGTATCCGTGTGAAATACGACATGGACGACCAGAAGCGCCCCGGCTTCAAGTTTGCGGAGCATGAAATGAATGGTATCCCTGTCCGCCTCGGCATCGGTGCCCGTGACCTCGCCGAAGGTAAGGTGGAAGTGGCTCGCCGGGATACGAAGGAAAAGTCAAGTCAGCCAGTGGAGGGCATAGCCGATCACATCATCTCCCTGTTGGATGAGATTCAGCAGAACCTCTTTGAACGTGCCGCTGCGTTCCGGGAAGAGCATACGACTTCGGTTGACAATTTTGAGGATTTCCAAAAGGTCTTGGAAGAAAAAGGCGGCTTCATCAGTGCCCACTGGGACGGTACTTCCGAGACGGAGGATAAAATCAAAGAGCTGACGAAGGCGACCATCCGCTGCATCCCGCTCAACAATCCGCAGGAAGACGGTAAATGTGTGCTCACGGGCAAGCCATCTAAGGAAAGGGTTCTTTTCGCAAAAGCCTATTGATAGGGATGAGGGATGAGGGATTAGGGATGAAAAAGGCAGTGGTTTTTTGCAAGATTATTTTCAAATTTGAATCCTCAAAAAAATATTGTAAGCATAATGGGGAGGCATTAGTAATGGAGCAGCCGCTAATTCATCCCTAATCCCTCACCCCTCATTCCTAGTAAGGTGGATACTATTGAGAAAATCGAAGCGCTAAAAAAGCGGACGAAGCAAATGGCACTGCGAGTCATCAAGATGACGCAAAAATTGCCGAAAACTGATGAAGCAAGAGTGATTGGCAAGCAGGTTTTAAGAAGCTCAACCTCCGTTGCAGCCAATTATAGGGCGGTTGCACGCAGCCGTTCAGATGCAGAAAGAATTAGTAAATTGAGCATTGTCACAGAAGAAGCAGATGAAACTTTGTTTTGGTTGGAACTACTGGTTGAATCTGCAATCGTCCCAATCGCAAAGCTTTCAGACTTGATGAACGAATGCGAGGAAATCCTAAAAATGACTTCCAAATCGCTATCCAACCTGAAAGAAAAAGCAAACAAAAAATGAATTTGGGGATGAGGAAAAAAGAATGGGGCAGTCTCCATTTCATCCCTAATCCCTCATTCCTCATCCTTTTTAAAATTAATGGATTCCATCACCCACCTCGCCCTCGGCGCTGCGCTCGGAGAGGCGACTTTAGGCAAAAAAATTGGCGCACGGGCAATGGCATGGGGCGCCTTTGCCAATACGGTTCCTGACCTGGATGTAATGGCTGGTTTTTTCACCAGCCCTATCAATGCACTCGCTTTTCATCGAGGATTCATGCACTCCATCGTATTTGGCTTGCTGGCAGCGGCAGGCATAGGCTGTGCCGTGGAGTGGCTTTACCACAGTGGACTTTACCGACGGCGGCGCTACAAATGGGCAGTCTTCTCAGGTGTGTTGGTCTTTTACGCATTGCTGATGTTCGGCATCCAAATGATTTTTGGCGAAGCCGTAAAATCTTGGGGCTGGCTGACGGCTGCTGTTTTGGTTGGCTTGGGTTTGGCTTGGTTTATTTGGTCAAAATATGTGTCGCAGGATTTGGCCGATGTCTCCGTTAGCCGGAAGGAGTGGATTTTGTTCTTTTTCATCACCATCTTCTCGCACCCAGTCCTGGATTGCTTCAATGTGTACGGCACGCAGCTTTTTCAGCCGTTCAACGACCATCGGGTTTCTTTCGACAATATTTCGGTGGCCGACCCGCTGTTCTCCATTTGGCTGCTGCTGGGCATTTTGATTGCCTCTTTTTTGTCAAAAACCATCAAAGCAAGGCGTATCGTCAATTGGTCGGGCATTGTCATCAGTATGGTGTACATGTGCTTTACGTTTTACCACAAGGCGGTTTTCAACCGGATTTTTGCTGAGTCACTTGAAAAGGAAAAGGTCGAATACAAACGGTGTATGTCCGGGCCCTCCATCCTCACTAACTCCTTGTGGCTGGGCGTTGCCGAAGGCGATACCGCTTTTTACCACGGCTACTACACTTTTTTTGACGAGGATAAACGGGTGAAGAAATTCAATGTCATACCCAAGCACCACGAACTGTTGAAGGATTATGAAAATGACCGTACTGTCAAGATATTGAAATGGTTTTCCAGTGGTTACTACAACGTCATTATTCGGAAGGATGGCCGATTACAGTTCAACGACCTGCGCTACGGTTCTTTCGAGGAGGGTTTTAAAAATGAAAACGACTATGTTTTCAAGTTTATCCTAGAGAAAAAGGATGGGAAGCTGGAGGCGGAGCAGTCTAGAGAAGGTCGCAAGATTGATGGGAAGGCGTTTTCAAAATATATGGACAGGGTGTTTGCGAAGAAAACTGAATAGCCAAAAAACCCGCTCCGGTTTTCTCCGGAGCGGGCTTTTGGCCAGAAAATGTGGTGCGTTAGTTTTTGACAAAACGCTCCTGGGTTACTGTTCGTCCGATTTCGTCAGTAATTTTCAAAAAATAAATGCCATTTGGCAACTCGCTGATTATCAATTGGTTATTTGGTAAATTCGAATTCTGCCAAGCCTTGCCACTCAGGTCATAAACGGTAGCTTGATAGGTTTCAGAGTTATTTGGCAGATTGATGGAGATGGCTTCGCTCGCAGGGTTTGGAGAAATGCTGCCCTTGCCGCCATTTGATACCAAGTTGACTGAAATCACCTTGGAATACTCAAAGTTCCCGTTAAAATCCACTTGTTTAAGCCGGTAATAGTTTAGGCCAGTTAATGGCCACTTATCGATAAAACTATAGGAATGTTGAGTCAAGGTAGTGCCATGCCCTTCATTTTCACCGAGTGTTTCCCATTTTCCAGAGTCTGCTGAGCGCTCTATTTCAAAGTGGGAGTTGTTGAGCTCTGAAGCAGTTTGCCAATTCAATTCAATCGAATGCTGCGTATTTTTCAGCACAAAATCCATTATTTCTACTGGCATGATAGCCTCAACGACAAATGATGCAGAAAGCACTGACTGGGTAACGGTTTCATTGCAAAGTCCGTCATCGCTGTTGCTTCCAGTTGCAATACAATAAACTGCAAGTGTATAGTTGCCAGCCGATAAGCCTGATATCAAATTAGTTGTACCCGATGCATCATTATCCCATTGCTGGTTAATACTACAACCTGATCCTGATTGGTCGCCAAAGCCTACATCATAAGTAAGGCTAAAGCTGCCAGTTGATAAAGGGTTTGCCCCTAAATAAATAGTATAAAAAATGGTGCCCCCACAGGCATTGCTGTTACACGCATCAACACTTTCTTTATAAGTCTTGATTTGGCCCCCATTGAATATTAGCTCACCGTCTGTCATAAACGTTCCAAGATTGGCGCCGTTAAAATCAGGGTTTCCTGTGTTCGCAAATAAATCGTAGTACACGTCATTCAAAACAGCATATGATTCATAAATGCCAAAATTGGCACTTGCATGATTATAGATGAAGAGCATTGTGAGTAAAATGAAAGTCTTTGGTAGATTTAGTTTTTTCATAAATTCCAAGTTTTGTGGATTTTGTAAAATAAGTAGTTATGTGAATGCAATTGGCTTTGTTAAGATGTCAATTGCATCTTTTTTTTATATTAGGTAGGTAAACACAAGGTAAGTTGTTCACTGTGGCACAAGCATAGTGTTGAAAATTTGTTTTTGGTAAAGTCTAAGACATTGGAACTCTCAAAACCTCACTCCTCTTTCCCGCCATTGCACGATCCCGTCAGATTCCAAGCTGAGGTAGTAAACTCCAGTTGGCAAATCTGAACTATCAATGAATAGGCTGTTTTTTCCTTCTTCAGCAAGCATCTCCTGCTGTCGGAATAACTTGCCTTGCGAGTCAAAGACTGATATAACTACTGGTGCTTCCGAAGGTGATTTGAAAAAGACAGCCACATTTCCACCAGTAGGATTTGGTGCTAAGAATGGGCGCTCCCAATCCAATTCCAGTCTGGCACTGCGCACGTGCGAGTAATTGAAGCTGCCGTCCATGTCCAGCATTTTCAATCGATAGTACCAAGTGGTGCCTTTTTTTGCTGTTTTGTCAAAATATTGATAAGTAGCTTCCGTATTTTCATTGCCTTTTGGCTCAATTACGGCAAGACTGGCGAAAGTTTTTCCATCGGATGAGCGTTCCAGTTCATAATTCCCAAAATTCCGTTCGGAGGCAGTTTCCCAGGCAAGTTCGATTTGTTCCCCAGCAACTTGTGCTCGAAAATCAACCAATGAAACTGGAAGCGCTACCCCTTCTACCCAAACTGCGTAACTACGGGCAGGTACGGTGAAAGTGACACGGTATTGGCTGTTCACGGTCAGTGAGGAGGAGTTGGATGTCAGTTCATTGAATTGGGTGTTCACGGGCATGTTGGTGCCGTCCTCGTCCAGGTCAGCGTTGATTTGGTGCTCGACCGTCAGTGGTTCACCAGCGAAATTGATGGCGACGAGCACATCCTTTCCACCAATACCTCCAGCGAGTTGGTAAAATAGGGTGGTGTTGGGGAACCCGGATGTGTAATTGGCGAAATACCCGGTGCCAATGCGGCTTAGGTAATCCCGTTTGTTGGCTCCGAAAATATAATTCTTGTGATATTGGATGAGGTCATTGATTTGGGTTCGCAAATTTACCGAAGGATAATTTGGCACTGGCTTATTGAAATATTCGGGATAAAACACACAGGGCAGCCCCACTTGGTTGTTGGTCAAAATATAGGCGTAGGCGAGCATTGGGTCGTTTTGTACTGGCTGTCCGGCATCCCGAAAATCATGGTTGTTGATGAAAGTAATAGCCTCGAAACCACTTGCGCCAGCACCATCCACCATGCCAGAATTGAACACATTTCGGACATCGTAACCAAATGCATCACAGGCGTTTTTAAGTGCTTCCCGTAGGGCAAAATCAAAGGCTCTGACCTGAATGGCTGCTTGGGAGCCTCCGTCCATGTTTGCTTTCACGTTATCCACCCAAGTTTTCAAAGTGCTTGCATTAGCGTCGTAATATTCCCCAACTACTAGGCCAGGGTCTATGGAATTGCTGTGTAGGAAGTCCATTAGGTCGCCTGTGAAACTGTATGGGAAATGTTTTACGGCATCCATCCTGAACCCACGGATACCGACATTGCTCCATAGCCATTTTGACCATGCAAACAAGGTGTCACGGGTAGCAGGTTGGTCTTGGTCGTAGTCATAAAAAAACCAGAGGTAGTCCCAGTCACCACTTAAATGGGTAGGGTTTCCGTTGGGCTTGAAGTTCAGGTAGTTCATGTCACCCCGACCGCTTGGCAAACTGGTAAAGTCAGTGTAGGTCTGGTACTGGATTTCGCTTTGAATATCTTGGCTTCGGGAAGTGCTCCAAAGCCCTCCAATAAAAACATCAGAATAAACTCCACCCGTATCAAAGTATATGTACAAGAGGTCGCCCGCTGCGTTGAAGTCGCTGGCACTCAAGGTCAGCTTAAATTCATCGATACCACATCCGCCGCTACAACTACCCACGTTATCAATCGTTGCCGCCATACTTCGGCCTAACTGCAAGGGGGTCGGGTCTGACGGTTGGCCGCAGTCGCCGCCGCCGTTTCCATTTCCGCCGTTGTTTTCATTTTCATGTTGTGTGGAAAGCCCGGCGTAACCCACCGTGTTGGTAACCATGTAAACTTTGTAAACCCGGTCGTAATAATTTGGATGCTTGGATGCGGAGCGGATTTTAAAATAATAATCGCCAGCACCATTGTTGGAAGCGCCACCCAATGGCAAAACACAGCGGTATCGGTCAGCAGGAAAAGGTTGGTCTCCAGCGTCCACTTTGGTGCAGTTCATGTTTTCAATCCACCCTTCAACGGCGGTATTTTGTTCCGCTAGGCCACCGTCCCGGTGGTTGTACACCACATCCGCTACACTTTTCACTCCTTTGGTGTTCATGGTGGAAATCAGGTTGTTCACTTGGGTGCGAGTACCAAATCCGGTAGCGTCTCCGCCATCGCCAAGGTCAAAAAGGTCCTTCGGGTCGTAACCGTTGCTGCAACTGCCAAAGCTTGCCTTGGACAATGGAGGCAACCAGATGTAGTTGAAGTTACCTTGTAGCATATCGGCTTTGTTCTTGAGGCTGTCGGCCCATGTGAAGCCGTTGCAGGTCTTGGGGTAGTCCCAATACCAGCCTTGCAACATGAAATCTTGCGCAAAAAGGGAAAACGTAAACGACAGCAGGCTGAAGGATAGAAGTATCTTTTTCATAGTATCACCAGGTGTTTTTTGTTCAAAACACAATATGCAAATCGCCGTCATTTGTTTTTGGGAAGCAGTCTAGGTGAGAAACCAAAGCAGCAGGGGAATAACTGAGAACACCACAAAGCTAAAAAACAGCTTGAAGATAAGGCTATCTGTTCAGAAAAAAACTTAACAAAAATTTTAACGCCACAATCCTATTGGGTAAATACCTTTTGAGGTCATTTCGGAGAATGCCGCTTGCACCATTTCCTTGTCCTCCCGGTAAGTAACGCCATACCATTTTTCGTCGTTGGGAAGCACTTCGAAGGTGGCTTTATTTCCGTTGATAAGGTCGTTTGCAAAGCTGGAAATATAAAATTCGGCCTTTGGGTTTGCGGCGTTCGCTGAAACAAAATTGTTGAAACCCGTTTGCAGCACCTCAAAAATATGCGGGTGAAAGCCCCAGATATTCATCGAAACGAGGGAATTGGCATCAAGTAGTGCCGTTTCTTCTCCCTTTTTGTAGGTAATGCCGTCTTCAGACTGTTCAATGCCGGTGCATTCTGTAACCGTGCGCAGAAAATTGAATTCGTCCATCGAACAGACCCCACGGGAGACCGCCCCGTTTTCTGACAAAGTGTTTTTCAAGACATAGCCTACCATGGCATAATTCGTTGGCTCACAGGCGGTTGAGAGGAATTTTGACATTTTTTCAAAACCTGCATACCCATAGAAATCATCGGCATTGATGGCTACGAACGGTTCATTCACCACATCTTTGGCAACTAGAATAGCATGGCCTGTTCCCCACGGTTTTGTCCGTTCTACTTGTCCAGCTACCCTTGGCACATAAGTATCGGAGCCTTGAAAGGCATATTCCACCGCAATTTTGCCCTCCCAGCGGCTACCAATTTTTTCCTTGAATTCCTGCTCAAAATCCCGTCGGATGACAAAAACCACCTTGCCGAATCCTGCCTTGATGGCATCGTAAATCGAGAAATCCATGATGGCTTCGCCGGCCTGCCCGACTTCGTCCAATTGTTTCAGGCCTCCGTAACGGCTGCCCATGCCTGCGGCAAGAATAAGTAGTGTAGGCTTCATGTCAATTGAGAATTAAAAGTTAAAAGTGGATAGCTAAAGGCTTTGAGAGACGCAAACATAGCAGTTTTAAGCAACCCGAGCAGACCCTTTCATTCTTCATCCCTGCAAAATCTGCGCTGAGTGCCGTTTCGATTCCACCTTGTCTATCACTCGTTCAATGACACCTTTTTGGTTGATGATAAAAGTGGTGCGCAACAGGCCGTCATAAGCTTTTCCGAAAGTAATTTTTGGTCCCCAGACATCATAAGCTTTTATGATGGAATGGTCTTCATCCACCAAAAGCGGGAAGGGTAGGCTGTGTTTTTTGATGAAATTTTGGTGTTTTTTTTGGCTATCAGGACTGACGCCGAGAAGGTGGTAGCCAGCTTTTCGGAGCGATTCATAATTGTCCCTCAGGTTACAAGCTTCAACAGTACAGGTCGGTGTGTTGTCAGCAGGGTAAAAATAAAGAATCAACTTTTTCCCCTTGAAATCACTGAGTGAAATGGGGTTTCCCTGCTCGTCCATGCTCTTAAAGTTTGGGGCTTTGTCGCCAGCTTTGAGTTTCGCCATGTGGTCGTTTTATCAAAATTTTGCCCAATAAACAGGCTCAAAACTAAATGGTTGTGGTGATTTTCATCAAAACCAAGTCAGCTGCCCCGACTTGTCGGGCAAGTTCTATCTTTGCCGCACCTCAAATCACTTGTCAAAAATCACCAGTCAAAAAAATGAAGATACTACTTCTCGGCGGCGGCGGCAGGGAACATGCCTTCGCTTGGAAAATCAGCCAAAGCCTACATTGCTCCAAACTATACATAGCACCCGGTAATCCCGGTACGGCTGTGCTTGGAGAAAACGTGCCAATTGACCCAGAAAACAATGCTGCCGTTGCAGATTTTGTGCTGGAAAAAGGCATCCAGATGGTAGTTGTAGGGCCAGAGGCGCCGCTCGTGAACGGTATCTGGAATTACCTGAAGCGTTACCCAAGCACGGCCCACGTGGCCGTCATCGGACCTTCCATGCAAGGTGCAAAATTGGAAGGCAGCAAGGCATACGCCAAGAAATTTATGCGGGATTTTAAAATCCCGACGGCAGGCTACCGGGAGTTTTTCGCTGCCCGCTCCGAGCTAGCGCTCAATTTTCTTCGTAAAAAAGCCACCTTGCCTATCGTGCTGAAAGCCGACGGGTTGGCCGCAGGCAAGGGTGTCGTCATCTGCCAGGAGCGGGACGAGGCAGTGACCGAAATGACGGAAATGCTCAGCGGCAAATTCGGCGGGGCAAGCCGGAAAGTGGTCGTCGAGGAGTTCCTGAGTGGCATTGAGTTTAGTGTTTTCGTCCTCACGGACGGTGATTCCTACAAGATTTTGCCTGTGGCAAAAGACTACAAACGCATCGGCGAGGGTGATACAGGGCCGAACACGGGCGGAATGGGTGCTGTTTCGCCCCCACCTTTTTTGGATGCCGAGATGATGAAAAAAGTGGAGGAACGTATCGTGAAGCCGACCATCGCCGGCCTGAAATTCCGTAAAATCGAATATCAGGGTTTCATTTTCTTAGGACTGATAAAGGTCGGAGAAGACCCGTTTGTCATTGAATATAATGTGCGCATGGGCGACCCGGAAACAGAGGTCGTACTCCCTCGCCTGAAAAACGACCTCGTGGAACTGTTCATCGCTGTGAACAACCGCCAACTTTCCAATATGAAAATTGAGGAGGACGAGCGGGCTGCCACAACCATTATCCTTGCTAGCGGCGGCTACCCCGGTGATTACCCGAAGGGGAAGCCTATCAAAGGGCTAGACCGAGTGGAGGACAGTATTGTCTTTCAAGCTGGCACAAAATCTGTTGACAATCAATTAGTTACTAGCGGAGGACGGGTGATGGCAGTGACCTCGTTGGGGAAGACTTTCCAGGAAGCGCTGGCTATTTCCAACAAAAATGCCAAGGCTATTGAGTTTGACGGAAAGTATTTTCGAGGGGATATTGGGTTTGATTTATGATGCACTTCCACGCCCACGGTAAACTCCTACTCACTGCTGAGTACTTCGTGCTGGATGGGGCGTTGGCACTGGCGCTACCAGTCAAGTTGGGGCAAAGTTTGAAGTTTGGAAGTTTGGAAGTTGAAAATTCAATGCTCCACTGGCGCAGCTCGGATGAAAAAGGCGGGTGCTGGTTTGAAGCAAAATTTGACCCTGAGCGCTTTGACTTTTCGGATGCTACCGACCCAGCCATTGCGGAGCGCCTCCAAAAAATCCTCCAAGCAGCCCGCAACCTGAACCCCAACTTTCTCACTAAATGCCAACTACCAATTGCCAACTGCCAATTGGATTTTCCCCGCCTCTGGGGCCTAGGCACTAGCAGCACCTTGGTTTATTTGGTGGCAAAATGGGCACAGGTTGACCCGTTCGAGTTGTCTGCCCGCACTTTTGGAGGCTCTGGATATGACATCGCCTGTGCTGGTGCGGATGGGCCGATTTTGTATAAACTGGGAAATGGAAAGCCGCAGTTCGAGCTATGCGATTTCAATCCGCAGTTTCGCAACTCACTTTATTTCATTTATTTAGGCAAAAAGCAAGACAGTCGAGAAGGAATTCGCAATTACCGATTTACGACTGATGATTTACGTCTTACTAGACTGCCAGAATTGGTGACTGAGATTTCGGTCTTGACGAGGCGGTTTTTGGCTGCGCAAACGCTGGCTGAATTTGAGGGGTTAATCGGGCAACATGAAAATTTGGTGGCGGAAACCATTGGTTTGCCAAGAGCAAAAGCGCTGTATTTCAATGACTTTTGGGGCGAAGTGAAATCGCTGGGCGCTTGGGGCGGTGACTTTGTGATGGCTGCCAGCAGCCGTTCCGCAGAAGAAACCCGCCAATATTTCAACGAAAAAGGGTTCGAGGTGTTCTTGCCTTTTGACGAGCTGGTGCTGTAACACGGTCTGCCAGACCGTGATTCCAAACTTCCCGAAAACGAAAAAATTAATTACAAATACGAAAGTACGGTCTGGCAGGCCGTGTTGCAAAATGGCACGGACTGACAGTCCGTGTTACGGAAATGACAACTTGGTACAACGGAATCATCACTAAAATCGAAGATGTCTCACCGACCACCAAACGGTTTTGGCTGGAGGTAGAGGGTGTTGAAAGATTCGATTTTAAGGCTGGCCAGTTCATCACGATGGACTTGCCAATTGGCGAGCGGCGCAACCAGCGCTGGCGCAGTTACTCCATCGCCAGTGCGGCAAACGGCACGAATGTGCTGGAACTATGCATCGTCCACCTTGACGGTGGCTTGGCGAGTGGCTATCTTTTCAACGAAACTTCCATTGGCTCCTCGATAAAATTCAAGGGACCAGATGGTGCTTTCATCTTGCCGGAAAAAATCGAAAATGAGCTGGTCATGGTTTGCACGGGTACAGGCGTAGCGCCATTCCGCAGCATGATATTAGAAATTTTGGATAAAAAAATCCCCCACAAAGGAATCCACCTCATTTTCGGCACGAGGACTTCAGATGGCATTTTGTACCAAAATGAATTCGAGGCACTAGTGCAAAAAATGCCCAGTTTTCGCTACTCCATTGCACTTTCGAGGGAAGAAAAGGAGGGGTGCCACCACGGCTATGTGCATGAAATTTACTTGAAGAATTACGAAGAAAAACGCCCGGATGTCACGTTCTACCTCTGCGGTTGGACGCAAATGGTGGACGAAGCTGTGGCCAATCTGCTCGTAAAAATGGGCTACGGCCGGGAACAGGTGAAATATGAATTATATGGTTGATGAAACTTGATTCAACCTTTTCTGTTACTTTTGTGGACAAAATCTAAATAAGAAAAATCGTTCAAAATATGAATACCGCCACAGCATCGCCAGTCATGCTCTATACTGAGCAAACGCCTAATCCTGAATCACTTAAATTTGTCACTAACCGAATGCTATACCGGGGCACCGCCGACTTTCGAGAAGAAGCGCTTGCCCGGGAATGGTCACCACTAGCTTCTACACTGTTTGACCAACCGTTCGTGAAAGGCGTATATATCACTAATAATTTCGTTTCCATCACCAAGGAGTTTAACTACGAATGGGCTGACATCATGCTCAAGTTGAAGGATTTGATTAAAAAATATGTGGAAGATGGTGGCGAAATCATGAAGGACGGCTACGCAGATGCCATGCAGGCGTTAGAGGCTGACCGTGTTGCAGAACAGTTCAGTGGTGAGGATGGCGAAATTGCTCAGCGAATCAAAGAATTGATTGATACCTACGTAAAACCTGCTGTGGAAATGGACGGCGGGAACATCGAATTCCAGCGCTACGAAAAAGGAACCGTGTACGTGATGATGCAAGGTTCTTGCAGTGGCTGCCCATCTAGCACAGTTACCTTAAAATCTGGGATTGAAGGAATGCTGAAACGGATGGTGCCAGAAGTGCAGGACGTAGTACAGGAGATGGGGTGATTTGAGTTGGCAGTTTTATGCTGCTGAATTGTAGATAAAAGAAAAAGGCAAGAGCGGGTCGCCCCACTTTTGCCTTTTTTATTTTAGCTAAATGCTCCAGTTACGAAGCAAATTTTTTCTTCTTGAAAAAAGGCTTGCTACTGAATTGGCCATTGGAAGATGTCCGCTCACGCTTGCCTCCAAAGCCCCCACGAGGGCCAGAAGATGGTCTGCCCGGTGCACCATGCCGTTCGAGGCTGTGGCGCTGTTTGAAAGCTGGGCGTTCTGGCTCCCGAATTTCTGGGTAAGCATGTGGGTTCAAGTTGCCTCCAAAATGCAACTGTAGCAGCGACGCCAGCATTTGCTTCGGCTTTCCGGATTCCAGAATATCAGCAGCGAGGTTGTAAAAATCCTGCGAAATCTCTCCTTCAGTGGCCATGAACACCTTTTCTTTCATGGCACTCCGCTTCAAGTCAATCACGGCTTGGCCATATGGCAAGTGTGCTCGCTCGATAGTCGTGCGGGTGTGCTGCATGATGAACTGGAGCTTGCGCCACTCGGATGGTGTTACAAAACTGATAGCTTTACCAGTTTTGCCTGCTCTGCCTGTACGTCCAATGCGGTGTACATATGCCTCTGGGCTGTCTGGCAGGTCGAAGTTGATAACGTGCGAGAGGTTATTGATGTCAATGCCACGGGCTGCCACATCGGTAGCCACAAGGATGGTCGCATGGCCGCCCTTGAATTTGGCGAGGATACGCTCTCTTTGTACTTGCGTCACATCCCCATGAAGTGCTTCCACATCGAAGCCTAAGTCGCTGAGCTTATGGGCTAAACGGTCGGCACCAAGGCGGGTTCGGCTAAAAACCAATGCGTAAAACTCTGTTTCCGTCTCAATGAGGCGGTGTAGTGCACGCAGTTTGTCACGCTCGTTTATTTCGTAAAAAATTTGCTCTACATTAGCTGAAGAGGTCTGCTTGGCAGCTACTTTCACTTCGTCGTACTCGCCCATGAATTTCTTCGCTAATTTCAAGATTGGGCCAGGCATAGTCGCTGAAAAAAGGAGCATGCGGCGCTCCTCAGGCACATGGGTAAGAATGGTCTCAATGTCATCGACAAAGCCCATGTTGAGCATTTCGTCGGCCTCGTCCAGTACCATGAATCTTACATCGTCCAGTTTGAGTGTCTTACGCTTCAGGTGGTCAATGGCCCTGCCTGGGGTCGCCACGACGATGTCAACACCCTGTTTAAGTTGGCGAAGCTGGATGTCCATGCCCTGTCCGCCGTAAACGGGGAGAATGCGCAGGTCGCGTTTACCCTTCAGGCTTTCAAGTTCATCTGCCACTTGGCTGGCCAACTCACGGGTCGGTGCCAACACGATAGCCTGTACTTTGCGAAGACCAGGTGTGATACGTTCGATGATGGGCAAGCCAAATGCGGCCGTTTTGCCTGTGCCAGTTTGTGCTTGACCAATGATGTCCCGCTCGCCGTTGAGCAGCATCGGAATGGTTTGCGCCTGAATGGGCGTGGGGTTTACAAAGCCTTTTTTCAAAAGGCCTTCAAGGATGTCAGCACTAAGCCCCAACTCCTTGAACGTCAGTTCAGCAGTCATAAAATTGATTGATGTTGAATAGGTGGCTTGAACCCGTGAGGTGATATCGGGCAGTTTGAAAATATTTGAGGGTTGCAGTGCAACGTTTCAAATTTTTTTCAAAAAGACAGACATAATTAATTCCAATGGTACGAAACCTAAAATTCAGAACGTGAAGGCAGATAGTCCCTAGCATACTCCGTGTAGGCAGGCAGGCGAGTATGGAGGCGGACTAACACGCTGAATATCAATCTCTTGGCAGCCAGTTTACTCGCAAACAAAAACGACCCGCAGGTCATTTTTTCTTCTTCTCCTTCAAATCCCGTCTAAACCTATTAAACGGTTAACATTTTTGTCTAAAAAGCTATGAAACAGAATTTTGTTCACAGCGTTTAGAATTTGAAGTGCAAATGTACGCCTAAAGTTTGGTTTCGGAGCTTAAATTTCATTATTTATTTTGAAAATCATTTTTGTGGATTAGAATAGACTGCTGGCTGACTAACTTTTTGAATTTTAAAATTCATTCATGCCATTTTATTGAACTCCAAGTATCTTCGCAAATCCCTTGTCGGTACATGGGATTTTCGTCTTAAAAACACATTCTAAACGCGAACCAATTATGTTGAAGAAAATCGTTTTTGGAGCTTTGAGTTTATCCTTCCTTTTTGCTGGATTGGGTGGCTGCGCTTATGACAATGTGGGCGACCTTCCAATGGAGGTTCCCTGTGACCCAAATGCAACTGTATCTTACTCCGCTGACATTGTGCCGATAATGAGTGTCAGTTGCAGTTCAAGTGATGCATCGTGCCACGGCCCGGGCAATTTCAATAATGCACTTCTTAACGACTATGCTGGCGTCAAGGTGGAAGTGGATAATGGCAAGCTCATCAGTTCCATCACCTGGGACGGAGTCGCAACGCTGTCAAGGATGCCCAGTGGTAGCAGCACCAAAATTGACGATTGCTCCATCGGTAAAATTGAGCGATGGATAGCTGCGGGCGCCCCGAATAACTAATTTTTTTGTCACAAACCATTCATAATGAATATTTTATGAAGAAAATTATAACTTTCTTTTCTCTTGTTAGCTTGATTGTTTCCATCGCTTCTGCACAGCCTGATACGACCGATTTGCTTGGGCTGGTAGGTGAGCCAGAAGTCGTACATGGTCATGCTATTGCAACATTTAAAGGCACTAGGCTCATCAATTTCCATACACTCGAAGTACCAGGTGAACGCACCCTAGATTTCCGGATTGCGCACCGTTTTGGAGCATTCAATTCAGGAGGTTACAATTTTTGGGGCTTGGACGGAGGTGCTAGTATCCGCCTTAGTTTAGAGTACAGTTACGATGGCCGCCTGAACATAGGCATTGGTCGATCGAATACAGGCAAAACATTTGATGGTTTTGCTAAATACCGCCTTATTCGCCAAGGTGACCATTCCAACCCACCCATCAGTGTGACCCTGTTTTCTGGCATTTATGCGACTTCCATCAAGGATGAAGACGATGGTTTGCTCAACGTCAATAAGTACGCTGATTTTAGCAATCGGCTTTCGTTTTGCCACCAAATCATGATTGGGCGTAAGTTTAACGACCGTTTTTCATTGCAATTGGCACCTACCCTCGTACACGTTAACCTTGCGGAAGAAGCCGATACTAAAAATGACGCCTTCATTTTGGCTGGTGCAGCTCGTTACAAGGTGACACAGCGAATGGCCATTACAGCCGAATACGGCCTACGTGTCTCGGATTATTCCACCGACAAATACTATGATAGCTTCGGTATCGGAATTGACATTGAAACTGGTGGACACGTTTTTCAGATGCACTTGACGAATTCGTTTGGGCTGACAGAAAACCAGTTCTACACACGTACAACGGATAGTTGGGGCGACAAGGGCATTCGTTTAGGCTTCAATATTTCGAGGGTTTTTACCATTTAAAATTGGAAAAATTAACGTTAATCCCCGTTCGGATTGTGATTCTACCCGTTCAGACGAACATTAGGATTTCGTTAAGACAGCTTGGCGTTCCTTGGGCGTTAATATTGCGTCACTAAACAGCTTGAACAGCGAAAGGAAGTTGATTCCAGTTGTTTTCACCAAAAAAATTAATTGAACATGAAGAACTTGAAAATGGCCTTGTTGGCTGTATTGTTTGGAGCACCCATCCTGCTTTCCGCTCAAAGGATTTTCACAAAAGCTGCCATCGTCAATTTTGACGCAACATCCAATGCATCTCTGGAAGAAATCAAAGCGAAGAGCAACACCGGCACGCTTGTGATTGACGAAGCATCTGGAAATGTCGAAGCTGCCGTCTTGATGAAAAGCTTTCAGTTTGAAAAAGCGCTGATGCAGGAGCACTTCAATGAGAACTATGTTGAAAGTTCAAAATTTCCGAAAGCGGTTTTCAAGGGCAAACTGGCCGATGTTACTGCTGTGAAATTTGAACGGGATGGCACTTATAAAATTAATGTGGTGGGCAATTTGACCATGCACGGCAAGACCAAACAAGTGACTGCTCCAACTGTTTTCACCGTGAAGGGCGGCAAAGTTTCTGCTACTACTGATTTCACTGTAGCGCTGGCTGACTTCGATGTCGAAATTCCTTCACTCGTGGCTGACAAAGTGGCCAAAACTGTGAAAATCAACTTTGGTGGAACATTGGAGGCGATGAAATAAGATAGCGTTTGAAGCAAGTCAAAAGCCGCCAAGATAACCTCTTGGCGGCTTTTGTTTTTTAGGCCATTTGTGAGTGTGATGATTATCACTTCCAGCCCGAAACAGTGGGCATAATTTTGATTCAACTCTACTATAACCGCACTGTGAAATTTTTTCAAACCACAGGCAACCCCTTGCTTTCTTTCTCCGAAAAGAATAAGTAGCCGGCATGAATAACACGAGACTGGACCGAATCATCGAAGGTTGCCGACGCCGGGAGCGGGTGTCGCAACATGCGCTGTACGAGCTGTACTACAGTTTTGCACTGTCGGTGGGTAGGCGCTACGTGGCCACCTTGGATGAAGGCAGGGAGGTCGTCAACGACGCATTTTTCAGGGTTTTTACCAAAATCGAAAACTACGACTCAGCGCTGCCTTTCCAGGCTTGGCTGCGCAAAGTCGTCGTATTCAGCGCCATTGACCACTATCGGAAATACCAGCGCAGCAGCTTGCCACTCGACGATTTAGAAGTAGCAGAACAGGCCGCCGACGATGGCTTTGATGTACTGGAGCAACTTTCTTCGGATGAACTGCTGGCGCACGTCCAGCAATTGCCACCGTCCTACCGCCTAGCCATCAATATGTATGCCATCGAAGGTTACGAACATCAGGAGATTGCTCAAATGTTGGGCATTTCGGTGGGCACATCCAAATCGAATTTGTTCAAGGCCCGGGCAAAGCTCAAGGAAATGATGGAACTACCAGCACCTAAAATCAAAAACGCATGAAACAGCCGGACTTTTTTAAGCGGTTTTCTGAAAAAATGCAAGGAGCTTCTCCGCCGCCGGATTTCAGTGGGGCGGACTGGGGTTCGCTCTCTGCCCGCCTCGATGCGCACGAGCGGAAGCGCTGGCGGGTGCTGCCCATCGGCTGGCTGGCTGGGTTGACTGGGCTGTTGCTGCTGTCCAATCTGGGGTGGTTTTTTGCTTGGAAAAAATCAAGTGAAGTGACTAACCAGCCAAATTTTGCGCAAGCAAATGAAACACCGCAAACCGTTACCATGCAGGACACAATTTACTCAAAACACATTGTCTATCAATACGATACGATTTATAGAACTGTAGTGATTAAACAGTTTACGCAAGCAAATTCTCCGAAGAATTGGGCTTTGGAAAACGTTTCCAAACCTTCCTTTTCAACCAAAAATACTTTTTCAAAAACTGCTCAAAACACGGCTCCAACAGATGGGCTAGCTACCAATTTTGACCCTAACGAACCTGCGGAGTACACTGGAGCAACGGGTGATTTAACTGAAACTGAAAAGGAGAAACTCGATAAAAACGCAGCCCGGCAAGCCAATTTGGACGCCCTCGCCTGCTTGGAAATTGAGCCGTTCCCTTGGGGAAAACGACCGATTTTGCCCGCCACCGATGTCCTGCCGATGAAACCTGCCAAGGAGGAAAAGACTGCGTTCCCACTCATTCCCCGCTCGTTTGCCCTCAGCACCGAAATGGGTGGTTTCAAGCCAATTGAATCAGCAATTGCGAACAGCAGCGGATTCGCAGTTGGACTTTTAGGTGAAATTGGATTCTCCCAAAACCTTTCAATGACACTGAGCGGTAGCTTCACTAATATGAGCTTCCGTGGCTACGTCAAAGACCCAAACCTCGGCTTCCCCGATTTTCAGTCGCCCGGCGATGAATACGATTTCAAGTATTTCGAAACGCACGACGATTCAAGGCAAATCTTTCAACTTGGGTTGGGTATGCGCTATTATTTTTTAGCAAAAAACAAAATAAGCCCTTGGCTAGGCGCGGCTTGGTCGGCGCAGTGGAACCCCGGGTACGAACTTGAGGTGGAATACGTGAACCGCCTGAATGGCATGGAAAAAAGTAGGGAAGTAGGAGTTCCATCCACTAGTAAGCCCTTGAATTATACAGGTTTTGACCTCGGTTTGCGTTATGAAATGGGCAACCATTGGCAGGCTTTGGCCAGCGGCGCTTGGGATTTCAAAACAGGAAACCAAGTGGGAATCAGGCGTTGGGCAACTTGGCGACTGGGCCTAGGCTACCGTTTTTAAAAAAACTTTCCAACAAAAAATGAACAAGGCAACCTGCTTGGTTTTTTACCCGAAATATCAAAAGTTAACCCGCTGACATGGCGGGCATCCATTAAATTTTTAAAGAATGAATGTATCAAAAAGAAGGACACTCGCCTGGTTAGGCGCACTGGCGCTTGCGGCAGTCATGTTCGCCAGTGCCTGTAAGAAAGAGTACATTGAGAACAGACAGGAGGTTTGCTTCCAACAGGAGGTGCTGCCCATTTTCCAATCAAGCTGTACGCAAAGCGGTTGCCATAATTCCCAGACTCGGGAGGCTGGCTATGATTTCAGCAACTACGACGGAATCTTGAAATCGGTAAAGCCAGGAGATTACAAGGCGAGCAAGGTTTACAAAATCATCACCACTTCTTTCGGAATCATGCCACCTTCGCCCTACGATCGCTTGAGCGATGAAAAAATCACCACCATTGCGCTGTGGATAAAACAAGGTGCTCAAAACAACAGTTGCCAAGTGGCCGCCTGTGATACGACCAGTGTGACCCTGTCTGGCTCGGTCATGCCCATTTTTGATAATTACTGCAACGGCTGCCACAGCGGCAGCCAGCCACAAGGCAATATCAACCTTACCAATTACACTGGCATAAAAGCTACTGTGAATGACGGCACTTTGCTCGGCTCCGTGAAGCATTCCTCCGGCTACGTGGCCATGCCGGAAAGTGGCAGCAAACTCTCGGATTGCAATATTGCCAAAATCGAAAAATGGATTGCGCTCGGCGCCAAAAACGATTAACCAACAAGAAGAATTATCATGCAAAAGCTTATAAATCAATTAATTGTATTCGCAATATTTTGCCTCACGGCAAATCTGGCGTCTGCCCAAGATGAACCCAGTATGCTCGATGCCCTCGGCGATGAGCAGACCACCGAATACGCCACCAATGCCTTCAAAAGCCCACGGGTCATCAACGGCCACAGCATGGAAATGCTCCACCCCGGCACGATGGACTTCCGCATCTTGCACCGCTTCGGCGATGTGAGCAGGGGCTACTACGAGTTTTTTGGCCTAGACCAAGCCAGCATGCGGATGGGATTTGATTTTGGATTGACAAAAAATCTGATGGTCGGCATCGGCCGCAGTACTTCCAAAAAAGAATTGGATGCCTTCGCAAAATACCGCCTGCTCTGGCAGTCCACGGGCAAGCGGAACATGCCCATTTCCTTGGTTTTGGTCGCTGGCGCAACGATGAACGGCCTGAAAGACCCTGTCGGAAATGCGGAAGTGCCAGCCACCTTCGCCCGTCGGATGGGCTACTACTACGAGGCCATCATTGGCAGAAAATTCAGCGAGCGCTTCACTTTGCAGCTCACGCCGACGCTCGTCCACCGCAACATCGTCCAGAACGAACTGGTGCCAAACGACCTTTGGGCAGTGGGCTTCGGCGGTCGTTACAAAGTCACGCAGCGCATGGCCCTCGTCTGGGATTACGGCTACGTCATCAACCGTTTTCCGGCCAACTTGAGCCACAACCCACTATCGCTGGGCGTGGACATCGAAACGGGCGGCCACGTTTTCCAACTTCATTTTTCAAATGCCGTGGGCATGAACGAGCGGGCCTACCTCAGCGATGACAATAGCAACTGGCGGAAAGGCGAAATCCGATTTGGGTTCAACCTCTCCCGGATTTTTCAGATAAAAAAGAATGTATAATTGAGCATTCAGTATTTTTCTAAGGTAAATTCAGCTAAATCATGAAGCGTATTCAGTCCATCGCTGCCGTCATGGCAGGCACTATCCTGTTTTTCTCCATCTTGTTTTCTTGCAAAAGGGAACCCGTCTTCGTCGGCGAGCTGCCTACTGGCCCAGTGGATTCGACAGGGATAGTGGATACGACGCCCGTTTACGTCAACGAGCATCCCTGCGACCCCGATTCGGTATATTTCGGGGCGCAAGTGTTGCCGATACTGGCTTCCAACTGTGCCCTCTCCGGCTGCCACGATGTGCAGTCCCACAAGGAAGGCGTAATTTTGACCAGCTTTGATAAAGTAAAGGCCACAGGTGGGATTAACCTTAACAGCCCCACCAACAGCAAAATCTACAAATCCCTCAATGCTTCAGGAGGCGATAGAATGCCGCCATCTCCATATTCAGCGCTCACTGCCGACCAGAAAGCGGTCATCCTGAAATGGATTCAACAAGGCGCTCAAAACCTGACTTGCGAAAGCGGCTGCGACACGACTAACGTGACGTATTCTGGCTCCGTGAAACCCCTGCTTGACTTGAAATGCAAGGGTTGCCACGGCACAACCAACCCTAGTGGTGGCATCAAATTGACCAATTACGACGAGGCAAAAATCGTGGCATTGAACGGTGAACTACTCGGCACCATTAACCACGAAAGCGCCTACATTCCGATGCCGTACCCGGCTGGTAGCGCCAAAATGCCCCAATGCGAAATTGATGTCGTCCGCATCTGGATAGAAGACGGAGCGCCAAACAATTGATAAAAATTCCAATTTTAATATCTTTGCTGCCGCAATGAAAAACGCATTCGCAAAATTCCTGCTTGTTTTGTTCCTGTTCGGCGCCCTCGTGCCTGCTCAGACTAAGGAGGAATTAGCGAAACTGCCTAGTCTGCTCGAACATTTCAAAGAGCATCAAGCGGAAACGCCCGGCATCTCATTTTTCCAATTCTGGAAAATGCACTACGGAGAAGGTTTTGCGAAACACCAAACCGACCACGACCACTCTAAACTCCCCGGCAAGGGGCATTGCGACCACCTCCATTTACCTACTTTGGTGGCCTTTCAAAACCTGCCAAATTTTTCGCCAGCCCTGCCTTCCATCGGCGAGGCCAGCCTTCCTGTTTTTCAGGACCAATCCTACAGTTTTTCCCTTCCCAGCGACATCTGGCAGCCACCACGAGCTGTCTAATCTCGGATTTTCGATTGCGGATTGCGGATTATCACCGCTTTGTTTGACATTTTGAACTTAGTTCAAAGCGTTAACTGGTTTGCGTAATCCCATTTCGTTGTAGAAAGTCCTTTCCCTTGCCGACTTCCGGCCACCAATCTGCAATTGTCATTCCCGTAGGGAACCTAATCCGAAATCCGCATTTCAATCATGCTCAATAGCATCATTTCTTTTTCTATAAAAAACAAAGCCATCGTCGCACTCGGCACCTTGGCGCTAGTCGCTTGGGGCGTTTGGTCATTTACCCGGCTGCCCATCGACGCTATCCCTGACATCACTAACAATCAGGCGCAGGTGCTCACCGTCTGCCCGACTTTGGCGACGCCGGAGGTCGAACAGTTCGTCACCTATCCCATCGAAAATGCCGTGCGGAGCATCCCCGGTGTCATCGAATTGCGGAGCATCAGCCGTTTCGGGCTGAGCGTGGTCACGGTCGTTTTCGAAGAGGATATTGATAAATATCTCATTCGGCAGCTCGTGAACGAAAAGCTGAAAATGGCGGAGGAGCAAATCCCCGCTGGCTTCGGCACACCAGAATTGGCGCCTGTTTCCACGGGTTTAGGTGAAATTCTGCATTACCGCATCGAGCCAAAACCGGGCTACGAAGACCGCTACTCACCCACCGAATTGCGCAGCATCCAGGACTGGATTGTGAAGCGCCAACTGATGGGCATCCCCGGCGTGGTCGAAATCAACAGTTTCGGCGGCTACCTCAAGCAATACGAAGTGGCCGTCACGCCCGCTCGCCTGAAAGCCTTCGGCATCGGCATCGGTGAGGTCTTCACAGCGCTTGAAAACGCCAACGAAAACACCGGCGGCGCTTATATTGAGAAGAACGCCAACGCTTACTTCATCCGCAGCGAGGGTTTGGCCAAATCGCTTGACGACATCCGTCAAATCGTGGTGAAAACCGAGGGCGGCACCCCCGTGAAAATCGGCGACATTGGCGATGTGCAAATCGGAAGCGCCATGCGCTACGGAGCAGTCAGCCACAATGGCGAGGGCGAAATCGTGCTCGGCATCGTGATGATGCTCAAGGGCGAAAACGCCGCCAATGTCATCCAGCGGGTGAAGGAGCGGGTAGCGCAAATACAGTCGTCGTTGCCGGAAGGGATCACCATCACCACGTTTTTGGATAGGGAAAAACTGGTGAACCGTACCATCGCCACTGTCCAAAAAAACCTCATCGAAGGGGCGCTCATCGTTATTTTCATTCTCGTGCTGCTCGTCGGGAACTTCCGGGCGGGGCTGCTCATCGCCTCGGTCATTCCACTTTCGATGCTGTTTGCGCTCGGCATGATGCAGCTCACGGGCGTCAGCGCCAACCTCATGTCGCTCGGTGCGATTGATTTCGGGTTGATAGTGGACGGGGCGGTGATTATCGTGGAAGCGACGCTGCATTTCTTGCATGAAAAAGTGTTTCATCAGCGAAAACAGGAAGACGGCAGCTATGCGACCATACAACTTTCGCAAGATAACATGAACGAGGCCGTTCGCTTTTCCTCCTCCAAAATCATGCGCTCCAGCGTTTTCGGCGTCATCATCATCCTCATCGTTTACCTGCCGATACTCTCGCTGACGGGCGTCGAGGGCAAGATGTTCAAGCCGATGGCACAGACCGTGAGCTTTGCACTCGTAGGTGCCCTGCTGCTCTCTTTGACCTACGTGCCTGCCATGAGCGCCGCCTTTTTGAGTAAAAAACTGAAGGCGGAAAAAACCTTCGCCGACCGCATTGTTGGCTTTTTTCAAAAAATGTATCTGCCAGCGCTTAACCTCGCTTTGCAATGGAAAAAAACGGTGCTCGGCCTCACCGTTATGGGTTTCGCTCTGGCCGTTTTCCTTTTCTCCCGAATGGGCGGCGAGTTCATCCCCACGCTCGACGAGGGCGACATCATGATGCACGGCTTCTGCAAGCCCGGCACCTCGCTCACGCAGACGCTAGAGAGCCATCGGCTGGCGCAAAAAATCATCATGGAAAACTTCCCCGACGAGGTGGAGCAGGTCATTTCGAAGATCGGTTCTGCGGAAATTCCGACCGACCCGATGGCCCCCGAAACTGCCGACAACATCATTCTCCTGAAGCCGATGGAGGGCTGGAAAAAGGCGGAGACGAAGGAGGAACTCGTCGGGATGATTGAGGAAAAAGTCTATGAAGTGCCCGGCATGGCTTTCGAATTCACGCAGCCCATCAAGATGCGTTTCGATGAAATGATGACCGGGGTACGCTCCGATATTGCCGTGAAAATCTTTGGTGACAACCTCGACAGCTTGGCCCGTGCGGGACGTCGGGTGGAAAATATCATCAAGGATGTGCAAGGTTTGGCCGACTTAAAAGTCGAACAAATAGAGGGTCTCCCGCAGATTGTTGCCCGCTATGACTACAACAAAATTGCCCGCTACGGACTGCACGTAAAGGACGTGAACGAGGCATTGCGCACCGCTTTCGCAGGCACGGCTGCCGGGGCCATTTTCGAGGACGAGCGCCGCTTCGACCTCGTCGTGCGCCTCGCCGCCGACCACCGTGCCGACATTGAGGACGTGCGCCAATTGCCCATCGCTACGCCGACCGGACAACTCATCCCGCTTAGTGAAGTTGCCGACGTGGACTACCGTGCTGGTGCTGCGCAAATTAGCCGGGACGATGGACGTCGCCGCATCGTGGTCAGCGCCAATGTTAGGGGCCGGGATGTGGAGAGCGCCATCACCGACGTGCAGGCTGTTTTGAGTAAAAAACTGAAATTGCCGAGCGGCTACTACTACACGTTTGGTGGGCAATTCGAGAACCTGAAAGCGGCCAAGGCAAGGCTCAGCATCGCCGTTCCTGTGGCGCTACTGCTCATTTTTGGGCTGCTGTACTTCACTTTTAACTCCTTGAAAGAGAGCACGTTAATCTTCACTGCCATCCCCATGTCGGCGGTCGGTGGAGTGTTTGCGCTGCTGCTGCGGGACATGCCGTTCAGTATCTCGGCAGGTGTCGGTTTCATCGCCTTGTTCGGCGTGGCCGTGCTGAATGGCATCGTGCTGATTTCCTATTTCAAACAACTGGAAGAAGAGGGGATGAGCAACGTCCACGAGCGCATCATTCGGGGGGCGCTGGTGCGCCTTCGCCCTGTGCTGATGACGGCAGCGGTGGCTTCGCTCGGCTTCCTCCCGATGGCGATTTCGCACGGGGCAGGGGCCGAGGTGCAGCGGCCACTGGCGACGGTGGTAATTGGTGGTTTGGTGACTTCCACGCTGCTGACACTGGTGGTGTTGCCAGTGCTGTATGCGATGTTTTTTAGGAGAAAAAATTGACTTAGCCCGCGAGGAGGATGGTACACGGATTAGACTGATTGGACTGATTTACACAGATGAAAATCCATTCTAATCCGCTAAATCCGCCCAATCCGTGTTACCATCCTCCTTACGCACCCTAAATTTTAAAAAACTGATATTCAGTCTTTTATGAAAAAAATAATCTTTTTAGTAATCATAGGTTGTGGAGCAAAAACCATTTTCTCCCAAACCTCCCTCACTGAGCAGCAAGCCATCGAAATGGCGCTCAAGAACCACCCGGCGATGGAGGCGGCCAGCCACCAAATCCGCCAGCAGGAGGTGCTGAAAGGGGCGGGTGCACCTTGGGAGCATTCGCAACTTTTCCACAACGTGACCGCCGATCCAGACCTAGGCGTCTTCGGTACGACGACCGTTGGCGTGAACCAAAATTTTCCTTCGAGAAAAATGACCCGTGCCACCCGTGATTTCCATGCCAGCCTTCAATCGCAGGCTGAAGCTCGGCAGGGTCTGACCCGGCAGGACATCATCCGGCAGGTGCGGGACATTTACCACCACCTCAGCTACCTTGATGGCAAGTCGGCGCTGTACAACCGCCTCGACAGCGTCTATCAGCGGGTGGCAAAGTCAGCGGATATGCGCTACCGGGCAGGCGATGTGTCGCTGGCGGAGAAGCTGGCGGCGCAGGACAAAGCCGCTCAAATCCGGTTGGATGCCCGCACGGTTTACCACGAAATCGAGTTCGACCGCATTGTTTTGGGGCAAATGCTGGGGCTTGGCGAGGCCGTGCAACCCGTGGTAGAGCGGCTGCACGAGGGCGAGTTTTCTATCGCAGACACGACGCTTTTGCGCACCTCAGCCATGGCAAAGTACAGCAAAAGTCTCGTCGAAGTGGCTCGTTCGGAGCAGGAATTGACGAAGGCAAAATTTGCCCCAACGGCTTCGGCAGGCGTGTACGGGCAGTACCTCGGCAACGGCGACCTCTACCCCGGCTGGCAGTTGGGACTGAACGTGCCGATTTTCAAAAAATCGCTGAAAGCGCAATCGGAAGCGGCGGAAATCGGCATTGCGGCGGCAGATGCGGAGCTTCGCTCGACGATGCTGGTGCAGCGGAACGAACTGGGCCACCTCCTCCACGAACAAGAAAAATACCTGATTTTACTAGACTACTACGCCAATGAAGGCAAGTTGCTGGCGTCTGAACTGCTGCGAACGGGTGAACTGAACTACACACAGGGCGAACTGAGCTATGCCGATTTCGTGCAGTTGCTGGAGCAAGCGGCGGGCATCGAATTGCAGCATTTGGAGAACCTGCTGGGGCTGAACCAGACGGTCATCGAACTGGAGGCGCTGACGGGGCAGTGAGTTAATCAAACGTCGGCGAGGTTCAAAACCTCGCCGACGTTAAACATCTAATTATCAATTATTTATAATGAAAAATACATTTCTTTTCCTTTTGCTTTTAGGTATGTTTTGGTCATGTGGCGATTCCAACCATAGCCACGAAGATGGTGCTGACCATAACCACGACCACACCTACACCCCACCGCAAGCTGTGGATGGGCTTGCGATGCTTTCCCCTGAGCAAGTGAAGTTGGCTAATATTTCCTATACCAGCTTTACGAAGAAAAACATCTCAGAAACCTTGTCAGTCAACGCTGAACTGGTTGTACACACGGAACACACGGCGGATGTGACGGCCTTCTCTGATGGCATTCTCTCTAGTCTCCGCACCACGCTGAATGCCAGCGTTCGAAAGGGGCAAATACTGGCCACGGTGCGCAAGCCGGACTTGCTGGACATGCAGCAGCAGTTTTTGGAAAACAAAGACCAGTTACAATTCCTGCAAGCCGAATTTGACCGCTACAAATCGCTGAAAGATGCGGATGCCACTGCTTCGAAAAACTTCTTGAAAGCGGAGGCAGACCTGCGGGCAGCGAAAACGACGGGGCAATTGCTTGCGGCCAAATTGCGCCAGTACCAAATAAATCCCGACAAGCTGACGGCGGCGAACCTGAGCACGGAACTTGTGCTTACTTCACCCGTGAACGGCCTCGTTACTTCCATCGAAACCAATGTGGGCGCAGCGGTGCAACCGGGTACGATTGTCTGCGAAGTGACCGACCTTAGCCAACTGCACGCCGACCTTTGGGTGTTCGAAAAAGACATTTCGAAAGTAAAAACGGGGCAGCGGGTACAGCTCGCATTTCCCGCCAACCCATCCAAAACCTACCCAGCGGTGATTTACAGCATGGACAAGGTGCTCGACCCAGACAAGCGTGCTGTGCGGGCACATGCGAGGTTAGAGGGCAGTGTGGCTGGTCAGGCCAACTTCGTGGATGGTGGGTACCTAGAAGCAAAAATTGCGACGAGTGGATTGGGCGAAGGCAATGCTTTGCCTGAGGCAGCCGTGGTACAGGAGGGAGAGGAGTATTTCATTTTTACCCTTGAAAAAGAAAGTGCTGAAGGCAGTTTTTTCAAAAAAATAAAAGTGGAAAAAGGTGGCGAAGCCGATGGGTACGTGGCGGTGTCGCCTAAGGATGCATTGCCCGAAGGGGCAAAAATAGTATTGAAAGGAGCGTACTACGTGTCGGCGCAAGGGGCAGGAGTGGCGGCTGAGGAATGACATTGGACATCCGTGATAAACATCACAGGTTAATTTGGGAAATCATGTGACCTTTGTGCCAGCAAAAGTCAAGGAAGGGCATCATGCTAATGTTTGATTTAAAAAAAGGCGCTCAACCAAAATGATGGTGCAGTGTTCTGAAAAGAAAATTTGACATGAAGCATTTTTTTTACCTCCTTTTTTTTGCGTTTGTGACTTTTTCAGCTTGTTCCTCGGATTCAAATTCGAAGGGCTATGCTGATTTGGACTTAGCTGGTTTCAAAGCCAAAATGGCGGAACCTAACACGGTGATTTTGGACGTTCGAACCCCAGCAGAGACGGCTGAGGGGATGATTGACGGAGCCATTGAGATTGATTACGAAGCCGACAATTTTGAAACGCAAGTGGATAAATTGGACAAAGAAAAAACTTATCTAGTTTATTGTAAAAGTGGTGGACGCAGCAGTGAAGCTTGCGACATCATGGCAAATAAAGGATTTAAAAACCTGTACAGTTTGAAAGGGGGGTATACCGCTTGGCGTGAAAAATAGTGACCCGCCCTACATAGCCATCTATACCAAATAGACTGAGTTTTAAACTTTTTCATTCACATGTTGGATTTAATTAAACAACCGTGGCACTGGTCATTGGCAGGGGTGTTGATTGGCCTGATAGTGCCTTTGCTCCTGATTATGGGCAACAAACATTTTGGCATTTCGGCCAATTTGCGCCATGTCTGTGCAGCATGCTTCCCCGGCAATATTTCTTTTTTCAAATACGATTGGAAGAAGGAAGTCTGGAACCTGTTTTTTGCTGCTGGCATCATCATCGGAGGCTTCTTGGCAGCTACCTACCTGCACGACCCTGAGCAGGTGAAAGTTGCTCCTGCACTGGTCTCTGATCTCGCTCAAAACGGCATTGATGACTTCACGGAGCAAGTGCCTACGCAACTCTTTAACTGGCAAAACCTGCTGACTATCAAGGGTTTAATATTCATGGTCGTTGGTGGTTTTCTGGTTGGGTTCGGTACTAGGTATGCTGGTGGCTGTACAAGTGGCCATGCAATCAGTGGCCTTTCGAATCTACAATTGCCGTCACTGGTTGCCACGATTTGCTTCATGGTGGGTGGGTTTATTTCGGCCAATTGGATTGTGCCGTTTTTACTAAAATTATAAAATTCAGAAATGAGCAAGATGAATTCAGGCGCAATATCCGCCATCGTTGATGCAAGAAATACCGATTTCGAGGTTCGCTCCTTGGATACTCACTGCGTGAATGTTTCCAAGAAGGACGTGCCATTTTATCACAACCTGAAATACATGGTGGCTGGCATTTTCTTTGGAATCATTTTGATTAAATCCGAAGTGATTTCTTGGTTCAGGATTCAGGAAATGTTCAGGTTGGAATCTTTCCACATGTACGGTGTCATCGGCACGGCAGTAGTGGTAGGGGCCATATCTATTTTCTTGATTAAAAAGCTGAAAATCAAGACGATACACAGCGAGGAAATTGAATTTCAGGATAAAAAATTCACGAAAGGCCAAGTCATCGGCGGCTTGATTTTTGGACTTGGCTGGGCTATCACTGGCGCTTGCCCTGGGCCTTTGATGGCGCAATTGGGAAGTGGCGTTAGCGTTATTATTGTCACCATCCTGAGTGCTGTGGCAGGTACTTGGGTTTATGGGAAATTCAGGGACAAACTGCCAAATTAATTTCATTCACGCAGAAACAACAGACCATGCAACCTAACCTTTTTCACGATTTCGAACCTAAGCTTGTCGAAGAAATCGAAAAATCTGGCACGCTGAAAAAATTGGAAGTGGGCGAAGAGTTGATGCGCCCCGGCATGTTTATCAGGAGCATACCCATCATTTTGTCGGGCAGTTTGAAAATCATGCGGCAGGACGAAAAAGGAAACGAGACCTTCCTATACTTTCTCCAAAAAGGAGACACCTGCGCCATGTCGCTCACTTGTTGCTCCGCCAGCAAGCCCAGCAACGTTCGTGCTGTGGCTGAAGAACCAACCGAAATGCTGCTCGTGCCAGTTGACAAACTGGACGTCTGGATGAGCCTATACCCATCTTGGAAGACCTTCGTTTTTCAAGCCTATCAGCGACGGTTTGAGGATATGCTGGAAGCAGTGGACAGCCTTGCTTTCCGTAAAATGGATGAGCGCCTCTGGCGATTGCTGAGAAAAAAGGCTGGATTACAAGAGAAAAGATACGTGTATGCTACTCATCAGGATTTATCTGCTGAACTAAATACTTCCCGTGAGGTGGTTACTCGGCTTTTGAAAAAACTGGAAGGTTTGGGCAAAATCAAAACCCATCGCAACCGCATTGAGTTGATGCTGAAATAAGCTGTCAACTCCTCACCATTCAAAAACAAATTGCGGCATTGTGACTTTAGTACCTGAACCTCGGCGATGATTTTTATCATCTTTGTTCCATTATTTACAAAAATTAAATTGGTCAACATGAAAATCGAACAGATTTATACGGGCTGCCTTGCACAAGGCGCCTACTATATTGAAAGCAATGGCGAGGCTGTGGTAATTGACCCGCTACGGGAAGTAAAACCATACATGGAGCGTGCTGCTCAAGACAATGCGAAAATCAAGTACGTGCTGGAAACCCACTTCCATGCTGACTTCGTCTCCGGGCACCTCGACCTTGCAAAAAACACAGGCGCAGAAATCGTTTACGGCCCAAATGCGAAAACAGGTTTTAAGGCTCATATCGCTACTGATGGCGAAATCTTGAAAGTAGGTAATATCAGCATCAAAGTGCTGCACACGCCTGGCCATACGATGGAAAGTACCTGCTATTTGCTTTTGGATGAAAACGGGAAAGAGACTGCTATTTTCTCTGGCGACACGCTGTTTATCGGTGATGTTGGGCGGCCAGATTTGGCACAGAAATCTGATTTGACAATGGCAGATTTGGCGGGCCATCTTTACGACAGCTTGCGGAATAAAATTATGACCCTGCCAGATGATGTGACAGTTTACCCAGCGCACGGTGCGGGTTCTGCTTGCGGCAAAAACATGTCGAAAGAAACGGTTTCTACCATCGGTGCACAAAAGGCCAACAACTATGCACTCCGGTCTGACATGACCAAAGCGGAGTTTGTTCACGAAGTAACAGATGGACTAATGGCCCCACCGAAATACTTCCCTGAAAATGTTCGCTTGAACAAAGAAGGTTACGCCAGCTTTGAAGAGGTGATGAAACGCAGTGCACAGGCACTTTCCCCACGGGCTTTCGAGGAAGCAGTGAACGCCACAGGTGCGCTCATGCTGGACGTACGCCACGAAAGCGTTTTTTACAAAGGATTTATTCCGAATTCAATTTTTATTGGCCTTGGTGGTCAGTTTGCTCCTTGGGTGGGCGCCTTGGTAGCGGATGTGAATACACCGTTGGCGCTAATAGTGGAACCAGGTAGGGAAGAAGAGGCAATTACCCGACTTAGCCGGGTCGGTTTTGACAACGTCGTAGGTTATTTGGAAGGCGGTTTTGAAGCTTGGAAAAATGCTGGTATGGAAGTTGATTGTTTAAATTCTGTCGAAGCAAACGAGCTGGCAGAGGAATTGAAAAACTACAGTCCTGACCATGTTTTGGACGTGAGAAAGCCCGGTGAGTTCGCCGCAGAACACATCAAGGATGCAGAGAGCGTGCCATTAGATTTCATCAATGACTACATGAATGACCTTGACCGCCAGAAAAAATATTTCGTGCATTGCGCTGGCGGCTACCGCTCCATGATTGCGGCTTCGATTTTGAAGTCCCGTGGCTTTGAAAACATCGTAGATGTTAAGGGTGGATTCAAGGCAATACAATTGTCAGGAAAATTTGACACTACAGATTATGTTTGTCCCAATATGCTGAAAAGGCAGAAGGAAAAGGAAGTCAGTGCATGAAAAATGATTGTTTAAAAATTCTTTTTTTTTCATTGAATGAACAATTTTTTCATTTTACTATTTTAATAGCGATTTTTAATTCATTTTTGCATTCGAATTGATAATGGCTAGGCTTTCAGGCCTTTAAAGATAAATTGTTTTCATTTGGTTTTTTAGGGTTATTCAGGGTAGCTTCGGCTACCCTTTTTTTTTTGCCAGTTGAGTTAAAAGTGACTAAAGTCGCAACAAATTTTTCACCATCCCAATAGATTTGCAGCCAAGTTTCTAATCAAATTTTTTTTCAAATGCTTAATCTTTTCAAAACCCTGTTTCAAAACGCTGCCTACGAAAACCTTCCGCCGACTGACTTTTGGGTGCAACTCAAGGCAACACCAGATGCCGTGCTCCTCGATGTTCGAACTCCTAGCGAAGTGGCCGCCGGCAAATTGGATGGTGCAAAAAATATAGATTTCCAACATCCTAGCTTTATGGCCAACTTGTCAAAGCTTGATAAAGAGAAAACCTATTTTGTGTACTGCCGCAGTGGTGTCCGAAGTGCAAATGCTTGCAGAAAGATGCACGAGATGGGATTCACGAACTTAGTCAACCTCGCTGGAGGATACATTTCCTTGTAGGAAAAGACAAAGGGCCAGATGCAACACACTGACCCTTTGCCTTTCGATTGCTCATTTTTGATAGAAAATAAATTACCTACCCAATATCACTCGTTTAACTACCACCGACTCATTTACAATAATTCTGATTAGATAAACCCCTGGAGCAAAACTGCGCATGTCAAGTTCAATAGGTCTGTTGGTTACAGTCTCGGTTTGCAAAGACTGCATTGCTTTCCCGGACAAACTGAATACTTGAAGGCTAATCGGCGCTTCCTTTCCCAACTCAAAATCAACGAAAACCCTGCCTGAACTTGGGTTCGGTGAAATTGAAATTTTTTGCGCTAGTGTTCTTTCACTGCTGGCATTCAGGAGGTCAACGGTCACTAAAATTTCAGTAGTGCAGCCGTTTTGGTCTGTAACGACAAGATTGTAGTCGCCGTCCCAGAGTCCTGAAATATCTTCATCATTTGAGAAGAAACCTCCGTTGTACTGCCACTCGTAATTGTAATTCCCTGCACCACCACTCACAGTGATTTTTATGAAACCAGTTGGCTCATTGAAGACACCTTGTACTTCGTCAATCACTATCATAATTGCAGAAGGTTCCATTATTTGTACTGATTGCGCAGTGGAGCATCCCTGTGCATCCATTACGTTCACCACATAATTACCTGCTGAAAGCCCCGTAGCCGTTTCAGTTGTCTGGCTAGTGGGGTCACTCCAAACGAAAGTGTAGGGTGGTGTTCCACCAACTGGCGTGGCCGTTGCAGTTCCGTCGTTTTCCCCAATGCATGAAGGCATCTCAGAGCTAGTGCTTATGGAAAAATCACTGATAACAATTACCGTAAAGGAACAAGTCGCCGTATTCCCGTTGCCATCATCTGCTAGCCAAACAACAGTAGTTTCTCCGTTAGGAAAACTGGCCCCGCTAGCAGGTCCACTCTCTAGCGTTAAGGTAGCAGTTCCGCAATTGTCAGTTGCCATTGGTGCTGGATAATCCACAGTCGGAGAGCAGGAGCCATTGTCCACGATGATGTTTTGTGGGCAAACGATGGTAGGTGGAATTTCATCCAAAACCATTATAATAGCCGTAACCGAAGAGGCATTCCCGGCAGCATCTGAAATGGTTAAAATCACCTCGTTTTCACCCACTTGGTCACAACCAAATTCGGTCTGGTCGAGTGTTTTCGAAGATATTCCGCAATTATCGGTGCTGCCACCATCTACCATTTCAGGCGTAATGACAGCGATACCACTGCTATTTAACTCAACTGTCAGGTCGTTTGCAAGCGCTATGGGCGAGATAGTATCTGGCAACGTCATTATTTCAAAGCTCATGGAAGATGTGCAGTTATTTGCATCGCTAATAATCACTTCGTAGATGCCTGCCGTTAGGTTGGAAAAAGTGGCAGTTGTATCTCCATTTGACCAGGAGAAAGCATAATTTGGCGTGCCGCCAAGACCTCCCACGGTTATTGAGCCATCGTTTCCACCCGTACATTCAAGGTCGTTTTGAGCCAATAATTCCAACGAAAGTGCATCCGGTTCCGTAATTTCAAAACCTTCATTTGCAGTACAACCGTTGCCATCGGTCACGCTGACTGAGTAGGTTCCAGCACTTAAGTTGCCGACAGAACTGCCTGTGCCAATGCTGTTTCCGTTGGAATCTGACCAAGCATAGACAATGGGGTCTTCAAAGCCTGATGCCGCTACCTGTGCTGTGCCATTGCTATCGCCAGCGCAGCTTGCATTTTCATTAGAAATGTTCAGCATCAAACCTATACAACCGAAAGGTGATACGCTTGCGCAGCCAGTAAATAAACAGCCATTGGCATCTGTTACGCTTACGCAATAATTCCCAGGTGCCAAACCAGTGATAGCTGAGGTGGTGGCATTGTTGCTCCACAAATAAGTATAGGGTGCTACGCCACCTGAAACTGCTACCGAAGCAGTTCCATCATTTGCGCCAACGCCAGATTCGCCGGAGGCAGTCAATATTCCAGCTAACACAGGCGGTTGTGTAATGATGACTTGGATGCTCGCCGTGCAGTCGTTGGCATCGGTTACACTGACAGAATAGTTACCAGCTGCGAGGTTGTTTTGCGAAGCTCCCGAAGCACCATTGGACCAGTCAAACTCATAATCCGGCGTGCCTCCCGTGACGGTCACTGTTGCGGAACCTGTGTTTTCGCCATTGCAAGCCACGTTGGTCTGCTGTACATTGAAATTAATTGCTGCTGGCGCAGTGAGTGACACATTCCCTGTCACATCACAGCCATTGGCGTCCAAAATGGACACCGTGTAGTTGCCTGCTGGGAGATTTGATATGCTGCTGGTAGTGTCGCCATTTGACCATGTAAATTCATAGGGGCCCATGCTCCCAGTCACTGTAGCAGAGGCTGAACCATCTGAACCGCCGTTGCAACTTGGATTGGCTGAGACAATGTTTACCCCAACGCCTGCACAGCTAAAACTTGCCACTGTGACCGTTTGGATAGAGGTGTAGTTGTTCCCATCGGTGACAGAGACGGTGTAATTGCCGGGGCTAAGTCCGTTGATGGAGGCTGTGTTTTCACCGTTGCTCCAAGCGTAGGTGTAATTTGGAACGCCACCGGTTGGACTTGCTGATGCCGTACCGTCATTTGCCCCAACTGAAGTTTCGCCTGTAGCAGTTGCATTGGGGTTCAGTGCTGGTGGTTGGGTAATGTTCACACTGGCTGTGGCGGTGCAGTTGTCCGAATCAGTAATGGTAGCGGTGTAGTTGCCGGCAGCAAGATTTGTGATTTCTGGTGTTGTAGCATTATTTGACCAAGCGTAAGCATATGTTCCATTACCACCGGAGGCCGTTACAGTAGCACTTCCTGTGTTAGCCCCATTACAAGCTACATTTTGCGAAGCGGAAATTGTCGCATTGAGTATGGGGGTTTGGGTCACTAGAGCGGTATCCGTTTTTGTGCAGCCTGAATTGGTATTAGTTACCAAAATAATATAAGTGCCCGCCGTATCCACTGTAGGGTTGGGAGTATTGCCACCAGATTGGATGCCTGGCCCGGTCCAATTGTAAGTAAAATTAGGTCCTTGCGAAGAACCCGATCCATCAAGTACCACAGACATGTTGTTGCAATTGAGCACACGGTTGGGACCTGCATTGGCTGTTGGCAGCGTGGTATTTGAGTTTACGGTCACACTGGCACTAGCTGTGCAGCCGTTAGTCGAATTGGTGACGGTGAGGGTGTATGCTGCCGCTACGTCGACTGTAGGCATGAGGGTGGTAGCCCCACTTACAATATGGCCGGAGGTAGTTGTCCAATTATAACTAAAATTGGGGCCTTGGGAAGAGGCCGTTCCGTTCAAGGTCACCTCTGAGGTGGTACAGGTGATGGGAGATGCACTGCCAGCATTGGCGATTGGTGGCGTAATATTTTCGGTTACGCTGGCGCAATCAGTAGCAGTACAGCCATTGAGGGTATTAGTGACCTTGAGGCAATAAGTGCCAGGTTCGTTTACAGTGGGTGTCAGGGTATTTGCTCCGCTGACAATGTTCCCATCCGCTGTTGTCCAAAGATAACTGAAGTTGTTGCCTTGCGAAGATGAACTGCCGTTCAACTGTAAGCTGGTGATAGTACAGTTCAAAAGCCCATCCGATCCAGCATTGGAGGTGGGTGGGGTAGTGCTGCTTGAGACCGTTGTAAAATCGCTGGAAGTGCATCCACTGCTAGTATTCGTGACAGTCAGTGTGTAGGTTCCTGCTGCTCCCACAGTTGGTGTGAGCGTTGTGCTGCCCGAAAGAATGACGCCGTCTGGCGTCGTCCATAAATAAGAGAAGCCGCCAGTAGACGAGCCTGCACCATTCAGCATGGGTGTGGAGGTCAAACATGAGATTAATGCTGGTGGGCCTGCTTCAGCTATGGGAGGAGTTGTATTTGCGGTAATCGTGACGCTGCTCGTAGCAACACAGCTATGGCTGTCTGTAACGGAAACCGTGTAAGTTCCAGCGTTTAGTGTGGCCGTTGTGCCAGTTTGTCCATTTGACCAAAGGTAGGTGTAAGAAGGCAAGCCACCGCTAGCCTGCACCGTTGCACTACCAATTGGCACGGTGCAAGAAATGTTGGTTTGGCTAACGATGTTGGCCAAAAGCTGGGTGGGTTGTGTGATGGTGACCGAACCAGTGCCTGACCCGCCCACTGAATTTGTAACACTAACCGTGTAGGTGCCTGCTGCAAGGTTGTTGATGGTAGCCCCGCTTCCACCGTTTGACCAAGCAAAGCTGTAAGGTCCGCCGCCCCCACCTGAAGCTGTCGCTGTTGCAGAGCCATTGTTTTCACCAAAACAATTCAGGTTGGTTCCTGTAACCACCACCGTGATTGGTCCGCCACCCCCGACAAGTGTTGTAGTAGCCGTAGTGGTGATTACAGCGTCGCCTGACGTGCCACTGTTTAAGTTGACCAAATTGGCAGCTGTGTAAAGTCGGATATCACCGTTAGAAGAGGTAGGTGCTGTCCAGTCTACGGTGAAAGAAACCATGTCGTTGACAAAGCCTTGCGGTGAAGTTTGTTCAAAAAAATACTTGCCTCCACTGAACTGGACAGTAGAAAAAGGGCCAGCATTCGAAAGGGTTCCAGCATTACTGTTGTTACCCAGTTGCTGTGCGACCAACTGGAACCCAGCCGCCAACGGGTCATTGTTCGTCCGTTGTATAGTTACTGTGAGGGGGTAAACCATGCTTGGTGAAACAGTAGGTGGCAGGCCATTGATGGTAACTGTACCTGTGCCCGTACCACCCGAGTGGCAGCCGCCCTGTGAGCTAGAGCAAGTATTGCCAGAAGGGGGGGCACCGGTATAACCGTTTGGTGGATTTCCTGAGTTTGACAACTGAAAAAAAGCTATCAAAAGCACAGCAAAAAGTAGATAAACAGAGTTGAGTTTTCTTTTCATACGGATGTGGTTAGTGTGTCATTAAATGAAATACGAGGAGATGCTTTCTGAGAACATTTTTTGGCCAATATAAAAAGTGAGATTACACAACAGATTTGGTAAGAAAAATAGGATGACCAAAATTCGCATTTTTTAGGTGTAGCTACACCTAAAATTCCGATAAGGCCAATAGCCGACAATAGTGTGCAAAGCCGTTGTAGCCATCAAAAACACGAAAAAAGTGGGTAATTAAATTACATGATTACCTTTGTGCCGTCTCATTTGGGGTGCCTTTTTCAGTTTGGCATATTGTCAAATTTTAAAAGCTGAGATCATACCCATCGAACCTGCCCGGGTAATGCCAGGTAGGGAAATGAAGCTAAGTACTGCGCAGTTGCAGCACTTCATTTAGATTGGTAACCCATCGTGCCACCAAGTAAGCTGCTTGGTGGAATTTTTCACTTAAAAAGTTGCACGATGAAAAAGTTACTTTTGGCAGGTATTGCCCTGCTGCTTTCCACTTTCCTTTTTTCACAAAAAATTACGGGAAAAATCACCGACACAGAAGGCAGCCCGCTTCCGGGTGCTACGGTGATGTTGATTGAAACGCAAGAAGGCACTATGGCCAACGGGCAGGGTGATTTTGAATTGTCGCCCTCACAATCAGGTAATTACACGCTTAAGGTGAGCTTTGTTGGCTATGAACCCTTGACTCGGACGATTGTGGTGCCGAGTGCAATGCCGCTACAAATCACGTTGGAGTCTTCCGTCAACTTGCTCCAAACATTGACCGTTACCGCCGTCCGAGCTGGAGAAAAATCGCCATTTACCTATACAAATGTCAGTAGTGAAGCACTTCACGCCCGAAACCTTGGCCAAGATGTGCCTTACCTACTCGACGCAACACCATCCGTTGTGACGACCAGCGATGCCGGGGCTGGCGTTGGATACACAGGCATCAGGATTCGAGGCACGGATGCCAGCCGCATCAACGTGACCATCAATGGGGTGCCGCTCAACGAGGCTGAGTCTCAAGCTGTGTACTGGGTGGATTTGCCAGATGTGGCTGCCTCGACGGAGAGCATCCAGATTCAGCGTGGTGTGGGAACTTCGACCAATGGTAGCGGGGCTTTCGGTGCTTCTATCAATCTGAATACCAGCGAATTAGAGCCATCGCCCTACTTGATTGCAACGGCAACTTACGGTTCTTTCAACACCCAAAAAGCCAGCTTGAAATTTGGTTCTGGCCTACTCGGTTTGGACTCTACTTCCCAAAATACAGGCTTCACCGTGGATGCGAGAGGTAGTCAAATCAGCTCTGACGGCTATATTGACCGAGCTAGTTCGAAGCTTAGGTCAGCTTATCTTTCTCCGGCATACATTGGCAAGAAATTTACTTTGCGGGGCATCGTTTTGCATGGCGATGAGCGCACTTACCAAGCCTGGTACGGTTTGCCGGCACAGTTTATTGATGATGAAAAATTGCGAACTTATAACCCAGCTGGTACAGAAACCAGTGGGACGCCTTACCCTGACCAAGTGGATGATTATCGCCAAACGCATACGCAACTCATTTACAATCAGGAACTTAACGCCAATTGGCATTTCAACTTAACAGGCCACTATACCCGGGGGTTAGGTTATTACGAAGAGTATAAAAACCAGCAGGACATCTGCGAGTATGGTTACCCCACCGATTTTTGCCCTACTTATGATGACCTCGTACGCCGCCGCTGGCTCGACAATCATTTTTTTGGGGGAATAGGTGTTGCCAATTTCCAGAGTGACAACCATCGCCTTCAGATGAATTTTGGTGGTGCTGCCAACAGGTACTTGGGCAAGCATTACGGAACGGTGGTCAAAAGCGATAATTTTATCTTTAATCCTGGTCAACGGTACTATGATGACCGAGGCAACAAGACCGATTTAAGTGTTTTTTCAAAACTTCAATACGGCTTTACGAGCCAACTTAGCGGGCTTCTCGACCTACAATTTCGACAGGTAAACTATGAAATCATCATCAAAGAGATGGCGTTTAATGCTTCACCAAACTACAAAAACACCACTTCCAACTACTCGTTTTTCAACCCAAAGGCAGGCCTGTTTTACGAAGCAAACAAGAAATTAGCTTTCTACACTTCCTTTGCCGTAGGTCAAAAAGAACCCAACCGGGACGATTTTACAGATGCGCCAACTGGTAAATTGCCGAAGGCAGAGCGCCTCTACAACACGGAAGTGGGAGCCAAATTTATCCAAGAAAAGCTAGCCCTCGGCCTCAATTTTTACCACATGTTTTACAAGGATCAATTGGTGCTCACAGGCAATATCAATGATTCGGGAGAGGCGGTACGAATCAATGTGCCGGACAGCTACCGGGCAGGGGTGGAACTGACGGCGAGGGCTGTTGTAGAAGGGCATTTCGTAGTGGATGGCAATGCTACTTTCAGCAAAAACAAGATTAAGAACTTCACTGAGTACGTGGACAACTGGGACACAGGCGGGCAAGAAGCATTTGACCGTGGAACCACTGATATTGCACTTTCGCCAAATGTTGTGGCATTTGGGAGGTTGACTTGGGGGGCTTCGCAGAACTTCGCAAAAAACGGGCAGGGGCTATCAATTTCTGTGGCGAGTAAGCACGTAGGCAAGCAGTATCTTGACAACACCTCCAACGAGAATACGGTGCTGGATGCATACACTACTTTTGAGGCACAGCTTCGGTACAGCCTCCACACCAGTATCTTCAGGGAACTGAGCATAAATTTGTTGGTGCAGAACCTACTGGATGCTCGCTATTCCTCGAATGCTTGGACCTATCGGTACATTTCGGGTGAAGATTACACCATGTTCGACACTTACGCTCGCAGCGAGGGTGGCAATTTTTACAATTTAACTGGATACTACCCACAGGCTGGCAGGAATTTCCTGTTGGCGTTTACGATTGGGTTTTGAGGAAATATTTAACTGTTTGTGTTTTATGCTTGGAGACCATAACCTGATGATTTTGAGGATGCTGGATTGTCACGAAACTCCTTTTAAGGAAGAAAAAAAGCATCACCACGACATTTTCAACTTCGTGAAGTCCAATCAAAACTATTGGCAACGTTCCAATTTGGCTGGACACCTCACTGGTTCTGCTTGGGTACTGCATCCGAAAGGCGACCGTGTATTGCTCATCCATCACAAAAAACTGGACCGTTGGCTACAGCCGGGCGGCCATGTGGACGAGCAGGACGAAACAATCTGGGCAACTGCCCATCGAGAGCTTGTTGAGGAAACTGGACTCAGGGATGTGTCCATGCCCAGCAACCAGCTGTTTGATGTGGATGTGCATGAAATACCTGCCCGAAAGGAGGAGCCAGCCCATTTTCATTACGATATGCGATTTCTTTTCCAAGCAAACACAGAAGTATTGGATGCCGATTTTTCCGAAGTGAAAAATATTCGCTGGGTGCCACTTTTAGATTTGATAGGTGAAACGGTGGAACAATCCATTCGGCGTATGGCGCTGAAAACAATTGGAGACTGATGTCGGCGATGAACGAAGCATCGCCGACATTATGGGCTAGCTGGTCGCTAAAATCCAGCAACTGTCCAAGTTTCAGGTTCACACTTCAACCTACCGCCTTATTTTTGCGTTTTCATGCCCAGTCACCATTCACGAATCACTAATTACCACTATGCTTGAAGTAAAACAGCTCACCAAAACCTACAATTCCGGCAGTAAGTCGCTGACGGTACTCGATGATGTCAGCTTTACCCTGGAAGCGGGGCAGACCTTTGCCATCGTCGGTCCATCGGGCAGTGGCAAGACGACTTTGCTCGGCCTCTGCGCTGGCCTCGACCGTAGCAGCAGTGGTTCCGTCACCCTGAACGGCATCCGCCTCGACGACCTCAATGAAGACGAACGGGCACAGGTGAGGAGCCAGCATGTGGGATTTGTTTTCCAAAATTTCCAACTCATTCCTACCCTCACTGCCCTCGAAAACGTAATGGTGCCCATGGAATTGCAAGGGCAAAAAGGTGCTTCGCAAAAAGCGATGGAACTACTTGAGCGGGTTGGCTTGGCCGGACGGCACCACCATTTCCCAGCGCAACTTTCTGGCGGTGAGCAGCAACGGGTGGCCCTGGCAAGGGCATTTTCGAACAGCCCTAAAATCCTCTTCGCCGATGAGCCTACAGGCAACCTCGATCCGGAAACCCATGATGTGGTGGAGCGCCTACTTTTTGACTTGAACCGTGAAGCTGGCACGACGCTGGTGCTCGTGACACACGACCACGAACTGGCGGCCAAGACGCAGCGGGTTTTGAAGTTGAAAGGTGGCAAAATGGTCAATTAAGAATTCATTAAGTGCCAGCACTTTGTGTTTAAGGCGGTTTAGGCTTAATTTTGCAGGCGTTTTGAATCGATTTACATTTCTTGTTCCAATTCCATTAAAAATTTCGACCATGAAATCATTGGCTTTTACGTTTTCTGCCGCCTTGCTATCCATTTTCTGCCTTTCATTTGTTTCGCCAACCGACCCCGCTGGCAAGGAGGTAGTGCTTACCTGCAACGTGAATGCCTGTGACAAAATTGACTCTATTTACCTGTACGAATTCAACGGCATTGTTTTCAAAAAAGCCAGCACTGCCCCGACCACCGATTGGACGACCTACAAATTCAAAGTACCAGCCACTTCTCCCCGTTTTTACTATGTTGGATTGGATGCGGCAAACATGAAGCCCATCATTCTTGGAACGGAAAACAATTTGACACTGAACGGTACTTGCGCTCAATTTCAGGGTGCTCAACTTCCTGATTCTGACCTCAACAAAGATTATGAAGTGGTAAAAGCTCAACTGAACAATCACAAAAATGAGTTTAGTTCGCTGCTCCAACAAATGCAGTCTGCCGATCGTCAAGGCAATGTGGATGCCGTGAATGCCATCATTTTGAAAATTGCCGACCTCGACAAGCGCCGCTTGGACTATTTGGACTCCCTGAAAAAAGCAAGCCCGTACCTGAGCAAAGTAGCTGCCATCAATACCTATGTCAGCTATCAAATTCATGGCAGCGCCGATATGACGGAGCTGGAATATTTTGCTACGAAATATTTCCAATTTGTAGATTGGAAAGACCCTGACTACAACTATCTGCCTTGGGTTTTTGAACAAATGAAAACTTATGCCCAAACGCTGTCCGGTGTAGGTTTTTTGGAAAGTGTCCAGAAGGATTTCATGGATAAAATGTTGGTGCAAATCCCTGCCAACAGTCGCACCTATATGCTCGCAATGGGAGGTATCATCAATGGACTGCAAGCAGCCAAAAGCCCATTGCTCGGCAACTATGCCCAACGTTTCCTAGAAAAATATCAAAAAACAGAACCAGAGGCTGCTGCTCAGGTGGCCCAGTTGATGAGGATGTCGGCCAGTTTCATCCCTGGCGGAGAGGCACCTGACTTCACCATGAACGACAGGGATGGCAATCCCGTCAAGCTTTCCGATTTTAGGGGTAAAGTGATGCTCGTTGATTTTTGGGCAAGCTGGTGTGGTCCTTGCCGCCGGGAAAACCCACATGTGGTGGAACTTTACCACCACTACCATGACAAAGGTTTCGATGTGCTTGGCGTTAGCCTCGACAAAACGAAAGAACCTTGGCTGGCTGCTATCGAAAAGGACGGCCTCGTGTGGAACCATGTTTCCGACCTCAAAGGTTGGAGCAACGATGCGGCAAAACTCTACGGAGTTACCTCCATCCCCCACACCGTTCTTGTGGACAAGGACGGTAAAATATTGGCCCGTAACCTTCGGGGAGACCAGTTGACAGCCAAATTGCAAGAGATTTTTGGGGAGTAATTTTTATAGCTTGAACTTTTCTCAACTGCTTGAAATCTTTTTCTCAGTGACTTCTGTCCAATGCCTCCACTACGTACATGGCAGAGTAAATATCGTTGAAAAATTCCCGAACGAGTTCGAAGCTTACGTTTGATTGGAATAATTTCGGTTCCAAAATATCCTTTTCGTTCCACAATGCCACATAGCAGTTATCGCCGGAAATGGACATACTGATGCTGTCGTGCCGCTTTCCGTAAGTGAGAATAAATCCCATCAACTCTTCCGTTAGAAGGTCGGTGACTTTGGTGTTTCGGCTACCGTAGGTAATGTAGGCTTCCCTGAATTTTGCATTCTTGATAAATCCATCCATGTTTTGGCCCCCACCGCCAACATAGGCTTTCACAGTTTCGGAAAGGTAAGGTAGCTTGGCCCTTGGCACCACAAGAATGGCCCCCTTGAGTGGGTAATGGAATTTTGCCCGAAGAAAAACTCCCCGAAAAACAGAATCGAGCCGTTGCCGTACCCTCGAATATTCCTCAACTTTCAGTTCGCTCATTTCAAACTCCACGTCTCCGATGCGGCCCTCAATGAAGTCTTCGCCTTCATAAACCGCTGGGCGAGTGACGAAGAGCTTGCTCCGCATAAATTTTTCTATCGGTATTTTTCGTTTGGCGTGGTATTTCAAGTCACCATACAATGGCCCATCATCAATAAAATCTAAGACCAATTTGACGATTTTGGGCTTGAATTCCGCTGTGAAACGCTGCACCCTTGTCCCTACCATAGCTAGGTAAAACAGGAATGGCAATGACACCATTGCCGCAAACAAAAACTCCGATAGCGAATACACCAATATTACAACCACCAACCATAGCACGGCTGAGAACAGAATCAGCCGCAACATGCGCAGCCGCTGCTTGTCCAGCCGCATCAATTCTGGATGGATGGTTTGATTGTAAAAAATGCGAAATTCTGATGGATTCACGGGTAGAGATTTCGGATTTCGGATTGGAGGCCAAATCGAAGCTTCAAATCTGCAATTAAAGTGACTTCGTTCTCCCCCCATCCACGGGCAAATTAATACCGGAAATGTAGGAGGCGGCAGGCGATGCTAAAAATGCCACGGCGGCGGCTACTTCGCCCGGTTCGGCGATGCGGCGCAATGGGATTTCTTTTATCCAGTTTTCAAAAACAGCCTCGGTTTGTGCCCCTGTTTTTGCCGCATTGGCTTCGGCGATTTCTTCCAGACGGCCTGTCATCGTGGAACCTGGCAGTACGTTGTTCACGGTGATGCCGTGTGGTCCAAGCTCTCCGGCGAGTGTCTTCGACCAGTTGGCCACAGCTCCCCGGATAGTATTTGACACGCCAAGCCCTTCAATGGGCTGTTTGACTGAAGTGCTGATGATATTGATGATGCGACCAAAACCTGCGGCCTTCATGCCAGGTGTAGTGAGTTGCATCAGAATATGGTTGCAGATGAGGTGGTTATTGAAGGCTTGTAAAAAGGCCTGCCCTGAAGCGTCCGCAGCTGGCCCACCTGGAGGCCCACCCGTGTTGTTGACGAGGATGTGGATAGGCTTCATCTCTATCAAACCGTGTATTTTTTTGTGAAGATCAGCGGGGTCGGCGAAGTCAACAACCAAGAAATCGTGCTGTTGTCCCTTCGAAATATCCAGTTCCTTGAGGGCTTCGGACAAGCGTTCTGCGTTTCGGGAAACGAGCGTGACGTTGGCACCCAACAGCGCCAATTCCACCGCCACTGCCCGACCGATGCCCTTACTACTTCCGCCTACCAGTGCGTTCCTTCCGTTTAGGTTTAAATTCATTTTCGGTAAAAAAATTTGTTCTTTTGCCCTTGGCAATATTGCCCACCGGGCAGTCAAATGCCCTAAATCATGGGCGAAAGTAATTCAAGAAACGCAGGATTTTGAATTTTGGCAGTCCTCTTCTGAAATCCGAAATCCCCAATCCGCAATCAAATATGGCCATTTCAAAACCTTTCAACGTCATGAAGTGGGTGGAGGAAAACAAACACCTACTACAGCCACCCGTTGGCAATAAGCAAATATACCTCGACAACGACGATTATATCGTAATGATGGTCGGTGGCCCAAATGGCCGCAAAGACTATCATTGGGAAGATGGCGAGGAACTTTTTTACCAGTTTCAAGGCGACATTTCGGTGAAAATCATCAACGAAGACGGCCAACCTGAAACCATCCACATCAAAGAGGGGGAAATGTTCTTGTTGCCGCCTCGTATCCCGCATTCGCCGCAACGCCCGGCCAACACGGTGGGGCTCGTCATTGAGCGCTACCGCAACCCTGGCGAAATGGACAAGCTGATGTGGTTTTGTGAAAACTGCAACCACAAGCTCTACGAAGCAGGCTTTCCGCTCAAGGACATTGGCACACAAATCAAAGCTGCCATCGCCGAGTTCATGGGCAGTGAAGAACATCGGACTTGCAAGAAATGCGGAACAGTGATGGAAAAGATGTGATTGTCGTAATTGTTTGATTGTTAAATTGTTATGCACGTTTTGATGAAGACAATCTAAGCAATCCCAACAATTTAGCAATGAAGAAAACTTACTTTGCCTCTGACTTTCACTTGGGCACCGACGGCAAGTTGACGAGCCGGGAACGGGAGCGCCTCATCGTTCGATGGTTGGAAGGAATTGCCCCAGACGCTGAGGCGCTCTACCTTGTCGGCGATGTTTTCGACTTTTGGTTCGAGTACCGTCGGGCTGTCCCCAAAGGCTATGTTCGGCTACTAGGTCGCTTGGCTGAAATGCGGGAACAAGGCTTGCCCATCTACTTTTTCACAGGCAACCACGACATGTGGGTGTTCCGTTATTTTGAAGAGGAACTTGGTATCCCAACTTACCGGGAGCCAATTACGAGGGAGTTTTCAGGTAAAAAATTCTTCATCGGCCATGGCGATGGGCTAGGGAAGGGGGATTATGGCTACAAATTTATCAAGGCTGTATTCGCCAATCGAGCTTGCCAATGGGCGTTCGAGCGCCTGCATCCCAATGGAGGCCTTTGGGCGATGACCGCTTTCAGCGGCACTAGCCGAAAGGCCAACCCCAGCGACCCAAAATTTCAAGGCGAGGAAAAGGAACGCTTAGTTGGCTTTTGCAACAGCTATTTAGAACAGGTGCCAGATGTGGATTATTTCGTGTTTGGTCATCGTCACTTACCGATTGATTTTACACTTAAAAATGGAAAAAGCCGTTACATCAACTTAGGCGACTGGCTTTCGTTTAATTCCTACGGGGTGTTCGATGGGCAGGATTTGCAACTTCGTTTTTTTGAAAATGAAAATGGAAAAGCATTTGGGAAATAATATCTCAGCAGCGGCCAAAAAGCTGGCATCATGTCGCATTTTGAATCTCAGATGTGTTTTCTTGTTGTTTCTTTTCCTTTTTTCCTTCGGCAAAATCCAGCTTGCAAGTGGCCAATCTCCCACAGTTTTTATTGAAAAAATAAAAAATTTCACCACTGATAATCTTGGTAATATTTACACTTTAACCTTTGATAATCAAGTGGTTAAGTATTCGCCTGAAGGCACAGAGCAGTTCCGTTATCCCAATCGGACGCTTGGTGAGGCCAGCCTCCTCGATGCTACCAATCCGTTTCACCTATTGTTGTATTTCCCTGAGTATCAGACTGTGTTGACGCTCGACCGCACATTGTCCGTGACTGGGCAATTCAACCTGTTGCAACTGGGCTTTCAGAGTGTGAAGGCGGTGGGTACATCCAGCGATGGGTTGCTCTGGGTTTACGACGAAACTAGTTTCTTGCTGAAGAAAATTTCGGCAGACGGCACGGTTATCGCTCAAAGTGGTGACTTGAGTTTGGCAACTGGCCGACCACTGCACCCCGTTTTTTTGGTAGAGCGGGAGCAAACAGTCTTTCTCAGCGATCCCGATTTTGGGGTACTTGTGTTTGACGCCTTTGGGCAATATCGGAAAACGATTCCGCTGCCTGGCCTCACTGCCTTTCAAGTGCTGGATGACCAACTGGTTTATCTCCGGGCAGGACAACTTTGGTCTTTTCACCTTTCGGCCTTGTTGGAAAGGCCATTTTTCCTGCCGTTTGAGCTGACACAAGCAAAGGCAACCCGAGTCGTGAACGGTATTTTGTATGTGCTTGAAAACGGCAACTTGGCTGGGCATCGAATTTGAAAGAAAAAAAAAGAAATTTCGCACTACTTTTGCCACCCCTTTAAACCAACAAGGCTTGAACCCTGTTAATCGGAAATTTTTGTTCCGTTTTAAATTTTACAAAAGCAATGAAAATTCACAAGGAAGGTCACAAGATTTTAATCTCGTTCCTAATTGCATTGGCGGTGGTTAACTTCTTGATTTACTGGTACTTACCAGCCTATTTGAACTTGTCCAGCATCGCTTCTGGTATCTTGTTCCTACTTGTTTTACAGTTTTTCAGGAATCCCCGTCGTGAAATAATGCTTGCAGACAACAACCTTGTTTATGCACCAGCCGACGGAAAAATTGTTGTCATCGAACAAGCTCACGAAAGTGAATATTTCAACGACAAGCGCCTGCAAGTTTCCATTTTTATGTCTCCGACCAATGTGCACGTGAATCGCAATCCGGTGAGTGGTACGGTGAATTACTTCCGCTACCATCCTGGTAAATACCTCGTGGCTTGGCACCCAAAATCCTCCAGTGAGAACGAGCGCACTACTCTCGTGATTGATAACGGCGAAGACGAAGTGCTCCTTCGACAAATTGCTGGCGCAATGGCCAAACGCATCGTAGCCTATGTGAACGAAGGCGACCAAGTGCATCAAGGCAAGGACTTCGGTTTCATTAAATTCGGCTCACGAGTAGATTTGTTCTTGCCGCTTGATGCTAAAATCGAAGTGACGATGGGGCAGAAAGTGAAAGGAAACAAGACGGTGATCGCCAGATTGTAACCAATTTAAGAAATTGAAAAGTGCTTCAACGGCGGCACGGCTCAGCCGTGCCGCCGTTGAAGTTTTAGGATTCTTGGGCCACTGAGGTTGGTCAAAAAATATGTGCTTGGAATTATGGACAAACAAAGCGACAAGGGGGATTTCATGAGTAAATGGTTGCCAAATGGCTTCTTGTTATTTGTCGCTTTGTTTTTGCTCACCTACACGAGCCTACGTGCCGATCTGCTTTCCTTAACCCACGACGAGTGCGGTTCTTTTGCAATCTGGACCAATTTTGACATTTTCACTTGCCGAACCGACCCTAACTGCTGGGGCACAGCCAATCTGCACTGGCTTTATGTTTTGTTGATGAAAATGTCGGTCAAGTTGTTTGGCGATTCAGAGTTGGCCATTCGTTTGCCTGCACTGCTTGGGCATGTAATTTACTTGCTATTTTCCTATAGACTTGTGAAGTGGAGCACCTCGCTTGTACCGAATTATGCGCCTTTTTTGCTGGTTCTTGGTTTTGTTTTCCTCAATTTCAATCCGTATTTATTGGAGTTTTTTTCCCTAGCGAGGGGCTATGGCCTAGCCATGAGCCTAATGATGGCAAGCCTGTATTATCTAGCCCGATGGGTGGAAAATGGCAAGCTTGGGCCGTTGTTGGGGACGTTGGGTGGGGCAGCTTTGGCGGTAATTAGCAATTTTACCCTGTTGATTTATTTTGCCTGTTTGTTGATTGCCATTGGGGGCATCGTCGTCTGGGCTTTTTTTAAGAAAGATGAAAACCGGGCGATGAGGTTAAAGTGGGCTTCGATTGGTAGTGCTGTCTATTTACTGCTGTTGGCTTGGTTGCTGTACCATCCAATTCAAATTCTGAGGGAACAAGGTGAGTTCGAATGGGGAAGCCCTGCTTTTTACGACACCTACAAATCGTTGGTGCATTGCAGCATGTACGGTGGGCGCTACCTGAAAATGTACAATTTGGAATTATTCGGCGGGTTGTTTTTCCTGCTTTTGCTGGCTGCAACGGGTTTAGCAGTTTCGATTTTTTTCAAAAAACAGAATGATACGGTGGCTCGCTTTTTCCTCGTTGCCGTTGCATTGCCGCTTCTGGCAGCATTGGCGGCTGTTGCACAGCATTGGATTTTGGGCACACAGTACCAAGTAAACAGAACCGCAATCATGTTCATTCCACTGTGCGCACTTGCCGTATTCTTGTTTTTTCAAAATTGGCTTGCGCAAAGCCGAAGCCCTTGGCGATTGGGGCTCGCAGTGGTTGTTGGGCTATTTGTTTTGGTGCATTTCGGGCGTGTGTCGCAGTTGAGCTACACTAGCGAGTGGGGCTACGATGCCGAAACAAAGCACATGATGGCTTATATGGCTGCCAAAATTCCGAAGGGAGAGAAAGTAAAATTAGGGGTCAACTGGCTCTACCACCCTGCTGCCAGCTACTACCAAAAACACTTTGACTACAATTTTACAGAGCCCCCCGTTTACTCAAAAAGCCTTTTTTTGGATGGCCGCTACGATTATTATTACGTGCAACCCAATGACGTGCCCATGCTGGATTCGCTGTATGAAGAGGAGGCTAGGTTCAGTTGGTCAGGCGTTTTGCTTCGCAAAAAATAAGTTGCCTTTTTCCGTCAAATCTCAATTTCTGTCGGCTTTTTAGCTTTTTACTTACTTGCTCAACAGCTTTTGGCACTGTTTTTTGAGAGTGAAACATCTGAAAAATCCTAAACAGATATGACTGCTTTTCGCAATTGACCTTTGTTGTTGCTTAAAGTTACTTTCCCCTCCCCGTTTGTTTTCGATTGAATTTCATTTTCATTGATTTAAATTGTTGATAGTCAATTCTTTAAATTCGAATTGACGCTATTATCCAGTTGCTGGGTTAGCCAGCCTTCGCACTATACTCCCTTCCAAAATTTAACAAGGATATTCCTATCCCTAACTCATTGCACACGTGGACGAGCATGATTTCATTGTCCCCCCTTTTGGACTTAGCTCGCAAAAACTTGACAAATGACTGGCAAATCTATCCTCACAGCGTTGTTGTTCTCCTTCGCAACGTTCACCCAACTCTTCGCACAGTGCGATTGCGTAACAACTGGCAATTGCCCAGTACCCATTACAGATTATGGAATTTACAGCGGTTATCTGGATGTAACCGTGAATGGTGCCAATGACTTGGGGGTCAATCCACTTACTTCGGTTTGCCTCACCATCACACATACTTGGATTGGCGACTTGAGCGTATCGCTCACCTCACCGAGTGGTGTCGAGTACCTCATCATGGCCGATGCAGGAAACAACTATTTTGAATGTGGAACTCAGTTGGACAACGCAGAAATTTGCATCGTGCCAGGCACCTCTAACCCGCTGACCAATAATACAGAATATATATGCAATTCAGGCCCTTGTTCGCTGGGAACTTGTTGTCTTAGGGGCGATTGGACTGTGCCCTGTGGCGGAGTGACTAGCCCCGTTTCAGGATGGCCTCAAGCCCCAAACTGCGACCTCAACGACTTCAACATACCGGGCGACCCCGCCAATGGTACTTGGACAATTTCGATACTTGACGTTTGCAACCAAGACGTCGGCACATTGAATAATTTCAGCCTTACCTTTCTCAACGGCCAATCATGTTATGCCTGTGAATCGGATGGTGGTACGCTCGATTCCATTGAAGTGGTTGGCTGCGTGGGTGACTCCAGTCTAATCTTCGATTTGCCTCCTAATTATGGTATCGACGGGCCGCTCTACGGCGCAGACTCTGCCATTTATGATTACGTTTGGGTGCTCGTGCAGAACGATATTATTTTATCAATTCTCCAATATCCCGATCTCAGTTCACAGCCGCCCGGCGATTATGAGATTTATGGGCTTTCTTATTTAACTATCCATGGAAACCAGTTGCCGTCCATCATCGGGATGAACATTGATGACATTGACATGCAGCTGGAATCTTCGACCGCACCTTTTTGCGCTGATTTTTCGGCCAATTCAGTTCCCGTCACAGTAATCCCTGCTATTCCACCAACCGTGTTGAATACTACACTTTGTGCGGGTGAATGTGTCATAGTGGGAGGGCAATCAGTTTGCACATCCGATACAATTACGCTGAGCTCTTGGATTGGGTGCGACAGTGTGGTTCAGGTCAACTTGACCTTCATCCAGCCTGATACAGTAGATTATGTTGCCACTGTCTGTGGCAATAATTGTGTAATGGTGGGTGGCCAGCAATACTGCCCTCCGTCAGCTCAATTCATTCATTTGCAGACCTGGCAAGGCTGCGATAGTGTGGTACATTTGACATTTATCCAGCTTTCACCAACAGCTACCATTACACCTGCCAATCCTCCATCACTTAGTTGCATTGTTTCCTCGGTAAACTTGGATGCATCAGCGTCGGGGCCGGGTGTATTGACTTACGCATGGTCAGGGCCGGGAGGTTTTTCAAGCACTCTAGCAAATATAAGTGCTACCACAGCAGGTACTTACACTGTGACAGTTAGCGACAATAGCATTTCCCCTGCCTGTACGGCTAGTACTTCAGTGGTTGTTACGGATAACCAGGTGCCACCTGCTTTGGTACTGAACGGGCCTTCACCTAGTATTTGTTTGGGTGAAACGATTGATTTGGCAGGCGTTTCGGTACAGGACTCCAACAACACAGGAGCAACCATCACCATCCACAGTGACACGCCAGCTACACTTGGCAATCAGTTGCCAAACACCAATGTGTCGCCCACCTCCACGACTACTTATTATTTCAAAGCAACAACAGGCAGTTGTACTGACGAATTGGGGGTGACCTTGACAGTTAAACCTATTCCAACAGCAGATTTTACGGCCACGGCTGTTAGCTGCATTACTGACCCAGTGACCGTGACCTACACTGGAAATGCAGGTGCTGGCGCAACCTACAATTGGGATTTTGCGGGTGGAGTCGCTACGCCTGGCATGGGTCAAGGGCCACATTCGGTTACTTTCCTCTCTGCTGGCCCAAAATCCATCACGTTGACAGTCACTGAAAACGGCTGCACTTCCTCCGTTTTTACGCAAAATATTTCAGTTGAAAACCTGTTGGCACAACCAGCCATCACTTGCCAGACCACCACTAACAGTGTGCTATTCAACTGGTCGAGTGTACCCAACAGTACAGGTTACAACGTTACTTCCAGCGTACCTGGCATGCAAGTTTCACCTACCTCGTATGAAGTGACAGGGCTTACGCCTGGTCAGTCGGTGACAATCACAGTGGAGGCTATCGGCGCAGGTGCATGTGGCAACAGTTCGGCGATGCAGACTTGCAAGGCACAGAACTGTCCAGTGGTTACGGTGACACCATTGCCAGTGGCCGATATTTGCCTTGATGCCAATACTGCTCCGTTCGATTTGCAAGCTACAGTAGCAGGGGATTCTGGCGGCACCTTGACCTGGTCAGGCACAGGAATCGTAGATGCAGTGAATGGCACCTTTGACCCAAACCAAGCAACTATTGGTGCAAATACTATTACAGTTACTTATTCCAATAACGGGTGTACAGCTTCCAACACCCTGACAATCAATGTATTCCAGACGCCGACAGCTAGTTTGTCATCTACGTCAACGGTTTGTGCTGGAAGTGCAGCAACCATCACTTTTACAGGTTCGACTGGCGGTGGAATGACCTACACTTGGGATTTTGACGGTGGCAGCGCAACGCCTGGGACTGGTGCTGGGCCTCATAGCGTGGTTTGGTCAACACCCGGTACTCACACGATTTCCGTGACAGTGGATGATGCGAATGGCTGTACTTCTGAAACAGCTACTGTTGATGTACAAGTGGATGCTCCATTGGCGCAGCCAACTATCTCTTGCAGTTCTACTTCGCAGAGTGTCACATTCTCTTGGCCAGCAATAGCTGGGGCAACTAGTTATGATGTGAACGTGACCACAGGGCAGGCATTTACCCAAAACTCCGCAACCTCCTATACGGTGGGTGGCTTGGTACCTGGTGAAGTAGTCAGTATCATCGTGACAGCTGTAAGCGGTAATGCCTGCGGCAATAGTTCGGCGACAGTGGATTGCGCAGCAATACCATGCCCTGTTGTTACCATGACGATTGACCCGGTTGCAGATATTTGCCGAGAGCCAAATACGCAGCCTATTCAGTTAGTGGCAAACGTGACAGGCGGCTCTCCCTCAGGAGTGTTGGAATGGTCTGGCCCAGGAGTCACAATAACAGGGCTTTTTAACCCTAACCAAGCCAATATTGGCGCAAATACCATCACTGCGGTTTACACCGATGGTCCATGCATTACTACGAAAGACATCATCATCACTGTGAATCAAACCCCTGACGGTGGGTTCAGTTACCCAAATACCGCCTGTGCGGGTGCCTCAGTGGTGGTAAATTACACGGGGACACTTTTACCAGGAATGACTTACAACTGGGATTTTGGAGGTGGAACGATTCTGTCTGGAACGGGAGCAGGGCCTTACGATATTGCTTGGTCAACGGCAGGTTTAAAGCTGATTACCTTATCATTGACAAGCCCTCAAGGCTGTGTGTCCTCGATTTTTACGGGCATGGTTACCGTAGATGCGGCCCTTCAAGCTCCTCAAATAAATTGCACGAATACAACAACTTCTATTGAGTTCACATGGCCTAGCGTGCCCGGCGCTACTGGCTACACGGTGACAACATCCACCGGGCAAACTGGCACGCAAACCACTCCAACGACTTACCTGCTCAACGGGCTACAACCTTTGGAGCAGGTTTGCGTGACCGTCACAGCACTTTCGGGCAATTCATGTCCGAATACCTCTGCACAGCTCTGCTGCAACACCTTGCCTTGTCCAAACCTAACAGTTAGCGTGACACCAGTGGCAGATTTTTGTCTGGGTACTTCCTCGCCTATTCAGTTGGTGGCAACGGTGACGGGTAGTGATGGAACAGGTACTGGCACTTGGAGTGGTCCTGGTGTAGTCAATCCTTCAACAGGTACTTTCAGTGCCTCAGCAGCTGGGTTTGGGCAGCATGTTGTGACTTACACTTTCGTTGAAAATGGCTGTACCTATACCGACTCAGAAACAATTGGTGTTTATAAACAGCCAACTTCTGATTTTATGGCAGATGCCCAAATCTGTTTGACTGATGCCGCAACTGTTACTTTCTCTGGCGTTGCTGGTGCAAATTCCAATTTTGCTTGGGATTTCGATGGTGGCACAGCGGTACCTGGCAATGGTCCTGGGCCACACCAAGTGACCTGGAACAGTACTGGTATCAAAACCGTGACTTTGAGTGTGACAGATGGTAGTTGTACCTCTTCCATTTTCACCCAACAAATACAAGTGGATGACGAACTAGCAACCCCTGTCATCAATTGCTCCGCAACAACAGATGGAGTAACCTTCACTTGGAGTCCAGTGGCAAATGCAACGGGTTACAGCGTAACAGTGATAAATGGTTCTGGTGGCGTACAATTGGCCGATACTTCTTATGTTTTCAGTGGACTAAATCCACAACAGCAAGTGGCCATCCAAGTATCCGTTGAGGGTAATACAGCATGTCCCCTACCAGTGGTCAATGCAAGTTGCAATGCGCTTCCTTGCCCTAATTTCCTTGTAAATATTCAGCCTGTCTCGCCGATATGTTTGACTGGCACCAATTCGCCAATTCAATTGGTCGCTGATGTTGACGGTGTGGGCCTGAGCGGAACGGGCACTTGGAGTGGTGTGGGTGTGGTGGATGCTGTGCAAGGTATTTTTGACCCAATGGTTGCTGGGGTTGGTTCTCATAAAATCACCTACCACTACCAGCAAGTCAACTGTGGCTATGACGATGAAATTTTCATTCAAATAGTGCCGCCCCCTACAGCAGATGCAGGTCCTGACCGTTTGATTACCTGCTGGGAGAGCGACCAAATGGTACAACTTGGGGGTACCGGAACCTCAGGCAGTCAGGATATAAGCTACCTGTGGACAGCAGCTTCTGGCAGTTTTCCGGGCGATGCGACAATTCGAAACCCACAAGTAGGGACAGGTGGCTTGTTTACACTAACAGTGACTAACAATGCGCTTGGTTGCTCCAGCTCGGATGAAGTATTGGTGATGTCCACCCAGAGCTCACCAATACCAGAATTGGCTGTTGATCAAACTTTTTGCGGTAACGATGGGAAGGATGCCAACATGACCGTGACCCATGTTGAAGGTGGCATGGATCCATACCTGTACTCACTCAATGGCGAGCCTTTTGTGAGCAGCAATTCCTTCCCTTTCCTTGAAGCAGGTGATTATGAACTGACAGTAATCGATGCAGAAGGCTGTACGGGTACTGCCAGCTTCCATGTTGAAAAAGCGGGTATTTTGGATATTGACCTATCGGCAAACCTGGTCGGTCAGGCTATGGTAGCCTATGGTGAATCTATCCAACTGACAGCCATCACGAGTCTGCCGACGAGCATCCTCGATTCGATTACTTGGACTCCTGCCGATCTGTTGAGTTGTACCGACTGTTTTGACCCAATGGCTACACCACTGGTGCCAACCACTTTTGTTGTCACAGTTTACAAAAACGGCTGTGTGGAAAGCGATTCGTTAACAGTATTTGTGGACTTGGGAGAGGGGCAAGTTTATGTACCTACAGCTTTTTCACCTAATGATGATGCTGTGAATGACTTGTTCCGGATTTATACTGGACCTTCAGTAACAAGAGTGAAGAACTTTATGGTGTTCGACCGCTGGGGTGAAATGGTTTACGAGTACGAAGATTTTGACCCGAAAGATCCAGCTAGGGGCTGGGATGGTAAGCTTGATGGTATGCCGATGAACCCTGCGGTTTTCGTATGGTTTGCAGAAGTGGAGTTTGTGGATGGCTCATCGAAAATACTGGAAGGAGAGGTGACATTGATGCGATAAATACCATTTATGAGTTTTGAACTCATAAATTTTACGATACAACAACTGGATATAGATGTGCCCGTGAATGCAGAATTTCTGTGTTTGCGGGCTTTTTATTTCTGCGTTTTCAACTTTTCAAGAAATGCAAGGGCATCGTCTAAACTTGGCAATATGGTAGCATTTTCAATGCCTTCGACGGGCTGCGAGGCCATGAGGTAGCCAGTAAGGAGAAGGTGGCTATTCGGCACGGCTGTTTGCAAATTGGTGAGGTAGCGTTGTACCGGCTCCCGGTTGAAAGTCTCGGAAAGCACAGTGAAAACAAAGTCAGGTTGGTGGATTTGGCAGGCATCCTTCAGGTCAACGAGGGCCAAGTTTGCACCCAAGTTTACGACTCTAAAGCCACGACGCTTGATGAGGTACTGCATAAACAGGATGCTCAGTTCCTGTTGCTCGTCTTTGGGCAAGTAGAGGATGAACTTAGTGGTCTTACGGTCTGCTGCTAGCGGCTCTTTTTCAATGGCAGCGATGAGCTTGTTGCGGATAAGCTGTGTAATAAAATTCTCTTGGACTGGCTTGATGGAACCCGTGAGCCAAAGCAAGCTTAGCTTTTCCATGAACGGATAAACTACTTCCAGCATCGTCTGTTCAAAACCAATCTGTTCCACATGGTTATCGAAGATACGAGCGAACTTGATTTCGTCCATTTCTATAACGGAGAGGGTTAGCACGTCTAGCTGTGCATCAATGTCGAACTTGAAATTGGAGACACTGCTCACTTGTTCGGCCATGTCCTCTTTGGACATCTCGGCGATTTTCGAAATGCGGAACCCGTGCCTATTCAGCAGGGCGACATTGAGCAGGCGCTGAAGGTCATCATCTTCGTAAAAGCGGATATTGGTATCCGTTCGCTTTGGCCTAAGTATGCCGTAACGTTGTTCCCATATCCGTATCGTATGGCTTTTGATACCGGACAGTTTCTCCAAATCACTGATAGAATAAATGGCCATCTACAGAGCTTGAGAATTGGTTGATTTGAAAATTTAGCGGGTTGAAAATCAATGGCAGTAATAAATTACTGAAAATTCTGGACCATCGAATATGTCAACCCTAACATTGCACCAATAAAAAGGTTTAGGAGTTTGCAAACTGACAGACGAAAACCCGTGCCGAAAACAAAAGCGGGCATTGCTGGAACATTGGAATTTGGAATTTTACCTAACTTGCCCTTTCAATGCTGTCGTGGCATTTTACCAAGCCTGTTCATGCCCTCCGGAACCAGCGAACAGGTTGTAAAAATAATTTTATCCGGTTAAAATCGATGATATGAAAATGACTGCTACAAATTTTCCAAGAGCGATTACTAAATACACGCTGCTCTTCAGTATGGCAATTTTATGGGCGCAAACCACCATTGGGCAAGTGGCCTGCCCACCTCCGAACATGACCCTCATTGCAATTCCTGTTGCCCAAATTACAGACTCTTCAGCATTTGTCAATTGGGCGAATGTGAGCTTGGCTGAATACTTCTTTGTTGAGTATGGTCCAAAAGGTTTTCCACTTGGCTCAGGCATCAAGTTTGAAACTTCTGCTTCGCAAGCTACACTTTCTGGCCTTAACCCCTGTGTGGAGTACGATGTTTATCTCGCATCCTATTGTGGCGTTGATAGTGTCAGCACATATGTAGGGCCTAAAACTTTCAAAACTGATTGCATTTACACTCCTAGCAACGTTACTTGCGACTACACTTTTAACCTGTTTGATACAGGTGGAGATGGTTGGGATGATGGGGCCTTGGAGGTGTTGCACAATGGAATAACTAACAATTATACGGTATCCAACGCCCAATCGACCGAAGCAACTTACGTGCTGACAGCAACCGCCAACCTCCCCATTCAAGTAAGCTATGTTCCTAGCACTTGGGGCAGCGAAGTGACCTACGAAATACATGGCCCCAATGGTGATATTATCTTTTCTGATGGACCATTTCCCCTCGAAGGGGTAGCATTCAACACCATTGCGTGCCCAACCTGCCCGGGCCCAGTTGATGCATGGATGAGCGATGTGAATGCTACCAGTGCACGCCTTGCATGGCAACCATCACCTGGTGCGACAGGCAACTACATTATTGAGTATGGCCCAATGGGTTTTACATTAGGAACAGGCATTCGTGACACCGTTCCAACTGGCCAACTTTCCTATCGGCAGCTTACTGGGCTTACGGAAAATACTTGGTACAATGCCTACATCAAACTTGATTGTGGCTCTGAATTCAGCATGGCTGTAGGCCCTGTAATGTTTCACACGTTATGGCTGAACGACCTCGGGGTCAGTGGTATCACCATGCCTGCTGCCGACATTTGCGACCTTGGTGACAACGAAGAAATAACCATTCAATTGAGAAATTATGGCCAAGCTCCCCAGACGCTTTTCGAGTTTTATTATGCTATAAACGGGCAGGTAGCTCCAATTCCAGTGCCACAGGATGGCCTCTTCACGGGAGTCTTGGGCAACGACAGCACAGAGGTCATTTCCTTTGAAACAAATTGGGATTTTACCCAGCCTGGTATTTATCACATTCAAGCATGGACCTCGCTGGATAATGATAGCAATATTCACAACGACACCTTCAGCACCTTTATCGTCACTGCCTATCCCAAACCACTGAAGGAAGACTTCGAAGATGCTTTGATTCCCAACACGTGGACTACCACAGGTACCATCTTTGCTCCAAATTCCCACAATAACATGACCTATGTTTTGGGAAGAAACCTTTACTCTTTCGTTCCTGATGTAAGTTTGACCACGCATCGGGTAGGGCTCGTAAATACGACCGACACCTTGAAATTTGATTACCGATACACAAACTGGTCGGCAGGTACTGAGGCTACTGACCTTGGTGCCAACGATAAACTTGAAGTGCAAGTCTCCACAGATTGCAAGGATACTTGGCAAACCATTTTTACAGTCAACAGCACCAACCACGTGGCATCCACCAATTTTGCCACAAAATCTGTCCCGCTTGGCGCCTACGATGGAGAAGCCATCAATATCCGTTTTTTAGGTACTTGGGGTAGCGGTGATTACTGGCTTGACCTTGACAATATCAATATTGCTGGTTGCCCAGAGTCTTTGTACCTACTTGGCAGTGTCCATGGTAGCGTGGATGGGGATTCAACTGGTAGTATCAACTTGATGATTCCTTTCGATCAAGGCCCGTTTACCTACAAATGGACAAACGATGCAGGCGAAGTTGTTTCAACAGTTGAAGACCCAACCGGCCTCCCTATCGGTACTTACAGCGTTGAAGTTACCAGCGCCGGTGGCTGCACTGGGTTCCAATCTTTCACGCTGGGCGTTTTCGTAGCAGCGGATGAATTGGAAGGGTTAGAGGAAATCAGCCTTTACCCTAACCCGACTTCTGGTATGGCTACGGTGGATGTTAAACTGTTGAAAAGCATGGATGTGCAAATGCGCCTGTTCAACCTGAATGGCCAGGTGGTCTTCGAATCTCAGCAGGAAAACGCCATGGGCATCAGCCAACAGCTCGATCTGAGCGGTCAAGCACCCGGCATGTACATTTTGCAGGTAGTTGCCGATGGCAAGCCTTACCATGCCAAATTGATGGTAGCGAGGTAATCCCAACATACGGTATTGGGTTTGTTTCCCAATGCTGCACTTGCAAGATGCTTTAATAAAAAAGGGATGCCCAACAGTCAGGGCGTCCCTTTTTTGTTTATCCGATTTTAGGTTGTGGATTCGCTGATTTTTCAACTAGCGAACTAGCATACTTGGCAGCAGAACTTTTAGCTTTTCAAATTGTCTTTAGGGAAGTTTTTTTTAAACAAACCAGCACCATACATGAAAATTGGCATTGTTTGTTACCCCACTTTTGGCGGAAGTGGCGTAGTGGCTACTGAACTGGGCATGGGATTGGCCAAGCGAGGCCACGAAGTCCATTTCATCACCTACCGCCGGCCGGCCCGTCTTTCCACATTTCACGAAAATGTTTTTTACCATGAAGTGAATGGTGAAGACTACCCGCTTTTTGAATACCCACCCTATGATACGGCGCTAGCTAGCAAAATGGTGGAGGTTGTGAAATTTGAGCAATTGGACCTACTGCACGTACACTATGCCATCCCACATGCCGCTGTGGCCTACATGGCCAAAAAGATTTTGCTGCAAGATGGCCGCTACGTACCTGTCATCACTACCCTTCACGGCACAGACATTACGCTCGTAGGCACCAACCCTGCGTTCAAGCCAGTCGTAGAGTTTTCCATCAATAAATCTGACGGGGTTACGGCGGTGTCAGACTTCCTCCGGGACGAGACTCTACGCCAATTCAAGATTGACAATGAAATCAAGGTCATCTACAATTTTGTAGATTTTGAACGCTTCCGCAAGATTAACAAGGACCATTTCAAAAAAGCCATAGCACCGAACGGTGAACGCATCCTGACGCATACTTCCAATTTCAGGAAAGTAAAAAGGGTAGAGGATGTTATCCGTGTTTTTGAGAAAGTTTACAAAAAAGTCCCCAGTAAACTTTTACTGATTGGCGATGGCCCTGAGCGTCGCCAGATGGAAGACCTCTGCCGCCAAATCGGCCTTTGTGATGAGATCCGTTTCCTCGGAAAACAGGATGCAGTGGAGGAACTGCTGGCCATTTCTGACCTGTTTTTCATCCCTTCGCAAAGTGAAAGTTTTGGCCTTGCAGCGCTTGAGGCAATGGCTTGCGAGGTGCCAGTTATCTCCTCTAATGCCGGTGGTCTACCAGAGGTAAACATCCACGGTGAAACTGGATTCCTCAGCGATGTCGGTGACGTGGAGGCCATGGCTGCCCATGCAATTACCATTCTCAGCGATGACCATGTGCTGCAAACGTTCCGCAAACATGCGTTGGAACAAGCGGAGCGTTTTGACATACGGCATATTTTACCACAGTACGAGGCGTATTATGAAGAGGTAGTAGCTAGAACAATGATTTACGGGTAAAAATTTTTAGCGCTGCCAACAAAAAAGGGCACGGAACTTTGATGAAGTTCCGTGCCCTTTTTTGTTAGAGATACTCGAAAAATATTCGAGTAGGTTTCATGTCATTTTTTCCAAGGCAAATTATTTACCCGGCGCCCGCAGAGGTAGCCGAGATCTACACCAACCTCACAATCCATCCGGAAGTGTACGCCGAGCGGAATGCGGCTCAGGGCATTTTCTTGCGCCATTTCATAAAAATTATTGAAGAAACGAGGTGTTCCTTGGAACTCCGTGCGGCCTTCGTGCGAACGGTCCAACATGCCGAAATGATTGCCAAAAACATTGGTCAATACCTCCGCCGCAGCTCCGCCCATAGTAGAGTGCCCAGATGGATATGTTGGAAATGAAGGTGTAAGGCCTGTTTCCCCAGTCAGTGGGTTGTCAAGGGTAGGTTTCCAATTTTGGTCAATTAGCCTATGGATATAACTTGCTGGACGTTCATAGTTGTAAACATATTTGGAATACCAGCAAGAAACACAAGCGTCATTGAGTGCAAGCCCAAGTTTTACGTAGGCATACAATGCAGTTTGTAGATTGGAATTGTCTTTAGAAATTACTTGGTTGGCGATGGAAATCCAACGTGGGCCAGGGCTAAAAGTCAAGCCCATGATATCGTCGCTCCAAAATTGGGCAATCCACTGGCCATCCTCCCAATTGTCATCATGGATGGCATTGTAAACCTCCAAGGCTTGGGCATAAATGGCAGATTGCGTTGACTCACTGTATTGAAGCGGTGCTTTGCAGAGTTTGTCTGCTGGTAAAATGGCAAAAGTTCGGGTGTTTCCCCATGTTGGGAATAATGGCTTGCCAGGCCCCGGGTCGGTAGGCACCCAATTGCCTGGCGCATCGTAATGGGCCTGCCAGTCATAGGTGCCAAACGGGTTCAGGTAGGCGTCATGGCCAATGGCATCCGTTTTTGACCACTCCCAAACGGCATCAGCTACTGCTTGTCCGTATGCCTTCGAGATATTGTAATTCTTGTCATTAGTTACAGCCTGATATTTGTCTTCCAGGCTGTTTTCGAGGGCAGACATGCGGGTGTACATTTCACTTGGCGGGTTCGGGAAGAACTTATGCATCAAATCTTCGTAAACGAAATGAACCACTGTAGGCCAGTGGTATTTGGCATTTTTTTCAGGTTCTGGAATAACCAAGCCGGGGTAAAGACTCCGTATTGAATTGTATTCAGGCATGCCAGATACACAGGCTTCGTAAGCAGCTAGACCCATGTAAGCAAGGGCACGTGGTGCAGGGCCTGGGCGATACCCAGTCGAGTAGCGTTCCACGTCAAGGAACATTTGGTTCCATTTCAGGGCAGCTTCCGCATCATAATCGGCCACTTGGGAAACGGTAGGTTCTTCGTCTTTTACGCAAGAAGTTACAAGAAAAGAAACCATCAGAAAGCCACAAAGAGCGGCTAAGGAAGTTCTTAAAAATTTCATAGGATTATAGTTTTATCTTATCAAAGATAGCTATCAAGTGAGCGAGCGGAGGTGAGCAAGTTGACGGGTGCGCAATTTGCGTTGCAAATCTACCGCCACTTATCGCTTAATGCTTATTTTAGGGAAAAAAAATTAGCTTAGAAAGCGATTAAAATTGATTTTGAGCAAAAAAATACCTGAATCTAATTAGAGATTTGGGCCTCAAGATATGAAAATACTAATTGTAGAAGACGAGGTCAAGACGGTTCAGTCCTTAAAAAAAGGGCTGGAGGAACATCAGATAGAGGTGGAGTTCGCCTACGATGGCCTCACTGGAAAGCGCATTGCAGAGGAAGGGAATTTTGATGTTATCATCTCCGATGTGGTGATGCCAAAAATGACGGGCTTCGAGTTGGTGAAAAGCTTGCGAAGCGTAGGAAATGACACCCCCATCCTCCTGCTAACTGCCATGGGAGCCACTGATGACAAGGTTGTCGGCTTTGAGGCTGGTGCCGACGACTACCTAGTGAAGCCCTTTGAATTCAAGGAATTGCTTGTGCGTATCCGGGCTCTGGCCCGAAGAGGTAAGGATGGCAGCCAAGTCAAAACCATTCTCAGTTTCTCTGATTTAGAGATGAACCTTGATGCCAAGACCTGTCACCGAAGTGGAAAAAAAATCGACTTGACCCCCAAGGAATTTGCCCTGATTGAGTACCTCATCCGCAACCAAGGGCGGGTCGTTTCAAAGTCTGAAATCGCTGAAAAAGTCTGGGACATCAACTTTGACACTGGCACCAACGTCATAGAGGTGTATGTCAGTTATCTTCGCAACAAGTTGGACCGCCCATTTGACAAAAAGCTCATCCACACCATGTTTGGATTGGGGTACGTGTTAAAAGAAGAAGAATAACATCAGCATGAGGCAAAACCTATGAACATTCCGCCTTACTTTAGTTCTTTTTACTTTCAGAAATGCAAATCCGCAACCGCCTCACCGTTCAGTTTTCATTGATAGTAGCCAGCATCATGCTGGTGGCGATGCTTATCATTTATATTCAGTTTAAAAACAACTTGAGGGAAGAGTTTTTTGGCGGCCTTCGCTCAAAAACCAAACTGACGGCAGCCGTGGCAATGAGTCGTTTGGAGCGGGAAGGCCTACAAGAGGTTCCCAATACACCTATGACTACTTCTTTCATCCCTTTCACCGAAAACATTTCAATTTTCGACGAGGCAAACAGGAGGGTTTATACTTTCAACCGCTCACCAGCAGATTTTTCATTCAGCACACTCAACGAAATCAGGCGGACAGGAGAATGTTGCTTCATGCATGGCAAATACAGTGCGATAGGTACGCTACAGGTATCGCCTTCTGGTAAAAAATACGTAGTTATCGCTGAGGCAATATTCAATCCTGAAGCACTCGGCAAGCTGACTCAGATTTTGGTCATGGTCTTTTGTGCCTGTTGTGCTTTAGTAGCTATTGGGGGCTGGTTTTTTGCTGGGCAAGCCATTTCCCCAGTTAGCCGAATCATGAACCAAGTGGACGAACTGCTGCCAAGCGATATGAACCGCCGTCTTGAAACTTCCAATAATCACGACGAATTGGCGAGGCTGGTGATGACTTTCAATCGCCTGCTCGACCGCTTGCAAACTGCATTCAATGCCCAAAAACTCTTTCTGTCAAATATTTCGCACGAATTGAAAAACCCGTTGACGGTCATTATTTCGCAGATAGAAATTGTTTTACAAAAAGACCGCCCCGAAGCCGAATACCGACAGACGCTTCAATCGGTGCTAGACGATACCCGTGAACTAAATCAGGTGTCAGACAAGCTGATGCAGTTGGCCAAAATCACAGCCAGTGGCCAAGAAGTTCAGTTTGAAGAAATCAGGATTGATGAAGCGGTATGGCAGGCAAAAGTGGCTTTGCTCAAAACGCACCCAGACTACAAAATCAATTTCGAGATTGACAGCTTACCCGAAGATGAATCGAAACTTTATGTCCGGGCTAATGAACAACTCTTGCGCACAGCGCTTACCAATCTCATGGATAACGGGTGTAAATACAGTAGTAACAACCAAGTTAAGGTACGGCTGTCATTTTTGCCGGAGGGCAATCCCGTTATCGAGGTGCAGGACCAAGGACCAGGTATCCCCAATGACGAATTATCATTGGTTTTCGAACCGTTTTATAGAAGCCCTAAGACAGATAAAGTGAAAGGCAGCGGGGTTGGCCTATCCTTAGTGGACAGCATCGTAAAGTTGCACAAGATTTCGCTCAAAGTCTCCAATAGGGCCCCATCGGGAGCAGTTTTCCGTTTGGAATTTCCCGAAAAGGAAGTTGCTTGATTTTCTCTAACATCGTATGAATGAGTTTTTTGAATAATAACAAACTAATTTGGTCAACGGCACTCGTCATTCTAGCAATGGGCGTCATCTTTTTTTCAAGTAAAAAAATGCACCGCCCTTCTGACCCCTCGCTCGCTATCATGCTCGATTGGCACGATTACGCTATGAAGGCGGAAAGGGAATGTGAAGGTTACCGGATGCCGATAGTGGCTCGGATTTATGCCTACAGCGGTATCGCAGCATGGGAAGCAGCCCGTCCATTGCTTGAGAAGAATCTTTCCCAGAATCTTCCTACTCATTTTTCGGGGTTGAAATTACCAACCCCTCCGCCAGCAGAATCACTCCACTTGCCCACGGTTTTGAACGCTTGCTACAGCACCATTTTTCAAAAATTCTTTCTGGTGGCTCCTCGGCCGTTGGAAACTGAAAGGATGAACTTAGGGGTTAAATGGGCAAAAAAATTGAGCGGTGAAACGGGTTCTGAGGTATTCAATACTTCTAGGGATTTTGGTGAAAAAATAGCGCTTGCAGTTTACGATTGGTCTTCTACCGATACGATTGGGCATATGGCATACCTTCATATTTATGATGATAAATTTCAGCCACCTCAAAACAATGCTGCTTGGCAACCTTCTGATGATTTCCCAATGCCGCCACTGCTTCCGCGTTGGAATGAAACACGGTGTTTTGCCATCAACCCCAATGATTTTATTGCCACACCACCGCCTCCATTTTCAGTGGAGCCCCAGTCGCCATATTACTCACAAGCTTTGGAGATTTACACCATGAACGCTCCTTTATCTGCTGATAATCAATGGATTGCAGAATTTTGGAGCGACGATTTCTCCGGGTTGACCTTAACCTCGGCTGGCAGATGGATTTCCATTACAAACCAAGTCATCCAACAATCGCAGCCTAGTCCGGCCAAGGCGCTGGAAACTTATCTGAGGGTGGGAATAACACTTTCCGATGCCACCGTGGCGTGCTGGAATTCAAAGTACAAATACAATACGATGCGCCCAGAAACTTTCATTCGGCGCATCATTCAGCGGGATTGGAGGCCAATTGTTCACACCCCCTCGCACCCTTCCTATCCCTCTGCCCATGCAATGGTTGCAGCGGCTATTGCCCAGGTGCTTACGCAACTCTATGGCGATCACTACGAAATCACCGATCGTACCCATCAAAACCGCACGGAGTTTAAGGGCGACCCCCGCCACTATCATTCTTTCCGTGAAATGGCCTTGGAAAGTGCCTCCTCCCGCATCGCCCTGGGCGTTCATTATCGGATGGACTGTGATGAGGGTACCCGACTTGGCTTTGCAATTGGTGAAAAAATAGCATCGGAAGCCGTAAAGGATGTCGAATAAATGATTCAAACAGGGCTTGGTTTCTTGCTTCGCAAATTGAAAGTATTGCCTAAATTGGCGATCGAAGTTCTAATCAGACCAAATTCAAATTCGCATGTCTAAAAATCTTACCGCCTTGTCCGGCAGAAAGGGCCTGACAGACAATCTTTTCGAAAATATTGGCAACCTGACCGAAGCTCAAGGCTTTTTGAATAAAGACACGGCTGCTGAGCTTGCAGAAAAATACCTAGTGGGCGATGCTGCAGTATATGGTTCCAGCACGTTTTACGACTTCACCCGACCAGAAAACAAAGGCAAAAAAGTCTATGTCTGCAACGGCAGTGCCTGCCTCGTAGCAGGTACACAGGACAAGTTGAAGTCAGAATTGGGCCAACATTTCAAAGCAGAAGAAATCGGTGAAATGACCTGCTTGGGTCGCTGCCATGAAAATAGCGCCTTTCATTATGACGGCCACAATTACTCTGGTGGCAACTTCCCACCATTCGACAAAACGGGTGAACCTGGCTGCATGGACGACTACAATGTGCAGTCCATCGGGGCTGGGCTTTTGACTAGACCATTCGCCTCGTTGAATGAAATTCGAGATGATTTCAAGAAAATGCTGACCGGCTCACCAGAGGATGTGCTTGCGCAAATCAAGACATCTGGCTTGCGGGGTAGGGGCGGTGCGGGCTTCCCTATCGGCATCAAACTGGAGGGTTGCCGAAAGGCCGAATCCGACCAAAAATATATTGTTTGTAATGCTGACGAAGGAGATCCTGGCAGTTATTCCGACCGCTACCTGCTTGAGCAGCAGCCGATTGCGGTGCTGGTAGGGCTCATCATCGCTGGCTATGTGACTGGTGCTGACCGTGGCGTGATGTACATCCGCTACGAGTACCCTGAGAGCATCGAAATCATCAAACAGGCCATCGCTGACCTGGCTGAGGCAGGACTGACTGGCACTGGCATTCTCGGCAGTAATTTCAATTTTGAATTCAAAGTCATCGAGGCAAGGGGCGCTTACATCTGCGGAGAGGAGACTGCTTTACTGGCCAGCATCGAGGGACAACGTCCTGAGGTGCGGGTGCGTCCGCCATACCCTGTCAACTACGGCCTTTTCGGAAAACCGACCGTTGTGAACAACGTAGAAACCCTCGCCAACCTTCATTTTATCCTAAAAAACGGGGGTGAAGCATTTGCAAAAATCGGTACCCAGCGCAGCACTGGAACCAAACTCATTTCCTTGGACAGCGCCTTCAACCGTCCCGGGATTTATGAGGTGGACATGGGCACACCGCTCGCCACAGTCGTTGAGGAATTAGGTGGTGGCTTCCGTCGGCCTGTCAAGGCACTGCACATCGGGGGGCCGCTCGGTGGGTTAGTGCCCGTGGCGAAGATGTTTGATTTGACCGTTGACTTTGAGAGCTTCGCCCAAAACAGCTTCCTGCTCGGCCACGCCAGCATCGTCAGCGTGCCGGAAGAGTATCCAATGGTGGCTTATCTGGAACACCTGTTTGCCTTCACAGCGCATGAGAGTTGCGGTAAATGTTTCCCTTGTCGAATTGGTTCAGTGCGGGGCAAAGAGCTACTCCAAAAAGCCCAAACCAGTGACTATAAGATTGATAATGAGCTGTTTACGGACTTGTTGGACACGATGAAAAAAGGCTCACTTTGTGCTTTGGGAGGTGGCATCCCATTGCCAGTGCTGAATGCGCTGTCGCATTTTGGCGGGGAACTGAGCGGGTATTTTAAAGAGAAGGTTTGAGCTATTTTTGCGAAGCAAACGAAATTATTCAAGTGAGAAAATCTCTTTTTTATACTTCAATTTTTCTGGTTGTTTCGACCATTTTAACTGCCCAATCCGACCCTCGCCTTCTCCAATCTGGCCATGAAATTTTCAGCAATGGCTACATTGACCAACCGTATATCGTCACGCTTCCTGACGGCACATGGCTGTGCACATTCACCACTGGAAAATTGGAAGAAGGCTTAGATGGTCAGCATGTTGCAGCAACCCGCAGCAGCGATCAAGGTCAGAATTGGTCAACGCCCGTGCCGATCGAACCTGCCGCTGGGCCTGCTGCTAGCTGGGCAATGCCCTACCTGACCAGCTTCGGTCGGGTCTATGTTTTTTATACTTACAACGGCGAAGAAGTCAATGAACTCAAGGGTGAAAAGCTCCCTCGCAACGATATGCTTGGCTGGTACTGTTTCAAGTTTAGTGACGATGGTGGCCTAACTTGGTCGGAACGGCACCGCCTGCCCATGCGGCTCACTGCCTGTGACCTCGCTAACGATTGGCAAGGAAAAGTCCAGATTTTTTGGGGTATTGGAAAACCCGTGACGGTGGGTGGAGGCATGATGCTCGGCTTCACGAAAATTGGAAAATACTTGCTTGACAAAGGCGAGGGATGGTTTTTTTATTGTGAAAACATCAATGCCGAGCGTGACCCGAACCGCCTGAAATGGCAAATGTTGCCCGATGGTGAGAACGGCGTTGGGAATCCTGCCTTTGGTTCTGTGCAGGAGGAACACAGTGTGGTGGCCATGTCCGATGGTGGGCTTTGCTGCATCTACCGGACGCAGACGGGCTATCTCGCCGAGTCATACAGCCATGATGGCGGCCATCATTGGACACTCCCAAAACGAGCCCAATACTTGGATGGGCGACCAGTGAAAAACCCACGTGCCTGCCCTAAGGTTTGGCGTTGCGCAAATGGCAAATACCTACTTTGGTACCACAACCATAGCGGCGATCATTTTAGCTCCCGAAACCCTGCTTGGCTGGCTGCTGGAAAGGAAGTTGGCGGTGAAATCAAGTGGTCACAACCTGAAATTGTGCTTTTCTCCGACGACCGAAGCTATGAAACTGGTCGTTTCAGTTATCCCGACCTAGTGGAGCAAGACGGAAATTTTTGGTTGACAGAGACCAATAAGTTTAAAGCAGCAATCCACTCTGTGCCTAATGAACTGTTATTGGGTCTGTGGGGACAATTCGACTCGGCTTACAATCAACCCTCTCCAACGCTTAGATCTGCGTCTATGTCATTTCCAGAGGATAGCTTGAAGAGTGAAAAACTTCCCATCAGTGGTTTTCCGAAGAACTCAGCAGGGGGCTATGTTTTCTACAATGCCATGCTTGATACGGGCGGTCTCACCATCGAAATGACCGTCCAACCGAGGGATTTTTCGCAAAATCGGGTGCTGCTTGATACCCGAAATGAGACGGGCTCTGGGTTTTTTATACAAACCATGGGCTACCGGCAACTGGAGCTAAATCTTTGTAACACAGAAACTTGTGAAACTTGGTCGACTGACCCTGGCCTCCTTGACATTGTTCGCCCACACGATGTGACTTTTATTGTGGACAACAGCCCAGATATCATTTTGGTGGTGGTGGATGGCCAGCTCTGCGACGGTGGCATGAGCCGACAATTTGGATGGTCGTTTTACTCGCCGTTTTTAGGACAGGTTTTGACAAATCGAAAAAAAGAAATCAAGATTTTGCCGGAGGAAATGAAGTCACTCAAAATTTACGATAGGGTGATGAGCGTTTCAGAAGCAGTTGAAAATCAAAAGGTTAGGTAGTTATTATTCTCCGCTGACGAGGCCGATGCCAAACACATCTTGCAGCGAAGCGTCCACGTAAATCTTTTCTCCAGTTTCCAAATCTTCTACCAAATTGAAATCGTGGTCTCGGAAAAACGGGCTGCTGGTCAATCGATGCAAATCAAAACTAAGTAAAGTCAACTTGCCTCGTAGGTGTTTCACCCTGAAACGGTTGCCAAGTTTTGCCTTGTGGAGTGATGCCTGGCAAGTGGTATTGAAAAAAGCAGCGTACCCCACGCAGTTGGTTTTTTGAGAAGAGAAAAGCTGGTTGGGATCAGTGTCACATTTTTCATAAGTAAACCGGAGATGGTCAGTGGTGTAAAGGAGCGAATGGCGGACGATATTTTGAATATTAGTATCAACTTGCTGATTTTCAATGCTTTGTAGGAAGGCTTGATTCATAAGGGGAAATGTAGGCAGTTGATTTAGAGTATGATATACCACCAACAGACGGAAAAGCCAACCCCCTAATCAAGAACAAGACAAGCAGCACCAAAAAAGAATATTTCAGGAATTTTTTCATCTATAAGAACAACAATGGGCAGCCTGTATCCCAGACTGCCCACCGCCATTGTCGAACTGAAAGCTCAATCAAGCATCCACTTTCGCATATTTCGCATTTGCCTCAATGAAAGCCCGACGAGGTGGCACTTCTTCTCCCATCAACATGGAGAAAATGCGGTCAGCTTCGGCAGCGTCATCAATGGTCACTTGGCGGAGAATGCGGCTATTCGGGTCCATCGTGGTTTCCCAAAGCTGCTCGGCGTTCATTTCACCAAGACCTTTGTATCGTTGCGTTTTCACAGAGTTGTCGTTCTCGTGGCTGGAGTAGTTGGCGATAGCCTCACGGCGTTCGTCGTCGTTCCAGCAGTACCGGAATTGCTTTCCTTTTTTCACCATGTAAAGCGGTGGCGCAGCGATGAAGATGCGACCTTGCTCAATTAGCGGCTTCATGTAGCGGAAAAAGAAAGTCAAAATCAGCGTGGTGATGTGGCTGCCATCAATATCGGCGTCGCACATGATGACCGTTTTGTGGTAGCGGAGCTTCTCGATATTGAGTACCCGTGCACCGTCATGGTTTTCGGTGATGCTGACACCAAGGGCAGTGAAGATGTTCTTGATTTCCTCGTTCTCGTAAATCTTATGCTCCATTGCCTTTTCCACATTCAGGATTTTTCCACGGAGTGGCAAGATGGCCTGAAAATGACGGTCACGTCCTTGTTTAGCAGTACCACCTGCCGAATCCCCCTCAACGAGGAAGATTTCACTCTCAGCAGGATCCTTGCTAGAGCAGTCCGCCAATTTGCCGGGCAATCCACTTCCAGTGAGGGCGTTTTTGCGCTGCACCATTTCCCGGGCCTTGCGTGCGGCCTGCCTTGCCGTGGCTGCGAGAATGATTTTTTCAATGATCCGCTTTGCGGAATTCTGGTTTTCTTCCACGAAAGTAGAAAGTGCTTCATCCACGGCACGGGACACAATGCCCGTTACTTCGGAGTTGCCGAGTTCACTTTTCGTTTGGCCTTTGAACTGCGGCTCTGGCACTTTTACCGATACGATGCAAGTCAAACCTTCCCGGAAATCCTCAGCTGAGAGGGTCACTTTGGCTTTAGTCAACATACCGGATTGGTCGCCAAATTTGCCAAACACACGACCAAGCGCTCTACGGAAACCGCTTACGTGAGTGCCGCCTTCACTTGTATTGATGTTGTTCACATAAGAATAGCAATGCTCACTGAAGGAAGTATTGTAGGTCATGGCAACTTCCACTTCAACATTGTCTTCCTTGCCCACCACGTAAATTGGTTTTTCGAGCAATTGGGTACGTGATTCATCAAGGTACAATACATACTCTTGAAGGCCACCTTCTGAATGAAAGACTTCTGTTTTTGGATTTCCTTTGTCGTCGATCTGGCGCTCATCCGTGATGACCATCTTCAATCCTTTATTCAGGAAGGAAAGCTCACGAATTCGGGCAGCAAGTGTACCGTAGTTGTACTCCAGTGTTTCCAAGAAAATCTCAGGGTCTGGCTTAAATGTTATGATGGTACCCCGGTAGTCCGATTTCCCAATTTCACGAACATCGTAGAGTGGTTTGCCTTGGGTGTATTCTTGCTCATAAATCTTGCCGTTCAAGTGTACCTCCGCCCTTAAATGGGTGGAAAGCGCATTCACACAGGAAACACCCACACCATGCAGACCACCAGAAACTTTATAGGAATCTTTGTCAAATTTGCCACCAGCGTGCAGCACCGTCATGACCACTTCGAGGGCCGATTTTTTGAGCTTTTGCTGGATGTCCACCGGGATGCCCCGGCCGTTGTCCTTGACCGTTATGGAATTGTCAGGGTGAATGGTCGTTTGTACCTCGGTGCAATGGCCAGCGAGGTGCTCATCAATGGAGTTGTCGATGACCTCCCACACTAAGTGGTGGAGACCTTTCACGTCTGTTGTCCCAATGTACATCGCCGGGCGCTTACGCACGGCCTCTAAGCCTTCCAGTGCTGTGATGTTACTCGCATCATAGTTACCACTTTGGGGCTTCAAATCCTCATTTTCTTCGTTATTTTTCATGGTGCAAAGTTAGTAAAATTAGGGGGTATTTTGACTGGAAACGCAAAGCAAAATCAACCCTAATTTTTGATACTTCGAATTGATTTGTGATTAAAATAAAACCTGTGTTTTTGTCCTAAAACGACAATCTTTATTTCATTTCTTTTGTTCAGCAAGCATATTTTTTGTTTCACCATCTTGTAAAAAAATGCCAACTTCCATACCCGTTTTAAAAGGTAAAAACCCGCTGCTTCCCGGTGTTGGTTTTCTTCGTAATCCTTTCGAGTTCACCATTAAAAAAGCACAGGAAATGGGCGATTTTTTCATGATGCCCTTCCTCCTCCGCAAAATTTTCATCATTACCAACCATGAGGTAGTGGCGCATGTACTCCAAAAAAACCAAAAGAACTATGTAAAAAGCCCTGCTTATGGGCAGTTGCGTTTGGCACTGGGCACTGGCCTCGTCACCAGCGAAGGCGAATTTTGGCGAAAACAAAGAAGGCTTGTCCAACCTGCATTTTACAAAACCCAATTGGAAGACCTGTTTCGGGGAATGGCAGTGGTAGCTGAAAAATACATTGCTGAGCTGACAAAAAAATCTACTGATGGCGAACCCCTTGACATTGCGAAGGAAATGATGACGGCTACTGCCAGAATCGTGCTTAAAACCTTATTCAGCACTGAAAATACAGCTGACATCAACGAGATGTACCGTGTGATGATGGACTCGCAGGACTACCTCACCTTTCGTACAGTGAAGCCGTATTTCATTCCTTTCACTTACCTGAACGGTATGCACCGAAAGTTCAGAAAAGACATTGCTTGGTTTGACAGTTACATTTTCAAGCTCATTGCCGAGCGCCGTAAAGATGCAAACCCGCCGAACGATTTGCTCACGATGTTGCTCAGCTCTAAGGAAGAGGAAACGGGTGAAGTCATGAGTGACCAAGCCTTGCGTGACGAGGCCGTTACTTTGTTTGCTGCAGGTCATGAAACCAGTGCGACCATGCTTTCTTGGGCACTTTGGCTGCTGTCGCAATACCCGGAGGTAGTACAAAAAATGCGAAAAGAATTAGTGGAAATCTTAGGTGACCAGATGCCGGGTTTTGAGAATTTACGCAAGCTGACCTATACCATGCAGGTGATACAGGAGGTGATGCGGCTGTATCCGCCTGGCTTTGCCATTGGGCGGCAACCAATTGCTGAAGATGAGGTTTTAGGGGTTAGAATCCCAAAGAACGGTATCATGTTCATCAGTATTGCTGCCATGCACCGCGACCCACGCTACTGGGAGCGACCGCACGATTTTTATCCAGAGCATTTCACGCCAGAACGAGAAAAAGCGAGGCCAAAATTGGCGTACATGCCTTTCGGCGCTGGGCCGAGAATGTGCATCGGAAATCATTTTGCCTTGATGGAAATGCAGCTTCTGCTGGCTTTGCTGGTTCGGCAATTTGATTTTGAAACTGTGAAAGGACACCCTGTTGAGCCGGAGCCGTTGATAACTTTGAAGCCCAAGTACGGGATTTTGATGCGGGTGAAACCCGTGGCAGACTTAGTAGCTACGAAATAATTATCTTTAAAGACCACAAGCCTGATGGGCTTTGCCACTAGGCTTTCTTTATAGATATTTCAATTTTTTTGCAAAAATCAATCGTTCGAAGCTATTCCGTTGTCAGCTTCGGCCAGCTTCTCAGCTTTTTCGAGGGATAATGCCTCTAAAAATACCTGGCCAACCTCTTCCATGTGAATCATGCCGAGCAACTCGTCTTCATTATTCGCTATTGGAATCACATAATAAACATTGGTGCTAAAAACTTCCATGGCCTCGGAAATGGTGTTCTCTGGTGAAAGCTTGATTATTTCTTTTGAAATCAAGTCTTTGGCAGTGAGCAGATAATCATCGGCTGCCACGAATTTCCGAAGGAAGTCTTCACGAAGGATAACCCCGACAAATTTTGTTTCCTTAACGACAGGTAAAAAGCGTTTTGAAGAATGGTTGAAGATGAGACGGATGGTCTCTATGTCAGTGTTGGCGTCAATTTTTGAAAAGTCCGTTTTAACCAAGGGGAGGACTGGAGAATTTGTTTTCATGTTTGTTTGTTTGCATGAGGTTTGACCGAAAAACCATGTTTGTGTCGCTTCTGCCTCTGTTAGATTGTGTGCAGGATATGCTATCATTAAAAAAATAAGGGAAGTAATCTTTGAAAAACTGCTGGGAAGCTGTTCCTTGCTTTGCAATTTGGATACCAAAGATTCAAAACTTGGAAAAGAACCTTTCAAATACCTAAGCGTTTCAACGTTAATTTGCATAAAAAAAACTTTCAAAAAATGACCACCGAACTAGATTTTGCTCCTGAAAAACTCCAAAAACTTGGCTACCTCAACGTAGATGTTGACCCTACTCTCGACCTTTTCGAAGAAATCAATAAACTGAAAAAAGAGAAAAACGCCATCATCTTGGCGCACTATTATCAGGAACCTGATATTCAGGATATTGCTGATTATATCGGTGACAGCCTCGGCCTCTCACAGGAGGCGGCCCGCACAGAGGCCGACATTATCGTTTTTGCTGGCGTACATTTCATGGCGGAAACGGCAAAAATGCTAAGTCCCAGTAAAAAGGTTTTGCTGCCGGACTTGAAAGCAGGTTGCTCCCTTTCCGATGCTTGCCCAGCCCCTATTTTCAAAAAATTCAAGGAAAAATACCCAGACCATATCGTGGTGAGCTACGTGAATACCTCGGCGGAAATCAAGACACTGACCGACATCTGCTGCACCAGTACCAACGCCGTGCAAATCATCGAGAGCATTCCAAAAGACCAGCCCATCATTTTTGCGCCAGACATTAACCTAGGTCGTTATTTGGTGAAAAAAACGGGGCGTGATATGGTGCTCTGGAACGGTTCCTGCATGGTACACGAAATTTTTTCAGCTGAAAAAATCGCCAAATTGCGGATGCGCCACCCAAATGCGCTGCTTATTGCCCACCCAGAATGTGAAGACCATATACTTCAAAAAGCAGACTACATCGGTTCGACCACTGGCTTGTTGAAATTTACGATGCAGAATGAGGCCACAGAATTCATTGTGGCGACGGAGGCGGGCATCATCCACCAGATGGAAAAGGCTTCTCCGAACAAGACGTTCATTCCTGCTCCACCGGACAATACCTGTGCCTGTAACGAGTGCCCGCACATGAAGCGGAACACGCTGGAAAAACTTTACGTCTGTATGAAATATGAATTGCCCGAAGTGGTTCTGCCCGATTGGGTCATCCGGGAAGGCGTGAAAAGCATTGACAGAATGCTGGAAATATCTGCGAAAGCGGGACTTTAGATTTGATAATTGAAAATGGATAATTGATAATTATTGGAGCTGCTCGAATTATCAATTATCCATTTTTAATTGTCAATCACTTCTTCTTTTTCTTCCCTTCGGAAATGGCCAGTTGCAGCACTTCCTCCATCCTATCCACGTAGTGGAAGCTGAGGCCAGCGATGAATTCTTTGTTTATTTCCTCCACATTTTTCTGGTTTTCCTTGCAGAGGATGATTTCCTTTATGCCTGCGCGTTTGGCGGCGAGGATTTTCTCCTTGATGCCTCCGACTGGGAGCACTTTGCCACGCAGTGTGATTTCCCCAGTCATGGCCAGGAAGGATTTAACGGGTTTCTGCGTAAATGCGGAAACCAACGCCGTAAGCATCGTGATACCTGCCGAAGGACCATCCTTCGGAATCGCCCCTTCTGGAACGTGGATGTGGATATCGTGCTCCTCGATTTCTTTCGGGTCAACGCCAATTTCTGCGGCGTGAGCCTTGATGTAGCTAAGCGCTGTACTGGCAGATTCCTTCATCACAGCACCCAAGTTTCCGGTCATGGTAAGGCCACCTTTGCCTTTGTGCAGGCTGGTTTCGATGAAAAGAATTTCCCCACCTACCGACGTCCAAGCCAAGCCAATAGCCACGCCCGCTGGCTGCGATTCTTTGTACAAATCGTTCGAAAAACGAGGCGGGCCAAGCATTTCCTTCAAGTCTTCGGCCTTGACGTTCACATCGTAAGGCTCATCCATCGCCACTTTTTTGGCCACAAACCGCATCACACCCGCAATCTGCCGGGCGAGGCTCCGCACTCCCGACTCACGAGTGTACTCCTGAATCAGTTTGGTCAAAACCGTTTTATTCAGGTTCACCTGCTTGGAAGTCAGGCCGTGCTCTTGGCATTGCTCTGGTATCAGGTGGCGCTTCGAAATTTCGATTTTTTCCTCAATGGAATAACCATTGATGTAAATCATTTCCATCCTGTCGAGCAACGCAGGCTGGATGGTACTGGTCGAGTTTGCCGTGGCGATGAACATGACCTTCGAAAGGTCGTACTCTAGTTCGAGGTAGTTATCGTAAAAAGTGGAGTTCTGCTCAGGGTCTAGCACTTCGAGCAAAGCAGAGGAAGGGTCGCCCCGGAAGCTCTGTCCCACTTTGTCAATTTCATCAAGAATGAAAACGGGATTGCCGCTGCCCGCCTTTTTCAAAGACTGGATGATACGGCCCGGCATGGCACCAATGTAAGTTTTACGGTGCCCACGAATCTCCGCTTCATCGTGCAAACCACCCAGAGACATGCGGATGAACTTGCGTTTGATGGCGGTCGCAATGGATTTACCCAACGAGGTTTTACCCACGCCCGGAGGGCCTACCAAGCAGAGAATCGGCGCTTTCATATCGCCTTTCAACTTCAGAACAGCTAGGTGCTGTAGGATGCGGTCTTTTACTTTTTCCAGACCGTAGTGGTCTTTGTCGAGAACTTTCAGCACCCGGTTCAGGTCGAAATTGTCCTTCGTAAAATCCTCCCAAGGCAGCTCCAGCATTATATCTAGATAGTTCATCTGAATAGCGTACTCGGCTACTTGAGGGTTCATCCGGCGCAGCTTGTTGACTTCCTTATCGAAAGTCTCGGCAGCATTTTTTGGCCATTTCTTTTTCTTAGCCCGATCCACCAATACCCGAAGTTCCTCCTCCTGTGGGTTGCCGCCCAACTCCTCCTGAATGGTTTTGAGCTGTTGGCTGAGGTAGTAGTCCCGCTGCTGTTTCTCAATGTCCACCCGCACTTTGCTTTCGATGCGGTCTTTCAGTTCGAGCAATTGAAGCTCGGTGTCCATCTGCTCGAGCAGGTTTTCGGCCTTTTTGGCGAGGTTGCTTTCTTCGAGAATGGCCTGCTTGGTAATCAGTTTTACCCCCAAATTGGAAGCGATGAAATTGATGAGGAAGCTGGGATTGTTGATGTTTTTAATCATCACCACCGCCTCCGATGGGATGTGCGGCGAAAGCTGGATGATCTGCTTGGCTTTGTCCGTGATGGAGGCCATAATGGCTTCAAACTCCAACTTGTTTTTCGGCATGGTGTAGTTCAACTCCTCCACCGTGCCCTGCATGTAAGGCGTCTCGGACACCATTTTCGCTAAGCGGAAACGGCGGCGGCCCTGCAAAATAGCGGTCGTCGTACCATCCGGCATCCGAATCAGTTTAATGATTCGGGCCAGTGTGCCGATGTCGAACAGGTCATCCACACTGGGATTTTCCACCTTGCTGTCACGTTGGGAAAGCACCGCCACAATGCGGTGGTGGTCATAAGCTTTTTGTACCGCCCGGATGCTTTTGTCTCGACCGACCGTGATGGGTATCACCACGCCAGGGAACAGCACGGTGTTTTTGAGTGCCAAAACTGGCAAAACCTCCGGATAGGGGTCTTTGATGCTGAGTTCGTCTTCTTCCTCGATGGTAATCAGGGGCATGAATTCGCCTTCTTCGTCAAACCCTTCCGGCGCATATAATTCATCAATTAAAGGCATATTCTAAAATGGAAGATTGGGAATTGAAAATTGGAAACCTTGTTTTAAGAGCCAGCTTCTTAGTTTTCAATAACCAACTTAGGATGTTTGTGTAAAAATAAAACAAGTCCGCAAAAATACGACCTTCTGGTTGTCAAACTGTCAGGTGTTGGGAACTTTTACGGTTTTTACGCAGGATGCCAAGTTTTGTGCCAGTGGGTTTTTAATGGAAATATGTACAAGTATTGGCAGGTTTTGGAGGAGGGCGGCTGTAAGGCTGACATGGAATGGTCATTTAGTCAATATGGTCATTGACTTCGGGGCATAGGTCATTAGTCATTTATTGCTTGAGCATGGCCGAGAACGGCGTCTCCCGGCAGTTTTTCATCGAAACAACGTTGCCACCCCCGAAAAACCGTCCGTCATTGGACGCCCCGCCTTGGTGGCAGTACGTTTGGGCGGCAATGGCGCACACTAGAGCGGTACGGGAGTAGCACGGGTGTAAGTTGGAGTAGCACAGAGGTATATTCACGCACCAATTGATGACAATAGGAGTACAATGAAAGTACAACAACGTACATCGAAGATACATTGACATACCATAAAGTACAATGAAAGTACATTGAACGTACGTAACCGAAGCAAAAAGCTCGACGATGATACTCGCCTGATACATCGAATGTACACATTTTAGGTTAAATATTTGATTGTCAATTGTTTATGAGAAAAACGAAAGGATAGTGGTATGTATGGCAGTGGCCCGTTTTGTGCAAGTAAAAAAAGCCCCTGTCGGGGTCGTTTACCGATCGGGCGCTTAATTTTATCAAATCATGGTAAGTGACGAGTGCAAGAGGCTGGGAATGAAAAATCTCGCCACATCATCTCATCAGCAAATAAATCAAGTTCACCGCCAAGAAAAACATGGGCAAAAACAGCACCCCCGCCCGCTCCCAAGGCATCGGTGCCAACTTGCCCGCCGTAGTTATTTTGGGCAAATGCGCCACAGAATCATACACCAGATTGAAGCTCGGTTTGTAGCGGTCGTAGAGGATGCTTTCCGTCTCCTCGTCCTCCACCAGCGCCGGATGTGGTGTGCGACAGGTAGCATGGTATACCACGCCATTGTGCTCAAACCGGAATTCAAATCGGAAGACGGGCAGCACGTGTACCCCAAACCGTTCTACCTCCCCTGTGGGTGTTTTAGCAAACATTTTGCCTCTAGTGAAATCACCGATTTTCAGCAGGCGAAGCACCCGCCAATTGCCCCGCAGGGGAAGTAAAACCAATACAAAACCCAGCAAAGGCAAAAGTAAAAGCAGGTTTGCCCGCCAATTGTGCTCACTCCGCCGGAGACCAACGGCAAAATTGGTTCGGGGGTCATCTGCGTTGTAACGTATGAAGGCGAGTTGGCCAGCATCAAATTTTTTTCCGACGGAAAAACTGGTTCCCCGGTATCGGTAGCCATCGCCGGGTGCCACCGAATGGTGGTAGCGCCAGACTCGTAGGCCATTTTCGACAGTGCTTGTCGAGTCAGCTTCCAGGATAACCCCCTGCTTGTCTTGCCAATGCACGGTTTTGTCCTGAAACCAGTACCTTACCTCAGAGTTGACCGATGTCGTCCAGAAAAAAACAGAACCAATGGCTAGCAATGCCCACCCCACTTGGCTTACCCTGTCACCGATGAGCAACACAGCCTGCGTGTACCAGTCTAGGCGACGTGGCGGCAGTTCCCGCAGGATGCGCTGATTTTCGGCAGGTGGATTCACGGACGAGGGTACTATTTTTGCCCAAAGTTAGAAAATGGTTCGAGGGGTTTGGAGCGTTTGATTGGTTTGAATTGTTTGAGGGGTTTGAATGGCTTTGCCCGCTGACCAATTTCACAAATGGATTATGACATGAAAAAACACCTACTATTTTTTGCTTTCACCTGCTTCGCAATGGTTTCGCTGGCGCAAACACCAAAGGAACAGGTACCGGGGCAGACGCTTCGGGGCAAAGTGACGGACGCAGACACAGGCGAGCCACTGTCCGGTACTTCGATTTCATTGTTGAAATCAACGGCTGCATCGGGCACAAGTTCCTCAGCATCAGGTACTTATTCCATCGAAAAACTGCCGGTCGGTCGCTACCAAGTCCAAGCCTCCCACCTCGGCTACGAGACCGTCACTATCGCCGAAGTGCTGGTGGAAGCAGGTCGGGAGACCGTGCTGAATATCCAATTGCGAGAGCAACCCAACCAGCTTCAGGAGGTCGTCGTCAAAGCGCCTTCCAATAACCAAACTGCCAATCCGCTCAACCAGCTTATCTCCTCCGTCGAAGAGCAATTCCGCTTTCCGGCCACCAATTTCGACCCGGCCCGCTTGGCGATGGCCTACCCCGGTGTGGCTGGCAACAACGATGGCACGAATGTCATTTCCGTGCGGGGCAACTCCCCAAACGCCCTCCAGTGGCGGCTCGAAGGCGTGGAAATCGTGAACCCCAACCACACCGCCAACGCTGGTACTTTCGGCGACCGACCGACCGGAGCAGGTGGCGGCGTGAACATCCTCAGCGCCCAGTTGCTCGGCACTTCAACGATGTACACGGGTGCTTTCCCGGCACAGTACGGCAACTCGCTCGGTGGCATCATGGATATGTATTTCCGAAAGGGCAACGACCAGCGGCATGAACTTATCGCACAGGCTGGGTTTATTGGCATCGAAGCGGCGGCAGAAGGGCCGATAGGAGTTGGCAGTTCGATAGTTGGCAGTTGGCAGTCAGGGGGTGCTGGTCGTCAAAATCCTTCGTTTCTTGTAAACTATAGGTATTCGTTTACTGGACTTTTGACGGCGATGGGCGCAGATTTTGGGGATGAAGAAACGGCGTTTCAGGATGTGGCATTTCATGTTTCGTTGCCTTCGGCAAAGTCTGGACAGTTCTCGCTGTTCGGGGTTGGGGGGAAAAGCAGCACGCTCTATCACTCGCCCAATCCAGACTCGGCGACGATGGACAAAGAGCGGTTCAATATTGATTTCCAATCGAAAATGGGGGCGCTGGGCATGACGCATATTTTGCCGCTAGGTAAAAACAGTGTGTTGCGCACCGTAGCCATCGCTTCAGCGCTGGAGCATGACCGAACTGCTGATTTCATCGAAACGGGAGATCGCTGGGAGGATGATTCGTTGCGCCAACAGAAACTGGCTTTCTCCAGTATTTTTAGCCATAAAATCAGCGCTCGGCATCGGATGCGGGTGGGCGTGGAGGCTGCGTACAATGATGATTCAGTATATTCTTTTCTCAAAAACGACAAGGTCAGCTTTAAAGATGATAACTACGCTGTGGGTTGGGTTGTACAGCCATTTTTAGAACTGCACTCCAATTTGGGAGAAAAAATTGAAGTTGTGGCGGGGTTTCATAGCAGTATTTTTACTACACTAAAAAAGGAAGTACTGCCTGAACCACGCTTTAGTTTGAACTACGCTGTGGGAAAAGGTAGGTTCACTTTAGCTTATGGGCTTCATAGTCAAAGTTTACCAATTCAATTGACCGCATTTCTGTATCCTATGGAATTTCCGAGCGCTTCAAAGGCACACCACTTGACGGCTGGATATCAATTTGAATTTGCTAACGATTTTATGTTAAAGGCAGAAGCATATTTACAGCGGCTGTCTAAAGTGCCAGTTTATCTTGTAGATGGAGGAGCAATTTCAACTATAAACCTTACAGATTTTTCGCAAACCTACTTGAGTACCGGCTGGCCTATCGAGCAAAGTCTATTTCGAAGCCATGGTGTTGGTCGCAACTACGGCCTTGATATCTCCCTTCAAAAATACCTGACTGAACGATATTTTTTATTACTTTCTGGCTCATTCTATCACTCCGAGTATTCCGATGCTGATGGCAAATGGCACTCCACCCGCTTCGATGGCCGCCACACCCTCAACCTCACCGCTGGCCGTGAATTTGCGAAGCAAAAAAATGGCAAAACCACGATCAACGGCATCAGCGGAAGGGTGGCTTGGCTCGGTGGTTTTCGGGAATCCCAGATTGATGTCGTGCAATCAAAAGCGGTGGGTTACACGGTTTTTGACCAAGAAAATCCTTTTTCCGAAAAACTCGACGACTATTTCCGCATTGACCTGCGGCTTTACAAAAAATGGAACAAAGTGGGGAAAAATTCCATGCTATCCCTTGATATTCAGAATGTTACGAGCCGGAAGAACGCTCAGTACCATTACTACGATTCCGTACAGGACAAAGTGCTTTTGAAAAAACAGCTCGGTTTGATTCCGATTTTGACTTGGCGTGGTGAGTTTTAACCATCAAGACAACTGGCATCTCAGCGAGAATCCAAGTGAGCGCTTGAGGATGGTCATGCGAGTGGGGCCGCCGAATGAAGCCCGGTAGCCAATTCCTTTCCGCAATTCAAACCCAAATTCCATGCGTTTCAAGAAGCGAAAGCCAACGCCTCCTTGCAAGAATAGCCGCTGATTGAAGCTTTCCCGTTGGTTGTAGGTCAGGTCGAATTCTTGGCCACTCGCTGGGTTGTCAGAAATGGAGTCATCAAGAAGTAGGCCCTTGACATGCACCTTGCCACTATGCGAAAACCCGAAATTCGTGCCCAAGCCCCCATACCACGACCAGCGCTTTCCCGTCTGATGACGTTTGAGGAACACTGCTTCTAGTGCTGTTTCTTTATTTTCGGCATTCACTTCGAGCCATTGGTAGTCTGCACTGCCTTCACTTCCCAATTCGTAATGCACCATGTCGATGCGGCCAGAAATATCAAGAAATGAAAACTGTAGTTCTGTGTTGGGTGAGCGTAGCGGAGTGATGGATAGCCCAATTCGGAAGGTGCCGTTGTCACAGTTCATCCTTGTCATTTCACCGGATGTAAACGGGAGGTTACTGTCTTCAAAACCCAAGTCGTTGGCCGTTTTGAGCAGGTAGTGGTGGTTCAAATTAACGGGCATGTCAAGGTCGCCGCCTGTGGCAATACCGAACCGGGCCACCTGCCAATTGGTGCTGGCTTCGTTTTGTGCAACGGCATTGCAAGCAATGAAAATCACGAAGAATAAGAAGGTTGAAAACTGTTTCATGCAATTATCTTTTATTGAATAGTAGATTTAGAATTGAAACGACGCAATCCGAATTTACCCTAATCAACAAATGCAATTTTTGTGAAAACGATTTTTTCACTCTTCAACTAATCGTTCAAGCCCAATACTGCGGGAGCCTTTCACCAAAAAATGGGTTCCATTGAATGCTTGAGCAGAAAACCAGGCTTTTAGTTGTGGGGTATTTTCAAAAAGAATAGCCCCAGTTGCGGTTGCAGCTTCTTCAAATTCACCCCCGACGAGTATAACTTGTTCAAACCCACTGCCTTTGGCCTGTTCAGCCACAGCCAAATGTTCCGCTTGGCTATATTCCCCTAATTCTTTCATAGCCCCAAGAATGGCTACTTTCCTCGGTGCGGGCATCTTGGAAAATGAATCGATAGCCGTTCTCATGCTGGTCGGGTTAGCATTGTAGGCATCAAGGATAAACATGTTTGTGCCGATGTGCTTTAACTGTGAGCGGTTGTTGCTCGGATGGTAGTTTTCAATGGCTGCTTTGATTTTATGCCCTGGTACTTTGAAATATTTGCCAATTGCCACGGCCGTCATCAGGTTGTTAAAGTTGTATTGGCCAATGAGTTGGCTTTTGGCATGTAAAATTTCTCCATTTTCATTCAAAAAACCTACTTCTAAAAATGGAAGCTCCGACACCAATTTTACCTCAAAAGGAATGGTAGTCGAATCTGGATGATTGCTTTTCTTGTAAAAAAGCCGGAGCCTGTTCCCAATGGCCAATTCTGTTAGATAAGGCTCATCCATGTTGATGAAGACAAGCCCGTTATGCTCAGCCAAATAGCGATACAATTCCGATTTGGTCTGTTTCACGCCTTCGAAACTACCGAAACCTTCAAGGTGTGCTTTCCCAACATTAGTTATCAACCCATGTGTCGGCTCCGCAATTCGGCAGAGGAAATCTATCTCGCCTGGGTGGTTGGCGCCCATTTCGATGATGGCGATTTCTGTCTTCGCTGTCATTGCCAACAGGGTTAATGGCACGCCGATATGGTTGTTGAGGTTACCTTTTGTAAAATGCGTGGGATAGTGGCTGGATAGGACTGCGCTGACTAGTTCCTTGGTGGTTGTTTTGCCATTACTGCCTGTTATTGCCAGTACTGGAATTTTAAACTGGTGGCGGTGGTGGTTTGCTAGGTCTTGGAGCGTTTTAAGTACATCAGGAACTTGGATGTACTTTTCAATTGGCAAATTCACGACCTCATCCACAATTGCAAAGGCCGCCCCTTCTTGAATGGCTTGCACCGCATAGTCGTTACCATTGAAGCGTTCACCTTTTAGGGCAAAAAAGAGGCAGCCAGGAACAATGCTGCGACTATCAGTGATGATATTGGGATGTTTCCTAAAAAGCTGATAAATTTTTTCAGTTGTGTACACGTCATGTTTTTTTGTTGGTCAAAAATAGGCTAGGGATTTGGATTCAAAAGGAGTGGCACTCATTTGCCAGGATTTTTTCAAAACAAAAAGACCCCGCATCAATGAAGCTGCGGGGTCTTTTGTGGACAAAATGCTATGTTAATTATTTATAGCGACGCTTTGTTTTGCCCTGCTTGGTCTTGAACTTGTTACCAGCGGAATCGTCGTTGCCAGTTGGGCCACCTGTGCGGGTCATGGCGCAACGGAAACCAAGGTCACGGTAAGACTTGTCTTCGTCACGGAAACGACGTGCTCCTGGTGAGAGCCAGAAAGCACGGTCTTGCCAAGAACCACCTTTGATGACACGGGCTTTATCGCTCACAAGGGTATGCTTACCAAAGTCATAGTAAGCTTCTGAGTTCTTGTCACCGTCCAAGAAGTTGTAAGCTTCACCTACTTTATAGTTTTCACGAGTAGCTACCTCGTCATCCTCAATATAGCGATAACGCAAGTGGCCAAGGCTGTCTTTTTCAACTGGCTTGCCGTTTTCATCCAAAACTTTGGTTTTGAATTTATTACCACGGAAAGAGTTCAAATCTTGTTGCTCTACATCCTCTAAGGTAAGGCTTGTGAGTGGGCGGTAGATGTCCATTGTCCACTCATTCACGTTGCCAGCCATGTTATAAAGGCCGAAATCGTTTGGCATGTACTTGTGAACTTCTGCAGTGATGTGAGCGGCATCATTCAATTTACCAGCCATACCCATGTAATCACCAGCACCTTTTTTGAAGTTGGCCAAGATTTCACCTTGGTACTTGTTACGCTTTTGGTAGCGAACTGTGTTGCCATTCCAAGGGTAAATACGGCGGTCGGAAATGCGTTCGTCTTTTTCAGAAACCATGTTGCCAATAAGACCCAATGCTGCATATTCCCATTCAGCCTCGGTTGGTAGGCGGTAGGAGGGTAGTAAAATACCGTCCTCGAAACGAACAGGACGTTCGCCACCAGTTTTGAGGTCTTTCATGTTTTTGCGCACACTACCTTGGTATTGGGCAGCCAAATATGATTCTGTGTTGAAGTTATCTTCGTCTTTTTGCTCTGCATTTGGATTTAGTACCCCTTTTTCGATAAGGATCATTTCATTCACCCTGTCGGTACGCCATTGAGAATAGTCGTTGGCTTGGAGCCAGCTAACACCCACTACTGGGTAATTGTCGTAAGAAGGGTGGCGGAAATAAGTTTCAACAAATGGCTCGTTGAAAGCCAATTCTTCCCTCCAAACTAAAGTGTCAGGAAGTGCATTGAGGGCAACTTCAGGATAAGACTCACCAAATACCCGTTCCAACCAGTAGAGGTATTCACGGTAGTCAATATTGGCAACTTCAGTCTCATCCATGTAGAATGAAGAAACCGTTACCCTGCGAGGAATTGCGTTCCAATCAAAGGTAACGTCTTGGTCTGTTACACCCATTGTGAAAGTGCCGCCCTCAATTAGAACGAGGTTAGGACCTGTAGCCTGACCTTGGTAGTCAACCTTTTCGAATCCACCCCACTTGGCATCGTTGTATTGCCAACCAGTAGTAGCGGAACGTTCCTTTTTGCCGCAGGCGCTCAACACCATTGCCGCAAGTAGAATTACTGAACTTAACTTCAACAGATTTTTCATCACTTTTTTTGAATATTTTTACTTTGAAAAAAAGACGTGCAAATATAGAAAAGTAGTTTTCAATTTAATGGTTGCTTTTCGGTTTTAACAAGGATTGTTTTTCTAACATGGTGTTTAACGGAAAATTTTGAAACAATCATTGTACCGTTCTGCCCGGCGTTTGGAGCGCACATTTTCACTGTCATCAAAGTTTAGAACCAGCGAAATTTCATGGGCACCTCCTGTTTTAGCCGCCAAGCCATTTCCAGCGGTGAAGTCGTAACTATACCCAATTTTCAGAATATCGTACTTCATTCCAACTACGGCGATTATTGCGTCGGGGTTGGTAAAAGCATATCGATACCAAAGACCTGCGAATACAATACCATGATTATAGTAGGCACCTGCATTGATTTGACCTTGGTCGCCCTGTTTAGCAAAAAGGATGTTTGGAGAAACAAACGACGACGGATTTCGCTTATTGCCTTCTTTAACAATAAACTCTGCTCCTGCGTGGATGCTGCTGCGCAATGGTAATCCGTCCAAAAGTCCTGAATTGGTTTTGAAAAAACCTTCGTCTGGCGTGGTGAGGTGCTGAAGCGAAATGCCACCATAGTATTTGCTCGTGTAGGCCAATATGCCAGCACCTACGTCAAAAATTGTGTTGTTGAGGTCGGTGGGCCGAATCTCATTAGAGATATTTGGGTTTCCAGAGGCGTCCACAGAGCCGGTAATCGGGTCGAGCTGATCTAGAAAAACCAACCTATCCCATGCAATATTGGATTGTTTGAAACCTGCGTTGAGTCCGAGCCGAATGTTGAATTCATCATTTACGGCAATACGATAGGCGTAGTTGGCTGTGAAACTAGTGGTTTTAAAAAGTCCATTTGCATCGTTGTCAGTCAAAAACATTAGCCCAATACCGCTGTTAAATGCTGGGATAAACTGCTCGTAAGATGCCGCATAAGTAGCGGCATAGACACTGCCATCATCTGCGTGAATAGGCCATTGGTTACGGTAAGTAGCCGAAAGCCTAGGGGCATAGGTCGTGCCAGCAAAGGCTGGGTTCATCATCAGCGGGTTCGAATAGAACTGGCTGAAAAGAGGATCTTGTGCCTGAACTAGTCCGCAAAACGCAAACAGAAACAATGTTGTATATGCTAATTGTCTTGTCATTGACCTTTCTTTATTGGTTTTTCCGGTGTCTCAAAACGGAAGTTTGCGAACTTCGCACCGAAAGTGAGAATGTAAAATTGCTAAAAAGCCACTGATGCCAGGCAAGTTTTTTTCCAATTGTCGGCACTGGTCATTTTGAAAGTTTTTTGAAAAATGTCGATTTCAAATGTTTCAAAGTTGTAAACAATTGATTTTCAACGCTTCCAAGGAGTTATGTAACGATTGAAATTATCCAATCAACCTGAATTGATGACTGTTAAAAAATCTTGGAACAACATAGCGGCCGTTGCGTAACGTTTTATGGCCGTTCAAAATTATATGGTATATCCCGGAATGCACCGGTACGCACTCAATAAGAACACTGGCTGTTAGCCTACAAAAACATAGAAATGAAGCGAATTGAGACATTCATCTTTGCACTTTTTACGGTAACAACGGCTCTTGCGGCGCCACCAACGGTGGTTCAACGCTCGCTGCAGTGGTCGGACGAAGTGAAAATGATGCCTTATGAGGACAGCACCGAACCTGTAAACTTGCTTCGCTTCAAAGGTGCTGTTTACAACGCTTCTCACAACACCTTGCCATATTTTTCCGAGCGTTTTCCCATCCCAACTTATGGCGACTTTATGGTTTCCTTTGGGAACATGGTTTTTGAACCGCTCGAAAAAACACCTTCACCAGATGACGAGGCCATTGTAGAGCAAATAAACATTACCACTTCGATTGAAAAAGACCGTTCCGATTACTTTGGCAGGGTAATGTTCATGCCCATCCGTAAAGTGGGAGAGGGGCATTATGAAAAACTGGTCTCTTTTGAATTGAGGCTTGATTTTGCGGCAAAGCCACAACCCATAAAACCACGAGGTGGCAACACGTTCACCTCGGTGCTTTCCGAAGGGGAGGTCTATAAATTTTCCACGAAGGAAACTGGGGTTTACAAGCTTGATTTCGATTTTTTGAAAAATAAACTAGGTATCCCCATTGAAAGCATTGACCCTCGCACGATTAAAATTTATGGAAACGGTGGGGGCATTCTACCAGAGCTGACCGATGCTCCCCGAGCTGATGACCTTGTGGAAAACGCTATAGAAATAGTGGGGGAATCCGATGGGAATTTTGATGCTGGTGATTTTATCCTTTTCTATGGACAAGGCCCCGACAAATGGTACTACGATAACAATGGCCAAGTCTTTAACTATCCGAAGAATTTTTATTCCAAGGAGAATTTTTATTTCATAAAAATAGGCGGAACCAATGGCTTACGCATTCAAGACCAAGCCTCGCTGACGGGGGCTACCTATTCTACTACTACTTTCAGCGATTTTATCCGTTATGAAAAAGAGTCTTTCAACCTATTGCATGATTGGGTGTATGGCCAAGGTTCTGGACGTCAGTTTTTCAGTGATTATTATAAGGTAAAGACGGAAGACGATTTTAGCAATGAACTGCAAGTGCCAAATCTGGTACCCAATGAGCCGGTGAAACTAGCAGCTGCCTTTGCAGCTCGAATTGCTCAAAATAACAATGCAAACTTCTCCATCATTGCCAATGGAAAAACCATGACAAGTGGCAACTTCGGTAGGACCAGTGGCGGTACTACCGATGCTTTTGCCAGCTTGGTTAGTCTCAATGGTGAGTTTACCCCTACCTCCAGCGATTTGAGTATCCAACTAAAATTCAATAGGCCGGAAAATACCTTCAACGAAGGTTGGCTAGATTATATCGAACTGAACCTGCGCCGCCAACTGCTCATGACGGGCGACCAAATGGTTTTCCGAGACCTGCGGTCGGTCGGCAATGCCGTTACCAATTTCAAGCTTGGCAACGCCACGGACAACCTTGTTGTTTGGAACATTACAGACCCGTTGGTACCCCACAGACAAGTTGCTAGCCTTTCCGGTACGGATTTGAGTTTTGGGGCAGCTACTGATACTTTGGCAGAATTCATTGCCTTCAACAGCAGCAATTTTTTACAAGCCGAGGCCATTGGTAAAATCGAAAACCAAAATTACCATGCCATCGACAATGTGGATTTGGCCATAGTTTACCACAAAGATTTTGTGGAACAAGCCGAGCGACTTGCTGAGCACCGCCGCCAATTCAGCGGCTTGAGTGTGGTAACGGTCGATATTGAAAAACTTTACAACGAGTTTTCTAGTGGGAGAAAGGATGCCACCGCCATAAGGGATTTTGCCAGGATGCTGTACGACCGTAACCCCAACCGCTTCAAAGCGATATTGCTTTTTGGTGATGCCTCTTTCGATAGCCGTGATATTTACAAATTAGGTGGCGATTTTGTGCCAACCCTTGAAACCCCGCTTTCAACCAATCCAATTTTCAGCTATCCTACCGATGATTATTTTACCCTGCTCAGCGATGGGGAAGGCCAAAATCTCAGCACTGGCGCACTTGACATCGCTGTGGGGCGCATACCTGTGAAGGATGCCGCAGAGGCAAAATCCGTGGTGGACAAAATCATCTACTACGATGTAGAACCTGAGAACTTGAGGGACTGGCGCAATCGGGTTGCATTCGTTGGTGATGATGAAGACAGCAACACACATACAGGCGACGCTGATAAAATTGCTGTGAAAATCGGAGGTAAAAACCCTAACCTCAACATCGACAAGGTTTATCTTGATGCTTTCCCACAGGTGTCCACTTCGGGTGGTGTGCGAGTGCCACTAGCGACAGATGCCATCAACAACGATGTTTTCAAAGGCGTCTTAGCCATGATTTACCTTGGTCATGGCGGCACGAAGGGTTGGACGCAAGAACGGGTTTTGAAAATAGAAGATATTTTGAGCTGGCGCAATTTGGATAAAATGCCCATCATCATCACTGCTACCTGTTCCTTTGCAGGTTATGATAACCCAGCTTCTGTTACCGCAGGTGAGCTTTGTTTGCTGAATGAAAAAGGAGGTGCCATAGCACTCTACACGACAGTACGCCCCGTTTTTGCAGGTGACAATGCAAACCTGACGGAAAAGGCAGTAGACACGCTTTTTTACAAGTTGAATAATGAAAGGCCAACCATCGGAGAAGTGTTGCGGTTGAGCAAAAACAAGCTCGGCAATGACTCCAATACCCAAAAGTTCACGCTGCTGGGCGATCCTACCCAAAAGTTGGCGCTGCCCAATTTCCAAGTAGCAACCACAATAATCAATGACCACCCGATTGACACCGCCATTGTGGATACTATTAAAGCTTTACAAAAGGTAACCATCGAAGGCGAGGTTCGTGATGATAATGGGAGTTTGCTCACGAATTTTAATGGCGTGGTTTACCCGACGATATATGACAAGTCCATCAAGTACCAGACGTTGGCACAGGACCCAGGTAGCCCGCTTTTCAATTTTGACCTCCAGAAAAATGTCATCTTCAAAGGACGGGCCAGCGTGAAATCAGGCAAGTTCAAGTTTACGTTTGTCGTTCCGAAGGACATTGACTATAATTTTGGCAACTGTAAACTGAGCTACTATGCCGCTGATGAAAGCCAGATGGAAGATGCCGCTGGCAATTACAAAGGAATCATTGTGGGTGGCACTGATGAAAATGCCCTCGCTGACGATAAAGGCCCAAAAGTTGAGGTTTTTATGAACAATGAGAGTTTTGTTTTTGGTGGCATTACTAACCCGAACCCTGTTTTGCTGGCAAAACTGGAGGACGACAACGGCATCAACGTTATCGGGAACAGTGTCGGACACGACTTGGCAGGCATTTTGGATAAAAACTCGCAAAACACCTACAAGCTCAACGATTTTTACGAGGCTGCGCTCGATGATTATACAAAAGGCGAGGTGCGCTATCCCCTCTATTCCCTCGCTGAGGGGCGGCACCAAATCAAAGTACAAGCTTGGGATATTGCCAACAACCCCGCCGAGGGTTACACCGAGTTTTTGGTGGTGACTTCAGCGGAAGTTGCGCTGAAGCATGTGCTAAATTACCCCAACCCATTTACTACCTCTACTTGCTTCATGTTCGAGCACAATCAAGCAGGTCAGGACCTTGATGTAATGGTGCAGATTTACACGATTTCAGGACGCCTGATAAAAACTTTAGAGGAGAGAATAAATTCTACAGGCTACCGTTTAGGGGACGGCGATTGCATCCAATGGGATGGAAGGGACGATTACGGAGACCCGCTCGCCAAGGGAGTATATGTTTACAAAGTAAAAGTTAAGAGCGCCAATACAGGCGATGTGCTGCTGGAAGGGGAGAGCAACTTTGAAAAACTCGTGATTTTGAAATGATGAAAAGCTGGATGGTTGAGGCATTTGTTAAAAAATCATGCTTCAAACTTCCATGCTGCCCTATATTTGCAAAATTTTTTAAAAAACTGAATTCATCTCATGAAAGGTTTAATACTAACGATAACCTCTTTCACCCTAGTAGGGTTGTTTTTCAACAACAACCTGAACGCCCAGATTAGCACCTGCTTTAGGGATTCGAACGGTAAGCTCATCAACCCTAATGGTGGACCTTGTGTCAATACCATTTTGACCGCAGTTCCATTCCTCCGAATTGTATCAGATGCCCGCTCTGGTGCTATGGGTGATGTGGGCATTGGCCTTTCCCCTGATGCGAATGCCATGCATTTCAACCAATCAAAATTGGTGATGGCAGAAAAGCCGTTGGGCATATCTGCTACCTACACTCCTTGGCTTCGTTCACTCGGTCTGAACGATGTTTACCTAGCTTATTTGACGGGCTACTACAAATTGGATGATAACCAAGCAATTGGAGTTGGCCTACGCTATTTCTCTCTTGGCGACATCGCCTTCACAGATGAACAGGGCACTTCGATTGGAACAGGTCGTCCAAATGAATTCGAAGCTACTGTTGCTTACTCTAGGCGGTTGGCTGAAAAATTCACCGCTGCCGTGGGTGCTAAATTTATCTATTCCAATTTGGCGAGCGGCCAAGTTGTTGATGGCCAAGTAATTGAGGCTGGTAAGGCTGGTGCCGCTGACTTCTCATTTACATACGATACAGATATTGAGGCAAACGGAAAGAAAAGCGACTTGACAATTGGCCTTGCGGTTACCAATATCGGCTCCAAGATTACCTACACCAATGCTGAAAACAGCCAAAAAGACTTTTTGCCAACCAACCTCGGTTTGGGTGGTGCTTGGAAGTTCAATTTGGACAGCTACAACAGCTTGACCATTGCTACAGACTTCAATAAATTGCTGGTTCCCACACCTTGTGCAGATTGTGATGCCGATGGTGATAAAATTCCGGATTGGCGTCAGAAATCTCCAATTTCAGGAATTTTCAGTTCCTTCCATGATGCGCCAAATGGTTTTGACGAAGAACTTAAAGAAATCAGCTATTCAGTAGGTCTTGAATATTGGTATGATAAGCAATTTGCCGTACGTGCTGGCTATTTTTCAGAAAGCCGTACCAAAGGTGACCGCCATTTTTTCACGGTTGGCCTTGGCTTGAAGTACAATATCTTTGGTTTGAATTTCTCTTATCTGATACCTACCACCAATCAACGTAACCCACTTGATAACACCCTGAGGTTCTCGTTGTTGTTTGATTTCGGTGCGTTTGGCCCAAATGATGGAGAGAATTAATGTCTTTTCCGAAACACAAAAAAGGGCGGTTCGTTTTTCGAACCGCCCTTTTTGTTGGAAGAAAAAAACGGGAAATCAAGCCATCGCATCTTCAGTTTCCTCTACTTCCGAATTCATGGCTTCTGCTATTTCAATATCATCGTCCACCTCATCAAGCTCCACTCGCAGGTTATCGATGATAAATTCTTGCCGCTCGGGCGTATTCTTGCCCATGTAGTATGAAAGGATTTTTTCTAAATCAGCATCGGCTTGAAGCACGACGGGTTCCAAGCGCATGTTCTCATTGATAAAATCCTTGAACTCGCCGGGTGAGATTTCACCCAGCCCCTTGAATCGGGTGATTTCGGCCTTGCCCCTCAGTTTGCGAATAGCATCCTGTTTTTCAGATTCAGAATAACAGTAGTAGGTTGCCTTTTTGTCCCGCACTCGGAAGAGTGGCGTTTGCAGAATGAACAAATGCCCAGTGCGCACCAAATCGGGGAAAAATTGAAGGAAAAATGTGAGCAGCAACAACCGGATATGCATCCCGTCCACGTCAGCATCAGTGGCGATGACCACGCGGTTGAAGCGTAAATCCTCCAAGTCGTTTTCAATATTCAGTGCATGTTGCAGCAAGTTCAGTTCTTCGTTTTGGTAAACGATTTTTTTCGTCATGCCAAAGCAATTGAGGGGTTTGCCACGTAGGCTGAAAACGGCCTGCAATTCCACATCCCTTGCCTTCGTGATACTCCCGCTTGCAGAGTCGCCCTCGGTGATGAAAACAGTAGTGCCCAAGCGCTTGTCTTCGTCGTTTTTCTTCACCGTATCGTTTAGGTGGACACGGCAATCCCGTAATTTTTTGTTGTGGAGGTTGGCCTTTTTTGCCCGCTCGTTGGCCAGTTTTTTAATGCCTGCAATTTCCTTGCGCTCCCGCTCCGACTGTTGGATGCGGCGCAGCAGTTCCTTGGCGACTGCCTCATTTTTATGTAGAAAATTGTCCAGCTCTTTTTCCAAAAAATCACCAATAAACTTGCGAACCGAAGGCCCCTGCGGCCCCATTTCCAGCGAACCAAGTTTGGTCTTGGTTTGAGACTCAAATACGGGTTCCTCCACCCGCACACTGATGGCTGCCACGATGCTGGAGCGCACGTCCTTTGGGTCAAATTGTTTGTTGTAAAACTTGCGCACTACGTTTACGATAGCCTCTTTGAAAGCATTGAGGTGAGTACCGCCCTGCGTGGTGTTCTGACCGTTCACGAAGGAGTAATATTGTTCCCCGTAGTGGTTCCCGTGCGAAAGCGCCACTTCGATATCCTCGCCACTGAGGTGGATGATGGGGTAGCGGAGCTGCTCGGCCTGGGTCTTGTTCGTAAGCATGTCCAGCAGGCCGTTTTTGGAGTGGAAGGTCTTTCCGTTGAAATTGATTTTCAGGCCAGCGTTCAGGTAGGCATAATTCCAAAGCTGCTGCTCCAGGTACTCAGTGCGGAAACGGTAATTTCGGAAAATCGTCTCGTCCGGACGGAAAACCACGAGTGTGCCGTTGTTCTCGGAAGTCTTGGCCAGCTTGTGATCTTTGGTTAGGTTTCCCGTTTCAAATTCGGCGATTTTAGTTTCGCCTTCCCGCACAGCCTGCACTTTGAAATAGGTACTCAAAGCGTTCACTGCCTTGGTTCCCACACCGTTCAGACCAACAGACTTCTTAAACGCCTTTGAGTCGTACTTGCCGCCCGTGTTGATTTGGGAAACGCAGTCAATGACCTTGCCGAGTGGAATGCCACGTCCATAGTCCCGCACTTCGACCATTCCATCCTTCACGGTCACCTCGATGTTTTTGCCGTAGCCCATCACGTACTCGTCAATGCAATTGTCAATGACCTCCTTTACCAGCACGTAAATGCCGTCGTCGGGTGTGGAGCCATCGCCCAGCTTGCCGATGTACATGCCGGGTCGTATGCGGATGTGCTCCCGCCAGTCGAGGGAGCGGATATTATCTTCGGTATAAGTTATTTGACTCATTTTTTTAATGGTAAACGATGAATGGAGAATGGGGTTCAGTAAAAATTAGGCTTGATTAGATTGTCTTTGTTTGTTTGATATTTAGCAGCTATTAATCCCAACTCATTTTTGCTAAATAATTTATCCAACTTATACTTTGGCTTAGGTGGAGGTGGCGCATTTGGAATTTGCATGGAAAGGACATTTACCACGCAGTATTCTCCAATTGGCGTTGGGTAAGTGGAGTGTCCTAAAGGTGCTTCAACATAACTTGAGGTATCGTCCAAAATAGACATCACAGATTCATACAAATGTTTATCCCTGCGCTCGCAAAGGCCCTCAAAAGCCAAAGCCTTGATGTAGCCATCTTTGTATCCAATAAGTTGGAGTAGGTCTTTGCTTGATGCACGCTTTATTTTTCCCCGCTTTTCAACTACCAATAATTTCAAGCTGTCATTTATCCAGAGGGTTTCTCCGTAATCTTCCAACCACCGAATTTCACCTCTTAGATCCTGCTCTAAATTTGAAAATGAAAAACCCCAAGAATTGCGATGATGTAGATTGAAATGAAACAGAAGCATCGCTGTCAGTGCCACACCGACGATAGGTGCCAAAAACAAAAGAACGCTATCTTTATTTTCAATTCTACGTCGCATTTTCACTGGAGGCAGTATTTTCACACAAAGATACAAACTCCACTAAATTTATTTCAACAAAATGTTTTAAAAACCTTGCACGACCACCACAAACTCCTCACCCATCCCGCCATGCAAACCATTCGGGAAGCCATTCAGCGGGATCTCTGGCTGAAGCTGGCTGTGGGGCTTGTGCTGTTGGTGGCTGGACTGAGTATGGCGACCTATTTTTACCATAAGTACAACTTGCTGGCCATGCTGGGCTTGGGGGTTGCCCTGCCCGGAGTTTGGTGCCTTCGGGAATACCTGCGTCGGCCAAAAGTTGAGGACGATTTGCTCTGGCAGACCTTGCACCGCTTCCCACGGCAAATTGTTTGGGTATTCACGCAGGAGGAGGAACTGATGCCTTTCGGTCTGATGCTCACAAAGCGGGGCTCGCTTTACATCATGCTGCTGGATGGAACCGAGCTAACGCTGGCCTTTCCGACGAAGAAACTACATTTGGCTTCGCATTTCCTCCATCGGTTGCTTCCACATGCGGCGTTCGGCTTTTCGCAGGAGCTTAAGCAGCAGTTCGAGCGGGATCCATCGTTAGTGGGAAATTGGAAATCAGAAAATTAGGAATTGCGAAATTTCCCATCCAACCTTGAAGCCATGAATCAATGAAGCCATGAAAATCTTCTCCCCCGTTGACATCGCCTCCCTCGCCTTCTTCCGGGTCGTGTTCGGCATACTCGGCTTTGCCGATTTGTTGGGGGTTTGGGCATATTACCACCTGTACGAGGGGTATTTCAATCCGGAAAAATTCCAGTTCAAGTATTATGGGTTCGAGTGGGTGCGACCGCTGCCGGAGCCGTTCATGTCCATCATGTTTTTGGGGCTGATGGCAGTGGCGTTGCTCATTGCGGTAGGGCGCTGGTACCGGGTCTGCACGGTAGTATTTGCCTTCGGGTTCAGCTATGTTTTTTTATTGGAAAAAGCGCTGTACCTAAACCACGGCTACCTGTTCATCTGGCTGAGTTTCATCATGATTTTCCTGCCCGCCAACCGCAATTTTTCTTGGGATGTGCTGCGCAACCCGGCATTGCGAAGCGACCGGATACAAGCTTGGAGCCTCTGGATTTTGCCATTCCTGATGGGCGTTGTCTATTTTTTCGGTGCTGTCGCAAAAATGAACGCTGACTGGCTGCTCGATGCCAATCCGCTCCACAGTTGGATTCGGGTAAATAACGACATGCCCCTGCTCGGCTGGCTCTGGGCACATCGGGAAACAGCTTTCGTGATGGCATGGAGTGGCATGTTGCTCGACCTAGCGGCCCCTTTTTTATTGTTATTTCGCAAAACGAGGGTCTGGGCCTTGGGCTTCCTGCTCTTTTTTCACCTGACTAATACCCTGATTTTTCAAATCGGCATATTCCCCTGGCTTTCGCTCGCCCTCAGTTTGCTTTATTTCCCGCCCGATTGGCCGAGGCAGGTCTGGGCTTTTGCGAAGCAAAGAATGAAATGGCCCAAAAAAGTGGAAGCTTGGTGGGAGTATAAGCTGGTGCCTGCGGACGACATAGCGGTTTTTCTGCCGCCTGCTTATCCGAAGTGGCTTGTAAATCTGTCTCTGGTATTACTAGTCAGCTTTCACGTAATTGTACCGTTGCGACATTGGTGCTTCCCTGGGCAAGTTGCCTGGACGGAAGAAGGCCATCGTTATTCCTGGCGGATGATGCTTCGCTCTAAGCGGGGTTATGGGCATTTTGTGATTAAAGACCTGCGCACTGAAGCGACAACCAATATCAACGTGGACGATTATCTTACCGACCGACAACGGGAAAAAATATTCACTCACCCGGATATGGTTCTGCAATTCGCACATTATCTACGGGACCTTTGGCATCGCAGGGGAGTGCCCGATGTGGCGGTTTTTGCCAATGTCAGGGCAAGCTTAAATGGTAGGAAAACGCAACCATTTATCGATGCCAAAGTTGATTTGGCGAAGGTGGACTGGGATATGTTCAAGCATTCTACTTGGATAATGCCGATGGAGGATTGACAATAATTCGGATGATAGGTTTTTGGAAAAAAAAAGCCGCAACCAAATAACTGGTCACGGCCTTTAGCTCATGTATATTCAGGCGGTATTATTTCTTACCAGCCAGTTCTGAAGCAATGCTCGCCCAATTGGATGGATCCCGAAACTTGCTCATATTGTTTTCTTTCAAAATCTCCTTGTAGCGCTCCAAGCTGATGTCAGCCATGTCGCTGTAGGTGTAAATCCCTTCTTTGTTTAGTGCATCGGCAACCCGCTGACCAACGCCTTTCACTTGTGTAAGGTCATCTGGCTTGGCAGGTGGGCTTTTCGGCTTGGCAGGAGCTTTAGCTGGTGCAGTAGTGGCGGTAGTTGTAGCAGCAGCCTTGGCAGCTTTTGGTGAATAGCCCGGCTGGCGTCCCCGCTTCTTGGGGGCAGCACTTGGTTCGGCCTTAGCTTTTGGAGTTGCTCCGGCAGCCTTAGCAGCTTTTGGTGAATAGCCCGGTTGGCGTCCCCGCTTTTTAGGGGCAGCTGCTGGTTCCGCGGGCATGTTGGCAATTTCAGCAGCACGGGCGGCCCATTGGGATGGATCCCGAAACTTGCTCATTCCATTGGCCTTCAGCAATTCCTTGTATCGGTCAAAGCTGGTGGCGGCCATATCTGCAAAAGTCCTTACACCGTTGGCCTTCAGCATTTCTGCAATATTGTCACCCACGCCTTTTACACGTGTCAAGTCATCGCCACCTCTAGTTGAAGCCGTAGCTTTCGCCTTTGGGGCTTTCTGCTCTTCATGGTTTACTACTACTTTACCAGCCTTCGGTGAATAACCCGGTTGGCGACCCCGTTTTTTCGGAGCGGCAGGGGCAGCTTTCGGTGCTGCTTTTGGAGGAGCGGGCATATTGGCAATTTCAGCAGCACGGGCGGCCCATTGGGACGGATCCCGGAACTTGCTCATTCCGTTAGCTTTCAGCAACTCCTTGTATCGGTCGAAGCTGGTGGCGGCCATATCTGCAAAAGTCCTTACACCGTTGGCCTTCAGCATTTCTGCGATGTTTTCGCCCACGCCTTTAACTTGGGTCAGGTCATCGCCGCCACCTGTAGCGGTCGCTTTCCTTGTTGCAGCGGTTTTACCAGCTGCGGCTTTTGGTGAATAGCCAGGTTGGCGACCCCGTTTTTTCGGAGCGGCAGGTGCAGCTTTCGGTGCTGCTTTTGGAGGAGCGGGCATATTGGCAATTTCAGCAGCACGGGCGGCCCATTGGGATGGATCCCGGAACTTGCTCATTCCATTGGCCTTTAGCAACTCCTTGTATCGGTCGAAGCTGGTGGCGGCCATATCTGCAAAAGTCCTTACGCCGTTGGCCTTCAACATTTCAGAGATGTTTTCGCCCACGCCCTTTACTTGGGTCAGGTCATCGCCGCCTGTAGTGGTAGCTTTCCTAGTTGCAGTGGACTTAGCAGCCGCGGCTTTTGGTGAATAGCCAGGTTGGCGACCTCGTTTTCTTGGTGCAGCCGGAGTGGAAGTTTCAGCACCATTGTTATTTGAGATTGCTCTTAAGGCAGCTTTCGCAATTTTTTCTGCCTTATCTGCCTCTTTTAATGTGGTTTTTAGCGGTTTCAGCTTTGCTTTAAATTCTTTCAGCTTGGTTTTATAAGCTGCTTTTGCTTTTTTCTTCGCTTTTTTTGCGCTCTGGAGGTCGCTTTTTAATTTTTCCTCATGTGCACTTGGCATTGAACTTCTCATGTTACCAAAAATTTTAACAACTGGAACGGAATGGTTGCCTGCTGCTTTTTAATTAATTTGTTTGTGAATTAACTAATGACGGATGCTATGACTCATGGCTTAAGTCATTCCCAATGGCCATAATAATAGCGGTCACTTTATTTTAATTCGTTGATTTTCAACGATTTGTTATTAGTTTACAGTGATTTTTCAAATAATACGCTTGCAAAATATCCTGCTTTCCAATGGAAGGGAGCGAACTTGATTTTTTATAAAGGTTATTTATAAGAGTAAATGTTTAACGAGAGTTTGATTTTTTTGTTCAGGGTAGATTGATAATCAAGTGCTTATGATTTATATTGCGGCGCACAAAATTAGACTTATTTTAGAATAATAAAATAAATTCAGGCTTAAAATCTATATTTTTTCAAAAAAAATGAAATCATACATTGAAGAATCATAGCTTTAAACTCTGAATCTAACTCATTAGTACATTGATATCATAAGCTGGTGTTGGCTATTGAAAGTCAGATTTTATGTGTTGCATATTTTTTTTGACAGCTAATATTGGGTTTTTGACTCTTATAAAAGCCTTAAATGACTTTACTTTGACTTTTTTATGATTGTTTTACACGATTTCTAAACGTTAATCCTAAGACATTTTCACCATAGTTTTTCATACACGATTTCTAAAAACTAGTTGTTCTTTAAACTTCTTTCAATATTGATGAATTGGGATTAGCGGTGGTTTTGCCATATTCACGTAGGCTTCAAAAAAGACATGAAAAATCTTTTACCGATACAAATCTGACAATGATATTTGAGTAGTTTATAGCCTTCAGAACTTGTTATATTTGTCCTAAATTATTAAACAAATGACATCAATCAAGGCTGCTTTCCGTTACTTGGCCGCAATATCCCTGTTTTTGCCGTTATTGGTTACTGCCCAGCAAATAAGATATGACCAAATTGATTTCATGGATAATCCATCTTGGAAAGATGTGCTGGAACGTGCAGAGCGCACTGGAAAAGTCATTTTCCTTGATGGCTACACTTCATGGTGTGCTCCATGCAGAAAGATGGACAAAGAAGTTTTTAAACGCCCAGAAGTGGCTAATTATTTTAACCAAAAATTTATCAATGTCAAGTATGATATGGAGGGTAACGCAGGGGAAGAGTTGAAAGCACAGTATGCAGTAAAAGTATTTCCGACCTATCTATTTATTTCACCTGAAGGCAAAGTAATTCATCGGATAGTGGGGGCACATACAGACGGGAATGATTTTTTTGATTGGTCAAAAATGGCTGTAACCCCTGGACAAAGTTATGCAGAACTGGAACAGCGCTATAAAAATGGTGAACGAAACCCAGCTATGATGTTCGACTATATGAAAGTATTGCGTATGGCTGGGCAAAAGGAAAAAGAGGCTGAAATAACCCGAAATTATTTATCGCTTATGACCAAAGACCATTTTATGGACAAGACTTATTGGAGTGCGGTAAAGCTTTTTTTGGATAACCCAACGTCTCGTGAGTTTCGGATTATTTTGGATAATAGGGAGGAAATTGGTGAGGCTATTGGATTAGAGGAAGTGGACGCAAAAATATATGAAACCATTGATGCGCAAATCAAATCTAACCGCGGCTTTATATCTTACGAAGGCCATTTATTTGATACTAAAGCCGAACAAGAACTTATCGAAATACTTGAAAATGCAAACATTCCAAGGCGTAATGAATTACTGGCAAGAACCAAAGCTGCGAGATATATTAGAAATGGTGACCTATACAAACTGGCTTATATGGTAGATGCTATCATTGATTTTCGCATATTGGAGGGGTATCCTGACTTCAATAGTGACCTTGATTACTACGCTGTTACAATTCAAAAATTGGCGCTGGATGATTCACTATTTCGTATGGCATTGGGCTGGTCCGAATATGTTTGCAAGCATGAATCCAAGCCAACAGAACGTGCCATTTATCTAAAAACTAAAGCGCTGTTATTGGAGAAACTAGGCCGTGAATCGGAGGCTGCACTCGCCAAAAAAGAAGCAGCCGATGCAGAGAAGATGTAGTGCTGGAAGGCGATTTCTTACCTCATTCAAATGAGAGGTGGTGGCAATTGTTATTGTGATAACTCCTTGATTTTCAATTGGTAAACATGGACAGGTGTTTCTTTGTATAATTCCATGAAAAGTGCAAGAGCCCTTTCCTTATGCTCTGTGCCGACTTCAATTTTGCTATATTCTGATTGCACCATTGCCTCATCACGCCGACCCCGTTTAAGGGCTAGCAAGGCATCAAATACATTCTTAGCCTCTTCGTTATTATTTTCCCGGAGCGCCAATTTGCCAGCCATTAAACGCACCTCAAACAGCAAATCCTGATGCTTGATGTCCGTAGCTAGTGTGGTAGCCTCCCGAAGATGGCCAAACGCTTCTTCCAAATTACCCTTTGCCAGCAGTACGTTCGCTTTTTCGACGAGACTGAATCCCAATACCAGTTTATTCCCAATGCTGCGGGTCGTTGTGATGGAACGGTCGTAAAATTGGATGGAGGTATCCAGTTCGTTTTTGAAATAGTATATATCGCCAAGTGTGTTCAGCGATTTAGCTATCCCCTTGCGATAGCCCAGTTCCTCGGCCAGCTTCAAATTGCGTTCCATGAACTGGATGGCTTCGTCAAACTTGCCCATTACGCTGTACAAATCGCCCAAGAGACCGAGCGCAATACAGGTTCCTTGTTTGTCCCCAAGCTCCTCCGTTAGGGCCAAGTCACGCTCAAAATGCTGTTCGGCGAGGTCAAAACGGCCTTTTCGTTGCCATACGGTTCCAATGCAACCGATAGCAATGGAGGTCAGTTGTTTGTTCCCCAGTTCCTCCGCCAAGTCAAGGCCTCGCTGGTAGCAGTCGAGTGCTTCGTCATAATCACCTTTTTCAAAATGGACGATACCCAAATTGGTAAACAAGGTGGCCATTCCCTGCCGGTCGTTCACTTTTTGGCAAGCTTCAAGTTGGCTTTGCTGCCAACGGATGCCATCATCGTACTTGCCTAGGTTCATGTACGTGAGGCCAAGTGTCGCCACGATTTGTGCCAGCGACGAAGTGTGCTGGTATAATTGCGCCATCTGTATGCTACGGATGAAGTACAGCTTGGCGTCTTCATATTTGCCCTGCCTAAAATAAAGTGTGCCGAGGTGGCCGTACACTTTGGAAGTGCCCCGGTCGTCATGGCTGGAGCCAAAAAAAGCTGCTGCTGTTTCGAGGTAACCGTCTGCTTCTTCGTAGCGTCCCTTCAGCATCAGCAAATGACCAAGTTGGTCGTTTGCCCTGCCGAGCATCTTGTTGTCGTTTACTTCCCGTGCCACTTCCAATGCTTCCCTAGCGAGCGCTTCAGCTTCTTCCCAGCGGCCTACCAACTCTAGGATACTCGATTTTTTCAACAGGGTTTTTGTCTTTTCTTTTTTGTTTCCCTGTTTTTCTAAAATGACAATCAGCTTGTCATAAAAATGCAGTGCCTGTTGGTTTTGATAATATTCCTTGGCGTAGTCGGCTGCTTTTTGCAGATACTCCCGCAACTTGACCTCGTCTTCTGCTTGTTCATAATGAAAAACGAGGTCGACGTAACGTTGCTCCAAACTGTGTTCATACAGTTTCTCGATGGCTTCGCCAATGAGTTGGTGCAGCTCCTTGATGCGAGTCTTGAGTTGCATGTCATACACAGCTTCCCGCAGCAGCGAGTGCCTGAAAATATACCGCAACTCGTTCATGGCTTGCCAGATTTGGGCCCGCTCAGCAGTTTTTACCTGCTCATGGAGCACAGCGCTTGAGTTGCCGTTTTGCTGTACCAATTCTTGGTTGGCCTTCATGACCTCCGTTAGCACGGGCAGTTCAAACTCCCGGCCGATGACCGCCGCTGCCTTGATGGTCTCTTTCACCAGCCCACTTAGGCGGTCGATCCTTGCCGTCAGAACCGATTGAATACTATCGCTCACCCGTACGTTCACATCTTTTACCATCCAACCGTTTGGTCGCTCTACCAATTGGTCGCTCTCCATGAAATACTCCAGCATTTGCTCGGCATAAAATGGATTGCCATTGGAAGTTCGAAGCAGAAGTTCGAGCAGTTCTGGGCTGATTTTACCTTTTAGCCGTTGACTGGCGAAGCCGTGCATGGAATCACTGTCAAGGATGTTTAGGTCTATTTCCAGTTTTGGGAGTCCGTTTTTGTCCAAAACAGCATCACTGACGACTCGGGGTTTGTTACCTTCATCGTCATAGCGAGAAGTCACCAACAGGAACACAGGCATCTGCCTGATTCTGCCAACCAGTTCTGCTAAGAATTCCTTTGAACTATCGTCGAACCAATGTCCGTCTTCCAGTTCAAGTACCACTGGGCCAAGCAGCGCTTCTGCCTGTACCAGAGCCGAAAGTGCCGCCAATGTGTTTTGGTAACGGCCTTTTGCATCGAGGTTGTTCCAAAAAGAATCTTCGGTTTTCAGGCCAGTAAGTGCTGCTAGCACGGGCTTCGTGCGCACCACTTCCCGTTTGATGCCTTCTGAAGCTGGGTCGTTGATGTTTACAAGTTCGTCAAGCAGTTTTCTGAACTCCCGCTCAAAACTTTCCAGATTCGCCTCAGCTGAGTTTGTTGGTTTTTGCCCAAAATAGTTTTTCAGCAAGAAAACGAATGGGTTGAACGGCTTGCGCAAAATCTGATCGCTCTGGCATACCATCCAGTACGGGCTTCGGCGCTTGCGCAAACGGTTGCGAAGCTCGAACGAAAGTCTTGTTTTGCCGATGCCCGGCTCACCATAAACATAAGCCAACCCTGCATTCGGGGTTTCAAATGCCTGCATGGCAAATGCCTCTAGTTTGTCAAGCTCTTGCTCACGGCCTACCATCCTACCTTCGAATGGGCGCTGTTGTTCTTGGTTGCGGCCTGCCAGTTTGTATGTTGGGATGGGTTTGTTCAGCCCCTTGTAACTGATGTCGCCTGTATGCTGAAATCGAAAATTGCGGTTTTTTTGAACAGCTTCGTCTACTAACACCTCGCCCCAATTGGCGCTCATCATCAGTCGTGCAGCAATGTTGACCCGGTTGCCCACAGCGGCATACTGGCTTCGTTCGGCGCCACCTATAACGCCTGCATAGGCGATGCCTTCGGCAATACCGACTTTGAACCGCAGGCCACTTTGGATTTGGAGCGGAAGCAGTTCATCTTGGAGCGCCAACACAAACTCCAAGGCACGTTCAACATTGTTTTCGTAAGATACCGGGGCACCAAAAAATGCCACGATGACGCCGCCTTTATCGCTAAAATCTATTTCCTTGAAGTAGCCGGAGAAATTGTGGATTTGGTTGAGCACTTCCGTTGCAAAACTGTTCAAGTGCTCAAATTCGGCCAATTTTTCAAAAGAAATGAATACCGAGACCACCGTGCGAAATTCGCCACGTGGAACGAATTCGAGGAGGCTTTTGGGTAAAAATTGGGACAAAACAGCCGGTTGCAAAGCGGGCAAATTCGAAGAGGAAGAAGGCGGCAGCCCAGAAGCATCCGGTTTTTGATTGACCACAAAAAAACCAGTGCTGGCGCAAGGGGTGAGGATTTCATTTGCCCTTGGCAATTGCGCCGAAAAAGCTTGGTCCACAATGATTTCCTGCTGTTGGGCGTGCATCTGCCCTTTGGCACTACCCTCAATGGCAGGGCCCCTGAAAAAGAAAGATTTATGAGCATCGCCAACGATGCCCCATTCCACTTTACCAAAGGAGAGACCGGTTTTTATGCCAATTTTAAATTCACTGAAATTGGCAGATGCCTTTTCGAGCAGTTCGAACTGGCGCTGTGCCATGGCCAAAAGTTTGAGGGCATCGCAATCGCATTGCCCAACTGGGAAAATTCCAGTAAATGCATCGCCAGCAAAATAGGGGATGAACCCACCTTGTGCATATACTTGCCGCACCATTGGCTCGAAGATGGCATTGAGGATATTGGATAGGCGTTCGGCTCCAGTATTGCCTTGTTTCAACAAGGTTTCGGTGAGTCGGGTAAAACCAGACATGTCCACGAACACGGTAAAAGCCTGAAAGCTGCCGTGGCGCTTATCGGACAACAATTGCTCTTGTATGAAATGTGGAAGTAAGTTATTCACCTTGCGGCTCCTATATTTTGCTTTGGTCGCCGATATTGCTGGCGGCGCAAATTAACGCTTAAAATGCGAAATAGCATTTGTTGAATTAAAATTTGTCCAAAGTAACCTTTGCAACAAGTCAGGGTTGTATTTATACTTAACACAGTTTAATAATTAATGTATAAAGTGCAAAAATTGGCAACTAAGGTGGTTTTTGGCTGTCATTGACAGAGCTTTGGTTTCTGGGTTTATCGCTTTCTTTAAAAATCGAATATTGCGTCCTTTTCACCAACTACCTATAGCATGAAACTTCTGTTTACTACGGTTTTGTTCGTTTTGACTCTTCATTTTACTTTCGGACAACCCCCTTCTTTTTCAAAAAAAACAATCGCTGCTTCCCGTATTTCGCAAAGCATAAAAATTGATGGCAAGCTTGATGAGCTAGCTTGGTCTTCGGCCAATTTCGCAAGCGATTTTGTTCAAAACACCCCTAATCCGGGCAAAGTTGCCAACCAACGCAGCGAGGTTTGGGTGCTTTATGACAACACGGCCATGTATGTTGGTGCTCGATTACTGGATGCAAGCCCCGATAGCATACTGCGGGAGATGACCGAGCGGGATAATATTGGCAATACGGATTGGTTCGCCGTGGTGATTGACGCTTATCGGGATGGGAACAATGGTGTGGGCTTCGGCGTGACGGCTTCTGGAATCCAGTACGATACCAAATTTTCAGCATCGGCAGGAAGTGGTGGGTTCGGCGGTGTGTTGTATTCGGGCGACGAATCCTGGGATGCAGTCTGGGACAGTGAAGTGAATTTTACCAGCGATGGCTGGGTGGTGGAAATGAAAATCCCATATTCGGCTATTCGTTTTCCAAACGTAGAAAACCAAATTTGGAATGTGAACTTTGTGCGGGAAGTGCGCCGCAAGCGGGAGATTTCGTACTGGAACGAAGTGAATCCAAACGTGGCTGGCTACTTGAACCAGTCCGGTACGATGGAGGGTATTTCCAATGTGCAGTCGCCTGTCCGCCTGTCGGCAACACCTTATTTTTCAGTGTATGCCGAGAATTATTTTGACAAAAACGGAAACCCAAAAAGTACTTGGGGCCGCAGCATCAACGGTGGCATGGACATCAAATATGGCATCAATGATGCTTTTACTTTGGATGCGACATTAATTCCTGATTTCGGACAGGTCCGCTCGGACAACCAGGTACTAAACCTGTCGCCATTTGAAGTGAGGTTTGATGAAAATCGACAATTTTTTACCGAAGGAACTGAGTTGTTCAACAAAGGCGGGCTGTTTTATAGCCGAAGAGTAGGGGGCAGGCCATTGCACTATTCCGATGTTTACAACGATCTCGCTGATAATGAAGAAGTGGTGGACAACCCGACAGAATCCCAGCTCATCAATGCCACCAAGGTTTCAGGGCGGACCAACAGCGGCTTGGGAATCGGCGTTTTTAACGCCATTTCCTCTAAATCCGAGGCAACGGTTAAGAACATTGAAACAGGTGCTGTGCGCAAGGTGCAGACCAGTCCGCTTACCAATTATAATATTACTGTGTTGGACCAAAACCTGCCGCACAACTCCTATGTATCGTTAATCAACACCAATGTTCTAAGGCAGGGCGACGACTATGAGGCCAACGTAACGGGCACTCGGTTTTTGTTACGTAATAAGGCGCAGTCTTATGCCTTCAATGGAAAGGCGGTGCTTTCGCAAAAATATTTCCCAGGTTTTACCGACCTCGGGCATTCTTATTTTGGTGAAATCAGCAAAACCAGTGGTAAGATTCAGTGGGCTTTAGGCTACAACGTGGAGAGTTACGACTATGACCCGAATGACCTTGGCTTTATATTTAGTCCGAACGAAAGAAGTATTCAGGGAGAGTGGCGGTACAATAAAAATGAACCATTTGGCAGGTATATTGAAGGTCATTTGACCTTGAACGGTTTCTATGGACGCCTACAGAAGCCCAATGTTTTCAATGATTTTGGGTTTGGTTTGGATGGGTGGCTGTTGACCAAAAATCGGATGGCCTATGGGATGTTCACCTATCTTGAACCGGTTGAAACATACGACTATTTTGAGCCTAGAACTTCTGATTACAGCAGGTACTACTTGTTTCCGACCAACCGCAATATTGGTGGGTTCCTCTCCACGGACTACCGAAAAAAACTTGCGTTGGACCTCAATTGGAATTTTCGGAAATTTGACGAAGATGGCCGATATCGTTTCAACCTCACCATTGCTCCACGATTTAGAGCTAGTGACCGGCTTTCGTTTTATCTTGAAATTGGCAGTTACAATTGGAAAAATGATGTGGGCTATGTGACTACCCGTGACAATGGGCAGATCATTTTTGGAAGGCGTGACAACATAACGGTGGAAAATGTGCTGAATACAACTTATATTTTTAGCAATAAAATGTCCTTGTCCTTCCGCCTGCGGCATTATTGGGCAAAAGCGGAGTACAGCCATTTGTATCTACTTCAGGAAAACGGTAAGCTGAACAGCACCGATTTCAATGATTTTAGTGATGATAGCTTTAATGCCTTTACTGTCGATGCTGTATATCGTTGGCGATTTGCGCCAGGTAGTGATATATTTTTGGTTTGGAAAAACAATACGGAAAATTTCAGTGCCACCAAGGGTGAAATTCAGTACTCCTATCAAGATGGCTTGCAGCGGTTGAGAGAATTTCCGCAGCGGAATAGCTTTTCGGTTCGGGTGATTTACTACTTGGATTATTTGAACCTAAAGCGCAATTGATTTTTTCACAATTGCCAAGGTACGAACTGAAGCGCCAGTACCAGCACGACCATTAGGAAATGGATGGCTTCAGCCCACTGGGCTTTGATGGAAGTAAATGAAAGGCCCAAGAAAATACCTAAAGTAGGAGCTAGGAGTAGGAAATGCTCAAAAGTCGCATTGGCTTGAAAGGGCAGTGAGATGCCTGCCGCAATCAACACCCAATAGAGAATGTTGACTTTTTTCTGTACTTGAATATTCTTTTTGGCCAGGTATAGGTTGTTGTTGAACAATACAAAAAGCATAGCAACCATGAAAATGGCCAATTTTACCCATGTATCCCAAGTAAAGGTGATTTGGTTGAAATTGAAGAAGTCAAAGTTTCTGCTAATCTGATTCTCGTAGAAATAGTCGTATTTATTAAACCAGAAAAACAGGAAGCCTGTGATGAAATAAGGCATGAACATGCCTATAACCACCATTAAGAATTCCTGAAGGTTGAACGCCCGCAGAATGCTCAATCCAGCTACCAGTACCAAAAGGAAAAAAACGAATGGGAAATAAAACAGGCTGGCCACGCCTAACCAAAGCCCAGCATTGAATATTTTATCGGCGCAGGCTGGGTTCTTGTAAATTTGAAAGATTTCATGGATGGCAATAAGGAAAAATGTATTTCCGAGCAGTACTGGGGAGAGATATAGAAAATCTGGGATTGCACAACAACACCAAACGTAAAAAAGGCCAGGCAATAGGTTGATTTCATTGGAAAGCCTGTTGTTGATGGCAATCACATTGACCATGTAACCTTGTGCCATTAGCAGGATCATGGCAATAATATGTGCCGAAAACCCTTGCGAACCAACCCAGCCGTACAGCAAATCGCACAATACACCATGACCTGAAGGCTCCCATTGGAATGGGGCAATAAAGACAGCAAACCGTAACAGCAGGATGTAGACAATCAACATCACACTGTAAAAAACTTGGTTGGTTCTGAAAAATGTAAGCACTATATCTAGAAAGTATGTTTGTTAAAAATTAAAGAGGGATGCGTATGAAGAAAATTATAGCAGGCTGATAATTGGCTTTAATTACGAAGTGCTATGTTTTTTGCAAAAAAAGCACATTGTGGTGTGGAATCCTTTAGTGGCCAATCCTCTATGATGCCGAACAAATCGTTCACCCAGCTTTTTTGACCCACCAATTTTAATAGCGTAAAAATTTAGCCCTAAAAAACGAGACCCCAAAAATTCCAAACCCCAACTAATCATTTTTGCTCCCCTTCGGCAATTTCCTGATTCCTTGTCCATTCAAAAGCTTCAAAGATTACATTTTTTGTGGCAATGACTGTATCGCTATGGTACTTCCACCTTGTTCAGTACTTGATTGATGATATCTTCTTGTGTCACGTTTTCAGCTTCAGCTTCGTAGGTCAAGCCAATGCGGTGGCGCATCACATCATGGCAAATATTGCGTACGTCTTCAGGAATGACATAGCCCCTTCGCCGCAAAAATGCCACGGCTTTTGATGCCAAAGCCAAGTTGATGCTGGCACGGGGCGACCCACCATAATTTATTAGTGGCTGCAAATTGGGCAATCCATACTCTTTTGGACTGCGTGTCGCAAAAACAATATCAATAATGTAACGCTCAATTTTTTCGTCCATGTAAATCTTTTGCACGGATTTTCTAGCGCGAATAATATCTGCGGGCTGTATCACTGGTTTTACCGCCGTGTCAATCTCTTCACTTAGGTTGCGGCGCATAATGAGTCGCTCTTCTTCTTTTTCAGGATAACCTACTTTCACTTTCAACATGAAACGGTCGGTTTGCGCCTCCGGCAATGGGTAAGTACCTTCTTGTTCGATTGGGTTTTGGGTAGCAAGCACCAAAAATGGGTCTTCTAGTTTAAAAGTTTCACCACCAATCGTTACTTGCCGCTCCTGCATGGCTTCCAGCAGTGCCGATTGCACCTTGGCAGGTGCTCGGTTTATCTCATCTGCCAGGATGAAATTGGCGAAAACTGGACCTTTATGAACGGCAAACTTAGTGGTACCTGGGTTATAAACCATCGTACCAATGATATCGGCAGGTAAAAGGTCGGGCGTAAACTGAATACGATGAAACTTGGCGTTAATTGCATTGGATAAAGTCTTGATAGCCAGTGTTTTGGCCAATCCTGGCAAACCTTCCAGCAAGATATGTCCTTTCGTCAACAATCCAATCATGAGCCGCTCGACCATGTTTTTTTGGCCCACGATAATTTTACCTGTTTCTTCATTCAACACCTCTACAAAGGCGCTATCGTGATGAATCTGTTGGTTAAGTGCCTCAATATCAAGCGACTGCATGTTCTTTTCTAATTTTTGTTTGTTTAATCAATAAGTTCAAAGCCCGTATAGCTATGAAGAATTTTTGGCAAACGAATGCCTTCGGGTGTTTGGTTGTTTTCCAAAAGCGCAGCTACGATGCGGGCAAGCGCAAGGGCACTACCGTTAAGGGTATGTGCCAGACGGATTTTGTTGCCATCTTTAAAACGCACTTTTAAGCGGTTGCTTTGGTAGGTTTCGAAATTTGACACAGAACTTACTTCCAACCAGCGCTCCTGTGCTGCCGACCATACTTCAAAATCAAAGGTAAGGGCGGATGTGAAGCCCATGTCACCACCACATAACTTAAGGATACGGTAAGGTAATTCAAGTTTGTCCAACAAACCAGATACATGCCTTAGCATTCCTTCCAATTGTATGTAGGAGCTTTCGGGATGTGCAATTTGTACGATTTCAACTTTGTCGAACTGGTGGACACGATTCAGCCCTCGAACATGCGCACCATAGGAGCCAGCTTCCCGTCTGAAACATTGAGTGTAACCGGTCATTTTTATTGGAAAATCCTTTTCATCCACAATTACATCCCTGTAGATATTGGTGACGGGTACTTCTGCAGTAGGGATTAAATACAAATCGTCACGCTCTACGTAATACATCTGGCCTTCCTTGTCAGGTAGTTGACCTGTAGCTCTAGCAGAGGCGCTATTGACCATGAGCGGAGGTGCAACTTCTTCATAACCAGCCCGAGCTGCTTCGTCCAAAAAGAAATTGATTAATGACCGCTCAAGCCTAGCTCCTTTGCCACGGAAAACAGGGAACCCAGCTCCAGTAAGCTTTACGCCAAGGTCTAGGTCGAAGATATTGTGCTTTTTCGCCAACTCCCAGTGAGGTAATGCACCTGGAGCCAAGGTGGGAAATGGTTTTTCCCAAGCTTGAAAAACTTCGTTGTCCTCTGGTGTTTTGCCGTTAGGCACTGATTCATGAGGAATATTAGGTACCGTAAGCAAAAGCTCTTCCATCCTTTCCGATGCAACTTTCATGGACGATTCGAGGTCCTTTGCTTGTTCTTTTAGACTTGAAACTGTCGACTTGATTGCATCGGCTTCTACTGCTTTTCCTTGCTTTATCAGATTGCCAATTTCTCCAGCTAAACGCTTGGATTCGGCAAGATTGTTGTCCAGTTCTACTTGGGCACTTCTGCGTGTTTCGTCCGCCTCCAAAATATGGTCAATCACCTGAATTGCTTCATCCGAGAAGTTTCGTTTTTTCAGGCCTTGGATTGCACGTTCTTTATTGTTTTTTAAAAAACTCAGTTCAAGCATTGCTAAGGTTTGATTTTGCCAATAAAATAACAGGATTTTTCGTTGAAATTAAGTGCGCTGAACTATTGGAAGGTGAAAATGTTTAACTCCTGATAGCTAATCAGCACTGTGTGACCTCCCTACCAAAAAAGCTGTGATGACAGCCTGTTTTTTGACATCCTGAATCAAAATTTGAATTTGTTTTCAATCGTAATTTTCTAAAAATCAATTGCTAACAAATAAAAAATTGCTTTTTGGAAAACTTTTTGGCAAAGGTAGTATTTGAAATCTGAAACTTGTATGTATTTTTGCCGCACAACCTAATCACGCCACCTGTTTTAGCAGCCACCAATTTCAAACTACAAGGCCGCAACTCCTTTGTTTTTTTCCAAATTAATACAAATGAAGTAAAACAGTGATGAGACTGAGATGTGTTGGCGCAGAATGTGTAACCCGTTGCTGGTTTTTTCCGTAGCTACAGTTTACATCCCTTTCGGCATTTTTTACCCTGAAAATACAATTCCTTTCAATTGGAATCCACCCTCAACACCGTGGGTTTGGCAAGTTTCAATAACCTGAACTGATTTTTTACAGCATTTTTCAAACCTTTCATTTTTCTAAAATACATTGACGAAACGAACACACTATCATGTGACATTTATTCAATGTGAAGCATTTTTAAGTGAGTAACAAAACCACCAAGCCTCCCTGTCGGAAGCACGATTGCTATGGGTTTTGTCTTTCCTGTTAAACTCTATATTAAGTTATGTACGACATTTTGCAATTAAACGACATGCTCGTTCCCGAACTTCGGGAAGTGGCTGAGCGCCTTGAGATAAGTGGCTTCCGTCGTTTGGCCAAGCAAGAACTTATTCACAAGATTCTTGATCAGCAAGCTATTGCCGGAAAACCCAACACTCCGGCCACCTCGCCACCTGCTCCTACAGCTGTGGAAAAAACTAATGAAGCACCCCGCCCGGTCGTTCGCCGTACCTCGCCCGGCTTTGCCAATCAGCAGCAACGTGAAGAGGAAACTGAAGATCGTGGCCACCGCCGAGAACGCATCGTCCGTGACTCTGGCGTTCGAAATGGCGATCGTGATTCCCGAAATGATAGACCTTCCCGCGACAATCGTGATCGTGACTCCCGTGACCGAGAGCCTAGAGATAGAGTAGCCAACAACGATTACCGCAACCGTGATAGTCGGTTCAATTCACCACCGCCTAAGGCGTCAAGCCGTATCGATCCAATAGATGAAGAGGAAGATTATGAAGATATTGAAATGGACGACGACATGGAGATGGTAGTGAGCAGGCCAGTAAGCGGGGCTACAGTACCTAACACTGACATTATTGTTGACGCACCATTTGTACCAGATGATGAGCCAACATTTGAAGGTAGAGGCGGCAGCGAGCGTTTTGATATTGAATTGGATGGAATCATCGAAGGAGAGGGAATTCTTGAAATGATGCCTGACGGCTATGGGTTCCTCCGTTCAGCTGATTATAACTACCTTACTTCGCCTGATGATATTTACGTGTCACCCTCTCAAATCAAGCTATTTGGACTTCGCACTGGTGATACGGTAAAAGGAGCGATCCGTCCTCCGAAAGAAGGTGAAAAATATTTCGCCTTGTTGAGGGTTTCTAAAATAAACGGCCTCGATCCAAAAGACATCCGTGACAGGGTGCCTTTTGATTATTTGACCCCACTTTTCCCCGAAGAAAAATACAATCTCTGCATTTCTCCAACTGGTAGGGACTATAGTACTAGGACGGTGGATATGTTTACCCCAATTGGAAAAGGGCAACGGGGACTTATCGTTGCACAGCCCAAAACAGGTAAGACATTCTTGTTGAAAGACATCGCCAATTCCATTGCAAAGAACCATCCTGAGAGCTATATCATCGTGCTTCTTGTGGATGAACGGCCGGAGGAGGTGACTGATTTCAAGCGCAGTGTGAATGCCGAGGTTGTTGCATCTACATTTGACGAGCCAGCTGAAAACCACGTGCGGGTAGCGGGAATTGTTTTGGAGAAAGCCAAACGTCTCGTTGAATGTGGCCATGATGTGGTAATCTTGCTTGATTCCATCACACGTTTGGCCCGTGCCTACAACACCGTGGCGCCAGCAAGCGGAAAGGTACTCTCAGGTGGTGTCGAGGCGAACGCTCTTCACAAGCCCAAGAAGTTTTTTGGCGCTGCCCGTAACATTGAGGGTGGTGGCTCATTGACCATTTTGGCAACTGCACTTATTGACACAGGCTCTAAAATGGACGGCGTTATCTTTGAAGAGTTCAAGGGTACAGGCAACATGGAACTGCAACTCGACCGTACTTTGGCCAACAGGAGGTTGTGGCCTGCTGTTGATCTCACCAAATCAAGTACTCGCCGTGATGACTTGTTGTTTGACCGAGATACACTCCAGCGCTTGTTCATCTTGCGTAAGCACCTTTCCGATATGAAGCCGGAGGAAGCAATGGAATTTTTGCTAAAACACATGCAAAATACTCGAAGCAATGAGGAATTCTTGGCTTCGATGAATGGATAATTATTTCGCTAGTTTGACAATTGGCAGTCTGTGTAGATCGATTGTGTGAGTGTCTTTTGCAAACTAAATCAAATTAGAGCGGCTTTGGTTGTATTGTCCAAAGCCGCTCTTTTTTTTTGCATAAATCAGAATGCAATGCGAGTTTTGCGCATCAACGTGTCAAGTCGAAAGGAGGAATTGTGAAATTTGAGCTTGTGCATTTTTAGTAATTCGTTTTTCCTTTCCCAGTTCAATATTTTATTTCAAAATGACAAATCAAGAAAAAATACAGAAACTGCGAATCGCTATGAAGGAACTTGGCCTTGCCGCATATATCATTCCTTCCGCTGATCCGCACCAAGGTGAATACGTTGCTGACCACTGGAAATCAAGGGCTTGGATTTCAGGATTCACAGGTTCGGCTGGCACGGTTGTAGTCACAGCTGATCATGCCGGGCTTTGGACAGACAGCCGCTATTTTATTCAAGCTGAAAGCCAGCTGGAAAGCAGCGGGTTCACCTTGCACAAGCTTGGTATCCCACATACACCGGAACATCTGGGCTGGTTGAAGGAAAATCTGACAGCAGGAAGCAAGGTGGGACTAGATGGCAGGTTGTTTTCGGTGGGCCAAATCCGCCGGATGGCCAAGCTGTTTTATGATAAAAAATTTGAACTTGAAACGGCTGTGGATTTGGTGGAAAATAGCTGGGCTGATAGACCAAAGCTGCCGCAAAGTCCTGTTTTTGAGCACGATGTAAAATTTGCTGGAGCGTCAAGATTGGAAAAACTGGCCAATGTCCGAGCAAAAATGGGAGCGGCAGATTACCACCTCGTCTCATCATTGGATGATATTGCTTGGTTGTTCAATTTACGTGGCCGGGATGTGGAATGTAACCCGGTTTTTTATGCCTACGCAATTGTTGGCAAGACCTCTGCATGGCTTTTTATCGAGTCTGCAAAACTATCTGAAGATATTAAACTACACTTGAATGAGGATGGTATTTTGGTAAAATCCTACAATGGATTGGAGGAGTTTCTGAAGGAAATAAGCAAAACTCAACCTGTGCTGCTTGACCTTAGCAATACCAATAATCAGATTTTCAATGCGATTGACCCCAATAGCGTTCACGAAGGAGAAAATATTGTGGCCGAACTCAAGGCCATTAAAAACAGTACTGAAATTTCCCATTTGAAAAAAACAATGGCCCGTGACGGTGCAGCCTTGGTTCGGATTTTCAGGTGGCTGGAGGAAACCCTGCAGCAGCGACCTGTGCCTGAAGCAGAAGTAGCCGAAAGGCTCACTGCGTTTCGCTGTGAATTGGATCATTATTTTGGCGACAGTTTCAGTGCAATAGTTGGTTACAACGGCAATGGGGCTATTGTTCATTACCACCCAGAGCATGCGTCTTGCGCTAACATTGAGAAACATGGAATATTACTGCTCGACTCAGGTGGGCAATACACAGATGGTACTACTGACATTACTCGGACAGTATCACTTTCTGAGCCGACTATTGCACAAATTACTGATTTCACGCTAGTGCTTAAAGGGATGCTAAGACTGTCGATGGTCCGATTTCCGAAAGGAACAAATGGCGTTCAGCTTGACACTATTGCTCGCTCGCCGATCTGGCAGCAGGGCATCAACTTTGGCCATGGGGTAGGGCACGGCGTTGGTTTTTTTCTAAATGTGCATGAAGGCCCACACGGCTTTTCCCCCGTGGCAAACTCTCCGAGAACGGCTAAATCAGTGGAGCCGGGTACGGTCACTTCCAATGAACCTGGAATTTATCGGGCTGGTGAATATGGTATTCGTACGGAAAACTTGCTGCTTTGTGTGAAGGATATGGAAAATGATTTTGGAGAGTTCTATCGTTTTGATACCCTGACTTTATTCCCATTTGATTTGAATTTAGTGGACAGGAATATGCTTTCCGAAGCGGAACGAGCATGGGTGAATAACTACCATGAGCAATGTTTTGAAAAAATTTCTGCGCATTTAAATGAGGAAGAAAAAACTTGGCTGCGGATGAAATGCGGCAAGCTCTAAACAGAAAAGGGGTTGAGCAATCGGTGCTCAACCCCTTTTTTTACCCAGTAACACTTAGGATTTTTATTTCAACCCGCTGGTTTTTCTTTCGTCCAGCGGCAGTCTTATTTGTATCAATTGGCTTTCGTTTGCCGTAACCTTTGTATTGCAGGCGTTTTCTTGCAATGCCTTTTTCAACGAGATAATCCACTATCGCCTTAGCACGCTCGGTAGAAAGCCTATCACAATATTCATGGGAAGGAGTACCATTGGTATGGCCTCCAATTTCGACAGCAACCTTCGGGTTGGCCGCTAAAAAATCATAGACTTCGTTCAGCACAGGAACCGAGCTTTTGGTGATAGTAGAGCTGTCAGCCGGGAAGTAAAGCTGCTCCATCCGAATGGTCTGGCCGGTAGTCAACTTTGCCGGATCTTCCAATTCCTTCAAAATTACAGGTGTCTTTTTGACTACTGGCGAATCATTGGTTGGCTTTGGCCCTGATGGTGGTTTTGGACCAGGAGGAGGAGGTGTGCTAACATCAACTATATCTGGAGGTGTAGCTGAACAAGGGACAGGGAAAATATCAGAAGCATTGTCCAGCAGCAAATTACCATTGTAAGGGAATGGTGTCGGAGTTTTATAAAAAGCCTCAAAAATGATGTAGGAATGGGTCTGTTTTGGCTCAAAGTGAAAGTTGTAATTTTTCCAATTTGTGTTAATTACTAGCGAGCTTTCTGCCAAAAGTTCGGTTCGTGCACAATAGCTAGAGCCACCCCAAATGCGCAGTTTAACGGGAGCTGCATAGTTTACCTCAATATTGCTGACCCTGCTTGCGCTCATATAAACTTCTGAGCGGCACAAAGACATGCTGAAATCAAAGCATTTCCCACTTTGAAGTGGCGCGCTCAAACGCTGAGAGACCATTTCCCAAGTGTCATTTTCTCGAACGACTAAACCTATATAAGTCTTACCGTTAAATGGTGCTTTAGTAACTTGGAAGGCACCGACACCATCCTTGGGGTGAACGTCGGGTGGTGTTTCACCAGGGAACCCGCAATCGTACCAACCATCTGGTAAGCGATTGCCGTTGCCGCCCTCTCCAGGTACTCCTTCGAAGGATGGGTTGATTAATTTAATGGGCTCTTCTTGGCCAAAAAGCCCAACAGAAAGCAATAAAATAGGGAAAATCACGAGGAAAATCGAACGTCTCATTGTTCGTTTATTTTTTTCAAAAAGTTCAAAACTGTCTAACGTGCTTGTAGGTGTATTAGTTTGCAGTTGATGTTAGGATTGTTTTAAAAACAGCTTTTTCAAGCAAAAGCTGCATCTAAAAGGTTGAAACTCAATAAAATGTTCGAGTATTTGAAATTGTGGTTGACCAAACAAGCAGCTTAGTCAACCACAATCAATACTATTTGAAAGCATTCAATCCCGTGATGTCCATTCCTGTAATAAGAAGGTGGATATCATGGGTGCCTTCGTAAGTCAGTACCGTTTCTAGGTTCATCATGTGGCGCATAATCGGGTATTCGTTTGTGATTCCCATGCCACCCAAAATCTGGCGTGATTCCCGTGCCACCGTCAATGCCATCATGACGTTGTTGCGCTTTGCCATAGAAACCTGAGCAGGTGTTGCTTTACCCGCATTTGCTAATGTTCCTAGCCGCCATGCCATCAATTGCGCTTTTGTGATTTCGGTTATCATTTCTGCCAATTTCTTTTGGGTTAGTTGGAAGCCGCCAATAGGGCGGTCAAATTGGATGCGCTCTTGCGAGTAGCGCAATGCTGTGTCGTAACAATCGAGTGCTGCTCCAATAACACCCCAAGCAATGCCGTATCGAGCTTTTGAAAGACAGCCCAGTGGCCCTTTCATTCCTTGAATATTGGGCAACATGTTTTTCTTTGGAACTCGAACGTCCTCGAAAATCAGTTCACCAGTAATAGATGCCCGGAGCGACCATTTTCCATGAATCTCAGGTGCAGAGAACCCTTTCATCCCCTTTTCAACAATCAAGCCCCGAATTACGCCCTTTTCGTCACGAGCCCACACGACTGCAATGTCAGCCACTGGTGAGTTAGTAATCCACATTTTAGCACCATTGAGTACATAGTGGTCACCGTCTTCCTTGATATTAGTAATCATGCCAGCAGGGTTTGATCCATGGTCAGGTTCTGTAAGGCCAAAACATCCAATGTATTCGCCGCTGGCTAATTTGGGTAGGTAGTGTCGGCGTTGTTCCTCCGAGCCGTATTTGTAAATTGGGTACATTACAAGGGAGCCTTGCACGCTGGCCATGGAGCGAACGCCCGAGTCGCCTCGCTCCAATTCTTGCATGATGATGCCGTAGGCGATTTCGTCCATTCCGCCGCAGCCATATTCCGCTGGCAAGCTTGGGCCGAAAGCACCAATTTCCGCTAATCCTTTGAACAATTGTTGAGGGCATTCCGCTTTATCGGCATACTCTTCAATGATGGGTGAAACTTCTGATTTAACCCAAGCGCGTACAGCTTCACGGGCTAGCAGGTGTTCCTCACTTAAGAGTTCGTCCACACCATAATAATCATGATACTGGTAGCGGTCTTCTTTTGCCTTTTTGTTAATCATGGCAGTGCCGTTGCTTGCGTTGTACATATAAATTAAGGTATAAAAGTCCGGGAAGAGTAAAATGCAGTTGTTCTTTTGATTCGACACCTTCCGGTATTGGTTAGGTACTGTTGATTTGCGGCGCAAAAATACGCAATGGGTAGCAGACTTGCCCAAATGATAAATATTATCTAAAAAGCCTGGATGCAATCTTTTCCTAATTTTACACATGAATTCTATTGTTCATCAAAAAGGAAGTACTAATGGCAACGATAGCGCTGGAAGGGATGCATTTTTACGCTAGGCATGGATTTTACGAAGAGGAACAGGTAATTGGGAACGAATATGTTGTGGATGTTTACCTTGAAACGGTATTCACAAAAGCAGCCGTAGAAGATGACCTTTACCAGACCATCAATTATGAAACGGTTTACTTGATTTGTGAGGCGGCTATGCGAAGGAACGTTAAGCTATTGGAAACAGTTGCTAGCCGGATTGCACTTGACATTAAGCACCAATTTCGCAACATCAAGGAAATGAAAATTAAAGTTAAAAAGCTAAACCCTCCGCTTGGAGGCAGGGTTGATTCAGCGTTTGTTGAAGTTAGTGGGGAATACACCAAAAAATGTGCACGGTGTGACAGGCCACTGCTCTGTTATGGCGATAAAACCTGTTGGTGCATGGAAACAAAACTTTTTCAAAAAACACTTGAACAACTAAAAGGTACCTATGGTGACCGTTGTCTGTGCGAGGACTGTCTAAAGTTTTATGCCAAATGAAATGGATGGTTATTCAATAATAACATTTCAATAAGTTACCTGCTTCTTATTCCGACGTTCTAAAAGGCGTAATGGAATTTTTCACTCAAAATAGAAAAGATGATTAAGAAATTTTTGCTTGTGTTTTTTTGCTTTCAGTTGGTCGCGTGCGACCCTGCTGCTCTCCAGCGTACACTGGATGCGCTTGGTAGCTCAGAACTCACTACCTCCGAAGTTTCAGCTGGATTAAAAGAAGCGCTTGAGATTGGAATTGGCAAAGGCTCTGATGCATTATCGAAACAAGATGGCTACTATAAGAGTGCCTATAAAATTCTACTCCCACCGGAAGCTCAGAAAGTAGCTGCCAAATTGCGCAATGTACCTGGCTTCACCAATGTGGAAGAACGGATTTTGGAGAAAATCAACCGTGGAGCAGAGGATGCTGCTAAAAAGGCCAAACCAATTTTTGTGAGTGCTATTCGCCAAATGACATTTTCTGATGCCATGAATATCCTGATGGGGGAGAAAAATGCTGCAACTGTTTACTTAAACCGTACAACATCTGATCAACTTTACCAAGAATTTAACCCAGTCATCGTGCAATCTCTTGACAAGTTTGATGCTCGTAAGTATTGGAGTGATGCAGTGAATGCCTACAACAAAATACCGTTTGTGGAAAAAGCCAATCCAGACTTGGATGACTATGTGACCAAGCAGGCTTTAAATGGTCTTTTTAGCATGGTCGAAAAAGAGGAACTGGATATCCGTACAAATATCGCTTCGAGAACGTCTGATTTGCTCAAGAAAGTTTTTGCAAAGCAGGATAAGAACAACTAGTGGGCGGTTCGACAGGTGGCAGTTTATGCTTGAAATTGGTTGTCAATGCATGACTTCTAACTGCCACCTGACTACCTGTGTGCTTTATTCAGCAGCCCTTTTTTCTTCTAGCTTCCGCTTATCATACTCACGCATCCCTTCCTTCAACTCTTCTTCTACCGAGTTTTTAGCGTTGTTAAACTCACGAATGCCCTTGCCTACACCTCGCATCAGCTCAGGAATTTTTTTACCACCAAATAAAAGCAGTATGACGCCCAAAATGATAAGCAATTCCGTCATATTCAAATTTGCCATGACATAGTATTTTGAATTGTGGTTCAAAGATTTGCCTTAATAGGCAGCAAAAATCCTGAAAACACGCAATTCGGTTATCAAGTAATTCCAAATCAATACAAAAGTAAGACAAATCTTTGCATTCTTTCTCAAATAGATTGGGCGTTACCAATACTGATACCTGATTAAAATTTTTGACAAACTTTCCACCTATTTTGAAATGTAGATTTATCTATGGAATTTCAATCTCTTCACGAAATAGCGGCTTGGTGAAATTTATTTTCAAAAATTACTGAAAATAAAATAAAATATCAATTTGGATTAATTATTTATTTTTCAATCAGTTACAATTTTAATTTATTTTAATTGATTCTATTTTTTTAGAATATCGTTTTTTGTTGAACACTTTTGTTGAAGATGTTTAAGCATGATGCTATATTTGTAGTTGAAAATCAATAGCTAACTTAAAAAGTTAAATCATGTCAACTTTCGAGTTCAACAATAGGTTTTTCGAGCTTTCGCCGATACTTAATGCATTTGCTTACAACCTGACACAGAACAAGGATGACGCCAAGGATTTGTACCAAGAGACTGCCTTTCGTGCCATGTCGAATCGGGAAAAGTTTATGCCTGATACAAACTTTAAAGCTTGGTCTTTTACCATAATGAAGAACATTTTCATCAACAACTATCGTAAAAAGGTCAAAGCCAACACAATCATGGATGCCACCGATAACCTGTACTACCTTAATTCTGGAGGAAGACAGGAAGAAAATGGTGGTGATGCCAATATCCTAATAACAGAGTTAAAGGACTTGATTGAGAAGCTAGACGAAACCATCAAGGCGCCCTTCCTCATGCACTACCAAGGCTTCAAATACCAGGAAATTGCAGATTATTTTAAATTGCCATTAGGCACAATCAAGAGCAGAATATTCTTTGCAAGACGGGAATTGAAAGATCAAATTAAAAAGCGCTACCGTTTCGTGGAGGAGATGCTGGTGAGAGCCTAGGCTTTGTGGCAAAAAAATACGAATGTAATCCCCAAGTTCGTTTAGGACGTATTTGGGGATTTTTTTTAGCATAGGGCATGCTTTTTTTGCTCTTATCAAGTCATTTGAAATGTTTTTGGAAAAAATTTTTTCTAAAAAAGATTCACAATCGCAAATTCATGAAGCTTAAATATTCACAATTAATCCAAAAATAAGATGGTTTAATTTTTGCAAAAATCTTATAATCAATTTATTATGAATAATAAAATATCTTAAAATAAAAAAATATTTTTCTCACAAAGGCTTAAAAATGTCCTTGGCGCTAGGGATTTCTTGCTGCACATTTGTATCGTGATTAATGAATAACACAGAGGCGGACGGGAAACAGTGAAGATTGAAAAAGTGGAAGAGTGCAAAAAAGCTGGTTAAAGAACTGGCCAACAGTTTTGAAAATGTTCATGGGATTATAATTTGTTAATAGCCAGACGTCCCGATGGTTTCCGTCGGGACGGGCTGTTTTTCAAACCCAGTTTTCAAACTACGTTGACATCAAATGATTATGTTCATGGGATTATAATTTGTTGGTAGTAAGCCCCCTCGAACAACTGAGGGGGTTACTCTTTTTCCCAGCAAAATTGTACCCAACTAAAGATACGCATCAGCCTAAAGAAAAAAGAGGCCGACTAAAAGTAGCCGGCCTGATTAAATTCGTTCATGGGATACTAACTCTAATGCAGAATTCGCTAAAAAAATAGGATAAAAAATCTTTCTTCTCTTTCAAGAATTTTAGGCTGATGCAAAAATACCTCAGGATTTCACAACGAGCAAGTTTTAGCTCAAAATCCTGAAAAAGATTTCGTTTTTGGATATGTTCATGGGATTATTCTTTAAAAGTCGTGTCAAAGGACACGACTTTTTTTTTGCCCTAAAATTAAAGAACACAGGCTGTGCACATGGATTAGGACTGAAAACTTTGATCAAATAAAATCAACATCCACATAGTAAGGATACCTCATCAGGTACTCAATTGCTTGGCTAATATCATAATCTTCATGAACGGCCTTGTACAACATTTGGGTAATGGGAACGTGAAGTTTCAAGTGATCTGCCAAGTGTTTTGCAATTTTCAAGGTTCGCACTCCTTCTGCAATTTCAGGCATGGAGCTTAAAATCACTTTTGTGCTTTCTCCTTGCCCCAAACGATAGCCGAAGGTATAATTTCTGCTGCTCATGCTAGTGGCAGTACATATTAAGTCACCGATTCCAGCTGTACCCACAAAAGGCTTTGGGGATGTCCCAAAAGCTTTCCCAAAATAAATCATCTCGATAAGTCCTCGATTGATGAGTAAAGCTTGGATGTTCTTGCCCATTCCTAGACCTCCAAGTATGCCGCTACCTATTGCTATAATATTCTTAAGTGCCCCAGCCAATTCTGCCCCTAGTATTTCATAGCTCCCGAAAACCTGAAAATGGCGGCTACTCAATACTTTTTTACCTGCATTAACTACTTCGTCAAATTTACTTCCGATGACAGTTGCAGTAGGTTGTCCAGCCATGATTTCAGAAGCTAAATTTGGCCCCGACAGACAGCCAATCCTTACCACCACTGATTCCTCACGTATTACCTCGCTCATCGTTCTAACGCTGTTGCGAGTAATTTTACCTTGACGAAGGTCCTCTTCCGTCATGTTTCTTATGTCAAAACCTTTGGTTCCATGTATTAAAATATGGTATGGGCGGAGGTGTGGGGAAAGGCTCTGCATCATTGGTCGGAAACCTTCTGATGTGACGATAGGGAAAATCAAAGTGCAATGCTCAGATATTTCTTGTAAGTCAGATGTAGCCCTGATTCGTTCAGGCATGGGAACACCTAATACTGGGTGTCGGTGTTCTGTGTTGATAGCATCAACAATGTCTTTTCTCCTAGAAAATATCAGGACATTGGAATTAACAGCGAGCAGGTTCGACACCGCAGTGCCGAAGCTACCCGAACCAATAACGCCTACAAAAGAATGCTGCAGATTGTTTTTTGACATGCGCTTTTTACTCCAGCCAGAAAGTAGGTTGGCTGGAGGGTAAAAGTACGGTTTTTTCAAAAACGCATACTTTGACCTTGCTTCATTTCAAGAAGTTTGCGCATTAGGTACTCTAACAAGGCCTTCTTTATGCACAGTTTCTTCACTTCTTGTTGGGTCTGGGTTACGCTTTTTCATAAGCATGAATCCGAAAAAAGTGGCTAAGCAAATTGTTGCGGATAAATACCATAATGTGTCGAATCCATGTTTTTCGGCTATTTTCATCGAAAAGAAAGGCCCACAAATATGTGCCAATGAATAGGTCATGGAATATAAGCCCATGTACTTGCCACGATTTGCGTCTGTTGTTCGACTAAGTGCATAGGAGTTGGCAAAAGGCATGTTGAAAATTTCACCGATGGAAAGTGCCAGCATTCCCAACACCGCTATAGCCATGCTCTGCGGTGCGGAATTCAGCACAATGTACCCAAACCCAAACATAAGCACTCCTGCTCCAATGCAGTTCATACGCTTCATTTTGCGTTCTAGCGTAAAAACTAGCGGCATTTCTAACAAAAAAACAACTAAGCCGTTTAAAGCTAGCAATCCTCCAATTTTACCTTCAGAAAGGTGCATCACTTGTTTATAATACACTGGTAATGTTGAAATTAGCTGCAAAAAAACAGTAGCGGCTAAAACGGTTAACAACAAGAAAATCAAGTATTGCCTATCATGATAGGGCGATTTAAATTCCTGAATCTCAACTGGGTGTATTTCTGTCTTTGTCCCTTCTGGTATCTTTTTAGGTTTTAAAAATATTCGAAAAAACACGGCTGAAGCCATGCATGTAATACCATCTACCCAAAACAAGGTTTGATAACCCTTCCAAGCCGCCAAAACACCACCAATGGCGGGGCCTATAGTAAAGCCAAGATTTATGGACATTCGCATGAGTGAATAGGAGCGGGTTCGATTTTCGGGCTTGCTGTGTGCGGCTAAAGCGGACATGTTCGCTGGACGAAAAGCTTCACCAACACTGCTCAAAACATATATCATTATATAAATCCCATGTAAGCTTTTAATAAATCCTAAAATGATGAACAGTGCGCCTCCAAGGAAGAGTGACCAGAACAGCACACGGTAATAACCAATTTTGTCGGAGAAATACCCACCAAGATAAGAGCCTGTGAGTGAACCAAGCCCAAAAAGGGTCATGGCTACTCCGGCTTGTTCGAGCGAAAACCCTAAATCAGTTGTAAGATAAACCGATAAAAATGGGATGACCATAGTGCCGCTCCTGTTGATAAAGGAGGCTAACGAAATGAGCCAAGCTGCACGGGATAACCCTGAAAAAGATGCCAAATAATTGGATAAAGTTCTGGCCAGCATAAAGTGGTAAGATTAGGGAACGATATTAAAATTAGGAACTTTTAAAATACCCTTAATCTCAAAATAAAGTTCTGTAATGTGGTGTTTTTTACTCAAAAAAATGAAAAAAGAAAGGGCAAGCCACTGCTGACTTGCCCTTTCTTTTATTTCTGGATAAAAGGATTATAATTTATCCCTTAAGCTTTTTGCTTCAACTTTCATGATATCGCCCGATTCCAAGAACTTGTCAAGTCGTTCTTTGGCCTGTGTTTTATTGTCCAACTTTAGGTCGCACATGATCAAGTACCAAGCAGCTTTTTTAGCATAAACACCAGAACTGTTAGCAACCGTATTTAGGTATTCACTGGCTTTCTTAACATTATTTGATTCCAACAAAGAAAGCCCAGCATAGAATTTTGCTGCCTCATTGTCAGGTTGCATTTGCAAGGCTCGCTCGAAGAGCATATTCGCTTGCCCAAACTTGTGATCTGTATATGCACTAAGTGCTTGTGCGAAATTAGGATCCACATCAGAAAGCCCAGGCCGCCTCAATGTTACTGGAATATCGTTTTTATAGGTCTCATAATATTTTGCATATAATTGAGGACCAGTTGGCGACTTAAAAAAATTAAAATAGGCAACGGCTCCCACAACAAGCATGGCCGCCACCGCAACTATTTGCCGCCAATAACCAACGTGCTCAAGTCGCCTAAGCTTAGCGCTTGATTCCAGCGGAAGTTTTTTTCGAAATGATTCAAAATCCTCCACATCATCAGTGGCATGTTCACCTGCAGTCTCGAAGCCGTCCACGGCATCAGAGCATAGTGGGCAATCTAGCAAGTGGTCTTCCACCCGCCGGAGCTCTTCCCTATTCATGCCGCCGGAGAGGTATTGCCTTAATTCCTCTTGACTGACGCATGCAGAAGGCTTAAAAATTTGTTTTTGTAAATTTCCGTCCATTGGAGCAATTATTTATCTGGAAATTTATGTCGTGCGTTTTCTCAATTCTTTTTCCAGCAAAATTCGCAGGTTCCGCTTACCATTTTGCAGGTAACTTTTCACCTGTTTTTCTGTAAATCCAGTTTCAGTAGCTATTTCTCGGTAACTCTTATCGTCGTAAAAAAAGAGGCGAATGCAGGTTTTTTGTTCATCGCCCAGTTGTTCAACGGCTCTTTCCACCTCTTGTTCCATCGTCGGGTGAGCGCTGAAAAGAGCAGCGAAGCCATCGTTTTCCATAAAGTCGGTTGGCGAATTTTCAACATGGTTATACTTCGCCAATTTCTCCATTTCCGACTTCTTTTGCCGGAGCTTTGCTATGCATTCGTTGCGGGAAACCGTATATAAATAGGCTTTGAAAGATTTTATTTCAGAGGTAGGAAGCTTTACGAATAGTATCTTAAAAACATCTGATACTACATCACGGCTTTCATCTTCGTTTTTCATCAGCTTCAAGCATACGCCATATGCTAGGTGCTTGTACCGTCGATACAATTCCTCAAAGTACGTTTGCTGTTGCGTCGCTGAAAACTTGCTTACCAATTCCTCATCTGAGAGTTGCTGGACAGCAGGTTGCTTATTTAAAAAGCGGATGGCCATTCAGTTTTTTTGAGACTAGATTTTGTGTAGCGAACCCATGGCAGTATGTATCTGAATAATTCATCACAATAGTGTTGAAGTTTCATCGACTGCCACAGAATACTATCCAATTTCTAACTTCTATTTTAAAAACGGGCGTAAAAATAACAAAATCGGTGGCTGTACAGCTTTTGGTTGCGCTTTTGTTGAAATGCATTCGCCAACTATTGACCGTTTTGTAACTTTCCGCTTCGATTAAACCAATTTTCAAACCAAAAGCCATTTACCGATGAGCAATTATAAAATCAAAAGTGGAAAGGGTGTACTTGTATTGCAAAAAAGCAGCAGCTTGGTTGGCCTGAAAGCAAAAAAGAAAGCAGATATTTCAAATTCTGATTTCGTGCGTCAGGAACTGCTGCCCAGCCTTGGTGGCTTCAAAGTTGTGTCACTTCAAAGAGACGGTGCCACTGTTGACGAAAAATTGGACGAAGTGCGAAAGGCCAAGGAAGTGGCATTGGGGACACATGTCTATTTTGCCGAAGGAAGCAAAAAACCTTTAGTTCCAACCGGTGAAATTTTTATCATCTTCCAACCGGAAGTGGACGAAAGTGAGCAGATGCTGGTCTTGGATGAATACAAATTGGCACTTGTGGAACGCCGGAGTTCAGATCAGGTCACAGCCAAAGTGACCAAAGACTCGCCTAATCCCATCAAAGTTGCCCAAGCACTTCAAGGTATTTCGCTAGTGAAATTTGCTGAACCAGACCTTGATATGTTGCTCGAAGAATACGACTTGGCTGTGCCAAATGATACATTCATGGCCGACGAATGGCATTTGAAAAATGATGGCTATATCCCGAGCGGCCAATATACCACTAAAAAAGGCGCTGACGCAAAAGTCGTGGATGCTTGGAGTCGTTTGAACAGCCTTGGCTCAGGTGATGTCGTGCTTGCGGTGATTGACAATGGAATTGACATTTCGCATCCTGACCTAAAACCCAAGGTTTATCGCCCTTGGGACCTTTGGACCCAAAGCGACCGGCTTACAGATGGCGATCCGGGCTTCACGCATGGTACGCCTTGTGCCAGTCTTGCCATTGCTGCTGCCAATGGCCAAGGTATGGTTGGGGTAGCTCCCAATGCCAAATTCATGCCTGTAAGTGGTACTTCGTTTAGTGTAGCTGCAACAGAGCAGATGTTTGATTATTGCTCAAAAAATGGTGCTGACGTCATCAGTTGCAGTTGGGGTACTACGGATACACTTTATTCTTTGAATTCCTTGAAGGAAGCTGCCATTTCGAAAGCCGCTCGTGAAGGTCGTAAGGGTAAAGGCTGCGTAATCTGTTTTGCCGCAGGCAACGAAGGTGTCGACTATGTCAATTTCTATGCTGCCCACCCGGATGTAATCTGCGTGGCCGCTTGCGACAGTAAAGATCGCTATGCCAGCTATTCCAACCAGGGTGCCGAGGTCAGTGTATGTGCACCTTCCAACGGAGACTGGCCGTTGCTGGCGGCACGTGCTTGGTGGGATCCCGGCACTACAGTGCGTGGAGATGGTGCTTTTTTGTACTGGGCAGACGGTGTGAACAGGGTAGGGCCTTACAAGCACTTTGGTGGAACTAGCGGAGCGACGCCCATCGTGGCTGGAATTTGTGCCTTGATGCTCTCCGCAAACCCAAACCTGACAGCCAAGGAGGTCAAAGATATTTTGCAAAAAACTGCCGACAAAATTGGCGAGCCAAGTGAATATGTCAATGGCCACAGCCGAAAATATGGTTATGGGCGTGTTAATGCTGACAAAGCAGTCGCTGAGGCCATTCGTCGTCGTGACAGCACGACTGGTACTACTCCGAAACCACCTACAGCAGAAGTTACTACGCCAGTTGTTTCTGGGCAGGGACTCTTCCGGTTCAGCGTGGAAAGGCAACCGTCGCAGGGTTTTTCGGTTCAAACTGGCGTTTATGCCGAGTATGGCAATGTGCTAATTGCTGCTGAAAAACTGGAGAGCATGTTTGCGCAGCCGATCATTGTCAATATCAATGAGTTAAATGGCAAAACAGTGTACAAGGTGCTGGTTGGTGCTTTTGAAAAAAGCGCAGACGCAACCACACTGCAAAAAGCAATGAAGGCGCAGGGTGTGGATGGGTTTGTAAAGGATTTGAAGGGGCTAGCTTGACAGTTTGCAGCGATATAGATAGACTTCTCAAAGTTTTTGGAAACCTAGTTTTAGAGAATAAACGATTTTCAGCTTTACTGTGAGAGGCCTCTATTTTTACCCTAATCCTCTAATTTCTAAAGGAAAGCTCACTACCAATGGCGAAGTTCTTGAGTCATTTCACCTGTTCAGTATAGATGGCCGTCTCATCCGGGAATACAGTCATCTCAACACCTTTGAACTTACCATCGATAAAAGTGGGTTATCCGAAGGATTTTACTTCTATTCAACATTGCTCCGCAATGGGCAAATGACTTCTGGCAAAATCGTGGTCCAATAAAAAGCCTAAATTATGGGTTGTCAAAAGCCCACGCCAATTTGGCGTGGGCTTTTGTTTTGTTTTCAATTATCTACGGAACGTAGGAGTATTGCCAATGAAAATTCGGGTAGGCTGATTTTTGCTGAAATCAAATTTAACAAGTTTGACAATGCGTGATTTTTGATCTATATCTTAGCATTTTTCATTTCAAAAATCAATTAGTATGAAAAAATCTATACAACAAGCGTTTTTTACTTTACTTATTAGCCTATTGGCTTTGCCTGCACTGAAGGCACAAGGGCCTGATGCATTCGGCTACACTTGGAAAACCTCCAATGAGGTTGATGGTCCAACCTACAACTGGATTGACATTACAAGTGTAGGTACTCAAGTAACCGGGCTTGCCGACGACAACTCCGTTGCTTTTGTACAAATGGGCATGGACTTTCATTTTTACTGGTCGGATTACAACAAGATAAAAATAGGCTCAAACGGCTGGCTAAGTTTCGACAATGTGTCCAATATTGCCTCCTGCTTTCCAGTAATTCCAACTATGGGAGGGCCCAACAACCTCATTTGCCCTATGATGTCAGATTTGAATTTTGACAACGGCTCACCTGGAAAGGTTTACACCTACCACGACCAAACACCGGGTGATGAAAAATTCATCATTTCCTATGAAGGCGTTACTTTTTGGACACAAGCCAACCCAATTTTTGGGTCGAGCACTTTCCAAGTGATTTTATCAAAAGCTGATAATTCCATTACCTTTCAATATGCCACAATGGAGCCTGATTTTGCCTACACTTGTACAGGATCGGGCAAAGTTGCAGCTGGGATAGAAAACCTGACAGGCAATATTGGCTTGCAAGTTTATAGCGGAACGGTGCCGCCTTCCAGCACGGCCGTGAAGTTTTACTACCCTCAGGTCATCACATTGAATATTATCGATGCTGGCCCCACGGCTAACCTAAATTCAGAAAATGAGGGCATTTTTCTAGCTACAAGTAGTACGGTGCAGCTAAACACGACCGTGTCAAACACTGGCAACACTGCGATAGCATCTGAAACTGTGGTTGGGGCAATGGTTACTTCTTTCCCAGACGGAATGCCTGTTTATGCTGATGACCAAAGCGTTCCTTCCTTGGCCGTAGGTGCTTCCCAAGCTGTCAACTTCGTTAGCGAGGTTGTGGATTGGACGCCCGGCACCTATTATTTTGATGTCGTTTGCAGCAACATTGATGACATTAATCCAAGCAACGATTTGAATTCCACAGAAATAAACGTATTGGACACGCTAGGTGGAATAGCAACTTTTGGATATGTGACTGGTGCAAATGCGGGCACTTTCATCCAGTGGGCAGGCGGCGGCGACGGTAGCGGCGGCGGCGGCATTGAAATTGAATCCCCGTTTTATCCAATCATAATTGGCGGTGTAGAGGCTGGGATAGCTGGAGGCTCGACCGACGGCTTTACCTTCCGCATATTTGACGACGACGGCCCAAATGGAGGCCCTGGCACCGAGCTTAGCTCCCAGACAATCACGGCTGGCGACTTCACCGCAGGTAGCTGGAACCAGTACTTGCTGGAAAACCCTGTCACAATTACATCTGGCAGTTTTTACCTAGGTTGGTTCATGGAGGGTAATAATGTTGGACTTTTGGTGGAAACAGAAGGTCCACTGTCTAACCGTTCCTATGAAATCCTGTCAAATTCCTGGGCGAAATATCGAACGCCGGGTGATATCATGCTGCGGGCAATAGCTGAAATACCACCACCTCCACCATCAGCTACCAAAGATATTTTGACGGATTCCCAAGTCGAGGTTTACCCAAATCCTAGCTTTGGAGATTTTACAATTGACAATACAAAGGGGCAGTTCCTCGTAGAAAATCCTCGAATTTACAACACACTTGGAGCCGTGGTTTATGAAGGAAAACAAAGCATCTCAGTTGGTCAAAAAATGCAAGTTCAAGTGGATTTGCCCGCTGGAATCTTCTACTTGGAACTGAAAACCACTGAGGGTAAGCGGGTTGTCAGAAAAGTAGCTGTGGATTAATGTTCAATTGATGTTGCATTGCCACATTAACAAAAATAGCATCGAAAGCCTGTGCCGATTTGGTACAGGCTTTTTTATGTTGTCAAAACAATTGTTCCACAGTAGCTTTGGCCCAGTTTTCAAAGAAAAACATTTGCGAAGCAAAAGCAAGCGAAGCCAACATTAGCAACCTTGCTCCGCAATTTTGTTTTGCGAGACAGTTTTTCATAAAACAAGATTCTAAAACCAAATAAGCTATCTCAAGCCAGAAAACATGGCCGAACATCGCAATATTCGGAAGTGTTTCACGACAGCCCTTTTCATCGTAACACCTTATTATTCATTCATCATTCAATGAAAATAGCCCTCGCCCAACTCAACTTTTTCGTCGGCGATTTCGACGGCAATGTAAACAAAATGCTTGCAGCCGTTGCAGAAGCTAAAACACAAGGCGCCGACCTCGTGGTATTCCCTGAACTTTCCACTTGTGGCTACCCTCCTCGTGACTTTTTGGAGTTCGACGATTTCATCCGACGCTCCGAGCGGGCGGTGCTCAAGATGGCAGAAGCTGCCGAGGGCATTGCCATCGTGGTGGGTTCGCCGAGCCGAAATCCGGTGATTGAAGGCAAGGACCTCTTCAACTCTGCCTATTTTCTTGAAGATGGCAAGGTGAAACACGTGCAGCACAAAGCACTGCTGCCTACCTACGATGTGTTCGACGAGTACCGCCATTTCGAACCAGCCAAAGAATTCAAGGTGGTGGATTTTAAGGGCAAAAAAATAGCGCTCAGCATCTGCGAAGACCTTTGGAACCTCGGCAACAAAAACCCGCTGTACACAGTCGTACCTCTCGACGAAATGATGCCGCAAAAGCCCGACCTTATCATAAATATCAGTGCCTCTCCTTTCAGCTACGAACATGCCGAAAGCCGTATACATGTGCTTCGGGCAAACGTGCAGCGTTACGGTCTCCCCATGATTTACGTAAACCAGATAGGCTCGCAAACGGACATCATTTTTGACGGTGGTTCTATTGTCATTTCGCCAGACGGCAATGTTTACGAAGAAATGCCATATTGGGTGGAAAACGTAAAAACCTTTGATTTGCAGGAAGTTATGAAAGGTGGACGGCACTTGGAGCAGCCTAAGGATAAGATAGCTCTCATCCACGATGCGCTTGTTTTGGGCATTCGGGATTATTTTGGAAAACTTGGTTTCAAACAGGCCATCCTCGGGCTCAGCGGTGGTATTGATTCGGCGGTGGTGGCTGTTCTGGCTGCCCGTGCGCTTGGTGAGGATAATGTTCGAGGACTCCTCATGCCTTCGCAGTTCAGTTCCGACCACTCTGTGAATGATGCTCGTGACCTTGCCGTGAACCTCGGCATGCAGTACGATATCGTGCCGATTGAGCCCATTTTTGAAAAATACAAGGAAACCCTCAAGCCCCATTTTTGGGGACATGCTGAAAACGTTGCTGAGGAGAACATTCAGGCCCGGATACGGGGGATGCTGCTCATGGCCATTTCAAACAAGTTTGGCAATGTACTACTCAACACCACCAATAAAAGCGAAATGGCTGTGGGTTATGGTACGCTGTACGGAGACTTGTGTGGTGGCTTGAGCATTCTGGCTGATGTTTACAAAACTGAAGTGTACCAACTGGCTGCTTACATGAACAAGGATGGTATCGTTATTCCTGAAAATACGATATCAAAACCGCCCAGTGCCGAGCTTCGGCCCAACCAAAAAGACAGCGACAGCTTGCCAGAATACGATATTTTGGACGCCATACTTTTCCAGTATATCGAGCAGCGGCAGGGTCCACATGAAATCATCAGAATGGGATTCGATGAGGCAACAGTGCGTCGTGCTTTGAAATTGGTGAACATCAATGAATTCAAGCGACACCAAGCGGCACCCGTGCTGCGGGTTTCACCAAAAGCATTCGGGGTAGGGCGGCGTTTACCGATTGTGGGAAAGTATTTGTCGTAAGGAGAGATTGCAAAAGTAAAGTGGCCAAGAATCATGATTAAAAGATTCTTGGCCACTTTAAATATTTAATCAATTGCATTCAAGTGTAAATGCTTTTGCTGCTTCAAGCGCACCATTTTCAGAGCGGTCAAACTCTCCATCGGCAGCTCTTTTGCTCAAAGAAGGGCAATCTTCAAAATATTTTGAAAGCCCTTTTTTCCAATTCAAGAACTTGAGTCCAGCAAGTGAAGTTGGTTCTTTGCTGTCTTTTCGCTGAAGTGCAACTTCAATCTCTGTATTTCCCGCCTTGGCTTCAGCCACTGGGTAAAATTTGTACAATGCAATTTTATCTGATTGGTATAATTGCTCCATTACCTGACGGTTCTTATTCAGCGATACTGCTGAACCTGGCGCAAAAGGTATGCATACAAATTTGTGGTCACCGAAAGTAAAACTGTCAACTTTAGTTGGGTCAATGTCAAGCCGCTTCACTCCTTGGTCATTGTCAATAATTGCCACGATATTATTTGAACCACGTAAGAAGTTCAAATTGGTGTTTTTGGAATAATCTACAAAGAAACTGCATGGAACTGTACCTCTTTCATCGGTATAGGTAATACTGCCTTCGTAATATTCGGCACCGTCACCCACGCCCAATTTTTTCAATTGGTCAAATTTTTGGGCATCCAGTTTAGATTCTTTTTCAGTTTGGTACTCTACCTCGGATGCAGCTTCAATTATTTCCTGTGACACCTCAGCTTTGAAATGGCGGTTTGGTTTGCTGCACCTTTCAAGGTCTGCCTTTACTGCCTTGATGTTTTCCAAGAAATCGTTTGCCTTGCCTTCTTTGTAATCCATGCCAACCAATTCATTGGCGTATTGTTCCGCAAGGTCAAATTGTTCTGTCCAAAAGCAGGCATTAGTCAGGTTGTATAAACAGGCAAATTTGAGCTTTTTCTGTTGTTTATCTCCGGCGTCGTATTTGTCTTTATTTTGATTCCAAAAATCAAGTGCAGGTTGAACACTACTGACCACTGCGTCAAGCGGTTCGTCAAATCGCATTTTTGCAAAGCTCTCGTTGAGCGTCGAGAATGCCTTCTCAAAGCCATCAAAATCAGCAATTTTTTTGGAATCCATGTACTGGAAAACCGTAGTGCTTTTGGTCATTGGAACATAAGCGTAATTCGATTGCAAACGTCCCTGAATTTCACCAAAAGCTTTTTGGATTTGCTCTCGCTCCAATTTGCTTTGAATAGCATAGCGGTTTTTCGACCAATCGTCCTGCACGCTCTTGGCGTTGGTGGATGCCTTGCCTTTGTAGGTAGCGGGCTTGTCCAAGCTGCCAAATGATGCTTCTTCAACAATGTTGCCCTGGTAATCCGTAACCTTCATGGCAACGGGTATGGCATAAACCACTTCTACCCAGTAATTGGTGGTACTTATTTCTTTGCCGTTTTCCCCTTTCGATTTTTCAGTCTTGCTCTCGATGCCTGTCTTTGAGACCACTAAGTCGTCAATAATAACTTCCACGTGGAAGTGTCCTCCCGTTTTAAGACGCTGGATGCCAGGTAAGTTCAAGTAATTTTGCAACTGTGATTCAGTTAAGCTGCAGCGCCTGAGTTGGTCAGGTTTCACAGAGATAGTAGTGCCGTACGTTGTGTAATCGGCAGGCATTGGTTTCTGGGGCAGTTGGACATATTGTACCGGAATGCTCTTATTGTCCAAATCTACCCGTTGAGCACAAAGTTTGGACATGCTTGAAGTAAGGCACAAAAGTGCAGCGAATAGCTTGAGTGCGTAATTTGCCATTGTATTTGAATTTGATTGAAAAAGTTGGTTTAAACTCAGTGCAAATGTAGCGAACAAAGCACTTCTCGCATATCTAGTGGCAGATATTTTGAGGGCCAATTTTTTTCATTAAATAAACATTTGACAGACTTCGGTGATTATAGCAGGCTAGGTTCTTTAATATACCTATTTTTGAAAAATGCTCCCCAAACCAAATACTTGTTATCCTGTTTATCTTCCAAAATCCTACTACTGCTGGGTTGCTTCCTTGCAATCCCAACAATCAATAATTCATCAATCAATTCAACCATCATGAAAAACTTTTTCATTTCCTGCTTTGCAATACTTGCCATTTTTGCTCTCAGCCGTTGCACCAATGACACGGTAGCTGACAAATCCGGAGAGGCTATGGCGCAATTTGCCAGTGATTCCAATTTTTCAAAAATGCATGAAACCCCTGCTGCTATCAACTACCAAGGTAAAGGCCAGATGATGGACCTCCGCACAACCGATGGTGGTATGACGAAAGTGTATGTCATCAAGACCTCTGAGCCCACACATAAATTCGTGTATGTGATCCACGAATGGTGGGGGTTGAACGACCAGATCAAGCAAGAGGCAGACCGTCTGTTCGATGAGTTAGGTAATGTAACGGTGGTCGCCCTCGATTTGTACGATGGAAAATCCACCACAGATCCAGATGAAGCTGGTAAATTGATGGGGAGCGTATCACAAGAGCGCAGGGAAGCGATTATCAAGGGGGCTTTAGCCTATGCTGGCAAAGATGGTCAAGTGGCCACCATTGGCTGGTGTTTTGGTGGCGGTTGGTCATTGCGGACAAGCATCCTAGCTGCTGAGCGTGGCGTTGGCTGCGTAATGTACTACGGCATGCCTGTGGAAAAAGCTGAAGAACTTGCCCCACTGCAAGCCGATGTGCTTGGTCTATTTGCGAAGCAGGACAAATGGATCAATGAAGATGTAATTGCTAAATTCGAGACACTGGCCAAAGCGACTGGCAAAAATGTGGAGGACCACTGGTTTGATGCAGACCATGCTTTTGCCAACCCAAGTAGCCCACGCTATAACGAAACGGCTGCTCAAGAGGCGAATGCATTGGCTTTTGCATTTTTAAAGAAGAAACTGGGTGATTAATGTAGAATTGAAAAATAGAGCGTTGAAAATTAAGCAAAGTATATTTTCAACGCTCTATTTTTCAATTTCAATTAAAAAGCATCCGACTCCTCATACGCCTTCACGACTGCCATTTCCCCTTCTTTTCCTTTTCCAGAATTGCCGTGCTCCATGCCCAGTACCCCGGTGTATCCCTTCTCGTGGATGTGCTTGAAAAGGTTTTTGTAATTGACTTCCCCCGTCGTAGGTTCATTTCTTCCTGGTTCGTCGCCAATTTGAAAATAGGCAATTTCATCCCAGCACTGATCGATGTTGACGGTCATATGGCCCTCATTGCGTTGCATGTGCCACATATCGAACAGGATTTTGCAAGAGGGTGAGTTGACGGCTTTGCAAATCATGTATGATTGGTCCGAGTTACGAAGGAAAAGGTCGGGCGTGTCGCTCAAAGCCTCTAGCACCATCACCAAGCCGTGTGGTTCGAAGATGGCAGCGGCTTGGCGCAGTGACTCAATGACGTGACTGGTTTGGATGCCCAGTGGCAGCTTACGGTCAAAATTGCCCGGTACTACGGTCATCCACTTGGCGTTTACCCGTTTGGCCGTTTCAACGGCACCGTGGCAAGTTGCGATGAATTTTTCCCGCCATTCTTTGTCGCCGCTTGTGAGGGAAGTGGATAGGGGCCAATTGTCAAATGCAACGACGAAAACGCCCATCGTCATGCCAAACTTGGCCATCGTTTCCCCTATTTTCGATTGCAGTTCTGGCGTGCGGCCCATCATGCCGTTGTCTTCCATGGCTGTGAACCCTTGGTCTACCATGAATTTGAGCTGGTCAATGGGGTCTTTTCCTGCTGAGTTTTCGAACATGCCAAAATGAGGTGCATATTTCAACTTGAACTTGCGAAGGTTATTGACTGTGATTGGTTCAGTGGCAGCCGAAGAAAGATTGGTGCCAGTGGCAACGGCTGCCGTGGAGAGCAAGCTGTTTTTCAAAAAATTGCGACGTTCCATGTATTGTTTATTTTTGTTTTGATGAAAATTGAAATTCGACACTGCAAGTCCGTTTAGAGGAAACATTGAGGCCGCAATGCCGTTTCGCAAACCACGAACTTGTTCAGCGAAAGGTAGCTAAACTTTCAAAAAACTTTGGAAGTGTAACTGATTGAAGACTTAATTACCAAGTTCACGCTATATCTTTGCCGTCCCCAGTCAAGAGAAACGCCCCACGACAAACCACTGGAGCAGAAAGGAGAGGTGCCAGAGTGGTCGATCGGGACGGTCTCGAAAACCGTTGTACGGGCAACCGTACCGAGGGTTTGAATCCCTCTCTCTCCGCAAAATCTTGAAAATCAGTACTTTGTGATTTTTTTACTTGATTTTCAATCAAAATAAATACTTGAATCAAAGGATTTGAAGTAATTAAAAAGTGGAACAGGATGACGTGAATTTTCGGTTATTCTATGAAAACTTCAAAAGCCCTAAAAGCAGCTTCTGAAGTTTGGTGCCGAATTTTTGCCGATTTTAAGAAATTGGAGTTGAGGAAAATGGTTTTACGAGGCTAAAAAAGTTTGCAGGTCATGGGATGCCCCAAAATTTTATATAATCCAACCCATTACCCGCAAGAAGTCTCAGCCTTCCCTTCTTGTTTCTGTTTAAAGAACATCCCTGCCCAGCATTTTTTGCTTCGAAGATTTGATTATCAATGTATTGTGATAACTGTACAGTGAGTCTCACCGACTATCAAATGGATCGGTGTGTTCCTGCTGTTTTGCTCATTTTCAGCGTCAATGTTACTTGGTTTATCCATTATTTTTTCAAAGAGATATTGTTGAAAAATAAGCTTTGGCTTGGCATTCGCTGGCAAAACATTTCAAATTAAGTGCTGCGTCTACTTCTACGCTTTAACAATCGTTTCTTTCATCCTGAAAAAGACTTTGCTAACAAAATCAGGCCTTTGGTTGGTTTTACGCCTGCCAATTTGAGCATTTTCAAGTTGGCTTTCTCGCACAAATCCAACCCGTCAGACAAGGCTTACGCCATGCAAAACAATGAACGCCTAGAGTTCCTTGGTGATGCGGTTTTGGGGACCATCGTGGCGGAGTACTTGTTCATCAAATACCCACATGCCAATGAGGGTTTCTTGACAAAAATGCGCTCGAAAATTGTTAAGCGGAACACGCTGAACAAGATTGGCGACAAGATGGGGCTTGACATGCTGCTGTCTGACTATAGCCAGACCCGGTTAAGCCGATCAATGCTTGGCAATGCAGTGGAGGCGCTAGTCGGCGCTGTTTACTTAGAAAAAGGCTATGGCCCAACCAAGCGTTTCGTCATTCAGAAAATCCTGCGGAACTACGTAGACGTTCATGAACTGGAAAGTTATGACGACAATTACAAAAGCCAACTTTTGGAGTGGTGCCAGAAAAATGGGCAAACGGTAAGCTACAAGCTTGTGGCCCGCTATAAATTCGAGAAGCGTGACCGCTTCAAAGTGGCCGTAATGGTGGACAACCAAAAAATAGCCACAGCTGATGACTTCAACAAGAAAAGTGCTGAGCAAACGGCTTCGGAAAAGGCCATGATGATGCTTGGAATAATTGCTGACAACGGAGAAAACGGGGTATTGGGAGAAGATGAGGAAGAAGAAAGCGAAGACTGAATGGGTTTTGTTTGCTGGCTGGAGAAAAAAGTCAAAAGGGTTCGAAGCTGCTGCCTCGAACCCTTTTTCATGTTTGATTTTCAGAAGAAACTTAAACATTCAGATAGCTCATCAAGGCGTCGTAGCGCTCTTGAAGTGATTCCAAGTACTCTTCCTCGTTGAAGGATGCCTTGATGACATAGCCGAACCTTTCAAAAGCAGAAAGAATAGTATGAATGTCTTGACGATTGATTTTCAAGGTAATTTCCACGATAGAAGACTCGGGACGAGAAGAAACGAAGGTGCTCAGGATGGTAGCTCCTTCTGCCTCAACAAGCCTGGCAATTTCGGCGAGGGAGTAGCTGCGCTGCTGCAGCTCCAGCACGACAATACTGCCCGAATCACTGAATGCAGCTGTTTTGGCGAAGTAATTCAAGACATCTTCAAGTGAAACCACACCGATATAATCGCCCGCCTCATCCACTACGGGAATGACAGTCAGTTGGTGTTCAGCCAAAAGCCGCATAACCTCGTAGAGATGGTCTGATTTCTTCACAAAAGCATGTAGCAGGGAAAGCTGGTATGAGCCGATAGGTTCGTTGATATTGTGTATAAGGATGTCGTCTTCGCTAATCACGCCAAGCAATTGGCTATCGTTAACGATTGGAAGGTGGCGAACATTGAAGTTCTCCATCGAGATAAGTGCTAGCTTGCCGGTATCGGAAGTGCGAAGTGGCAGAACTGCGGATGAAATAAGGTTTTCAGCGACCATTGTGTTTGTGTTTGTAGTCCATGTTAAAAACGTCTCATAGTCCTTTAAGTGGGCAGCATGTCAGTTAAAGTTTTCTTTTTGTTTTGCTCTTTTGCAAATTCCCGGCCAAAGGTAAGATGCTTTTGTGTTTCAGGTTTTGAACAGCGTCTTCAAGTCTGAATGCAATCTTCACCCCTCCATCAGTTTACGGCGTTCTTCCACGAATTCTGCTTCAGTCAATAAGCCGTGTTCACGCAGCGCTGCTAGTTTTTGCAGACGGTCGAGCAAATCGGGTTTCGAAGCGAGGAGGTCATCCTTGCTACTGGGTCCAGTGGGATTCTCAACGGTTTTGGGCGGAATGCGGAAGCCATTTTCCTCGAAAGGCTCAAACTCTTTTTGGATGCGCAAGTAGGCCAGTGCGTGGTGCTCTTTTATTTTCTGGACATCCTTAAAGCCGAACTGAACGGCTTGGTCGAGGTGTGTAAAAGCAGCTTCTTTATCCTCAACCAGCGAATATGCGCAAGCGAGGTTGAAATGCGTAGCGATGTCCTTCGGGGCAATTTCGAGGGATTTATTGAAATCAGCAATAGCCCCGGCATAATCGAAGTCCTTAAATTTATCCAGCCCGGCTTGTTTGTAAGGATTGGGGCGGCTGGCCTGCTTTTTTGGCATGGGTGGGGGAGGTGTATGCTGATAATTTCTACGTTCAAAATCATGACTGGGCTGGTTGCGTTGGAAGTCAGGTCGCTGGGCCATCTGTTGTTGCCGTTGCCAAGCTTCTTTGTTGTATTTTAAATCAAAAACATCTTTGTCCATCGAAAAAAGTACGATGGCATCAATCAAGGCAATCAGCCAAAACAAAGGGAACCAACAAAAAACTGCGTACAAAATACCTCGCCCAACTTGACCAAGGTAAAACCGGTGAACGCCTACCCAACCCAAAAATAGGGCTAAGACTCCTGCTACATTTTTATCTCTCATTCTGTTGTATTCAAAATTAGGAAACAGTATTGAACGCAAATTTTAGCCACTGTTTCCTTTTCCTGCCTCAAGTATTCGATGCGTTAGCGGTATTTATGGATGAAGGGAGGGTTAGTTGAATTGTTGTCTCACAAAACTGTTTGCAAGGCCACAATAGAACAGTTCAACTATAAAAAAAATTCAAAACACCTTACACGTCAGCACGGTAAAGTCATCTTGAAAACCAGCCCTGCCTTTGAAAAGGTCAAGTGCATCCATCACTTTTTGGTTGAAATCGGTAGCACCGAGGTGGTAGTGTTCCAGCACAAATTTTTGCCCAAAATCTTCATCCACGTATTCGCCTGCCTCGTTTTGGAGTTCTGTCAAACCATCGGTGTAGAGAAGGATTAGGGCTTCCCCGTCTACTTTCTCGGTGCCCTGTTCGATGAATGGCAAATCATCAAATGCCCCCAAAACCGTTGTTCCTTTTGACAAGTAGTGAATTTGTTCGTTCATTGCCAGAATCGGTGGGTTGTGGCCAGCGTTCACATACGTCAACAACCGGGTATTCAGGTCGAATTGTGCCACGAAAAAGGTCAAAAAGCGCTCTCCTTTTGTAATGCGCAACACCGAGCGGTTGAGGTCTTCCACGAAAGGCATTAGGTTGGAGTGGTTGGCCAAGAGGTTGTGAAAGCTGGCCTGGAAGTTTGACATAAGCAGCGCAGCGGCCACTCCTTTGCCGGCGATGTCGGCAATGCAGAATGTGATTTTTCCATCACCGTGTTCGACGAAGTCGAAATAATCCCCACCTACATTGAGATGCGGGCGATATATAGCGGAAAGCTCGTATTCTTTTCGGGTCGGCAGCGATTTAGGGATGAGCAGTTGCTGCATCTCACTGGCCAGCTCCATTTCTTTGCGCAAGCGTTCCTCTTCTATTTGCTTCTTGAAAAGCCGTTTGTTTTCAATTGCTACCGTGATGATGTTGGTGATGGTGGTAATGAACTGCACCTTGTTGTACATGTCCTCCTCTTCGCCAAAGCCGCCAATGAAAACATAGGCAAGGTGTACGTCCTTGTGCTTCACGGGGATGACCACATCGAATTGGCTGAAAAAGGGGTCATCACTGTCTGTCAGGGTATGCAGACGGGTGAATCGGGAGAGGTGGTCTGATACGTCGGTTTTCAATTCACTTGCTTCAAACCCGATTTGGGCGGTACAGGCCCATTTTTTTTCCTTGCGATAGTACAGGGCCATTTTTTTTACGCCCATTTCCCAACTCAAAAAAGAAGTGTACATCTCGAACAGGCCACTCATCTTCACATTGTTATTGATGGCCTGTGTGATATTTAGGAGCCGATTTACCTGTAATTGCTTGAGGTTCAGGTCACGTTCCAGCTGCCCGATCGTATTTAATTTTTGCTTTACGTTGCCTAAGGACGTCATCAGTAAGGTATTTTCCAGTCGTGTAGTTCTCAAAAACGAATGGGTAAAATTAGAAATTGACTTGAATACTTTTCGAGAAAACTACTTTTGCAAGAAAATTGCAGTTCACGCTTCGCAAATAAGTTGTGAAAATTGTCAAAAAGGGTGGCTTTGAACAGGTTTTATTTTTTTTAAAATATTGTAAACCAGTATTTTAAGTAGAAATGGGAGAACTGCCCAACTTGAAAAAAGTATAATGCAACAAATAACATTTCAGGGAAAACAACTAGCTTTTTTTGAAAACACACCAGAGCAAGGCCGTGATGTAGAAGGCCTCCCGGTCATTTTAATACACGGCTTTCTCGAAGATAGCCGCCTGTGGGACGAATGGCTGCCATTGTTACCACCTCGTCGTTACATTCGGATTGACCTTCCCGGCTCCGGTAATTCTGAACTATTGGAAAACCTGAGCATTGACAGCATGGCAGAAGCCGTGGCCGCCGTGGTCGAACACTTGGGATTGGAGAGGTTCGTGTTGATGGGGCACAGCATGGGGGGGTATGTAGCGCTTGCTTTTGCCGAAAAATGGGGCGGAAAACTAGCTGGGCTTTGCCTCTTCCACTCGCACCCGTTCGAGGATTCGGAGGAGAAAAAGACAAGCAGGCTCAAGTCAGTTGAGTTTATCCAAAAAAATGGCCACGTCATCTACGTGCGGCAAGCCATCCCACAGCTTTTCGTTTACGACTACTCCAAGGGCTACCAAAGTGAGGTTAATCGCCTCATCCACAACGCTGCCAACTTCAAGCCTGCCAACATCATCGCCACCCTCGATGCCATGCGCCTGCGCCCCGATCGCTCGGAAGTGCTCCGCAATATCGCTTGCCCGGTGCTGATGCTCATCGGCAAGCATGACACAGCCGTTCCGCTGGAACTCAGCATGGCCATGACGCCGCTACCTAGCCAAGCCAGCATCCACGTCTTCCCGACGGTTGGACACATGGGCATGTTCTCCGCCAGCAGGGAGACGGCGAAGGCGTTCCGGGAGTTCCTTACTTTTTTAAATGAATGAACTGATGAATGAAGGAGTAAGTGAATCGTTTCAGTGCTTACTTCTTCCTTCCTTCTCTCGTTACCATGAAAGCAATGCTATTCGCTGCCGGCCTTGGCACTCGCCTACGGCCTTTGACAAACGACCGCCCGAAGGCGTTGGTGGAAGTGAACGGCGTTACGCTACTTGAAGTCGCCATTCGAAGATTAATAGTTGCGGGTTGTCAGGAGATGATTGTCAATGTCCACCATTTTGCGGAGCAAGTCATTGATTTCATTGAAAAAAACAGGCAGTTCGGCATCCAAATTGCCATCTCCGATGAACGGGAACAACTGCTGGACACAGGTGGTGGGTTGAAGAAGGCCGCCTGGTTTTTTGATGACGGCCAGCCTTTCCTTGTCTGCAATGCCGATGTGCTGACGGACATGAACCTCGCCCATTTTTACCAAAAACACCTCGAAAGTGGGGCGCTCGCCACACTGGCTGTGCGACACAGGAATACATCAAGGTATTTTCTTTTTGATGGAAAAATGCGGTTGGCTGGTTGGAGGAACACAAAGACAAATGAGGAGAGGATGGTGATAGGCCATTCACCTTTGGTAGCTGGCATTATGCCCCCTTTGCCAATTACCCCTCAGCCCTCGTTACATTCTTTTGCATTCAGTGGCATCCACGCTATCAGTCCTGGTTTTTTTGACTGGATGCCTGCTGACAAAACGGCTTTTTCCATCATAGATGTTTATTTGAATGCTGCCGCTACTGGCCAGGTTTTCGGTTTTGACCACAGCGCTGACGAGTGGCTGGACGTCGGTAAGCCAGAGGCGTTGGCCGCCGCAGCGGAGTTTTTGAAAAAAAAACGCAACTTCGCCGTGTAAGCCTTTTTTCATCATTTACCATTTATTTAAAGTGTCCTTTTTTTTCTCTGCCAAATTCCCCGCACGACGGTACAGCGAGCTGAAGCCAAAGTACATCTTGGCTACGCTGGAAAAACTCAATATGCGTATTGAGGAGCGTTTCCCGAATTCGGGATTGGGGAAAGTGGCCGCCGAACTGGACGATGTGGCAGATGGCATCGTGGCACTGGCGGAAGAGCTGCCCCGTCCGATATGGCCCATCCGAATTTTGACCTTCCTGACCATTGGCCTGCTGGTGGGGTTGGCTGTATGGCTTTGTTCGCTCACTGTCCGCTACATTCCGGCAGGGGAAAGTGGCTTGATGGAGATATTGCAGGGAGCGGAAAGTGCCATTAACGAGGTGATATTCCTCGGCTTGGCCATTGCTTTTCTAGCTACTGCCGAGAACCGTATCAAGCGCAAAGCCGCTCTTGACTCGCTGCACAGACTCCGTTCCATCGCTCATGTGGTGGACATGCACCAGCTTACCAAAGACCCTGCCTCTGTCGTTGCGGAGCTGAACAAAACGGTCTCCTCACCTGAGCGCACCATGACGCCTTACCAGCTCACCCGCTACCTCGACTACTGCGCAGAGCTTCTTGCCATCAATTCCAAACTGGCTGCCCTGCACGTTCAGGCTTTTCAGGACTCTGAAGTGCAAAAAACTGTGGAAGAGGTGGAAACGCTTTCCCACACTTTGGCCAACAAAATCTGGCAAAAGATTATGATACTGGATGTAGTGGTAAAGAAGAAGAAATAAGGCCAACCCTTGTGCTTCATTCCCCTGTATCCACAGGCACTAGCTTTTCATTGTACGTGCTAACCGTGCCAACGGCAATGGTGACGTCCTTGACGGCACTGGGCAGGTAGTTTTCGGCAGTAAACCTTAATTTGTAATTGCCAGAAGGGCAAGTGTTGAGGTATTTACCCTCAGCATTGGTGATGGCGGTGTAACTTACTGCGGGATTTGAAGCGAGGGTCAGGGTAGCTACGGCATTCACAATGGGGAAGTCATCCAAGTTGCTGGTGACAGTGCCACGGGCGCCCGCTTGGCCAGCGCTGGTGGTTCGCTCAACAACGTGGGCAAAGACGAACTGGGTGAGGACAGCGGGGTTGTTTTTGAAGATTTCCTGACCGTCCAGCATCATAGCGATGGTCTGGCGGTAAACGTTGTTAAAGGCAGTTATTTTGGTCTGGGTAGCCACAGGTATGTTCTCCTTGCTGGATTCGTAATCGCTAAGGAGGGCATTGAAGGCATCTATTTCTGTGGTGAAAGTGGCTGGGAAAGCGGGTGGCATGTTGCCGTCAGCGGTGAGGTCGGCAAGGTTGTCGGCCATGAAGTTTATGGCGGAAGTGTACATGGCTTTGGCTTCTGACCAGTTTTCGTTGTAGGCTGCTGCATACTTCGATTGGCCAGCGGCAGCGAGCTGTATATCTACGATATTGGCAGGGTAGGCATCGGTGATGTAGCGTTTGAGCCTTTGCCATAGCTCACAGCAGGTTCTGTTTAAGGCGACGAGCTGAACCCGCATGATTTCGGAGGCTGCACGGCGGGCATCTTCATCGGGCAGTATCTCGGCAGCAAGCAGCTCAGCCCGGAGGGCATCCACCCAGGCTTGAACATACTTTGGTTTGAATGCGGTGAACGATGCAAGGTATTCCTCAAGGGAGTCAAGGGCGGTGTTTACTGTTACGACGAAGACAGATTGGGAACATGGATAAAGTGGTAAAGTCATTTTTGATATGTATTAAGGTTATGTAATTAACTCAAGTTGCGGATAACTTGAAAAGGCAAGGTTGATAACAGTTTATAAGGGTTGATAACGGTTGATTTTTGCGAATTAGTAGGCAAAAATCAACCGTTATCAACTTTATCAACCATTATCAACCAACATCCGCAACTTGGATTAATTACTGATGTTTGCTTAGGCTCTTCTATGGCATTTATGGCCGGACTTATCTTGATTATTGCAAGACCTATGGTTTACATAGCCAGACCTATGGCATATATAGTTAGACTTATGGCTTTTATAGCCAGACCTATACCGATTATAGCCAGACCTATACCGATTATGGTTAGACATATGGGGCTTATAGCCAAGCCTATAGCATACATAGTCGAACCAATGTCGATTGTAGGCAGTTTTAGACCGAGGTATGGCTTTTTTTTACTGTTTTTAGCGCTTCCAGACTTTAAGAATAAGGCTGGTAGTTTGACCTAACTCGTTGATATTCAGTTTTTAGTGTGATTAAATATCAGCATCGCCGCATTTATTCGGCTACTGCTGTTTTATTGGCAATTTTCCCATGATATAGTTGTTAGGTAAGTATCCTTTGCTGTCTTATGTTCCTGAATCTTCGCTAGTAAATCACTATTTGAAGATAAGGCGAAAATATGCTATACCTTTTTTACTTCCAAGTTTTTTGTTAAGTATTTTTTTATAGATAGGGGAAAGAAATAACAAGGTGGTTTCCGCCATTGGCTAGGTGACTTTATCTTTAATCGCTCTGTCATTGTGCTTATTAGGGTATAGTACGGAATGTTTTCCGTGGAAAACCCACGGTACAAGTTCAAAATAGGCATTAACCAATGTCAATATAACTTGCGATGAAAACGCTATTATTCTTCTACCTTTCCGCTTGTAAAGCTTTCAAACCATAGCAGCATGAAAATTCAACTCCCATTATTCTCAGTTTTCTTCTTCGTTTTTGGTTGGCATGGAACCAATGCCCAAACCCCTGCCGAGGACTCCGCCTTTGTCGCCGATAATTTCATCAAAATAGAGCGGCGCATAGCCATGCGGGATGGGATGCGGCTGTTCACGGCCATCTATGTTCCGAAGGATGCGGGGCCGGACAGGCGCTATCCGATATTGATGGAGCGGACGCCCTATTCCGTGGAGCCGTATGGGGCGGATAAAATGCCGAAGCGCCTTGGCCCCAATCCTTTTTTGTTGCGGAGCAAGTACATCTTTGTCTATCAGGACGTGCGGGGGCGCTACATGAGCGAAGGGGTATTCGAGGAAATGACGCCGCATAAATCGGGCTTGGGCACTACTTCCGAGAGCAGCGATACCTACGATACGGTCAATTGGCTGCTGGAAAACGTTGAAGGCAACAATGGCCGGGTCGGGCTTTGGGGAATCTCGTATCCCGGGTTTTATGCCACGGCCTCTCTGCCCGATGCACATCCGGCCATCAAGGCGGTGTCGCCACAGGCACCCGTCACGGACGAGTTCATCGGTGACGACGTGCACCACAACGGCGCTTTTTTCCTGATGGACAATTTCTTTTTTACCAATTATTTCGATGCTAAGCGGGACAGCATCACCACGGATTATGAGCCGTTGGGGAAGTTCAAGGTCAAGGATGCCTATGCGTATTTCCTGAAAGTGGGCCCCATCAAGAACGCTGGCAAGCGGCATTACAAACACGCCAAAATCTGGAACGAGTACCTCGCCAACGATACCTACACCCGCTATTGGCAGGAGCGGAACATCCGCCCGCACCTGAAGGATGTAAAGCCTGCCACACTGGTGGTAGGTGGCTGGTTCGATGCGGAGGACTTGTTCGGGGCGCTGAACACTTATCGGGCCATTGAGCAGCAATCGCCGGGCAGCGAGAATTTCCTCGTGATGGGGCCTTGGACGCACGGCGCTTGGGCCAGCCGTGATTGGTCGAAATACGCTAGCTATGAATTTGGGGAAAACACCGCCCGCTACTTTCAGGAGATGGTAGAGACGCCTTTTTTCAACCACTACCTCAAAGATGAAGGTGAGGTCACTTGGCCGGAGGCGCTGTTGTTTGAAACGGGCTCGAACACTTGGAAGACGTATGACCAGTTCCCACCGAAAAACGCTACGGAAACGGCGCTGTACCTGCAATCGGACAATCGTTTGGGTTTTGAGAAAAGTAAGGCGTCGGGTTCTTTCGATAGCTATGTCTCTGACCCCGCCAAGCCGGTGCCTTATATTGAGGGCAAACATGCCAACCGTGACAATACTTACATGGCCGCCGACCAACGCTTCGCCGCTGCCCGACCCGATGTGCTCACCTATGAATCGGAGGTGCTGACCGAAGACCTGACACTGACAGGACCGCTCACTGCTGAGCTCTATGTGGCGACTTCGGGCACGGATGCCGATTTTGTGGTGAAACTGATTGACGTGCTGCCTGCTGGCGTACCAAATACCGTGGAGGGTTTTCAGCGGTTGGTGCGGGCAGAGGTGATGCGGGGGAAGTTTCGGGACAGCTGTGAAACACCCAGTCCGTTTACCACCAACTACATCACGAAAGTGGCTTTTCAAACACCTGATGTGGCGCATACTTTCAAAAAAGGCCACCGCTTGATGGTACAGGTGCAAAGCTCGTGGTTCCCACTGGTGGATCGAAATCCGCAGGTTTTCATGCGCATCCCAGAAGCGGAGAAAGGGGATTTCAAAAAGGCAAATATCCGGTTGTTCCATGATATGGAGCATCCATCGCAGGTGAGGGTCTGGGTGGTAGGGAAATAAATGCTGGAGGCTATGGAGGTTCCTGAAAATCTGGAAGACCTTAAGGGAATGCTAATTCATAGGTCAAGTACGAAGCTCTTCCATTCACCGGCCGCTTTGTCTCTCTGCTGCCGAGAAAGACGATTCGGTCTTTGAAATTGAAGCTTTTGTTTGTGTCGGTAGTCGCATCCTTACTTTTTAGCAATTAGGACATTGCGGAAATATGGGAAAAAGGGGGTGGTATGACATACTTTTGCTGAATGAAACTTGTATTCAAATTGGCTTGGTGTTGCGACGAAGCTAAATTTATTTAGCTACTGACAGTTAAAACACAGTTTTTTGAATCAACATATTTTTTGGCGTTGAGTGCATTCAACCACATAATCAAAATTCTATGTCAGAACAGAACAGCATTGACGAGATTTTTTTCAAATTTTTAATGAGTTATAAATATGATGATAAGGACTTGGATTATGCGTTGGTAGATAAACACATATCTTCACTGCAATATTTATCTAATATAGGCAATTCAGGGTTTAGCGTCTTTGATTTTTGCAAACGGGAGACGATATTTTATTCTTCAAACTTTGGGCAGATGTTGGGCTATTCGCCAGTTGATTATGAAAAGACTGGCCATCTGTTTTTTTCTGCTAAAATCCACCCAGAAGACGCCTTGCAGTTGAGTCTGCGAAGTGTCTCCATTTTAAAAATATTCAATGGTTTTTCCGCAGATGAAAAATTAAGCCACAAGATTATTAGCGAATATAGAATGCTAAATTCCCAAGAAAAATATACAAGGCTTATAGAGCAATATCAGCTGATAGAGTTGGATAAAAAAGGCCAAATATGGCTAATGATGGGTGTCGTCGATATTTCCCCGAACCAAGAAGAAGGAATAGGGAGCAAAAACCAATTATTGAATTTCCGGACAGGAGAATTTGTCACGCTGGATGTCCCACAAAAGCCACAGATGGAACTTACCAAAAGAGAAATGGAAATCCTGAAGCTTGTCAAGGAGGGCCTTCTCAGCAAGGAAATCTCGGATAAACTTTCTATAAGTTTCCACACTGTAAATACGCATCGGCAGAGATTATTGGAAAAACTTGGGGCAAATAATTCAGTAGAGGCAGTGCTTTTTGCCTCTAAATTCGGGCTCCTGTGAATGGGCATACTGATAATTCAGTATTGTAGGGAATTGAGGCTTGGAAGAATTTTGTGTTTTCAAAACTCAATAAATTATGCTGAGGTTAATTCTTCTTTCCATTCTCGTTTTCATAGTAACTCAATTTTATGCTCAACCTTCCCAAACTATTCGTGGAACAGTGGTCGATGACGCCTCAAGCATCCCAGTGCCCTATGCCACAGTAGTGCTACTCAACACGGATCCTATAATTGGTGCGGCCACGGATGATTCCGGCAATTTCACCCTACCGAACGTACCTGTTGGGAGATATGATGTGCAGGTTACCTACATCGGTTATGAGCCGTCTATTGTCCGTGAAGTGGTCGTTATTTCCGCTAAACAAACCTTTTTGGCCATCAAGCTGAAAGAAAGTATTTCCACATTAAGCGAGATAGTGGTAAAACCTCGTGTGAACAAAGAATTGCCCCTGAATTCGATGGCCTCCGTGAGTGCTAGGCTGTTCAGCGTCGAAGAAACCAAGCGTTACGCAGGCGGCTTCGATGACCCAGCCCGCTTAGCATCTTCGTTTGCAGGTGTTGCGAGCAATTCGGATGAAAACGGCATCATTGTGAGGGGCAATGCCCCCAAATCCTTGCAATGGAAAATGGAAGGTATAGAAATACCCAACCCCAACCATTTCGGGGATTTGCAAACATATGGCGGGGGGATATTTACTGCATTGAGCAGCCAAATGCTGGCTAATTCTGACTTTTTTACAGGGGCGTTTCCAGCAGAATACAATAATGCTTTGTCCGGTGTTTTTGATATTGCCATGAGAACGGGAAATAATGAAAAACGGGAACATACTTTCCAGGCAGGTATTGTCGGCATTGATGCTTCTTCCGAAGGCCCGTTCAGGAAAGGCGGTAAATCAAGCTATCTTTTCAATTATCGCTATTCAACCTTTGCCTTGCTGAAACCATTGCTGCCTGACGATGCCAATAGCATTAAATACCAAGACCTGTCGTTCAAGCTGAATTTTCCCACCAAACATGCAGGAACATTTTCGATATGGGGCATCGGCTTGATAGATGGCGCTGGCGCTGAAGCCAATATCGACAGCACAAAATGGTTTTATACTGATGATAATGAGAAGCATGTTATAAAACAGAATATGGGCGCCACTGGAATCAGCCATAAGTACTTTTTCAAAAACAATATGTACTTGAAAACTACTTTGGCAGCCACTTCCAGCAGCATTGATTGGACTGCTCAAAAGCTGAATCATGCTTTAGTTCTGCTGCCGCAAAGCAAGATTGAAAATACCAATCAGAATATTGTGTTATCCTCTTTTCTGAACAAAAAATTCAGCGCAAGGCATACAAACAAAACAGGGATATTGCTCACAGGCATGAAGTATGACATAAGCCTGAATAAAGCTTTGTCATCGGACAGCCCACCGCAGGAAATTGTTGCTGCAAATGGGTTTAGTACGGTAGTTTCAGGGTATAGCAGTTCAGCAATTAATTTAACTGACAGATTACAGTTGAATATAGGCATCAATAGCCAATTGTTTACGCTGAACAACCATTACACCATTGAACCAAGGCTTGGCTTCCGCCAGCAAATCAATGAAAAACAATCCTTCGGTTTTGCGTACGGTCTGCATAGTCGCCTAGAAAAACTGAATTATTATTTCAATAATTCACTCATTACCGGAGAAAAAGCTGTTAACAAAGACCTTGATTTCACGAAGGCGCATCACTTTGTGCTGAGCTACGACCGGAATATCACCGATGTGGTTCACCTTAAAGTGGAGCCATATTTTCAGAAATTGTATGATGTGCCTGTGATAGCCGATAGTTCCTATTCTTTTATTAATCTTGAGAATGATTGGTTTTTTGCAGAAAAACTGCAAAATACCGGCGAAGGAAGGAATTATGGGATTGACGTCACGCTGGAAAAGTATATCTCCAAAGGTTATTATTATTTATTTACGGCTTCCGTATTTAATTCGAAATATAAGGGTGGAGATGGCATCTGGCATAATACTAGGTTCAACCGGAATTATGTGTTCAATTTCTTGATTGGCAAGGAATGGCAAGTGGGGAAAAACAATCAGAACCTCCTGAGTTTGAATACCCGCTTTAGCTACCAGGGTGGCAATCGATATTCTATCGTGAATGAGGCAGCATCGTATTTGGCAGAAGAAGTGGTCTTTGATGAGACAGATGCTTACAATAAGCAAACAAAGCCCACATTGAATGTGCATTTTACCGCCAGCTATAAAGTAAACAAAAAGCACAGTTCCCGTGAAGTTGCCTTTAAAATAATAAACATCACCGGACAGCCCGACTTTCACGGCTTTAAGTATGACAAGGTGAACAATAAAGTGGAAAAGGACTTGACCTCCATCGTTGTTCCAAACTTGAGTTATAAAATCGAATTTTAGTCAATCGGATAGGGAATAAGCAACTGCTCAACGCTTATCGTCTATCCGAATTCACATCATATAGGAACCCTATTGGGTTGATATAAAAAACATGAGAAATATTTGAGTCATCGCTATAGCGTTAAGCGATTTTATTGGACAAAAAAAAAACACGAAAACGCCCCGGCCACTCACACAGCCGGGGCGTTTCCCTTTTATCCTAAAACCCACCTCACAGCCCCAATACAAAGCTTTTCCCATTCACCGTGAGCTTGGCTTTTCCATTCCCGAGGAAGACGATTTGCCCTTCAAAATCGAAGCTTTCGCCGGTGTCGGTGGTACCGTGCACGTTCACTTCGGCGCTGCCGCTGGTGATTTCCTCGCTGGCTTTGTCTATTTTAAGGTTGGTCACCACAAAATCAATATTCGACTCCGTCACGATGCCGTCCGCTTTGAAAGTCTGCTCGCCGTTGCGGCCAAAAGTACCGCTGGTGCTGAATTCATTCACGTTCTCGCTTAAGCCTTCCAGCACCCAGTCGGCGTCACCGTAGTCGTTGGAACTCATGCGGTTATTGTTGTACGTGCCTTGGCTGTGGCAGATAAAATCGTAGTTGAGTGGAGTCACGTCATTTTCACATTCCAAGGTCCAGGTGTATTGGGTGGTGTATTCGGAACTGCCGATAGCCGTTTCGCCTTGAGTGACGATAGTCGTGTCCTTCGTCACACCGCATTGCGAGCTGACCGTTTCCTGGGCGATGTCCACCATCATTTCCAATTGTCCGGTGAAGCCGCCCATGCCTGCTTGCATGGCGTTTTCAATCATGTAGGAAAGCTGGGTTTCTGAGATGGCCGCTTTGATTTGTTCCCGGTCTTTTCCGCAGGAACTGAGGGTGAAAACTGCAAGTGCCAGGGCGCAAAGGCTAAAGATTTGATTTTTCATGTTTCTTGAATTTTTGATAGTTAGTGATTTGGTTGCTTTCATTTGATGCTTCAAAGATGTCCGTCAAAGTGGCCCGAATCAAAATCTGTTCAACCAACGGTCGGGAGCTTTCAACCATCGGCAGCTACTGTTTCACTAGCTTCATTACCCCGGCTCCATCGCTTCCGCCATATTTCAAACCATAAACCCCACCGGGCAGGGTACGCAGTAGATTTTTTAGCTCCGCAATGTCCTTCGCTGCCAAGACTCGGCCATCCATTCGCATCAATTCAAAATGGTGAATGGATTTTACAGACTCAATGTGAAGGAAGTCATCGTTGGAAAATGGATTTGGAAAAACCTGCAACGAAGGCGTTGCCACCGCTGAGGTGGCGCTTACGGTCGGTTTTGGCGTGATATACACCTTGAACATCCGCTGGTTGGCACTCGATGGCGTGATATTGGGGATTTCCGCTTTAATTCCTCCGAAAAGATACCCCACGAAAGTCGGGCCTGACATTGCCCGGAGTTTGAGCACTTCATTGGGGTAATGCGACGCATTTTCCGAAGGAACAAAAACCATGTTTGCCCCCAACAGCTCATCAAAACTGAGCGGCATGACGAACTCCTGGCTCGTGCCATCAGCATTTCGCCGGAAGGTGGCAATGTCCTTGATGAATGGCACTTTGTTGTCGTACTGCAAACCGTTGCTCCAAAAATGGGTGCTCAGGCCACCGAAGAAAAGCGTGTTCATCGAGCCATCAAGTGAATCAAAGAGCGGCACGGCAGGGCAGGTGTATTGTGAAAACAACTGTTCGTAGCCTTCGTCCATTTCGAAGATATTGTCTTCGGAAATATAGATGGGATTGTAAAACGGCAAGTCTTCGTCGGGCCTGAAAACGCCCCCGTAAAGGCACAAAGCTTCCGTGCCATTGGATTGGATGATGGGGGCCAGCGTGAAATCCCGGCGGTGCAGGTTCGCCTCATCGTGGTGTGCCGAAAACTCACTGATGGCAAGGCTGGAAGCAGTGTTGGTTATTTTGAAACGTCTGATTTCATTGGTGTATGCCTGCGTGAATTGTGGCGGCCCGTTCTGGTTGTAAAGCCCCGAAAACTCATGCCCACCGACCAGATAGAACCAATCACCGAGCTTTTCCATTTCACCACCGCAGACTTTCACTTGCGGAACTTCGGTCTGCCGAAATGCCGAGGCAGGGTTCTCCCCAGCCAGCAGTTTCATCTTGAGCAGTGGCAAGTCCACCGCCGTCAAGACCGGAAAAGTCTTGAACTCACCGCTGGCCACATCCTTGCCGTAGCCACCAGTAATGTAGAGCCACTCACCATCCTGTGCAAACTGGGGATTGGTGGAGCGTAGCGCATCCCCAAAAGGCAGGTTCATGTCCTCCACTTCGTAGGACAGCACCGTGCCGTTTTCAGGATGGATGAGCAGCACTTCGGTGTTGGCTTTGTCTTCCGGGAAGCCCGTGGCGATGAAAAAACCATGCAGCCCATTGGTGCGCCCACCGATGACCACCCACCAATCGTCCACTTTTCCGAAGGCAAATGAATGAAGGCCGGGGATATTCACCTGCGTCACCTCCTCCAACGCTAGGGTGAATGGCAAATCGGCCGGGTCGCCGAGGTTTTGGGCTTGTGGGGTGATGGGCAGCAGTGCCGTGAGGACGATTAAAACGTGTAGGGTTGTTCTCATAATTAGGTGGTAAAAATGTAAAAAACAGCAAGCAGGCATTGGCACAATAACCAAACCTGCTTGCTACTTTTTGATGATTAAAAGAAAAAATCCTGAATGCCCTTCCAGAACAGTTCGTCCCGTTTCGTGGCATATTTCTCGAATTGCGTGGCGTTCAATATGGTTTTCAGTTCCTTGTCTTTGGCATCCTGGATTTTGCTGAGGCGACGGTATTTCGTCCAGTCGCTGGCATCTGATTTTACGACTTCGTCCTCTACCCTTTTCGAATAGCGCAGGTTAATGTCATGGACTTTGGAAATTTGGTCAGCCCGCAGCGGCAGACCAACCCGCATCAGCGAATCCACTTGCTGGGTGCGGTATTCCGGCGTACCGTAGCGGCCCTGCTTGATGTCGTTGAGGGTCATTTGGCCAAAGGCCACCGAACTGCAAAGCAGCAGCACAATTACCGCAGCAGCTTTGGTGGTTTGCTGGCGCAATGGCACGTTTGGTTTTTTGCCCGCCCGCTCCACCACGGACTCGAAGTATTGATCGTAATCAGGGTGGTTCGTCCCCATCACCCGATCCCAGAAATTGAAGTAAAGTCCATAGTTGAAGCGGGCGTGGTGGTGGTGCATATTGTGGTGCGTGGGGGTATTCAGCCACTTGAATAAGCGGTGACGGGTGAAGCCACTCGGCGAAATTTCATAGCCTGTATGTCCTAGCACGTTGAACAAAATGCTCCATAGCGTGAAGAGGAAAAACACCGCCGCATGGACGGGCAGAATCAGCGTCAGTACAGGGATTATGGCAAATTCCAGCACGGATTCCAGTGGGTGAAACGAGAAAGAAGTGTAGGGTGTGGGGTTCGTTGATTTATGGTGGACGAGGTGGAATCGGCGGTAGAGTTTCGGGTGGTGCATCAGTCGGTGCATCCAGTAAAAATAGGTATCGTGCGCCACGATAAGGAAGGCGAGGCTTAAAAACCAATAGACCCAGCCATATTCCGCCACCTCAAAATAGAGTTGGCCGTAGCCCATTTTACGAAGGAAAAACACACCCAAAGCCATGCCGCCGAAGAGCAGTGACGTGAGCAGCGAGTAGGTGATTTCCTGCCGGATTTGCGATGATTTGGGGAAACGCTGCTGGATTTTCCAAGCGAACCACTCCTTCCGTTTCCATTTATAAACCAATAAAAAAACCAAGGACGCAGGGATGGCAAAGCGAAGGAAAATCATGGTAGAAGTGAGCAACCAAGCGGCGCCGGGGCCAAATTGCAGGCCGATGTTTTCGATGATGGAATGCATGGTATTTTGTTTTTCGTGAATGAATATTGACCTTTCAAAAATGCAGTTAACCATGCACCATGACAAACTTCTTCAACGAGTGGACGGGAACTTTCAATGAATGGTGGGTAAAGGAGATTAATCCTCAAAATCCGTCGCTTCCTTCGAGCCTTCCGGCATACTTAAATTAAAAACAGCCTGCACTACTTCCTCTCTTTTCCCCCGACTTATGGGGATTTTATAGGCTTGTATTTCGAGCATATTTCCCAATATGGACTGCACTTTTTCTTTTGAAACAATATAGCTTTTATGCACCCGCATAAAACGGTCGGTAGGCAGTTGTTCATCCAGGTTTTTCAGGCTTTCCAGTGTTACATATTTTCCGTTTTTGCAGATAAATCGAACATATTCTTTTAAGCCTTCTACGAACAATATATCATCATAATTAATCTTGACGATTTTACCATCCACTTTAGCTGTAAGGAATGCAGATGTGGGGGTAGAAACAGCACTAGCTGGCTGGCGCAATTTCAGATGTTCCTTCGCTTTGTTCACCGCTTGCAGGAACCGTTCGAAAGGAAATGGCTTCACCAGATAATCCACCACATTCAAATCAAAAGCTTGGATGGCATATTCGGAATAAGCCGTGGTAAATATCGTAACAGGTTGATTTTGCAGCGTTTTCAGCATATTTACCCCGCTCAGTGTCGGCATCTGGATGTCAAGGAAAAGCAGGTCAATGGGCTGCGAATTCAACACTTCAAGAGCAGCCATCGCCGATTTCACTTTGCCCGCCACTTCGAGTCCGGGCACATCTTGGATGAACGTTTCGAGCAGATTCAGCGCCAGGTATTCGTCATCAACAAGTAGGGTTTTTATCGTGGACATGAGGAAGTTTTTGAATTGCTGTATTCTTTAATTATTGGAAATTAAGGGTTTAATTTTAAGGAAAATAGGGCTTTAAATACGCCAATCTCGTCGTGGGTTTCCAATTGGAAATCATCGGGGTGTTGCAAAGCCAATCGGCGGTGGATATTCTCCAATCCGACACCGCCCGTGCGGTCTTTTTGCTGGTCAGCATCGTTTTTTGTGTTGATGGTTTCGAAGGTCAATTTGCCCTCCCCGACCGTCAAGTTCATTTTCACAAAAGCCTTCGGATTGGTGTCAAAATCGCAGTGTTTAAAGCAGTTTTCGACGATGGGAATCAATATCATCGGCTCAATATTGACGCCAGAGAGTTCTCCTTTGACTATGAATTCAATATCCTGTGGCTCCTCGTTTCGCATCTGAAACAGCTCGACAAAATGGCGGATATGCCCCACCTCTTTCTCCAACGGCACGAGGTTGCCCTTCCGTTCATATACCACATATCGCAGCAATTGCGAGAGTTTAAGCACCATATCCGCCGTTTTAGGGGAGCGCACTACGGCGAGAGAGTAGATATTATTCAGGGTATTAAACAAGAAATGCGGGTTTATTTGTGCCCGCAAAAATTGTAGTTCCGCCTCCGTTTGTCGGTTGATAATGGCCATCGCTTTCCGTTCGGCGGCATATCGGTTGACCAATATCTGATATATCGTGCTCAGCATGACGATACCATATCCCGTAGCAACGGCTCCAAAAAGCAAGCCCTTGCCCAGGTTTGGCGGCTCAATACCTGCCATCGTGAGGTATTGTTTGTTGATATAAATACGGCAAGGAACGGTTATCCATATTAATAAATTTGCTAAGAAAACATATAGCGTATATTTTTTCTTTTCAAGGAAAAAATTGACCAACCATGCATTGACATAAAAAAGCAGCGCTAATATCAAGTGGTTAATCAAAGGCCGCCAGAGGTTAAGCCCAGGGTCGAGGAACCAATTGGACAGCACGAGGTTGAGCACGCCCAATACCACCCAAAAGGCCACATGTAGCCAGATGGTCATGTTTCTGTCCGTTATTTTTGTCAATTGCGGCATATTGTTTTTGTCATTGGGTAAAACTATTCCAAATGCCGCAGCTGGCCAATCTTTTTCAATGATGGGTAGTAATATTCCTATGTTCGGTAGGTTGCCTTAAACGAAGGAGATTTATTCGGGTGAAACTAGCGTCAGTTCAATGGCTTTATTGCTGGGTTGATGCTTTCGTTCAACAGCTTTTTTATCACCAGTTTGGATTGTACTTGTTCCAAAAAATCCACAAACTGGGCCAATTCGTTCAAACAAAATAGGAGGGAGACCTCTTTCGCTGGGGTTGGGATTACAATGTTTCGTATCATTGGGTTGTCAGACGCTGCGTTCCGCCGCATAAGGTTGTAGCGCATATTCTCCGAAAACTGGAGCAGGTCTATATTGGCAACCGTTACCAGGAAATTACCAAAGCCTAGGTGTACCGTGTCGCAACAGGTACAAAGGGAGGCAAAGCCAAGTTTGTTGCAGAGCAGGGTATCAAGGTTGCAATTTTTCATTGTAATGGGTTTTGATGTGGAAAGTGAGTTCAGCTTATTTTTTGGAGTTCAGCAAAAAAGTTGCTTGCAAGAAAAACGACCTGCCCCAGTGAGCCGGGCGTAACCCATCGCCGCTGTTGTGAGTGCCTGTGGCGCCAGCCCTGATTTGTTGCACGTCGAGTAGGTTTTTTACGCCCCCCACTATCCTGATTTTATTGTTCCAAAAACTACCGCGTAAAGAAGCATTCAGCAGGTGCCAGCTCTCGGTCACGCCTTCCACGGTTTCATCGTTTTCGGTGAAAAAATAAGGCGTCTTGCCCGTCATCTTGTGCCAAACGGAAATGCTGGCCCGTTCTTTCAGTAAGTCAACGGTCAGGTCGTTCACCCAATCGGGTGACCAGCTGAGTGCAGGCACGTCGTTGCCCTCTTCAAAAAGTGAGTTGAAATAACCTGAGAAAACAACCGAGGAGCGAAGCCTAATTGCCCCCTTTTTCAGACCAGCCGTAAAGCTCGAACCCATCGTGCGCCATTCGGCCAGGTTTTCATAGTGGTACTGGGCTGGTGCGTATTCGGTCAGAATGATCCGGTCCCTCACTTGGTTGAAGAAACCTGAAAGCATGAGGTCGAGTTGCCAGCCAGGCTCGAAGCTGTGCAGGTGCTTCAGTTCCATGCGTAAATTGTGCGAGCGCTCCGGCTGCAAATCTGTGTTTCCTGTGATAAAATGGTTGATGTCTATAAAATTGAAATAGAGCTCTTTAAGTGCTGGGGAGCGGAAGCCGTTGGCATATGACGCTTTGATTTCCCATTCGCTGGACGGCCGCCAGGCGAGCCATAAAGAAGGTGTGAATGCTGCACCAAAACTAGAATTGTGGGTGAACCGACCACCACCCTGCAAGGTGAGCTTCGCCCAAGGCCGGAACTTCAAGCTGCCAAAAATGCCAAGGTTGCTGATTTCGGCAAAGCCTGTCTTGTTCTCGGTTGAGTCCACGATGCGCACGCCCTCTGCTTGTTCGGTGTACCGCTCCGTTCCGGCGAGGAAGTCCCACTTTTTCCGCTTACGGTCGCTGGCAAGGGTGGCACGGAGCAGGTAACCCACGGCAGCGCTGGTATCCTGTTGGCCATCGAGCAGTGTCTGGGTATCTTCTTCGAAATCGGTACGGAAGGAGTTTTTTCGACGGTCAAAACGGTTCCAAGCGGCAGTTGCCTGCCAGTACAGTGAGTTGTTTCTAAGCCAGCCGTCGCCGTTCAGGGTAGCATCACTTCGGACAGTGCGGTAGTAATCGTCAAAAGCGTAGGGCTTGAACTGTGGCCGCCGTACTTCGCCAAGGTTGGTCACTTTTTCAGTGAAAAAGCTGCCCGAAGCTCGAAGGTTCAGGTGGTCGTTGGGTGTGAAGCGGAGCGTCGCACGAGCATTTTGTTGTTCCTTGGGGTTCCAAATTTGGTCACGGCCCGTACTGTCAGACGCTGGTTCAAAGCGCAATGCGCCGATATTGGTCGAGAAAAAGAACTTGCCCAAGTTGGCACCGGCACGGGCATTTAGGGAACGATAGCCATTGTTTTCCACTAGCCCTGTCACTTCCGTTTCCAAGCGATGGGTTTGGCTTTGCTTCGTCAACAGGTTGACCAAACCGCCAGATGCCTCCGAGCCATACATCAGCGACTGTGCACCCTCGATTATTTCCACTTGCCGAACGGCATTCAGGGGCAACTGCCCAACGTCAATGCTACCGTCCAGTCTTCCCACCACTGGAACACCGTCCACTAGGATTTTTATGTTCTCGGATTGCAATCCGTTGATAGTCAGTGAACTACCAAGAATGGCATCTTGGCTGATACGTAGGTTGGCTTCGGTCTGGAGCAGTTCCATCAAGTTATTGGCTGCTCGGTTCTCAATGGTTTTCTGGCCAATGACCCGTACGCTGTTCACGGCCGAACGGCTCTCTGTAGGGGCAAATTGCGCCGTTACTACTACGGTCGAAAGGTCAATTGTGTCGGCGGGGATTGGGGCTTGTGCAGTGCAAAACTGCCAGCAGAAACACCAACCCAACAAAGGCAAAAGGCTAGGGTAAAACTTCATGGCCATTTTTTAAGTGGGCATAAACAACAACGGAGCCTTCAAGCTCCGCTGTTGTTAAAAATGCGTTCCTATTATTCTACAATGATTTTCTTCGTAAATACTTGATTGCCAAGTTTTAATGAAACCATGTAAATGCCTGACGACAGGTTGGATACAGGTAGTACGTAAGCGTTTAAGCCTTGGCTGGCTTGGATATTTGCTTGAAAAACCATCTTCCCTGTGAGGTCGAAGAGCAACAGCTCGGCATTTTCGTCTGCTTTTTTTGCGGAGAAAACCAGGTTGGCCTCCACTTTTGCTGGGCTCGGGAACACGTCGAAAGTGGTGATTGTTGAGTTTATATCCCCAGTTGCAGATGCACCACCCAAGTCGGTTTTTTCAAAAACAGCAGTACCAGTTGCACTGCCTTCGAAGTCCACAAACTGGACTTTCCAGACATTATTGTCGGCTGTTTTCACAAAATAGACAAGGTCCACATCGAGCAACCATGCTGTTCCTGTAAAGGTTTTCCAGTCATAACCGATTGTGTTGAGTTCGGTATTTAGGCTGTCCGACCAGTCGGCGTAGTCAACGGTTGTCGGGTCAACGCCCTTTGCCCTTGCGACTTCCACCCCATTGCCGGAGAGAATCCCCGTGACAGCGTAAGGGATGGTGGTCATGGTGCTGGGGTCGTACAGCGGCGTGATATAGCGGCAGTATAGTAGGTCGAAGCCATTGGCAGGTTCCACATTGGCGGTAGCGCCCGTTGCGAAGCTGAAATAGGCATGTGCCTTGCCTGCATGGTCGGCCTTGCTAATGGTTTGGGTGGTTTCGTCCGTGCCATCGAGGTTGGCATAACGGAAGGTGTAGATTTCGCCGATCAGCGACTGCACTTGCAGCTTGCGGTACTGCCCGTTGCGGAGCTTAACGACGAATACCCGCTCGCCGTTCACAGCATGGCTGACTGGGTCATAGATGCCCCAGCCAAAATCGAGCGGGTTGTTTGGGTCGGCGGCTTCGTTGAGTGCTCCGGCTGACCATGATTTTTCACTGTTCAATAGTTGATAGTCAGTGAGTTGAGAAGGGTTTGGTTGGCCATCAAAATTGGTGGTGCCAGCATCATAAACTTCAATGGCGGCGAGTGGCTGTCCTTGACTCGAACCAGCACTTTCGTTGATGAAGACCCCGACTTCAAATGCTCCAACATTGAAGGCGATGTCCCACATGTCATTGTTGATTTGGGTTTCGTTGTCGTTGCCAAGGTTAAAATAGTGCTGATAATTGTAGCCTGCGCCAGTGCTGATTTCTTGGTACTGCTGGGCAAAAATGCTTTGTGAAGCGAAGAGGAGTAAACAGTAAAGTATTTGTTTTTTCATGATTTGATTCGTTAAATGTTAGTTGAATTAATGGCTCTTTTTTAGCCAATGATTTATTGTGCGGCGAAATTCCCGCGGGCTGCCAAGGCGGACGTCGTGGGTTTGTAATATTGATTTCCGCTTGGTCAGATACGTGTAAAATTTCGTTAAATCACTTTCTGCTGCTGGCCTCCGAGAACTGGCGGTACTTGTCTATCACCTTCTGAATGGCTTCCCTCGCTGCCGTTTCATCTTTGAATTTCTGGGTGGATAGTTTTTCCAATTCGTCCGACAGGAAGTCACTGCCCCTCATTTTTTCCAAGGTATAGGAGCCGGGCTTTACCAGTAAATTATTCCAGACTGCCCTTACTTGCGACCAAAACCAGCGCCTTTCATTCCAAAATTCAGCGGCAGCCTGGCAGCGTTTTGGGTCAATGCGGTGGTAGGTATTCCAGCCTTTTTCCTCTACGATGATATGTTGTTGATTGGCGCTGTCAATTGCTATTTTTTGGTTGTCCTGCTCGTGCACCCATCCCTCTTCATCCAGTATGAGGCGATTGTGGCGACGCAGGATTTGGTAATCGCTTCGCTTGGTGTATTCGCGGCGGGGCAGGGGAGCATCGGCAGTGCTTTCCCAGACTTTTTTGCCGTCGTTGAAGTTCCAAGTAGCGACTGCGCTGTAGCGGGGGCTGTCGTCCACCTCGTACACTTCCTGCGACCAGCGGCCCTGTACCTCTCTTGGGCTTGTATTGGCAGTGGTCCAGCGCTTGTTGCCCTCAAATTCAAAGGTGTTGGTCGGCTGGTACTCCCAGTCCTGTCGCCAGTGCTTGATGAAAAACGTGTCGTTGATGACGAGGATATTCTGGATCACCAACTTGTTAGGAATCTCCTCATCCAATACCATGTATTCGATGGCATTTGCCTTGTAAGGTGCTGCTAAATGGTAGTCTTCGTACCTTGGAAAGGTTTCGGTGTATTCAAAACTAACTTCGAAGCAGCCACAGAACTGTTTGATAGCTTGGCGCTCTGCCTCCGTTTGTGCCGTCAATGCAATCACAATTGCAAGAAATGACAGGGTTGAAATTAATCGTCGCATAGGTTTGTTATTTTTATTTAGACAAAATCTAAGCACAAAGGTAGGTTTGTGAGATCTTGCTTGAAATACCAAAACCTTGGACAAGGAATACCAAAAAACAGGAAGCTAGGATACTACGAATTGGGAGGTGGTAATAATAATCAGTAGGTGGAAATGGTGGAGTGCTCCTTTAACGGTATCGAGACCTGAATCGAAAAGGCAACAGCATTGGCACTTCCCGCTGGTATTTTCGGTAGGCTTCGCCAAATTGGGTGACCAGTTTTTCCTCCTCCAACCTACTGCCTATGATTAGGTATATCGTGGAGATAAGCGTAAAAGCAAACATGGCATCCGTCGGAAAAACGAGCAGCACACCCCAGATGATGAGCAAATTGCCGTAATACAAAGGGTGGCGAACCTTGCCATTTAAACCCCTGACAATAAGCTTGGTATGCTTAGGCTGTTGCCCAGTCCGCAATTGTTCTGTCCCCAAGAACTCGCCTAGGTCATAACGCTTCATGGCTTGTGTCGCCCATGAAATTCCCATCACAATAGGAATGGCGCCGAGCAATTGGAGCAGGAAGTTGGATTCCCAAAGCGGTGTTTTTTCTACCAAAAAATAAAGTATGATGATGCCAACAAGTAGTACCCCTGCAACTATGTTGTAAGCCAGTCTGTAATAGCGTTGCGAAAGTACTTTATGAAGTCCAGCCTTCACGCCATTGGCAGCCAGGAAACTGTGGAGTATGTAGTATGCAATAAGGGCTATGATAAAATAAAGGGTATGCATTTTTGAAAATATTTCTGCAAAGTTAATTCAGAATGGTTGCATTTAATTGCCTGTATGTATCAAAACAATAAAGTCATATTCCATATGACTCATGCTTTAAAATATACAGATAAGTAAATGGCGGTGTATAAAATGTAAGGCTGGGTATAAAAATTAGTGGCATTCCGGAATGGTCATTATCTTAAAGTGACCAAACTACAAAGACTATGACGATATGTCCGGACTGCCACAGCCACAATGTTAAGAAAAATGGCCGAA
>WGNL01000044.1 GCA_016124585.1 Bacteroidota bacterium | reverse complement strand
TTGGCTGACCCCGGTAGCGGCTTTCCACTGTCGGTTGGTGTTTAATTTTTGATAATGGATGTTCAATTGTGGTGTTTTAAGGACAAAATTAAAACATCCTCTTGTTGAAAATCAAACACTTAGGTCAGAGCAACTCTATTGTTAGGTGAATGTACGGCAGTGTTAGCGCAAGGTTTCAGCTTTTTTGAAAAAAATTTATCCCCTTCAAAACCCCTGTTTGGCCAGCAAATTCCAAATAATATTTTACATGCCGCCTATTAGATGCTCAAAATCCCTGTATGAAATTTCATACAGGGATTTTGACGGCCTGTGAGGCTTTCTGAAAATGTTTTTTGCGCCGTTGACGTTCAAATTCAGTGTTGCAAATTGTTTTTGGTGGGAAAGGTTTTGTGAGGGGGTGTTGGGAGTAAAAATCGAGAATGGGTGGGGGGTGTGGGCAGAGAAAAGATACTAGCAAAAGTAGCTGCACTCAAAACAAAATGGAACTACTACATTTTTTATAATGAGGTATAGAAGACTTAATACAATTGATGCATTTTAACGGTGGCACTCCCGCCCGTGCCGCCCTGCGTCTGGCTTTGCGGGTTGGGCTTGGCGGCATGGTCGGGAGTGCGATGTTCTGCGCATTTATTTTATTTTTATCAATTTTCCTTCTTTCATTATCATGTGTTTTGTTAAAATTTTATAATAATAAATTCCGCTTGGATGGCCTCTGAATTCAATGCTGGAACTCTTGCTATAAAATTCATCACTTAAAGCGATTTTTCCCAAAGAATCATAAATTATTATCCTGAATGGAAATTTACTTTCTATATTTAGTACATCCTGAAAAGGATTTGGATATATTTTTAATCCTATGTCATCCTTATGAACAGTTATGTTTGTAGATATGGCGCAGGTGTCGCTTTCTTCCCATTCAATGAAATTTGGCATATTGGGCAAGCCATAAACATTGTAAGGGAGGATTTCCAACGAGTATTGTTCCAAATTGCAATCAAGCCCCTGGCAATTTGGTTTATTTATTACATGCAAGTGAGAAAAGGAAGCCGTACCCCCTATATATATTTTACCGTCCGGTGCCAATCGGGATTGGTTGAACCTTGTTGTTGTCTGAATGTTTGGTGGCGTATTCAACTCGGCTATTAACGTTTTGCTATCGCCAATCTCAGGTGCAAGCATATCGAATTGATACACCTTGTCCCATGCTGTGGCATAAAGGAACTTTGAATTGGGGGAAAAAGCTGCACCACTGTAATTAAAAGCGTCTGACCCAAACGAAATATTCATATGATTTGACAATTGCCCATTGTTGTTATTAAAATCAAAAATGCTTAGTCCATAAAAATAATTGAAGCGAACATATTTTTTTAAGTTTGGCGAAAACACAGCTTGCCCAGTTGGGTCATCATCACCCCAAATCTCTCCTAAGCACTGAAGAAAAGTGGTGTCAATGCCATTATTTGTCAACCTCAGTGTGTAATAACAGTTTGAATGCGATTTTGGCATCAGAATCCACCAGTCGTGGCCGTTTCCATGCCTTGTGGCCTGAATCATCCCCCTTGCCAGCGTGTCGTTGACAATTGCTTGGTTCTTCAATACCACTGCCCCGTCCCCACCATCTTCGTTCATGTCTATCACGCTGTAAAAGAGGTTCAATGGTGACAACGGAAAATAAAGCCCTGATGGGAACTCATAAGGTGATTGTATGTCAGTGTAAAACAAATAGTAGCGGCTGTTATCGAGCGGAGCTGGTAAAGCAATAATTCCTTGTGTTAATGGGTTTCCGCCCGATTCGCAGAAACTGGTGGCAAGAATCCCCATGCCAATCGAATCGCCGTTCAGCATCGTTTCGTGGTGCCTGTTGGCGATGTAGCACCCGTTGGAGTAGAACAGGAGGTTGCCCTCCGTATCGCTCATCACTGCATTGGCCCCTTCCAGCTTCATTTCCTTTTGGACGGGGGAAACCTTCACGGTGTCCCCGTTGAAGTCTATCTGGGTGCCGGGGGTGCCCTGCCAGGTGGCATGACCCAGTATCCAGTTGTTGCCGTAGCCCGCTTGGCAAAGGCACATATCGGGAAGGAACAAGGCTATCGTAAGGTAAATGAAGTATCTCATGTTGATTTCATTTTAGGTAAGGCCAAAACCAGTGGAGGTCAATCGGTTGTTCGATTGGCCTTCACTGGTTCAATTGCCTATCTCGTCACTATCAATTTGTGGCTGTGAACAGTCCCATCGGCAAGGTGAAGCCTGACCATATAAATCCCTGGGGCAAGGTTCGTTAGCTCAAGTGGTTGCGAGGGCGAGACCCAACCTTGCACCATTGTTTTCCCAAGGCTGTTTGCGATGGTGGCCATTGCCGAAGTGCCATCTGGCGACATTGCCCAAACCTTGTCGGAGGCCGGATTCGGATATAAAATAGTTGATTGTGTGGAAGGCATGGAGCTTTTTCCGACAGGTTCCGCCGACCTTTCCTCTATTCCCACAACTTCTATTGCGGGCTGTGCCGGATAGCAGTTCTCATAGTTGTCGGAAATGGACGAGCTGATGCAGTCCGGCAAAAGGCTCCTCGCCTTGTAGACCGCCATGCCGCCTGATTTTGGGCATTTCTCGGCAATGGTGGTCAAAGCCCCAATTTGCCCTTCTGTGAGGGTTCCAAGTTCAAGGTAGTCGAGGTAAATCGCATTGACCGTTTTCTCGTCGCTTTCCCACGCCGTGCTGGCAGCAATATTGTCGTTGAGCAGCCGTATTGCTCCGATTGCACTGGCGATATCCGCCCGGTAATCCTGGTCAAGCGAGTGCAGGCTTGAAACCAATTGGAGCAGTTGGTCGGACAGGTCGGATTTCACTGAGGCCATTGCAGCAATTCCAGCTGTACTGGTTGACATTTCCAAGGTGGAATCAATGGAAGAGAGTGCCGCCTGCAAGCTGTCGAGTTCGTGCTGCTTGGCTTTCACCGAAAGCAACATGCTTGGAGATGCCTCCAATGCAGCTTCAATCGCCTTGGAAACATCGTACAGCTTTCCAATTGCTGTGCTAGCGTTGCTGGTGAGGAAGGATGAAAAAGCGGGATATTGGCCAATCATTGCGGTGTCCTCCATTAGCGTACGGTAAAGCCCCCTTTTGGCCTGCCATTCCAGCGATGCATCGCCCAATATGCCCCCTATAGTGCCATCGGCGATGCCCATCTTGAGCTGTGAAGCTCCGCCGCCTGTCAGTTCGTCGATACAGGCCGAAGCGGGGCTGCCCGGCTCCATCTTCCACCATTCGTCGTCAACGTCGGGAACTATCTCCTTGGGGTGGTATGGATAGAAGCCAGGGCCGGAATATGAAGTTGATTGTGGTGTATGGACAAAGAAATTGGAGAGTTGGGCAAAATTTGCGTTTGTCATCTCTGCTTGGATAGAAACGACGTAAGGGCTCCAAGGGCTGGTCTGCCAGGTGTTGCCCATTTGGTTCTGGTCGTCTATCCATGAACTTCCCCCTATGGTGAGCATATTGACGCCGTAGAACCTGTTGGAAATAAAATCGGTGTTGTCGTTCTGTCCATAGAACTGGAAAGCTGTTCTGGTGTTGTAGAATTCACTGGAACAAAACTTGGTGTTCTTGAAGTTGTTCACGTCCACACCAGGATTGAAGGAATCGAAATATAGTGAAGGCCCTGGAAAGTCATTGTCGCTAAATTGGTTGCCCATGCCCTCCGAACCCCAAAGCATGAGGCCATATGACCAGCCCGGATTTCCTGCACTTGTGAAGTCGTTCCCTATGATTTCTAGGTTATGCTTATCACCAAAGGGGCTCCTGATGCCTATGGATGTCCAGCCCGGGCTTGGCACATCGATATTGAAGGTGTTATTGAAAATGTCTATTTCGCTGTCTGCAACAAATATCCCTGGAATGTAGATTCCTTCCGAGGCAAAAGCGACAAAGTCCCATGAGCAACCAGTCACAACCACATAAGTCCCAGCCCCCACATTGTTGCCAGCAATGTGCAGCCCTCTTACGTTCTTGAACTCACTTGTTAATTCGGCATTGAACCTGCATCCGGCAACTATACACCTGCTCCCTGTTCCAAACGCCTTGACATAAAAGCCATCCCGTGAGTTGAATAAAGCACCGGGGTCGGTTATTGTCTCGTCATATTCAAACGTGCATCCGCTGAGCCTGACCTCTTGGGCCATTTGTATGTTTGCTCCCCTTTCTTCGCAATTTGTGAACCATGACAAAAACAAGCTGAGGACGCCGTTCTCCATGTAAATGCCGTCCCTTTTCATGCGCTCGAAACGGAAAAACTGGCCGCTTACCGTGGACTGCGCCCCTTCCGCACGGATGCCGTACTGCAATGCCACAAACCTGTTATTGTGGGCTTCGATTAAAGGGTTCACCGTGAAAGGCACGTTTACTGTCTTCACACCGGCATAGGTAACCTGGTCTGCAGTGCCGTTTAATGGGGCAGTGCAAGTGAACTTGTTTCCCCTGAACCTCGCAATCGTAGCCGCCTTTGGGAGCGTCGGCGACTGCATGAGCAGAATCCCGATGCCGTCCCGGTTGAAGGTGGTGTTCTCTATCATCAGGGTACTGAACTGGATGTTGTCAGCTTTTATAGCGACATCGGCATCCTCTATTTCAGTCCCATTTTTTGTAAAAATGGTCGTGTTATTGGAAAGCACTATGCCGTTCCACATCTGTGCACAGGCAAACAGCTTGGAATTGTCAATCGTGAACGACTTGCTTATCGTTGAAGAACTTGGCGGCAGCACCAATATGGTTGAACCCGGGTCTATCTTAATAATGCTGTTTACAAAGCTGAAATTGTTGTCTATGTAGAATGTGCCTTTTATCCAAATATAGCCCGAATAGCTGGTGCCGAGTTGTGAGGAATTATTGATTCCAGTTGCACTCTGACTTCCTACTTGGACATTGTATTCCAAGCTTCCATACTGTCCGCAAAGGTTTGGTGCCGCAGTTCCAGTGAATGGGTACTCGTTTGGGGCGCATGGGTCTGTCGGCTTTTGACCGTGTAGGGATTGGGCAAGGCATATTCCCACCAAAAGGAATATGCTCGCTCGTAGTCTTAGTTTCCGCAATGCAGATTTGAACGTTCTGAGTGCCTTGATTGAGTATAGCATGGTAAAAGTGGTTGAGTATTGTGTGCAAGATAAGGTTCTTCTTCCTTTCTACGGAAATTCAGATGCACCGAATTCTCGACGATAGGAATTGAATTATAACAAGTACACGCTACGGTTGTGAATAATCGGTATGGTTTGGCCCTTTGGCTTGGACCTGTTTATTTTATCTTTTTGCGCTGAACGTTTGGCTTGCTGCCGTGCCGCCGTGCGTTGGGTTTGCGGGCTGGCTATTCGGCGGAATGGACAGCAAGCCGTTGTTAGTGGGTTTCTTTAATTTTACCTATTAGTTCTTCTATTGGATAAGGTTTTGAAATCATTTCAATTTCATGGTTATATGATTCGACCAATACTTGTGAATATTTTCTTGCAACTGAAGATACTATTACTTTTGTTTTTTTAGTTATTCCCTTCTCAATACAGTACTCTATTATTTTTCTTCCATTAAAACAATCTTCTTCATTGAATACAAATTCCTCCTGATTAATATGGAAGGTCTCAGGAGGCATTAATAAATCGCATAAAATTACGTTATAGTATTTATTACTAATTAATTCAATTGCATCTTTTATGGTGTGAGCCAAATCAACTTCAATAGTTAAGTCCATTGATAATCTAACGTACTCAGCAATATAAGTACTGTGAATTTCATCATCAATAGTCAAAATTGAGTTACGCATTTGTGCTTAAAAGTTTGTTTTGAATTATTGATATTTTGCCAATCAGATTTTCAATTTCTTTTTTTTCCATTCTATTGCCTTCTTTTATTTCTTTAGCAAATTTTAATAATTCCTTTTCTGTATTAACACGTACATAATGTAAAAAATTTTTTATTTCATGTATCTCTTGGCGTAATTCATCCTCTAATTCCATATAAGTTTCTTGATAAACTCCAATAACAGAACTTAAACTTACTTTGTAATTTTCAAGGCTCAGCTTGTATTGGTCTTCAGTTTGGTTTAGATTATTGATAAGAGAATAACTACTATCCTTAAGAACTTGAAATGTGTTCAAAATTCTTTTTGCAGTTTCAGATTTAATGTTCTCAGTTGACTCATCTTTTTTCAAAGCTTCCTCAAATCTAATTCTTTCTTTTTGCAAATCTGATTTTAATTTTTCAACTTCTTTTTCGTTTCTATTTTTCGATTTTAATGAAAAAATATTAAATATCAGATTTGTTAATCCAAGTAGAAGTGCTACTAATGCTGTAAGTATCGCTGTTAATAACTTTTGGTCTTCCATTTTTACATTTTCATTTAATGCCCACTAACACCGGATAGACGCATTGCATGTTTTACATAGCCGACTATCCAAAACATGCAATGCGTCAATCCCCATCCTGTGCGCATATCCCGCCACCATCCTAACGTCCGGCAGCGAGAAAACAAACACAGCATCGGCAGTTATCCCACCGACCAAAGCGCCATTATCCAAACTTCTAATTGTGTGTGAAAATCAACAGGTAAGCATCAGATGTTCACTTGCCGTTTTCAAGGGTCATTCGTTGCATCAAACCTACTACTTATTTTGGCCGCTTTCGGTGCAAGCAAGGTAAGTAAAATCGCCGCAGAAAAACAACAAAATCCCGCCACCATTTACGGAACGGTAGGAATCATTTACGGAACGGTCGTTTTGGGCTCAAACTTTCCAAGTTTCTGAAACTTGGAAAGTCTCTCCGGCCACTACCATTCCTGCACTACCACCCCCAACTGCCCATCCATAATGGCAAATTCCTTGGCACCCCACGGCCTTCGAGTAATTTCACGGAGGTTCGGATGCAGCAGTTCAGGGAAGCTGGTTTTTATTTTTTCATACACTTCCTCGATGTTCGTTGTCACCAGCCTGAATTCAGGGTGGTTGTTTTCCGCCAGTTCCTTGTCTTGAAAGAGATTTATCCGTAGGCCGTCCTTTTCCAGCACACAGAAAGGAGTGTCGGCCTGTCGTTCGTCATGGCCTATGGTAAATTCCAGGCATTCGACAAAGGTTTTCAGCCCTGTTTGCAGGTCTTTGTAAAATATATTGGGAACGAGGTGGGTGAAATGCATGGATGAATGTTTTGGTATAAGTAATAAGGTTTCAATTTCAGTAGGCTTTTAATATTCAATCAGGAAAGACCAGCTTCGTCCTTTTCTCCATCTCCGCCGCAATCTCCCTTCCGGCCTCGTCGTCCTGTTCCCGCAGTTTCCGGATGATGTTCTGGTAGCTTTCCGCATCCCGGTCTTGGCTCAATTTAAAGACCGTGTCCATTTCCTTTATTTCGATTTCAAATGCAACAATCATGGATAGCAGCCGCAGCTTGTAGGCATCAGAGAGGTTGTCATAGATGGTCGTTGAAGCATGGTCATAGTTTTCAAAATGCAGGGAGGTCATCCTGAGGACATCCACCAAGGCGTCTTCCTCCAAAAAACGGATAATGCCCTTCGCATGTACGCTCATATAGTTCCAGGTGGATGCCTGGTGCGGATTGCTGTACCAAGTGGCGCTCACATAAGTATGCAGGCCCGTAAAAACCACGAGTACGTTTTCATTGTGCAGAAATGCTTTGTGATGGTCAGTATGCTTCATGAGATGCCCCCGCAAAAGCTGCCTGCCATCCTGCTCTTCGATAAAAACTGGGACTTGGGTAGCAATGGGTTTGTTCTCGGCATCACATCCGCTCAGGAAAGCAAAGGGGTATTTGCCAATGAATTCCTTGATGTTTTTGGGGTTGTTTTCTTTGTGGCGTGGAAGATTGTACATGTTGAAGTAGTTTGTGAGTTTAATATATTGAGAAAGCCGCTTATCCCTTTATTTTCATGCTCGGCACCAGCGGTACTGTTTCCACCAGTTCGAGGGATTTGACCATATCCTTTGTCCCATTTTTGTATTTGAGAAAATGTGGGGTCAATAGGTGCGCTTTATAGGCATCTGTACTAGCGTATATTTCAAGGATGGTAATATGGTTGGGTAGATTTTTCTCTGAAACGGCATACAAGGTTAGCACACCCGGTTCCAATCGCACGGATGCCTCAATTTCTTCTTTGAGCAAGGCGTTGTAGGCATCCAGTTGCGTGGAATCAATCACGAGTTTTGCCAAGCGCACCATTTGTTGGCTTTCCATTTTTACCATTGTTTTTTTGCTGCAAGAAAAAAAAGACTGCATGACCAGAATAAGCAGCAAATAATAAAAAGTAGTTCTATTTATTTTCATTTCCATAGTGTTAAATGGCCCTGATTATTGCATGATTTAATAAATCGGTTTTTAATCAAGAATTGGATTCACAGCACTGCCCAATATTATCAAATTTAAAACAAATTACTTTGCCTTTTAAATATTGGAGCCGCAAGATATTCAATCCTTTCCCTACCTTTCGCTTTCATCAAAAAGAATGCATGAAAAACTTATTGCTTCGACTTCGTGCCACTTGGAATCCCGATATGTACCACGGTTGGGGGCGCAACCGAAGCTATTTTGAAGGATGGTACTACAAACTGGTGGATGCAGCAGAGGAACAGGTCTTTGCCGTCATTCCCGGCATTTCAATGGGCCAAGACGGGGAATCACATGCATTCATCCAGGTGCTGGACGGGAAGCATTGCAAGGCGAGCTACCACGAGTTTCCGTCGTCGGATTTCCAGCCTTCGGAGTCGGGTTTTCATTTACAGCTTGGTGGCAATTCATTTTCCAGTTCGCATATCCAGGTGGATTTGCCGGAACTGAAAGGGCGCATCAAGTTACAGCCCCCTACCCCTTGGCCAAAGATGTTGGGCGCTCCGGGCATCATGGGTTGGTATTCTTTTGTGCCATTCATGCAGTGCTTTCATGGTGTGGTTAGCATGCACCATCGTTTATTGGGGCAAATGCAGGTGCATGGCCAGCAGACCGTGGATTTCAGTGGCGGCATTGGCTATCTGGAAAAGGATTGGGGCACGTCCTTTCCCCGCTCGTATATCTGGATGCATGCCAGTCATTTTGCGAAGGGGGAAAAGGTGAGTTTGTTTGCATCCGTGGCGCATATTCCTTGGCTGCGCAGTTATTTTATCGGGTATATTGTTGGATTTCAGTTGGGTGAAAAATTATACCGGTTTGCCACTTATACCGGGGCGAGCATGAAGGCAGCATTGGGCGGGCAATCGGTGCATTTAGCTTTCCGTGACCGCCGTTATCGTCTTGAAATAACAGCGCTGCAAGCCCCCGGTGCGGTGCTTATCTCTCCGCTCACAGGCGAAATGAAAGGAAAAGTGAACGAGAGTATGCAAGCGGAAGTGCAAGTTCGGTTTTACGACCAAGATGACTTGATATACAAAGGAACGGGCCGGAATGCAGGTCTGGAAGTGGCAGGTGAGGTGGAGGAGTTATTAACGGAAAAATGGCGGCGATGATGCTATTGTTAATAGGTAACGTTTATTGGCATTACAAACTTTGAATTACCTGCATAATATCATTTCTTCCCCAATGGTCTACATATTTGCCATCTTTTAACCGGACAAAATCCATGACATTGATCACGACCCGTTTTCCAGTCGCAGCATGACCCATTATTTCACCGGTATGCGTGGCTTCAATGGTTTTTCTGGATGCGACGATATCCCCTTCACCCACTTGTTCGTGAATATGAATTTTCAAATCTGAAAAACCTTGGTGCAGCATCGCAACAAATTGCACCAACCCACTAATATCCTTCGGAAAATTAGCGGCAGCCGTATGATTGGTAAAATCTGCAGCCACGATTTCCTTTAAAACTTCAGCATTTCCAGCCTCCAAAAACTCCTTGTTAAATCGGAGCACGACCTGTTTATTCTCGGTAATGTTCATGATTATTTAAGCAACAGTTTTCTTGAGATAATGAGTGGTCAGGGTTCTGGCCCAATACCTGGGGACTTGATAATTTTCCTGAAGGTGCGCAACCACCTCATTTGATTTTTTAGTGGCTGCTTGGAATTTCTCCAAAATATCCAGCCATTCGGCCAGGTGTTTACCTGTTTTTTCGACGACTTGTTCGTCCGTTACATCCCAATAATCTTGTTTCATGGCAAACGATATTAAAATGAGTTGTAAAACTATGAATATGAAACTATTCCAGGAGCGTCATTTGAAAATTGACCTAAATTTAATGGCTAATGAACACCTTTTATCTCATTCTGAATTCTTATTTTCTGAATCTTTAGGAGGGATAATATTGAGCAATCCTTCATTGCCAAATATTTTTTTAACCTTTTGGTTATATGCAACGGCAGCTTGTCTGGCAGTGTTATAATAACCAATATGCTGAAGTTTTCCATTTATGGTAATAACAGCTCGATACCGGGTTCCGACTTGATATACCCCTTTGTATCCTGTGGCGTTTTTTGTTTCACTGGTTAAATATGCTACGCCAGGCAACTGGTAACGTAGGTTTTCGAGACGGCAATCCAATAGGTTGCCATTGATTGCCCCTACTTTGCTTTTCTTCTTGGTTTTTGTTGAATTCAAGAAATTCTCCGCAATTAGATTGTGCAAGTAAAATTTCAGTATCTTGCTTGGCTTTCCGTCCAAACTAATGCGGCGGTTAAATACGGCTCGTGGTGTCGTGTGCAGGTAGAGGTAATTCAGCACATCCAGTTTTATCATCTCTGGGTCTGTGCTCAACCATTCATACACTTTATCATCAACAAGGGCGAATTCCTGGGTATTCTTAAGTTTTAATTTGTACACCTTAACTATTGTTTAAAACAAAGAAAATTTGGCCATTTCTAAAGAATAGCAACACACAACAGTCAATAGTATCTAGTCAAAAAAAGTGCGGCAAAGCTACCAGAATTTCAAAAATCCAACAAAACAACTGACGGCATAATTGCAATCACGCCGACAAAACCGTGAAGTTCAAATTGCCTTAATTTTATTCTCATTTTGCCAACATAGCATTCTATTTCTCTTAATGAATTGAAATACAATCACTTGCCAAAATTTTGGAATGACCTCAATCGTCCAATGACCCCGATTCAGCAAAACCAAATTTTATAGATCGCGTTTGAATATTTTGAAAAAAAGAGAAAGCATTCAACCAAACCTGACCTTGTTACGTTATGGACTGCATGACGAGGGTTATTTACATAATTGTATTGTCAACCATAGCCATGTTGGCTATGCCAGAACCTGTTAATGCCTGCCACAACTCATCAGCCCAACATCAATCGCTACACAATGATGCTCCCGATAAAAAAGATTGTTGCAAAAAAGGGCATTGCGGAAAAGAAGGCAAAGGCTGCATGGGAAACTGTGGCGATAGTTTCTGCCATTGCCCGACCAGCTTCACTGCTTCGGTAACTCATGAAATTTATCCCTTTAAAAATATTATAGTTGAGACCAACAAAGCCAATTTCCCCGCTACCGAAATATGGCTTTCTTCCGACTTCATTTTCATTTGGACGCCACCCAAAATAGGTTGATTTCCTGCCTTGACAGCCATCGGTCTGTCCTTCTATGAGCAATCCATTTGCTCCTACACCTTTTTTATCCATCTTTTAATTTATAAAAATGAAATCAACTACCTTATGGGGAGCAATAATGGCATTGATATCCTTCACTGCCTGCAATGCTCAAATCAAAAATGCCACCACTGAGGCGGTAATCATCGCTGGTAACTGCGGTATGTGCGAAAGCACCATCGAAAAGGCCGGGAACGCTAAAAATGCTGCCTTGGTGGATTGGGATAAAGACACCAAACAAGCCACGTTAAAATACGATGTTACCAAAACCAAACGAGATGAAATCCTGAAAAGAATCGCCTTGGCTGGTTACGACAATCAAAGTTTTTTAGCGCCTGACGAAGCCTATGCTAAACTTCCGGCTTGTTGCCAATACGACCGCTTGAAAAAAACGCCGGCTAAAATGGAGGACACAATAACTTCGGAACCCCATGAACACAATATGATGGAGCATGGTCATGCTACGGAAATGAAAGCTGAGAAAATGGTAGAAAAGCCATCTAGCGCTTCCCAGAAAAGTGACCCGCTCGCCTCCGTTTTCGAGCAATATTTTGCGCTGAAAGATGCCTTGGTTGGCTCCGATGCAAAAATGGCGGCCAGCCATTCCAAAGCTTTGAACACGGCCATTAATGCCGTGAAAATGAGCGAACTTTCACAGGAAACGCACATGGTCTGGATGAAAGTGATGAAAGATATGGCTGCAAATTCAGCGCTAATTGGGGATGCCAATGACGTCGAAAAACAGCGGCAGTATTTCATCCCACTTTCCCAAAACATGTATGAACTCATCAAAGTCAATAAAATGAAGGCACCTGTTTATTATCAGTTCTGCCCAATGGCGAACGATGGAAAAGGCGCCAACTGGCTCAGCAAGGAAAACGAGGTGAAAAACCCGTACTATGGCGACATGATGCTCAACTGCGGTAAAACGGTGGAAACTATTCAGCAGCAATGAAGCTATTTATAAAAAACATGGTATGCAGCCGTTGTAAAATGGTCGTGAAGTCCGAGCTGGAAAAGCTCGGACTTCAACTCCTTTCCGTGGATTTGGGCGAAGTGGAAACCATAGAACCTGTTTCTGATATTCAGAAAAAGCAAATTGCAGCACGATTGAGTGCTTTTGGATTTGAATTGATTGATGACAAAAAAAGCAGGACGATTGAAAGGATAAAAACACTCGTGATTGAATTAGTGCATCAAAAAGATAGCTACTTATCCAGTACCCTATCGGAATATCTCTCCAGCCATTTATTGCAGGACTATAATACCTTGAGCAATCTTTTCTCAGAAGTTGAGGATTTGACGATTGAAAAGTATTTCATTTTGCAAAAGATAGAACGGGTAAAGGAGCTTTTGATGTACGATGAATTAAGCTTAAGTGAAATCGCTTTTAAACTCAATTATAGTAGTGTTGCCTATTTGAGCAATCAATTCAAGAAAATAACAGGTTTCACGCCGTCGCATTACAAGCATTTAAAAGACAAAAAGCGCAAGCAGATAGAGTATTTGTAAATCTTACAAATACTACACAAAATTCCACAACAGTAGGCGACCAGTTTGCGCTGAACTTTGTACCATATTCTTAACTATTAAAAACAATTAAAATGGTACACACTTATCAAGTAACAGGCATGACCTGTTCTAATTGCGAAGCCAATGTAAAATCAGCTTTATTGACCGTCGAGCATGTGACAGACGTACAAGTTTCAAAAGACGACCATACTGCGACCATTACGATGGATAAACATGTGCCAATAGGCAATTTGCAAAAGTCCTTGAAGTCAAAATATCAGATTTCTGCCATTGAGCACCATGAAATAGCCGAGCAAACCAAAAGCTGGTTGGAAACCTATAAGCCGATACTGCTTATAGGTTTCTATATTAGTTTGGTGACAACTACTGTTCAGTTAACATCGCCAACATTTAATGCCACCCAGTGGATGCAGCATTTTATGGCAGGTTTCTTCTTGGTATTTTCCTTCTTTAAATTCTTGGATTTAAAGGGATTTGCGGAAAGTTACCGGATGTATGACGTTATCGCAAAACGGTTACCAGCATGGGCATACCTATATGCTTTTATTGAGTTGATTTTGGGATTCGCTTACTTGCTCAATTTTAATCCTTTAATAACCAATACTGCAACCTTAATAGTGATGAGCATCAGCATCATCGGTGTTTTGCAGTCTGTTTTTAACAAAAAACGCATCCAATGCGCTTGCTTAGGTGCAGTGTTTAATCTACCAATGAGCACTGTCACCATCGTCGAGGATGCATTAATGATTATCATGAGCGCTTCCATGTTGGTGGGAATGCTTTAGAACTTAACAAATGAAAAATAAAAATAATTTCCTTTATAAACTGTTGCCAATGGCTATTTTGCTAATGGCGATGACACCCATTGTAGCACAAAAAACGGTGCATTATGATTTATATGTCCGTGACACCGTCATTAATTTGACGGGCAAAGAAAAACATGCGATTGCAGTAAACGGCCAAATCCCCATGCCCACGCTGCATTTCACAGAAGGTGACACGGCTGAAATATATGTGCATAACCAACTTAAAGAAGGCACAACACTACATTGGCATGGGTTATACACCCCTAATAAGGAAGATGGTGTGCCATATCTGACCCAGCTCCCGATTGCACCCAATACCACACATATTTACCGCTTTCCCATCGTGCAAAGTGGGACGCATTGGTACCATAGCCATTTCGGTTTACAGGAGCAGATTGGCATGTATGGTTCGCTGATTTTGGATAAGAAGAAAAGCGATGCAAGCTTTCGGAAAGGAATTGATGACTTGCCGAGTGTGCCCATACTTTTAAGCGAATGGACCGATTATAAGCCAGAAAATGTACACCGGATGCTGCACAATGCGACCGATTGGTTTGCCATTAAAAAGAATGCCGTGCAAAGCTATGCGGAAGCCATTGGTGCCGGGCATTTCGGCACCAAACTAGGCAATGAATGGAAGCGGATGTTGGCGATGGATGTGAGCGATATTTACTATGACAAGTTCTTGATTAATGGCCAACCAGAAAGCCAACTTTCACAGTTCAAAGCAGGGGACAAAATCCGCCTCCAAGTGTCCAATGCAGGTGCCTCCTCCTATTTCTGGCTGACTTATGCGGGTGGGAAAATAACCGTGGTTGCCAACGATGGCAATGATGTGGAACCTGTGGAGGTGGACAGGTTGATTATCGGCGTCTCCGAAACCTATGACATTATCGTCAGCATTCCCGCTGAAAATACCGCCTACGAATTATTGGCAACGCCGGAAGACCGTACCAAATCGGCCTCCATTTATATTGGTCAAGGCATCAAACAATTGGCGAATCCAATGCCCCGACTCCAATATTTTGAAGGAATGAAGATGATGAACGATATGATGAAATTAAATGGAGATATGGATGATATGGGCATGAGCATGAGTTTGCAGAAAATGGACATGAACATGGTCATGTACCCCGAAATGCAGCAAAAGGACATGAAAATGGGAAATATGGATATGAAAGGAATGGATGGTCAAATGAACCATACTGACCACCATCACGCCAATGCTAGCACGTCGATTAAGACATTAAACTATGGCATGTTAAAATCGCCGACTAAAACCAATTTTGATAAAAATGCGCCTATCAGGGATTTGAATTTTGAATTAACGGGCAATATGAACCGTTATGTTTGGAGCATGGACAATCGGGTACTTTCAGAGTCCGACAAAATATTGGTAAAAAAAGGCGAGATATTGCGCATTACCCTGTACAATAATTCCATGATGCGCCACCCCATGCACCTGCACGGCCAGGATTTTATTTTGTTGAACGGCAAAGGGGATTACGCACCACTAAAAAACGTCTTGGACATCATGCCGATGGAAACCGATACCATTATGTTCCAAGCTAATGCAGAAGGCGATTGGTTTTTCCATTGCCATATTCTCTACCACATGATGGCCGGAATGAACCGGGTGTTCAGCACTGGCCCGCAGGAACCCAACCCCTATTTGCCCAATAAAGAGAAAGCTTACAAAAAGCTCCAAATGGAGAGCAATCGGATGCATTTCATGTTTGAAAATGATTTTGCGACCAATGGCAATGACGGAATGGCCATGCTGCAAAATACCCGTTGGAGCATTGGAACAGAATGGCGGTTGGGTTATTACGACCACCATGGCTATGAAACCGAGACACATATCGGCAGGTATATCGGCAGAATGCAATGGTTCATGCCTTTTATTGGCTTTGATTGGCGGTACCGAAAAGACCATAAACATGGCGGGGAAGAGAACCTGTTTGGACAAACCAGCACCAAGGACAACCGCCAACTGTTCAGCATTGGCGCAGCCTATACCCTGCCCATGCTCATCACCCTACAAGGCGAATTGTACCATGATGGAAAATTCAGGTTGCAACTGATGCGGGAGGATATTCCATTGGCCAAGCGGTTGCGGGGAGCTTTCATGGTCAATTCCGATAAAGAATACATGTTCGGTTTGAGTTATATTGCGACAAAAAATCTTGGACTTCGGGCGCATTATGACAGCGATATGGGCGCAGGTGTGGGGCTTTTGGTGAATTACTAGATTTAGCTCAAATCAATTGTAAATCTATTTAGCAATTTGTGAAACCTCCGCTGCCTAGAATTCCAAGCAGCGGAGGTTTTGAAGCTTTGTCCGAAAATCAATTCTAACGCTAACATCAATCTGGACTTTTCTCATTCCAATTAGGATATATTCGCAGTTCAGCTTCCGACGTAAATTCACTTCAATTTCTCACCTTCATTTTTGAAAAATTGGCAAGCTTCCACTTTAACCCTAAAATACTAATGCACCAAGGTTAATCCTAATTGCCACTTTTCAGCTTCCTTCATCTATTTCATCAACCTATCTTGTAAGTGTTTTTTCTATCCTACTGAATCAAACAGGCGTCCGTAGCCTAATGTCCAATGCCCCTCTTTGTACCTGTGTTTTTAAGCAGGATTGCCACTTTGGGTTTGAAAATCTAATACCAGGTTTTCGGGGCGGAAAATAGTCTGTGTTCGAAAATGACAGGTTTTTGTTCAGATTTAACAGGGTATCGCCCCCAAGGCATCCTCAATTTTGCCCTATGATTTTGACGAATAATTACAAACTGCTCAAGCACTACCAAACAGTTGCAATTTCCTCTGGCGTAGGGAACTTGCATGAGGTAGGCCACAAGAACCTGACAATTTCCCCCAAACCTTACCATCACGGATTCGGTGAACTGGTATCAAGCACCGCAACTGAAGTTGCAACGAATTTGAAAGTCTTTGAAACGGATCTAAAAGCCAAGCCATTTGGCCTGGGATACCTTTGCTTTGTCCAATTAAACCAATGCTAATATTGAAATAATCTAATCGGGTTACCAAAGCTTCCTGGGAGTTAGTAAAACCATAAAAAGCTAGCAATAGGAAGCCTTGTTTCCAATTCAAAAGTTGCCTGATTGGGACGCCTTCAGGCAGCTTTAATCTTCAAATAGCGCAAGCTTCTCTTTTCATTTTCCTTAATCACTGCCTTCTGCCTTAGCAGAGGGGTAAATTCTTATTGCTATGACTTTTGGAACATCATTTTTTCAAAACACGCTGCCAATTAAGAGAATACTGCTGGCTTTTCCAGTCATGTTTCTTTTCATTGTTCAAACACAAGCCACCGTCTATACTTTCTCTGGCACTGGTAACTGGACAGATGCGTCTCACTGGGACAGCTACCCAGGCACCACAATCAACCAAAACGACCAGGCCATCATTTCATCTGGCGCCATTTGCACCTTGGATACTTGGGTTTATGTGGAGGGCATACTCACCAACAACGCCACCATTAACGTAAGTGGCACTTTCGACATGCGATTGATTGTGAATGGGAACTATGGAACTATGCACAATAACGGAACCATCAATGTGGACGACAGTGGGGATTTGGCAAATGAGCAAACCTTGAACAATAATGCATCGGGCGTCATCAATATTTATGACGCCGTATTTTCAAATTCATTCAATGGGAGTAGTAATGCTAATTTTCACAACTATGGCACCGTAAACTGCTACTCCGCTGGCGCAGTTGCAAATTCAGGGAATTGGACCAGTTATTCTGGCTCCGAGATGAACAACAGCTCGAGCACAGCCGCTAACTTTCAGAACCAGAGCCCGGGAGTCTTTGAGATACAATCCGGCGCAACCTTGAACAATAACTCGCCAGGAGTAGTAACCCAAACATCCGGTACTTTCAAAAACTACGGTACTTTCAACAACTATTCCGGCACCACCCTTCATGTCTGGAGTGTTCTGAGAAACGAATCAACAGGAATCCTCAACAATGATGGGTTCATGTATTGCCATTCTCCTTCCGGACAGCTACAAAACTACGGGACAGTAAATAACAACGCCGATATCAATATTACAGGGTCGGTCAATAACCAAAGCGGGGGAACCTGGAACGGCACTGGCACTTATTCCTCTGGTCCATTTTACAATTACGGCGTTGTTTCACCTGGCTTCAGTCCTGGCCTTATCACTATTAACTACCCTGGCAATACCGCTTTTGATTCGAGGAGCGGTGGTAGCCAGACGATAGAGATTGCTGGTAATTCGGGTGCTGGGGTACCAAATGGCCACGACAAAATAGCCATTTCAGGATATGCATATTTAGGAGTTGTCGGAACTACCACTTTCAATATCAGTTTTATTAATGGTTTTACACCATCAGTTGGAAATTCTTGGCAAATCATGTCGTGGAGCGCTCGTGCTTGGGGCAGTGTTGCCTTCAACTTCCCAACTGGGTACACCATGAGCTATGTTGAAAATGGCAGCGGGCTTACTATTACGGTGGATGCAGTTCCTTGCAGCGGCACTCCAGACCCAGGTAACACTGTTTCAAGTGTTACCCCACCTGTTTGCACCACACAAAACTTCACTTTAAGTCTTCAGAACTCCCAAGGCACAGGCACTACCTATCAATGGCAATCCTCCCCAGACAATTTCTCATGGGCGGATATTTCAGGCGCTACCAATGCTACTTATGTCGAGACAGGTATCGGCACAACAACTTGGTATCGTTGCAATGTAACCTGCTCCTACTCCGGCCTCTCAGCATATTCTACAAGTTTAATGATGACTGTCTCAGGGCTTTGTTACTGCTCCGCAGGTGCAAATAGTAGCGATGAACTGATTTCCAATGTAACGTTCAACAACATCAACAATTCCTCCTCTGGCTTTAACGGAGGCTATCAAAATTTTACAGCCATCTCAACAGATGTTGACTTAGGCGGCACTTATACATTTTCAGCTTCGATTAGCCCTTATTATGGAGGAGATGCCATCATCGTCTGGATAGACTTTAATCAGGACGGGGATTTCGATGATACAGGTGAACAAGTGCTTCAGGTTACCTCAGGTAATCCCTCCACTGGTTCAATAACGATTCCAGGAACTGCCGTACCCGGTATCACACGTCTCAGGGTGAGACTGCACTATACGCCTTCAGGGCCTAACTATTCGGCTTGTGGTAACTCAACCTATGGTCAGGTAGAAGACTACTCAATAAACATTGTCACGGCAACTGCACCAGAAAAATACTGGATTGGAGGCACAGCCGACTGGAATGTATCCACGAACTGGAATCCAAATGGCATCCCAGTCTCTACCGACGAGGTAACCCTCAATTCCGGCTCACCAACCATACCTTCTGGTGTAAATGCCGAAGCAAAATTCGTTGTACTTAACAACGGCGCAGACCTCACGCTGGCTTCCGGTTCCACACTGACCGTTCAGGGAGGCACAGGCAATGGCATTTCCTTGAACAATGCTGGTTCTGTTTTAAACAATTCAGGCGCCATAACTATCAACGGTGCTGGCTTGGACCTAATCGGAGGTTCGGCTGGGCAGTTCAACAACAATCCTGGTGGCTCCCTGAAAGGTACGGGCACTGTAAATTCTGGTATTTTCATCAACAATGGAGGGTCACTGATGCCCGGATATTCTCCCGGCACACTTACCTTCAACGGGGATGAGGATTTTAGCAGTAGTATTATGGAAATAGAAGTGAACGGCGTTGGGGTAGCAGGTACCGATTTCGACCAGGTCGTTGTCAATGGGACGGCCACCTTAGGCGGTACACTCAATGTAACAGTCAATTACACCCCTTCTAGTGGTGACCAAATGACCATACTAGATGCAGTAGCCATTTCCGGCACTTTCGGCACCGAAAATATCCCAACAGGATGGGTGGTCAATTACAACATACCCGCCACCGGGGATATCACCCTTTCTTTTGGCGCCTTACCCGTCGAACTTTCCTCCTTTGTCGGCAAGACCATGGAGGATGGCAACCTCTTGGAATGGGTAACCGCAAGTGAACAAAACGTGGCATTCCATATAGTTGAGCGCACGACGCCAGGAGAAAAGGAATACCATGAAGTTGGACGTATCCCAGCTGCAGGAAATTCCAGCCAAGAGATGCACTACCATTTCACGGATGATCAACCGGCACCGCTTGGGTACTATCGTCTTCGCTCACTTGATTTTGATGGGAAATACGAACTGTCACGCACCATTGTCCTTGAACGCACCGGCGATTATTTGCTTGGCATTGCAAAAATATATCCCGTACCTGCTGGTAATGTAATCGATGTAGCTTTCACAACCAGTAAAGAGGACATGGTGAACTTCACGCTAACAGATGCTACAGGAAAAGAATTGAAAAAATGGAATGTACTCGCCAATAAAGGTTTGAACACAGAACATATCAACCTAGATTCATTACCACAAGGGCTGCTTTTCCTAACCATTACTGATGGACTACGGAAAGAGACACAACGTTTTATTAAACAATAAGAATACCGTGAGATGTCTTTTGCTATTTGTAAAAGGCATCTCACAATAATTCCCCAAAAGCCTGAAATACTTCATTGTTGTAAATCTCGACCCGGCTCGTTCTGTGAGTTGAGGGGTATCGTAAAAGGCGTACAAGAAAATATCTTCAAATTGCGAAAGATAAAATCGTCTTGCCAACCTCGTTGTTGAACTTATGAGAAATAGAGCAGTGTGACTTGTACCTGTGCCAGCATTTCAATGAAATCTATTTGCTAGCTCAAAAACAGAAGTTCAGTACATCGGCTATTCACGAAATTGAAATACATTCGTCTTCTACAGAAGGCACTTGACTCCCTCCTCCTTTCAATTTTAATGCTTGCCAGATGAAAAAACTAACTTTCCGACCTCGCCACTTTGGAATTCTCTTTCTTTCAGGACTGATATTGGCCGCTGTCATCAGCATCGGGCTGTACGTTGACAGGGGTGCCCCTCCTCCCAAGAAACCTATGTTCTCAAGCCTTGGTCTGTGCGGGTCAGGGGTGTTGTTTGACCTCAGTCCCTACGACTCTACCAAGGCGCCTGCCCCTTTGTTCTCAGACATGGGCAACTTCCATTACGAAGTGAATTCAGCATCGGCAAAAGCAAAGCAGTATTTCGACCAAGGCCTGAAGTTGGTGTACGGGTTCAACCACAGCGAAGCACACCGGGCCTTCTCCGAAGCTGCCAGGATTGACAGCAATTTCGTCATGGCATACTGGGGACAGGCATTGGCACTAGGCCCCAATATCAACGACCCTGCTCCCGACAAGCCACGGGAACAAGCTGCCTATGAGGCCATTCAGAAAGCCTTGAAAATCAGCCGTTTGGCCAACAAAAAAGAACAGGACTTTGTAGCTGCGCTAGCTACCCGCCACGCAGATTCTACCACTGTTGACCGGGAAGCGCTCAATATTGCCTATGCCAAAGCCATGAAATCGCTGGCACAGAAGTATCCCGATGATGACGAGGCTCAAACGCTGTATGCCGACGCCATCATGAACACCATGCCTTGGGATTATTATTACAAGGATAAAACACCAAAACCGGCCACGAATGAAGTGGTGGCCGTGCTCGAAAAAGTCATCGCCAGAGACTGGAACCACCCGGGTGCCCACCACCTCTATATCCACATCGTCGAGCCGTCCAAGACACCTGACCGTGGGGTTCCGAGTGCCGATGTGCTTGGCTCGCTTATACCTGCTGCTGGTCACTTGGTGCACATGCCTTCCCATATTTATATCCGTGTCGGGCGCTACACAGATGCCTATGATTGCAATAAACTGGCTATAGAAAAAGACGAAGATTATATTGCCCACTGTCAGGCACAGGGCTTATACCCACTGGGGTATTACCCCCACAATATCCATTTTGTATGGGCTGCCGCAACGCTGCTTGGTAAGAGCCAGGAAGCTATCGCTGCCACAGAAAAAACAGCCCGCCGCACACCCGTTGATGTGGCTGCGCAGGTGGAAATTCTACAGTATTACCTGATTGCCCCCATGGAATCCTATGTACGTTTTGGCAAATGGAACGACATCCTCACCACTCCTGCACCTTCCGAGGATTTAGTGCTCGTTTCTCTTTATTGGCACTATGCCCGGGGCGTCGCTTTTGTGAAAAAAGGGCTATTGGACAAAGTGGAACCGGAATTGGCCGCTATCAACGATATTTTTGAAAAAACGAAAAAAGGCATCCACACAAAACCCGACGGTGAGCCAAAAGAAGAACCACTGGGTAAAGAGGACAGCATCAAATTGGCTACAATGACCAACTTGGTCAGCATCACCCAAAACATTGTATCCGGCGAAATGGCAGCCAACCAAGGTAAGTATTCAGATGCTATCCAGTTCCTCGAAAAAGCAAAAACCGCCGAAAGCGACCTGCCTTACAACGAGCCAGAAACCTGGCACCACCCCGTTCGGCAAATACTCGGTGCTGTTCAACTGAAAGCTGGCCAAGCCAAAAATGCAGAACAGTCATACCGGGAAGACCTCGACTGGAACCGCAACAACGGCTGGTCGCTTTTCGGGCTTTACCAAAGCTTGAAAGCACAAGGCAAAGACGCAGAAGCAAAGGCCACTTGGCAAAAATTCAAGGAAGCTTGGGCGGAGGCGGATGTAGAATTGACCGCATCGAGTTTTTAGGACTTTTTTAGACTTACGTGATAGTTTACAATGATAGCGTTGAGCATACAGTATTGCAGGTTATGTACTACCATACCAAACTATTACATAAGCTATTTTTATACTACCGGCACTTAGACGTTCTTATAACTTAATCATGGAGCGCCTATACTAATGGTAATTAATAAAAGTAGTTTGCATAAAACCCATTAGTTTTCACGATAACCGCCTAGTGAAATATTCCCATCCGCATTTACATAACTTTATTTTTTGAATTGAACATCATCATATCCGTCCCGTTTTACCCACAAATCCCCAAGCCAGATACCCATTTATTCTAACAAATACTTAATCGTCATGAAATCAAGCAAATTATCAATCCTGACCTGTTTGGCCCTCGTGCTGAACCATGCCTACTCCAACAACAATCCGGGCGGATCCGTTAAGACAACGCTGAGCACCCGTGCCAATGTGACGAACTGCGAAATCGTGAACACCAAACACTTGGAATTTTCCCCTGCGTTTTACCAAAATGGTATCGTTTTCGTGACTTCACAGAACGAAGACAGCAAAAAAGACCGCAAGATTGACGAGCGTTTCTTCGACCTATATTATGCGGATTTAAACCCAAATGGAATGCCTTCCGAGCCTTGGTTTTTCTCGCCAAACCTGAACTCCAAACTGCATGAAGGCCCGGTTTCATTCGGCCCTGATTATCAGACCATTTACTTTACCCGCAATGAAATGAAAAATGGCAAAGCCGTGACTGGAAATAATGGCGAGGTAAATCTCCAGATATATATGGCAGACAAAAGCCCGACCGATTGGATTAATCTTCGTTCATTGCCATTTAATGGCGATGATTATAATTGCGCACACCCGACCCTCACCGCCGATGGCAACCATCTTTATTTCTCCTCCAATATGCCCGGTGGCTATGGTGGCATGGACTTATACCGCTCCGATAAGGTCAATGGACAATGGGGCTGGCCCGTCAATTTGGGCAGTGCCATCAATACTCCGGGCAATGAAGTATTCCCCTATATCCATAATTCCGGCACACTGTTCTTTTCATCGGACGGACATGGTGGCTTTGGCGGATTGGATTTGTTCATGACCAATACACCTGATAAAGCCACTGAGATTACCAATATCGGTGCCCCTTTCAACTCAGAAGAAGATGATTTGGGTTTCCTGTTGGACAATGAGGGCAAGACCGGCTATTTTGCCTCTGGCCGCAGCGAGGGAGAGGGCAAGGATGATATTTATTATTTCAACCTGCCCAATAGTTTGGTGCCGAGCGCAGATTTTAATCTTGCCGTCGTGGTGTCCGATGCTATCAGTGGCATAAATATCCCTAGTGCTTCCGTATATGTTTTTGATGGCACCAATGAAGGTTATATGGAAAACTCCGAATTATACGATTTAGAGCTGGCACCTTCCGGTGAAAATGGCGAAATGAAAATGACCTTGGTGCGCAAACCCGATGACCAATTGGGCGAACCAACGGCCTATACTCACACCGATGGCCAGGTATTGCTCAACCTGCAAACCAACCACAATTATGTACTATATGTGATAAAGCCGGGATATGCTTCTAAGGAAGTTAAATACTCGACGATTAACCACAAAGAAAATTATGACCGCCTGGAAATCAAATTGCAGCCACAAAACTGCGTGCCAATGAACGGCCTGGTATTGAACGGCAAAACCGGACAAGGTGTGCCAAGTGCTGTCATTACAATCGAAAATGATTGCGGTGAAACCGTAGAATACGTATACACGAATCTGGAGGGTCAATTTAATTTCTGCCTGCCCAAGAATTGCAATTATACCCTGACCAGTACAAAGGAAGGCTTTGAAAAAGGCATGGCCGCCGTCACGACCCGTGATAATTCCGCCGCACTGTCACCGACCATCATCATGAACCCGATGAACGATATGGCCAACCAGCCCGTGAGCAAAGGAGCAGTCATTGTACTGGACAAGATATACTATGATTTTGACCAGTCATATATCCGCAAAGGTGCTGCCCGTGACCTCGACGCCCTTGTGGTGCTGATGAAACGCTACCCCAGTATGAAAGTGGAAATGGTGGCCCATACCGATAGCCGTGGCACCGATGAATATAATATGGCGCTCAGCCAGCGCAGGGCCAAGTCCGCCTATAATTACGTCGTGAACCGTGGCATGGACCCTTCCCGCATCAATGCTACTGGCGTAGGGGAGCAATACCCCCGTAACAACTGCAAGGACGGCGTGGCCTGCAACGAAACCGAATACCAATACAACCGCCGCACGGAAATCCGTATCGTGGACATCGACGAACCTGTTTCTTTCAGCTATATGGATAATAAACCGGAGGTGATTGATAGAAAGGATTAAAAGATATTTCAAACAGCTTGGAAACGAGGCTAGCGGGCAGTTGCTCGCTGGCCTTGCCCAGTTCAGCCCTTAGTTCCCGACGCCAATGGCAATGGAAATACAGCGCATCCGCTGGCAGCGACTCCACCAACTGAAAATCAACATCGTAGAAAAACATATCGAGCCGCTTGGGCGAATCGTTCGTGACCACGATGCGAGCACCAGTGCGGAACGGCATCGGGATGAAACAATTGAACGAGCGCCCCTCTGGACTACTAAACAGCGCATTCTCGAACGGCATCGTCTGGCCGTGCGAGATGCTGAAGAAATCGCCGAGCGGCACACTGACGGCAGGCTTCTTCTCCCCATCCCAGAACATCTCCAACCGCAGGGAGCGCAACATCTCCGGGCTGCGGTCACTCACCGAGAGCCAGATGCGCTGCACGATACCAGTGCCTTTCACCTCCAACAGCGTGGCACTGGCCCCCGCCTCAATCGGTTCGAAAGCATGGCCCTTGGCGCTTTGGTTTTCCATGCCACCCGCACCACGGGCCGCCTTCGGGTTCTCGAACGTCGCCCAACGGGGCTGGTCAGTGCGCATCTGATACAGCGCTTGTGCAGAAAGGTTCAGGCTGAAAAACAGGAAAGGGAGGAAGAGTTTGTTCATCATGTCCGTGTTGTTTGAAATAAGGTGGGGCAGGGAGGTAAAGGTAGGGAAGGAATGGTTGATAAAAAGGTTTATATAGGTTGATTATCCACCTCATCAACCAAGAGCGGAGGCTTCTTTCTTCCCCTAAAAAACCATCCTTTAACCCCACACTGGCAGGGTTGATTAATTCTATTTTTTGATATTAGATAGAAGGTAGACGATTTACATTTTAGATTGGAGGGGCACCGAGTCAAGCCCGAAATGCTCGGATTAGGCAGAAAATCGCAAATCCGCAGTGAACAACCACTAAAGCCCATTTGGGGATTAATGTATGGTTTTAAATGCAAGAAATAACCTTGGCGAGATTTTTCTAATAAATAAACATGCGGAGAAGATATTATGTAACTCAAGTTGCGGATGTTAGTTGATAATCGTTGATAAACACCTGCTTTCTTGGCAAAAATCAACCTTACAAACCTCATCAACTATCACGTTTCAAAATTATCCGCAACTTGGATTATGTATATCTCCTCCGCAAATTAGAAATATTTTAATTGGTATCACATTACAACCTCGTCCACCACAATTATACCATCACTTTCACCATCAATACAGACAGTTTTGTAATAGAAGGTATAAGTGCCAGAGGAAAGGCTGTTGAATGTGTAGTAGGAAGTGCTAGTGGAATACTCGGGACTGGTGTAGCTGTCGTCAGAGCGGTAATACCAGATTTTATAGGTAGAACCCGCACACCCACAGTCATCCCAATCAAAAGAAATAGTACCTGATGATTTGGAGGTGACATGCCCATTCGTAGGAGTAGGACAGGTGGTTTCCATTGTTTTCGAAGCGGAAAAGGAAAACAGCAATGGAATTGCTAGGAGGAAAGAGAAAATAAAGGTTTTCATATTAATTGAATTTTATGATTACATAAGCTATTCACACAAAGTTAAAAAATATCTCATTCGATGTATCCCTTGTTTAGGATGTTTTCAAAGAATTAACATGGATTAGGATGGCAAAGCCCTGATAATCGGTTCCACAATTCAGGTGGTGGTTAATGCCAACTACCTTGAGTCAACATTTTTCGAGTAGTTTCTCCAGTTTTTCCTTAAGCCACTCCCGCTCGGCAACGGCTTTCTGGGTTTCCAATTTATCTGTGAGCTTCTGTACACGGGCTGAATTACCCAAGGTCTTGGGTGCAATGATTTGCCGCATGAGGTCAGCGAAGTGGTTGTTCGGAGCAATTTTGTCCGGTGGCAGGATGGATTTAAGCTCATGTACAAAAATCTTAAAAGCACCCAACCTAGAATCTAGCAGAGGCGAGTTGGTTTCATAATACAACTTGATTTCCATTCGCTTGGCTGCTAATTTATAGAACTGTTCACGATAAGTATAATTGGCGAGGCAATGCTCAACTACAGCATAGTCACCTCGATAGAAATAACAATTAGCAAGGTTAAACTGGTATATAGCTTCTGGGTCATCTGCCCCGATTAGACGGAGGCGGTGTTCTTCTAGGAAGTGGAGTGCCCATTCGACTTCACCGAGTTTCAATGCTACAGTAATGGCATTTTGAAGTGTGCTGGCTAGGATGGTGCCGGAATCTTGTAATAGAGTACCTTTTTCTGCGTGATCCTTAAACAAAGCGAATAGCTCTGGTAAACAACTCGGGTCACCTTGATTGTATTTGTCAGCTATATAATTCCGCATGTAGGAATGAACTGCCTTAAGGGTGCCAACTAAAAAGCGTCCATTGTTTGCATTAAGAACCGTTTTTAATTGTTCATAATCTTCCGGCAGATTTCGCTTTAATAATAATGAGTAAGAGTAGTAATATGCAGCTACCACTGGCACGTCAAGATAGTTCTTCCTAGCAGCTTCCAATACTTCGTCGAGTAAAATAAATGATTGAGGGGAATTCAGGTGAGTGCTTATGCTTTTAGTCATGAGATACGAACAATATTCCATCTTTGATATGATATAATAAATGTCAAGGTTTTGGATAACTTCAGGTATGTTTATATCACTCTTTTTGTCATTGAGATTGACCATGTTCTTCATTTTTTCTGTCTCAATGACAAGCTGTCTGAAGAAATATTCTTCTTCTAACATAGATTTTTGTTGCAGTTTTTCAACTTGTTCTGCTGCATAGCGAAATTCACCATCAAGTCCTCTCTCACGAAAAAATTTTACTTGCTCAAGCCAATATTGCGCATTAGACATGGTGTGAGATGCATTAACAGCTATGAACTTACGCACCACTTTCATTAACTCAGAAGCTACCTTATCCAATTTTTGCATTACGTAGTCTTCTGTTGGAAAAACAACTTGGAATATTTCTTCCTTGGCAATATCTTGTGATTTAAACTCAGGATGATATTTAACAAGCTGTTCTAGCAGTGTCTCGGTTTTTTGTGGTCTGCTCCCATCATTAAAAAGGGGAGATTGGATGAACTGTGTTAATTGAAACAATTCTGTGCTGGTGAATGCCTTTAGAATTTTAATTAATCTTGTTTGGTTCATTTAGCTTGTTTTCAAGAAGAATCGACTAAAGTCGTTCTATGTACTGGAAAAATCTATAAAAAAACTAATGGTTTTTTGGGCACTCACCCAGTTTATTTGCCGGGTATAGCAAAGATAGTCTAGGGTTTAAAGAATCTTAGATTTAGCCTTTAACATTCCATCTTTCACCTTTTTCATCACATCAAAACAACCTAAAACACATGAAAAAAACATCCTTTTCACTTCTACTTGTCATCGCTCTGTTGAGCATTTGTTGCTTACACTATTCATGTAAGCCTAAGAACTACTGTAACCTTCCTGCTCCTAATTCTTTGACAGCTGATGTAATCGACTCTACATCTGTTAAATTGGAATGGACGCAAGTAACAGGTGCCGCCAGATATCGGATTACCGTGAAGGACATTACCACAAATACCACCCTTCCGCTTTTGACCACAGTTGGTACAGATACAGTAATTGGAGGGTTGACGCCCCATCATGAATTTACTACAATTGTTCAGGGAATTTGTAGTCCTGACCAACCATTAGCTGTAAGCCCTAATGGAGTAGCTACTTGCTGGGCTACCGATGGAATCATCATTGAAGATGTAGTTGTTATGAGGGAAATTGGAGGCTCGGGAATGACCGAATGCGACTCATGCTCAACGTCGTTTACTGCCTTGGCAGATAATAGCTTACTTCCGCTTGGTAATGGCGCCAATCCTCGGGCAATACATAAATTAAGAATTGTGTCTCCGGCTGGGACAAACAAATTTTTCAAATTGGCTTTTGATGTCAGCTGCCCGCATGAAATCAAAGGATATGAATGTTCTGGCGGAACCATATCCACCTCGGTTGTTGGTAATGAAATCCGCTTCACTGAATCAGCAACAAACTTTTTCACAATAAAAGTTGACTACACCGGAAGGGTCGCTTTTGTGAAGAGCTGTGCATCCTGTACGATTGAATCGACATTGTGTTTGGGAGCAGATTTCGGTACAACTTGGACTGAGCATTGTAATTAAAAACTGAATTTTAAGCATCAATAAGGTCGTTGGGTATACCAGCGACCTTATCTGTTTCGTATGCTTCCACTGGAATTTAGCCCAAAATTCCTAATTGGTTCCTTCCTGCTGTCTACCCATCATTGCATCGATGCAACACAGAAAGTAGTTATGAGATGGTATTATTCTGGAAACAATACATTTTGCTGATTAACCCTCAAAAACTCAGGTGTCTCTTAATTTATTGCACTACCTGAGTAGGCTATTGCAACTAAAAAACCTTCACTTTCCCTTCCCCAAGGAACCTTAACCCTAAAAAGCAGTTTCGAAAGCGGCCATCTTACTTATGGCCGCTTTCTTTTTTTCGACCTCCACTGGAAATTCACGTGAAAAGCCTAATGGCTTCCTCCCTCACCTCACCCACATCTTTGTACCATCCAATGCGCAACGGAAGAAATCAGCATCAAAGGGGTCTCGTAAAATCAAAAGCCCGACGGATGCTTTCAACTCAAAATCATTCTTTTAACACTAGGGCAAACAAAAGCAGGATAGGTCCAAGGGGCAACACAACTGCCCACTCCATCTATGTCAACTTTTTTAGCCCACCAAATCCAACCAATCATGAAGAAATCAGCAAATGACCTGGTGCAAGCTCCAGAAAAAGAAACATTCTGTGACCGCCCACTTTCCATCAGTGGCCATGTCTGGTGCGATGACCAAGCCGATATGTACATCGGCCGCTGCGACCACCTAAGCCCCAAGGCTATACTGATTCAAAATTTCCCAAAAACCGTGGATGTCCCAAAGGGAACCACTGCCACCTGCTGCGACTACCTTTATTTTGTCTGCTGGAGCAATGACTCCGGTCAAAATGGGCTCCTAGCAGAAATCACTGGAGCTGTGACCATCCCTACCAACAATACCGACTGGGAAGTATTCCCAACAGGATTGGATTATGACAGCAACAGCCCTCGCCCACCCCGTGACTTAGTCTTGGCGCAAATCAAGATTGCTGACTGCAATAAGCTTTGGAAGAAACCTACACTCGGCGGAAAGAACGTAAAGGGAGGTTCTGCTCCCTTCAATCCGGTAACTGGCGTATCACCAAATGCTAACTTCATCTGGTGCGACAGCGGTAACGACCCAAGCCCAGGCCACCCATTCGTTGGGTTCAACCACGGTGAGTTCCTGATTTTCCGGCTTCCGGTGAAGAAGCTCTACCCCGAATGCGTCCAGTGCGAATGTGAATGCTGCGATTGTGGCGATTGCGGATGCGGTGGCTGCAATGAACATGCTGCCGCACAGGAAAAGGAACTCGCCAACAGGGCACAAGCCAAGACTGCGGTCATCCCCGGCAGCAGCAACATCCCATCGCTTTGCCCAATTCGGCCATACACCCACACCGAATGTAGCCAAGCATTGGGCGTGCAGCAACTCAGCCTTTGCTTCTACCTACATTTGCTCGACGGGCCAAGAGACCAAGTCGAAACACATGACACCGAGGTCGTGTACCTGACCGTCTGCAACCACTACTCCGACTTGGAATTCAGAGGACTGCGAATTACCAAACTGACCTTTGTGCCCAGTGCACCTGCAAGTCAGATTCAGATTATTCCAGACAGCTTCCTCTGCTTCGATTGCCTGAGCCCTTGCACCTGCAAGTCTAGAGAACTGGCCCTCATCACAAGAGACGTGCCACCTGGCAACTACCGACTTGAAATAGAATACTGCGTGGATGAAATCGTGGTGAATAAAGAACTGAAAGGCACCACCAGCTTCAACCTGAACGTGGTCAAGGACTGAATCGGTTGGTTGATATAGTTGATAAGGTTTATAAAGGTTGATTATTAACTCCTATCAACCTCATAAATCCTTATTGACCTCATCAACCATTTTGAAGTGGAGGCTTCCTCCTCCCCCTAAAAATCATGCTATGAAGCCACACCGGGTAGCCCTCCAAAAGCTGCCCGGTGTTTTTTGTTTAGCCCAAATTAACCCCTATCAACTTAATCACCTGAAAAATCTCCCTTCAAACTGCTATATTCTCGCTACCCTGCTTGATTGCAGGCGTAAAGTTTGAGGTACATTTAATAGATAACTGACCTACGTAATTTGGGGAGACTGCCAGAAATGTCCCACCGGTGCATGCATGAGCCAAAAACACGCCTGAGCACCCCAAAGTCAATACCTTGAAACACAAAAGCCAAGTGAAGTTGATTCAAATTTCCATATAATGATTATCAGATATTACACCTGTCCCATGGAACGATAGTTTCAACACTGTTTGGCCACAAGCTATGCTGTGCTAATATTGCGAAAGTTGGGTAAAAGATTTGTATACAGCTGGGAAACGAGGCTGGCGGGCGAGTGCTCGCTGGCCTCGTTTGGTTTACAGCTATTAAGATTACAAAAAAATCTTCCTTTAAGAAAACTGGTTGACTGCTTCCGGTGCAGAGCGTGAACTGACCATTTTTATTGTTTTTTTATAACTACATTTGCCAGCTGTTTTCAAACAAAATTTATATTATCAAATCTTCTTAAAGCATTTTAAACACTTCCTCTAACTGCATGAAAGTTATTTATGTAAATCGAAACCATTGGCCAAGTAATAGCCCCACCAGTAGTTTTGTCTGTTTAAATGCCCACGGGTTTGCAGAGGTCGGCATAGAGACCCACTTAGTTGTTGGCAAAGGAACAAATGAAGAACCAGACAGGGTGTTAGAAAATTATTATGGACTTAAACCAGTTCCTAAACTTAAAATTCATTTAGTCAACCACATAAAAATATCTAGCTTTCTATTCTATTCCTTAGCGTTCTTTAAATGTTTGCATTTGATTCGCAAAGAAAATATCAATGCGGTCATCACACGTGAAACAGGATTTCTGCCATTACTTGTATTATTGAAAAAATTAACTGGCGTAATTATTCTAATTGAATGCCACAATTACTTTATGGAAATGACAGATGACCTAGACATGAAAAGTGAAGTTAAGCACCGCAAAAAACATATACCGACCGAAAGAAAATGGCTACCAAAAGTGGATGGCATTTTATGTATTTTATCTCCAATGGCAAAGCTCTATAGAAATCATTTCCCTGAAAATAAGGTATTTATTTCTTTGCCTGGAACAAAACTATCGGAGGAAGTTTATTCAATACCCAAAGGTGAAAATTTTGTAATTGGTTATATCGGCAGCTTACAGGAACAGCGGGATTTTGAAACAGTTTTTCAGGCTATAAAGTTGACAAATAATAAGCGAATAAAGTTATTAATCATTGGTGGGTTAAAAGCGGAATTACCCCGTATTAAGGCTTTGATGGAGAAATATGATGTTTCAGAACAGGTTGAGATTACAGGATGGGTAAGTGTAGTCGATATGAAAAACTATATGAAACGTATTTCAGTGGGAATTGTACCAATGCGCAACAATTTATACAATAGCAGCTTGACCGCCCCAATGAAAATATTGGATTACCTTGGTTTTGGCTTGCCAATTTTATCGGCTGATTTACCTTCAGCTTGGGAATTTATTGGCAATGGAGGTGCAGGTCTTTTTATCAACCAGGTAATGTTGAAGAATTGACTAATTTTATGATAGACCTTTCCAATGCTGATAGCAGCCGATTGTTAAGCATGTCCAAAGCAGCCCTAGAGCAAGCAAAAATTCTTAGTTGGAGGAACAGAGGATTAGAGACAAAACGTATAATTGAATCTATAGCTAACCAAAGAATAATAAAGGAATGATTTGCTGACAATTTATTTCAATTAATCGCTGCCACTACCCGTAAATAAAAGGAATTATCATAATTTGACAAATCTCCCAACCAGCCTGTTTATACCATTGCCAGCCTGAATGCCTAAGAAATAATTACCACAACTTAAACCAGCTACATCAATTTGTTCCCTTGCTGGCTGGCTCCTGACTAGCCTGCCAACTACATCATAAATATTGATGGTAAATTGTTCGGCATTTCCATTCATAAAATCCGCCCCTTTCAGCGTTATGAAACTCCCAGAAGTAGGATTTGGAAAAATTGAAATAGGCGTATCATTATCAACTGGAGAATCTATGCCCGAAACATATCCCTGAAACTCCCCCATGCACCCCGGCTCCAAGCATCCTTCACTGTCCAGCACCACGAGCCAGATATCCACATCTGCGGGGGTATCAATCGTACCCGTCATGGCCAACCTACCATCGTCCAATTCCACCACACCGCTGAACCAGCCCAGTTTTTCCGGCAAAAAATGCTGGTCAACGATGTACCGCTGCCAAAGCAGCTCGCCGGACTGTGTAAAGGCAAACACCCAACCCCCGAAGCCCAAGTCGTAATCCAACAGGTCAACCTGGCCTACCCCGACTATCCTACCGTCAGCTGTTTTAATGAGGTCACCTATGGTGTAAATGAAATTGTTCGGGAAATCGTACTGCTGGGTTACGTTGCCCAGCGAGTCCAACCAGATAAGAATGGGAGGAATATCATCCAATCCAGGAAATGCCTCACGCCTATAATTGACCAGATAGCCCCCGTTGTCCAGTTCCAATATACAGGAATGTGCCCCTGAAAGATAGCCCCCGAAACTGGCAAACCTGCTCGTCCATTTCTCATTGCCTTGGCCGTCCAGTTTTCGCTGGCCTCGTTTGGTTTTTGGGGAGTTACTGGGGCCACTGACCGGGTGACTTAAAGTCACCCGGTCAGTAAACTAGCAGTCAGCGTATTTAGTCATATCAAGTTTAATTGCCCTAATCATGTCCCATAATTCTGCTGGTTCAATAGGTAGCCAGCCTTCATGGCATTTAACAACTTAATGCTTTGCCATAGCAGCTTTTCGCCCGGTAATGGCTGTGCTTTTGACCTTACAAAGCCCGACAGCCTTCCAAGC
>WGNL01000008.1 GCA_016124585.1 Bacteroidota bacterium | reverse complement strand
TTCGGCCATTTTTCTTAACATTGTGGCTGTGGCAGTCCGGACATATCGTCATAGTCTTTGTAGTTTGGTCACTTTAAGATAATGACCATTCCGGAATGCCACTAATTTTTATACCCAGCCTTACATTTTATACACCGCCAGAAATAGATGCCGTTGGTTATTTTGAAGGGTTTTCAAAAATAATCTTATCTCAGGACAGCAATTTATTCATGCTTGGTAAAGTAGTTTTAGACACGATTGTTCCAGGACAACCAATTGGTGAAGCATATATTGCCGTTTTAAAGGTAGATAAGAATGGAGATATTATTTGGCAATATAACTCCGGTGAAGGTGCTTGGGATGATATTGATAAAGAAGAAATTAGGGCTACTTCAGATGGTGGAGCCATTATTTCCGCTAGCACTTATTTCAGCTCTGCTTCTACGGGCTATCTAATTAAAATTGATTCAAATGGCCAAAAAGATTGGGAGCACTATTATGGCTTGGGACAATATAACCAATTTCAAGGAGTAGTGGCATTAGAGGATGGTTTTTGCGCAGCGGGAAGGACAAGGGAAAACCTTGCATCACCATTAAAAGTTTACCTTGTAAAAACGGATTTAAACGGGAACATTGAGCAGAACAATATCTTTGGAAGAGTGTATTTTGACTTCAATGAGGACTGTACACCTGATTCAACGGAAAGTGGGCAATCTGGTTGGATAGTTGAATTGATAGGAGATGAGCATCGCTATACTTTAACTGACTCTTTAGGGCTTTTCTCTATGTATGCCGATAGTGGCAGCTATTTAATCAAAATTCACAATTCAGGTTATTGGCAACCGTGCCTATCTTCCTATATAGTCAATGTAAATTCAACGACTGACACAATAGAATTGGAAATTCCAGTACAAGCCCCCGTGGCTTGTCCCCTGATGGAAGTTAGTATGTCAACCCCAATAATTCGCTTATGCTCCGAAGTGAACTATTTCGTTCACTATTGTAACAATGGAACATTAGCCGCTAATGATGTGATTGTTCAAGTTGAATTAGACCCTCAAATGCAGTACGTGAGTGCTACTGTTCCTTTGATTTCGCAAACTGGCCAAGCCTTATTGTTTGATATAGGTCAAGTTGAAATTGACGAATGTAGTTCTTTCCAAATTACAGCAAATATTGACTGCGATTCTTCTCTGATGGGTCAAACCATATGCTCGGTAGCCCATATCTTTCCTGACACCATTTGCAACAACACATGGACAGGTGCTAATCTCGAAATTAGTGGTACGTGTGAAGGCGATTCCGTCCATTTCACCATTACCAATACAGGCGGTAATATGCCGCAACCTTACGAATACATCGTCATAGAGGACAACATCATCCTGTTCTCAGGCGAATTAGACCTACTTGCAAATCAATCATTTACGAGTTCAGTGGAAGCCGCTAACGGAGCCACTTATCATCTCCTTGCTGCCCAAGACCCTAACCTGCCGCCTTTATTCGGCAATGCCTTCGCTTCAGCTTCTGTGGAGGGTTGCGTAGGTCCCGTCAACCCCGGTGTCTTCAACCAATTCCCTCAAGACGACGGTGAACCTTGGCTCGACATTGATTGCCACGAAGTCGTCGCCAGTTTCGACCCAAACGACAAGTCCGCTGAGCCCACTGGCTGGCAGGACGAACATTTTATTGACAACAGAACTGCATTGGATTACCTCATCCGCTTCCAAAACACTGGCACCGACACAGCCTTCCGTGTGGTGCTAATTGACACTCTCTCTTCTTTTCTCGACCCCGCCACCATCCGGCCCGGAGCAGCTAGCCACCCGTACCTGTTCGAGTTGAGCGGACAGGGAATTGCTAAATTCATCTTTGAAAATATCCTACTGCCAGACAGCACGACGAATGAAGCCGCCTCGCATGGGTTTGTGCAGTTTCATATTTCACAAAAGCCTGACAACCAGCCCGGTACAGTCGTCGAGAACACAGCAGGCATCTACTTCGACTACAATGCTCCAGTTTACACGAACACCACTTTCCATACCGTCCATGAGCCGTGGGTGCAGGTGGTAAGCGGCTCCGTGGAGACTTTCGGGAAGGGAATGCAAGTGAAGATTTCGCCCAACCCAATGGGTGAATGGGCAATAATTGAGTTGGAAGACCAACAGCCCGGCGAAAACACGCTCGTGATAATTGACGGCGTCGGTCGAGAGGTTTTGCGCCAAGCATTTGCCCAAAATAAAGTAATGGTTCAACGAAGTGGGTTAGTGAGCGGAATTTACTTTTTTAGAATTGAAAACGGGGATAAGCTGACGGTTTCTGGCAAATTGATAGTTCGATGATTCTCATTTAATATATCCAAAGGTTCGAGCCAAAAGTGGCTTGGACCTTTTATTTTGCTTCAGCTCACGCCAAAAAGCAACTCCAATTCCTCCCCCAGTAGGTACTCGAAATTTATATAATCGCAAGGCGGCAGGTCTTTCAAATCGCGTACTCGCAGGTCGGTGATGTCCGATTCGTTTTTGTACAGGAAAATCCCTTCCCAAACCTCCACCGTAGTGTACAGCGCAAAAAAATCACGGTATTCCTGCGGTGGCAGTTCGCATTGCAGTTCATGGAAAATACCATCCTTTTCTTCCAAGTCAAGGTAAGTTTCAAGCGCCTCTGCCATGTCCATTACCGTGCCGATGGAATGGCCGGGGATGGTGGAGGTCAGTTCCCAGAGGATGTCAATACCGTTGGGAAGCTCGGAATGGCTGAAAAAGACACCTTCGATGGTCACATTGCGGGGCAGTACCAGCACGTTGGGGCGCAGTTGTGGTAGCAGGTTCAATAGGATAGGCACCATCGGCTCCCGTTCCAGGGCCGTGTCCATTGTTTCGGTGAAAAGGATGTGGTAGTCCTTTGCGGCAGGTACCTGGAGTAGCGTGGCATCTGCGAGGAAGGTGTCCTGTAAGTAGTCCTGCAACCCAAATTCGGCCACCAGCGCTTTGGCAATTTCCAATGATTCCCCATTGATTTCAATCAATGAAAACACCACTTCCCCCGGCAAAAATTGCGGAGCAATTAATGTCAAGAATGGGGCGTAAGGCCCGCAGCCAGCGTAAAGCACTTTGATGGTTTCCTTCGGGAAAAGCCGCTTTGCTTCTCTAATCGCAGCGTACAGCCCCCGGAAAAACTGTCCCGTCCGGCGGTAGTCGAGCAGGCAGCGGGCCGCCTCGTTTACACCGATGGCCATGCCCGACGAGGTCTGCACGTCGTGCTTCCAGCCCTCCTCTCCGTCGAAGCCAGAGACAATGGCCAACTCGGAAAACACTTCATGGAGGCGGTCAATGATATTGGCTTCGTGTTCGATTTTGATGTCAGGGTCTATCAAGTAAGCGGCCAGCTCCTGGACAGAATTTGCTTGCAAGGTTTGTTGCTTTGTCATTGATGGTTTTTGCGCAAAACGCAAAGTTCGCCAGCGAAGCCTAATAGCTTATTTTCCATCATGGAACTTTGGCCAGTAGGTTGTTTTGGCGGGGCAAATGTCCACTTAAATTATCAGTTCCTTGACGTGTATTTTTCGTTGAATGACAATCGCTTCTATATCTTTGCCACAAATCAAAACCATCTTTTTCATGAAACGCTTTGTCTTCGTCTTACTTGCCTCCCTTTTAGTAGGTTGCTTCGTGCCTTATGCAGGTTCCAATTACACTAAAGTTGATTATTCCAACAAGTATGTCGATAAACTGGAACCGGGTTCAACCCCTGTGGATGCTGGCTATGACTACTCGGTCGAGAAAACTGCAGATGGCAAATTTGTGAAGAAAGTTTATTTTCCAGAAACACGTCAGTTGACACAGTTTATCACTTACACGGACAAAACTTTGAACGTTGCGACTGGGCCTACCAGAGAGTGGTGGGACGATGGCTCCCTTTGGTTTGAGGGAGATTTGTCAAATGGAAAGCGTATTGGCGAATTTACCATCTGGAACGATGGAAATGTGAGCAAAGGCAAATATGTAAACGGTTCCCAAGAAGGGCTTTGGTTAGGTCTCGATTCTCTTGGCAACAAGCGTTCGGAAATGAATTTCACCAACGGTAAGCGTAATGGCAGTTTCAAAATCTGGAACGAGGAAGGAAAATTGGTACGACAGGGAACCTATAAGGACAATGAGCTCGAAAAAGAAGAAAAATTTGAGGACAATTCACCTGTTCCTTTGGTTTTTAAAGAAGTGGATGTACAGCCTTATTTTTCAGGTTGTGAAACTCAACCTAAGGAAGAAAAAAAGAAATGCGCTGAAACAAAGATGCTCCAGTTCATTTATTCAAACATCAAGTACCCGCCAATGGCCAGAGAGAATGGCATTCAAGGAACAGCCTACCTCACTTTCGTGGTGGAAAAGGACGGAAGTGTCACCAATATTAAGACGAAGCGAGGCATTATCAATGAGATTCAAAATGAGTGCGAACGAGTACTCAGACTGATGCCAAAATGGGAACCAGGCTACCAAGACGGCAAACCCGTCCGGGTTATTTTCAATATTCCGGTTAAATTCAAACTAGAGTAGTTACTCCTTCAAAACAGAAAGCCCAAAGCACACGCTTTGGGCTTTCTGCATTTTCCTACCTTTGCACTCCCAATCATCAATCAATTATCATCTCCAAAGGAGTCCTTTGGATAATCAATAAACCGTGTTTCCAAAATACGACGTCATAGTAGTAGGTGCAGGCCACGCAGGTTGCGAAGCGGCGGTGGCTGCCGCCAATCTCGGCTCGAAGGTGCTGCTCGTGACCATGAACATGCAGACCATCGCCCAGATGTCCTGCAACCCGGCAATGGGAGGTGTGGCCAAAGGCCAAATTGTGCGTGAAATTGATGCCCTCGGCGGCTATTCCGGCATCGTGACCGACCATACCGCCGTGCAGTTTCGGATGCTCAACCTCTCAAAAGGCCCCGCCATGTGGAGCCCTCGTGCGCAGAGCGACCGTATGCAATTCGCAGCCAAGTGGCGGCAAATGCTCGAAGCACACCCCAACGTGGACTTCTGGCAGGATATGGTCAGCGGGCTTTTGGTAAAAAACGGCGTGGTCGTCGGTGTGATGACTGGCATGGGCTTGCAGATTGAAAGTCAGGCAGTTGTGCTGACCAACGGCACGTTTTTGAACGGCATCATCCACATAGGCGAGAAGCAGTTCGGCGGCGGAAGGGCAGGGGAGCAGGCCGCCACAGGCATCACTGAGCAGCTCATCCAACTCGGCTTCGAAGCAGGTCGTATGAAGACCGGAACGCCCCCACGGCTCGATGGCCGTTCGCTCGATTACTCCAGAATGGAAATACAGGAGGGCGACAACCCTGCGGGAAAATTCAGCTACACGGACACCCCACGGCTGGAGCGCCAACTGCCTTGCCATATCACCTACACGAGCCAAGAGGTACACGATGTTTTGAAAGAAGGTTTCGAAAAATCACCAATGTTTCAAGGCCGGATTCAGGGCCTCGGCCCACGCTACTGCCCCAGCATCGAAGACAAGATCAACCGCTTTGCCGACAAGGAACGGCACCAGCTTTTTGTGGAACCGGAAGGTTGGGATACCTGCGAGATTTACGTCAATGGCTTCTCTTCCTCGTTGCCCGAAGATGTGCAATTCAAGGCGCTCCGCAAAATCGCTGGATTCGAAAACGCCAAGATGTTCCGCCCTGGCTATGCCATCGAGTACGACTATTTTCCACCGAACCAACTCAAGCTTTCCCTAGAAACGCACTTGGTTAAAAACCTGTTTTTTGCAGGGCAAATCAACGGCACGACGGGTTACGAAGAAGCTGGTTGTCAAGGATTGATGGCGGGAATCAATGCGCATTTGGCCATCAACGAGCAAGAGCCTTTTATCCTGAAAAGGAGCGAAGCCTACATCGGCGTGCTGATTGACGACCTCGTGAACAAGGGCACCGAGGAGCCTTACCGGATGTTCACCAGCCGGGCAGAGTACCGCATTTTGCTAAGGCAGGACAATGCGGATTTACGGCTCACCCATTTGATGGAAAAAATGATGGGTGAAAATGCAGATAGTGCATTTGGCGAAGCCCCCAGCATAGCGCAACGAATGGAAAAAGTGCGGGAAAAACAGGCGGCTGCGCAGTCCATCGAACAGTATTTCAAAGAAACCAGCGTGACACCCGACCAGGTGAACGGCTACTTGGAAAGCTTGGACTCAGCGCCAATCCGGCAACAAGTGAAGCTGCACGGCATCCTGCTCCGCCCCAATGTGGATTTGGCTGGCTTGCGCAATGTGCTGCCCGACCTTGATTCCCAACTCAACCAATATGATTCCGACTACCTTAGTGAAGCGGAAACCAGCATGAAATATGATGGTTATATCCGAAAGGAACAGGAAATGGCTGATAAAATGCTCCGCCTAGAAGCGGTCAAGATTTATGAAAATTTTGACTATCAGCAACTTACGTCCATTTCCAAAGAAGCCCGTGAGAAGCTGAGCAAAGTCCGTCCTCACACCATCGGCCAAGCCAGCCGCATCAGTGGCGTCACGCCTGCGGATGTGAGCGTGCTGCTGGTGCATATGGGGCGATAGAAATGGATAATTAAAAATTGTTAATTGAAAATGAAGCAACGGTAGCTAATTTTCAATTTACAATTCTCCATTTTCAATTGAATTGGATGCAAATCAAACTCGAACAAGTCTCCAAGCGCTATCGCTACGACTGGATATTCAAAGGGATTGATTATCAGTTGGTTGAGGGCAGTCGGACGGCCATCACGGGGCCGAATGGGAGTGGCAAATCCACGCTGATGAAGGTCTTGAGTGGGCATTTGTCCCCGACTAAAGGGAAGGTCGAGTTTGTTGACGAAGGCAAAAAAATTGCAGCGGACGAAGTGTACCGGCAAGTGAGCTATGCAGCGCCGTATATCGAGTTGATTGAAGAGTTTTCGCTGGTGGAAGCGCTGGATTTTCACCAAAAATTCAGGCCGCTGATGGCTAGCCTGACAACCTCGGATGTACTGGATTTACTGGCATTTCCGAAGGCAAAGGACAAGCAAGTGCGGCATTTTTCCAGTGGCATGAAGCAGCGGCTGAAACTGGCACTAGCTTGCTGCTCCGATTCTTCCTTGCTGCTGTTGGATGAGCCTACCACCAACCTCGATGCCCAAGGGGTGGACTGGTATTTGTCGCTGACGGAACGGTTTATTGGCAACCGAACGGTCGTCGTAGCTTCGAATGTAGCGGTGGATTATGGGTTTTGCGGCGAGGTGATTGATATTTTGAAATACAAATCGTAGCTGCCCAATTTATTGGTGAGCTCACTTGGCTTGCCTAATAAATTGGGTAACTCCAAGCACCACAGCCCAAACCAAAGACACGCCCAGCAGCCCAAATTTCACCGCTGCGCAAAGTGACATTACCAATGGCCGCCGGCCAAAATTTCCCTTGATGATTTGAAGGATTTGAAGGTTCTCCACCACATCGCAGAGGCCCGCTACGAGTAGGAGGATGGCAATGGTATTGGCTGTACCAATGCGAGCTTCTCCGGCCGCTAATCTTGCGATGAAAATTCCGAGAAACACGTAGCCGACGATATACAGGAAATCATAACGGGTATTTTGGTATAGAGCTTCCAGTTTCGTCAAATTGGTTTGACTGGTGGCAGTTTGCCATTCCCTGACGGTTGTTTCCGAGCTTTTTTTGAAGCCAGAAAACTCAAAACCGACCACCTCGCCAAAGGTCAACCCAGTGCGCATTTTTTTACTGATGAAAAGGAAGAAGGCAAGGAAGACGGCCGTCAACAACAGATTTTTTACTATGAAACTCATGGCGAAAAATTGATTTAGACCCTCGCCAAGGTACGGACTGGTTTTGATTCCCCAATCGTCAAAAATTCAACTTTTTCGCTACCCACAGTAATTTCCATTAATAATCGCTCCGGCTCCCCAATTGGCTCATCGCTCAAGTCAAAAGTGCCGTAGTGCATGGGTACTAGTTTCGCAGCGCCCAAATCCTGAAATGCCTGCCAAGCATCGCTGGGGCTCATGTGGTTTGTCTTCATGAACCAAACTGGGGCAAAGGCACCGATGCCCAGGAATGCATAGTCGATTTTCGGGAAAAGCGTCTTTGCATGCGCAAAATGAGGCCCGTAACCTGAATCGCCGCCAAAGTAAATTATGCTTTCAGGGCTTTCGAGGACGAAGGCACCCCAAAGCCGAACATTCATGTCGGTGAGCCAGCGGCGGCACCAGTGCCGGGTGGGCAGGTAGGTGATTTTCAACGCTGAATCTTCAAGGCATAGCTGCTGATGCCAGTCCATTTCCACGATTTTTTGACCATGGCTCCAAGGCTGGATAACCTTCGCCATGCCCAGCCCGGTGATGACCTTGGTATTCGGATTATTGCGTAGCAATAATTTCAAGCTTTGTTCGTCGCAGTGGTCACGATGGTCGTGCGTGATTAGGATAAGGTCAAGGTTTGTGAATTTTTCGGGCAAAACAGGTAGTTCGGAGTAGCGGGGCGTGAACGGCGTCAGTTTTCCGAAAACAGGGTCAACGATGATGTTCACACCGTTTAACCGAAAGAAAAACGAGGCATGGCCGAGCCAAAGCATCTCATCGGCGTTGCGGTGGAGAAAGCCTTCGTCCTTGACGACCTTTGGTCGCCAAGTGTCTTTTTTCTTCTGTTCAGCATAAGGGTTGGGAGAAGTTTTCCATTTCAGCACGTCTGTCCATTGCAGCTCGAACGGAAAGTCGGGGTGGTAGTATTGGCCAGCACTGTTGATGGAAGCGCCTTTTTGGCCAGGCAGATAGGTAAGTTCCAAAGTAATTTGTGATTAATGAAGGGTGAATTACGTGCCTAGTCACCAATCAACAGTCACCGTTCACCGACTAAATTTTCAAATCTTCCAAAAAACCCCTGAGCCGCCGCAAGGTTTTCAGCGCATCCTGTTTTTGTCGAATTTTTTCTTTTTCCTCTTTCAAATACCGCTTGGCGCCAGTGAGTGTGTAGCCCTGCCCTTTCACTAGGTGGTAAATGACCTCAAACTGTTGGATATTGTCAGGCGTGAAACGACGTTCGCCTGTGCTGGACTTGACGGGGCGCAGGAACTCGAACTGCTGCTCCCAGTAGCGCACGAGGCTGGTGGTGACACCGAACATTTTGGCGACTTCGGTGACGGAGTAATATCGTTTGGTGAGGGAATCCAGGAGTTTACTCATGACGGTAATGGTTGTTAAGTACCGGTTAGTTGACAATACTAATGCTCATTTTTTGAGTTGACAGTTTTGTAAGGCGAGTTTAATGAAAATGCTGGATAATTCACAAAGTTAATCTGTACTGTGGATGATTTATTGCTGCAAATAGTTGATAATCAGCAAATTGGAAAAATGTGATTTTGATTTAGACGTGATTTTTTTTAAAATTAAATATAACGCAAACTGTATAGTTTTTGGATGGTTTGGAAAACTTGATGCAGGTATCGTTCGTTAGAATTTTTGCCCACAAAACAGCTGGTGCATGACGAAACTTTAAAAATCGACATGCCTTCCAACTTTTTCCTGTAATTTTAAGGGCATTATTTTGGCTTTAAAAAGCAATTTCAACGCAGTTTTATATGAAAACGACCTTACGCCTACTCGTCTTTGGACTCATCTCCTTTTTCTTTGTAAAAGTTGCGCATGCCACTCACAACCGTGCTGGTTACATTTACGTGGAGCAACTAGCACCTTGCAACAGCAATAAAGTAAGGGCCACAATTTATACCTACACCAAGACCAGCAGTGTGCAGGCTGACCGTGACACTTTGACGCTTTGTTGGGGAGATGCCAACCAAACCTGCGTACAAGTGCCAAGGGTGAACGGCCCACAAACGGACCCAAATCTACCTCCGCAAGGTGAACCTTGGCCCAACGATATTAAATTTAATAAATACATTGCTGAATTCACCTACGACGGGCCAGGCCACTACCTCATTTACGTCACGGATCCCAATAGGAACGGTGGTATCCTGAATGTAAACTACCCCGGTTCGGAAAATGTCCAATTTCACCTACAGACAGCTTTTACACTTTACAACGGCCAATTTGAGGGTTGCAATAGTTCTCCAATATTGTTGAATGACCCTGTCGATTATGCCTGCACCGGACAAATTTTTATCCATAACCCCGGTGCATTTGACATCGATGATGACCAATTGACTTACGAACTGATGGTGCCACTGCAAGGCCCCAATCAGCAAGTTCCCAATTACAGTTGGCCACAAAATGTAGTTGGAAACGAAGGAGGTATACTGGAGTTGAACAGTCAAACTGGAACCCTTATATGGAATGCCCCTCAAAAAAAAGGCGAATACAATGTAGCAATAAGGATCATCTCATGGCGGAACGGAATCGCCAGAGATACTACTGTTTTGGACATGCAGATTTTGGTGGAGGATTGCAACGGCAACCATGCTCCCGAAATAAAGACCATTGACGAAATCTGTGTCGTGGCGGGCGAAGTCGTTGATTTTGACGTTACAGCCACTGATCCCGATGTTGGTGACAAAATCAAGCTTTCGGCTCTTGGCGCTCCATTTTTGGTGGAGTACAGCCCTGCTGACGATGCGGACACTTGGCGCCCTATTGGAAACCCTTCGGCCACTTATCAAACACAGCCAGCCACGAAAAACTTCCGGTGGCAAACCACCTGTGAGCATATTTCCAACCTGCCATACACCGTGGTATTCAAAGCAGAAGATGATTTCTTCGTTCAGAATACCCAAGGCCTGACTACTGGATTGGCTACCCAAAAAGGGGTGCGAATCAAAGTCGTGGGCCCTCCACCTGCTGATGTCAAGGCCGACCCAAGCTCTGATAGAATCACGGTATCATGGGCTAAACCATACCAATGTGAGGATGCCAAGGATGACTATTTCTATAAATTCACTGTTTGGCGAAAAGAAGGAAGCAATCCTTTTGTAAGGGATACTTGCATGCCCGGCTTGGCAGGAAAGGGCTACACGAATATAGGCCCAACCCTAGATGTGGTAAATGGGCGCTATGCTTTTGTGGACACCGATGTGGAACGGGGCCGAACTTATTGTTACCGCATCCTTGGCAATTTTGCGAAGCGAACTGCCAGTGGACATCCATACAACCAAGTGGAAAGCCTCCCTTCCGATGAAGTGTGCATCCAACTCAGCCGGGATGTGCCGCTGCTTACGAACGTAAGCGTTGAACAGACCAGCACTTCCAACGGTATCATTGAGGTAAAATGGACTAAACCAGTGGCTGAAGACTTGGACACGTTGCTCAATCATGGTCCATACCGTTATGAACTTAAGCGGGCGAGGGACATTGATGGCACCAACTTTACCTCCATTGCCAGTTTCACTAGTCCAACTTTTTGGGAGCTAAATCAAAACATCTTTATTGACCAAGCTGCCGTGCTCGACACTAAGGGCAATCCTTACAATTACAAGATTGACTTTTTTGTAAAAAATGAGAATGTACCGATAGGTGATTCTCCGTCGGCCTCATCGGTTTGGTTGCAAATCGAACCAACGGACAACCGCAACATCCTAACATGGAAATACAAGGTGCCTTGGGTGAATATTGAATATGTTGTTTATCGAAAAAATGGCACTGCATGGGATTCTATTGGTATTACCAAGGATAGTTTTTATGTAGACAAAGGCTTGTTAAACGGTCGAGAATACTGCTATTACATCAAGGCCAAAGGGTCATATGGAATATCGGGTATTCCCTCGCCGCTGATCAATCTTTCACAGGAAGCCTGCGCTACGCCAATTGACAACGTGCCGCCGTGCCCACCAGTTTTAGAGGTCAGTAATATCTGCAATTCTGGTAGCTCGTGCCAAGAACAAGAAAAATTGGAAAACAAGTTGTTGTGGGACAACCCCATGAATATTTGCGAAGAAACTGATGATGTGGTTAGCTATCGCATTTATTTCAAGCCGTTTGAAAATGGTGACCTAGCACTTGTTGGTGAGATTTCTGACTCTGGTGACACGACGTATTTCCATCAACCCGAAAGAGGGCTGGCGGGTTGCTACGCCGTCACGGCGCTTGACACCTTCCTCAATGAAAGTGATTTCAGCAATATTGTTTGCACCGACAACTGCCCAAGTTATGAGTTGCCGAACGCCTTCACCCCTAATGGCGACGATGCCAACGATTTGTTCATCCCATATCCTTATTGTTTCGTTGAAAGCATTGAGCTGACCATCTTCAACCGTTGGGGTGAACTGGTTTTCAAAACCAATGATCCGAACATCAATTGGGATGGCAATAATTTGAGGGGTAAATCACTTCCTTCAGGCACTTACTATTACACTTGCAAAGTCTTCGAGCAACGGGTGTCAGGCACGGTACTTTCGCCGAATTTGCTGCGAGGCTACATTGATTTGATACGTTGATAATTAATTGAATATCAGTAGATAAAATTGATTTTCAAAACTAAAAAATGGCGAGCATACGGCATGCTCGCCATTTTTTTATTTCATCGAAAAAGACCAGTTCATCATGCCACCACGTTCGCCAATTCTCTCCTAAATTCCTGCTCATTGAATTGCTTCGCAAAACTGCTTGCATTTTCCGACAACCGCTGATAGTCATCTGAAACAGTCAATATTTCTTCAATTTTTTCAGAAAGCAATGTCAGGTTCCGCTGGTCAATTTGATAGCCATTGAACCCATCCTTAACCAATTCCACAGGCCCTCCCACAGGTGGTGCAATCACTGGTAGGCCATAGCTCATCGCCTCCAGCAGGGTCATCCCAAATGTCTCGACCCACTGCTCAGGGTGCGAGAGGTTCAGTACCAGATGTGCTTCTTGATAAAAGGAATGAACGCTTTTTTGAGCGGGGAAGATGAAGAGGTTTTCTGGTAGGGGCTGCTCTATGAAGAATCTTTGAATGCTATCATAGCCTGCATTCAATACCATGACGAACCGGAAGTCGGGAAGCCGCTTCGCCAAGCTTACAAATTCGCCGACTCCTTTGTATCTTTTTAACGAACACAGCATCAGCACCGTGAAAGGGCCAGATTTTATTGGATGATTGACTAAATGCTTGGCCGCTGTTTCCACAAAATCTTGTGACAAGCAATTGTAAACCACCCGTGAGGAAATGCCCGGAAGTGGTTCTTTTTCCATTAAAAATTGTGAAACGTAAATGGCTTCAGAAGCGCAAAATGCAGCCGTTTTTTTTAAAAAAGCTTTTAAAATTGGCGGGTTCACTGTGGTTTCATGTAGATGGTAGATTACTTTCTTACCCAAAATCCGACCAGCCAAGGCTGCTCCAAAAGGTAGCAGGGTGTTCACATACACCACGGTACCACTTTTGGAAAGCGATAAAATTTTGAAAAAAACAACTGCTTGACTCCATAACAGCGCCATCAATCGTTTTGCTTTATTCTCAAAAAAACGGTATTCCAAGAGGTGGTACCGTACACCCTCCATATTATTCAAGAAGCCCTTCCCTGCCGAAGTCACTAACTCCACTTCCAGACCTTCCGCTACAAATTGGCGAATGGCAGTGGACAACACCAGCGGGCTTCCGCTAAAGTCATTTAGCAAGTGGACGAAGATTATTTTTTTCATAGTTAATGTTTTTTTGTGGTTAGTTTATTCTGTGGCCTGAAGCACAAGGAGCGGTTTGCTTACAGAAATGGAGGGAGAAATCTTATCATATACTTGGTTTATTTGTGCCGCTTTTTGTTCCCAGGAAAAATTTTTGACGAAATACTGCCGAGCACCTGAGCTCAATTTTAACCGCCAAGCCTCATCGTGGAACAGTCGTTCCAGAGCTAGGGAAAATTCGTTGATTGACAACTCGTAGCCCAACGAGTAGTTGACTTTTATTCCGCAGGTATCGTCTACATTCTCGCCAGGGCCCACATTGTTGAAGCAAAGAACAGGTAGCCCGAAGCCCATTGCCTCCGCCACCACCATGCCTCCTCCTTCGTGCGATGGAAACAGAAAAACCTGTGAACTGGCGAAAAATTGAGGCAATTCCTCCCGCTGCACCCACTCCACGAAGCGTATAGCTGCTGTTGGCAAGCCACTTTCCACGACCATTTTTTGAAGCCGCTCCCGCTCCGGCCCCTTGCCGATGAGTACCAGTTCTAGGCGTCTTTGTGCCGTTTCATTTTGTTTTTTGTAAAAATGGGCGAATGCTCGAATGGTCACGTCGAAGCCTTTTAGTGGAACAAAACGCCCTACGGACAGTACTCGGAATTTATCAGTTGCAAAGGATTGAATATCAGGTAATTCGGATGCTATGGCAGGTAGGGTCACGATTTTTTCAGTTGAAAGCTTTAGTACTTTCCCAACACTGGAATTTAGGCCAATGACCTTTTGGGCCGTCCGTTTGGTCAGGTTTAAAAACGGGTCGAAAGTCCAGAAAAACCGTTTTGTCCGCCAACGAAGCTGGTCAATGCGGCGGGCTTTTGTGCCGTACGGCAAAATGAATTCTTTCGGAATTCTGGGATGATGCCCAACTGGGCCCCAGACAAACGGTTTTCGGAGCAACCAAAGGAATGATGGCGACCAGTCACTGTTGAAATTTAGGTGATGGGCCAGGTCGAACGACCATTTTTTAGCAAGGATGAAAAATGCAACGCCCAAGTGCCAAAAGTAGTGGTAGGAGAGTGCCCCCCTTTCCCCTCGCTTCCAAAATGAAGCCCAACGGGGCAAGTCAAAATATTCAAAACGAAGATTTTCGCCAACCGACAAAGGGTTCTGCGCTAAGTATCTTTCAATATCAGGTCGGTTGTTGTGTCGGGTGACGGCCACTACATCGCAGTGGCTGCAAAGGTGAAGGATGATATTCCAACCGATGCCATCCTCGGAGCCTTTATACGGATTTACGGCGTAAGCGGTGATGAGCACTTTTTTTTTCATGAGAGCGAAAATGCTGTTTTTGAAGGTTCATGAATAGTTTTAATAATCTTGGCAGGTACACCTCCGATGACAGAATTGGCGGGCATGGAACGGGTGACAACCGCTCCCGCAGCGATAACGCAATTGTTGCCAATGCGCACGCCGTCAAGGATAGTGACCTTGGCGCCAATCCAACAGTTATTGCCAATGTGGATGCCTTGTCTAGTGGTTGGTTGGAGTCGGATGGGCTTGGTTGGATCGCTGAAAACATGATTTTCAGGGTGGCAACTGAAGTACTGCCCGATGATGCAATCGTCGCCGATGTCGAGGCCACCAGCACCACCGAGGTAGGCAAATTCGCCAATGCCAACATTGTTACCAATACAGATATGCGAGCCGATGTCATGCAAGGTTGTGGAGGTGACCAGACGGCTGAAAGCTCCAATTTTCACATTGTTCCCGAAGGTTATTGGGCGAGTACCCAATGCTGAAACAAAAACGAAGTCCTCCAATTGCACCCATTTGCCGAAACGAATATTGGGTAGATTTCGGAGCCGCACATTTTTGCCCAAAAACAGTCCTACAGTGCGCCTGCCTCGTAGCAACAACCGCAGCCCCCGTAACCAATCTCCGGTTTTTTGCCAGACCAATTCCCGTAATACGAGCGGGGTCAATGCCTCATCAAAATTGAAACTGGCATTTTTACGGCGAATGATATTTTCCAAAACTCGTGTCAACATGATTCTAGAACGGCAGTTGGGTTTGCGATTTGGGATTTACGAATGGAGGCTTTGACTTTTGAGCTTGGAGTAGCTTCAATCATTGGTTTTTTGTAGTCCAAATTCCCCAAAAAATAATGAGCCAAAATGGTCTCCAGCGTAGCCATCCGGTCAAGATTTTCGATGCAGATGTACTGGCTTCGGGACTTTGTTTTCAGTTCCTCAAAAAGTGCCATGTACTGCATGGTCATTTGCTCAATATCAGCTCGTGGCAGCTCTTTTTTACGTTGTAAAATGGTGTCTGGACTGGCATGGAGGAAGATGTTCAGGCCGGGTTTCGCAAGGAAGCGGAAGAAAAATCTGGGTAAATTCTCGCTTAGTGAGATATTGGAACGCTTACCATCCACAATGAAGTCGAAGTAATAACGGTCGTAGACAACCGTGTAACCGGGCAACAGGTAGCGCAGCCAGATGTACACCTGTCCGAAAAAATAATCAGCGTAGTAATAACCGAACCGCAACAGAGAACTTAATGTACTGCCATTGTTGCCCTGTCGGGGCAATTGGGTAGTGGCACGTGCCTCCGCAGCTTGTTTGCCGTGGGTAATGGCGCTGAGGATTGGCAGCAGCGAAGGGCGGTGTCTTAGGGTGACAACCCGTTGGCCAAGCCGCTCGGTTAGCACAGTTTTTAGGTCGTTAAGCAAGGTACTTTTTCCTGCACCATCCACACCTGAGAAGGTAACGATTCTTGGTGTTGGTATTTTTTTGTTCCAAAATTGGCTTGCCAAATAATCCGCATAATTCCGAATCCGTGCGATTAACCGGTTCTCTGGCTGAGACCTTAAGTATGTTAAGAAGCGTGCTTTTTCTGTTTTTTTGAAAATGGACATCCCCTGAAAATCAGCGAAGCTAGTGCCGTACTTGACGTTTATAAAGTTGACCAGCTTTTTTTGCTCCGCAATGCTCATTGCTCCAAAATACTGCACGTATTTCGGTGGAAGCCCAGCATGGTTGAGGAAATTGAAAAAAAGTACGTGCTCCAACAGCACCTGAGGAGTGTAGGTAACGATACCACCGTTCCTTTGCAGGTTAGCGAGCAGATAGTGGTTAGGTAAGTAGCTGAACTGCTTGCGAACCAGCGCAGATAGTAAGTCTAGCTTTAGTTTTGAGCCATCTTGAAATTGGAGACGGAGGTAGGTCGCATCATTTTTTCGAGTCGCTTCGCAATGGGTGACACAGGCCTGTTTGCTGATGAAAAAAAGCAGGCTTGGCCAGTCAGCTTCATGTACCAGCAAGTCGATGTCAGACTGCTCTGGTGTTTCTTCCGGTTTTGGGAAAACCGCTTTCAGCCACACATATTCGACACTGGCAAGGAAGCCAAACAAGGTTTGAATGAAAAAGAAACGGTCGTTCAGTATGATGGATGAGTTTGTCACACATGAGAGAAGTCTATTTTAATGCCTTTTTTGCAATGCATTGAAAATCAATTATTTAAATTATGTTTTCCCTACCTAATTTCCCCCATTTGGAATGAAAATCCAAAAATGGGAATGCAATTTGTAAAGGATGCATACCCTCGATTGATGCACCCTATCCCCCCTTCCACAGTAGCGCATGAAAGTAAAGAAGCAATCTACACGAATTTTCGTAGTTGAAGACGACCCCCTTTACCAACGCCTTGTGAAGTACGTGATGGGCATAAATCCTGACCATGAAGTAGTCGTGTTCAACACCGGGCAAGCGCTTTTGCAGCGCATCCAGGAAAAGCCTGACATCGTTTCCCTTGATTATTCACTACCCGATTCGGAAGGAGAAGCGTTGCTTCTCAAAATCAAGCAACAAAGCCCAGATACACATGTCATTGTGCTCTCTGGCCAATTGGATGTGGCGACCGCCGTACGGCTGCTGAAATTGGGTGCCTCGGATTATATCACCAAAGATGAGGAAACCAAAGAGCGGCTGCTCCACACCCTCAACAGTATCAAAACTGAAATTCAGGAAAGCGTGGCGACAGCTAATGCAAAGCCAGTTCCTATGGGAAAGCCAGCTTTTGGTACTGATATTCTGGGGAATAGCAAGCCCATGGCGGAGGTATTTGAGCTGATGGAAAAGGCAACTTCTACCAATATCACGGTTTCGGTTGTAGGTGAAACCGGTACTGGCAAAGAACTCGTAGCCAAATCCATCCACCAAAATTCGACCAGATACAATGGCCCTTTCGTTGCGGTGAACATGAGTGCTATCCCGAAGGAGCTACTCGAAAGTGAGCTTTTTGGGTATGAAAAAGGGGCATTCACTGGTGCAATTGCCCGAAAAAAAGGCCAATTCGAACAGGCGGATGGCGGTACGCTTTTCCTTGATGAAATTGGGGAAATGGACATGAACATGCAGGCAAAGCTCCTGCGGGTACTTCAAGAACGGGAAATCATGCGGGTTGGCGGCGATGCTCCAATCCCTTTCGATGCTAGGCTCATCACAGCCACTAACCGCAGTTTGGCGGACGAAGTGCAGCGTGGCAATTTTCGGGAAGACCTCTACTACCGGCTCCTTGGACTGAACATCAGCATGCCGCCACTTCGAGAGCGTTCCAACGATATCATTTTATTGGGTCAGTTTTTCCTGGACAGTTTCGCACAAGCCAACGGCCTTGGGGACATGCAATTATCCAAAGAGGCTAAAGCCAAAATGCTGGACTATGCCTACCCAGGCAATGTACGGGAATTGAAGGCCCAGATGGAATTGGCGGCAGTCATGGCTAGCAATGGCGCTGTGGAGGCAAGTGATATCCGTTTCAACAGCGTGCGGAAAGAAGCTGCATTTCTCAGCGAGACACTTACCTTGGAAGAGTATAAAAACCGTATTATCAACCACTACCTCGAACGTTACAACAACGATGTGTTGTTGGTGGCGAAAAAACTGGATATCGGTAAATCCACTATTTACAGAATGTTGGCTGATAACGGAAAGCAACAGCGAAGCGTGTACAGCTAATATTTCAATTAAACTTACAGAATCATTCTACCAAGGCTCACACCTAGCCTTTTTATACATGGCTAACAAATCGCTGTTTGATCTTCGCAACGTAGGCAAAGTACAATGCCAAATATCTGGCAAATAGTGTAAAGGTCTCCTGCCAAGCCGTTAATGCCGCCTATTAGGTTTTAGGCATTGATAGAAATTAGAGTGAAAATCATGGTTGCGAGAGTATCCAAAAACGGTTACTCTTCGAATTTAGCCCTGTAAATCCAAGGGCAGCATGCTTCGTAAATACCTTTATGGTCTTGCCAAATTGATGGTGAGGGACATTACCTAAAGGCAATAATCCATGTTTTGGTGTGAGTTCCGAGCAGCTTTAAAAGTGGCCCAGATCAGTTTTTCAGGTTCACTTGAAGCTTTCTTGAAAATTAAATTTACCCAATCCTATTCACTGGATAAACACCAACTGGAGCCCAATCCGATATACGTTGAAGCGCCAAAGCCAATTCGGAATCAAGTGCAGGCGTAAGTTCCCGCTCGGCGCCCCGGAAGGCCATGCTGTATTTTTGTGAAATAGTTGGCCAATTGTACCTAATATCGGCGATCCATTTCAAGTCATGTGCAATTTCGCTGAGGTCCATCCTTGGTATTTGTTTCAAAATATCGATAAGTTCCTCCACAGTTTCGAAGAAAAGTGCACGCTCCTGCGTGGTGATGCGGTTGTAAATCGCTCCAAACGACAGCACCGGAAGCCCCAAGTACATCGCTTCAACTAGGGAAGGGTTGGTACCGCCTGCACTATGGCCATGCACATACATCATACAATTGGAGCGAAGCATGTCCAATTCCTGCGGTTCATAAATGGGGTCTAACAGGTAAAGGTTTTTATACTGCCGATAAAGTAGGCGCAACTCATGGCCATAGGGGCTATGCTCCCAATTGCCGACCAGCACGAGCGGCATTTTTTCATATCTTGCAAATGCCTCCAGCACCAAGTGGATATTATTTTCCGGTTCTATTCTGCACACCTTAAAGGCATAGTCTGTTGTAAGGAAAGGATGTTTTTGGACGAAGTCAGGCTGGATTTGAACTGCCTCTGCATGGTCGGCACCATACTCGATAAGGCGGCTTGTAGCACCGTACATTTCTAGCACGTAACGTTGGATGGCGGCATTGTCAGTCACGAGTTCATCAGCATAACGCACGGCTATTTTTTCACTGAATTTCAGAAACCGCTTCGCAAATCCCTGCCATTTTGCCCGCCTCCATTCAAGGCCGTCTAAGTTGACAACGACTTGCTTACTTGGGGCAAACAGCTTAACAATAGGAAGGAATATGCCGCCAGAAACGCCAAGTACAAGCATTACGTCCATAAAAATCATTGCGTGTATCATCGAAACAATATCGTAGATAACGCTCTGTGGACCATTGGCACTAAAAGGCAAGTAAAAGAGCTTGATACCATTCCAATTGGCAACCCGCTCTTGTTTGGTGTAGTTTTTTGCGCTGCAATAAACCGTTGGTTCATACTCTCCCCGAAGGTTGAGTGCCAGTTGTTGGGCGAGTGTTTCGAATCCGCCGTATTTAGCGGGTACTCCAACAGTGCCGATAATGCCTAACTTGGTGTTCTGACTTGTCATAGTTTTTATTGAATAAAATTCCGAAATAGCATTACCTGAAAAATGCCAAAATGCAAGTCATTGATTTTCAGTTAGTTGGGAAAATTTGTTTTCGAGAATCGTTCCCGTTTTTGGAATTTGGGACAATAGGTGGGAAAAATAGGCTCCTGTTTTGGGAGCGTTTTGGGGAACAGAAATGCTAGTCACCAAATTCAAAATCTTGCCATGAAATGCGCTGTGGGGCAGCGCATTGTTCAAAGATTAACGCCTTCAAGCTTTGGAATTCACTTGCTCAGGCATTCCCAAAACCATAAATGTCTTCCCAAAATTGGAAAATAGTGTTTTGTTTTTCCTTGTAAATCATTGATATTCAATATTTTAAAAAATGGCGTGCATTTCTCTTTTGCAATTGCAAAGCAGAATTGGCTCATGCAGAAAATCGTCATCACACTTACCTTACTGTCGTGCTTCGCAATGGCGAATGCGCAGTGGGTTACGACTGTGGCTGGCGTAGTAGAGACGCCTGGCTCCAATGATGGGCCAGCGCTCAGTTCTCGCTTTTTCAACCCACATGGCATTGCAGCCGATACGCTTGGGCATATTTTTATTGCCGACCAGAACAACCATGTCATCCGAATTTTGGATACCAACACCCATACGGTGACAACCCTAGCCGGAACTGCTGGGATAAGTGGCAGCAACGATGGCATTGGTAGCGCTGCACGTTTCCATGAGCCACTGGGTATTTGCGCCACTCCCGATGGTGTGGTGTACGTCGCTGATACCAAAAACAACAAAATCCGTAAAATAACCCTCAGCGGTAAAGTGGAAACCATTGCTGGCACTGGGAACTACGGCACCAGCAACGGACTTGCACTTTCTTCCACCTTCGGCAATCCTACGGGCATCGAGATTGATGCTTTTGGCAATCTTTACGTGGCAGACCATCTGACTAATATCATCCGAAAAGTCTCAACGGATGGTTTCGTAACAACAGTGGCGGGTATGGCCTATATCCCCGGCGATGCGGACGGTACTGGGACGGATGCACAGTTTTGGCGGCCCTATGGCCTGACCATAGACCACGCTGGCAATATCCTTGTGGCTGATGAGTGGAACCACAAGATAAGGAAGGTGACCCCACAGGGCATTGTGACAACCCTCGCCGGAAATGGCATTCAAGGCCACGCCAATGGTCCTTCCTCGGATGCGATGTTCAATTATCCGTGGGATGTGACAGTGGATGATGACGGCAATGTGTTCGTGGCCGATGGTTACAATTACGTTATCCGCAAAATAGAACCAAACGGTGTGGTTTCTACCGTAGTGGGCAATCCTCAAGTTCCTGGATACCAAGACGGCCAAGGCAGCACTGCTGCTTTCAAAGGAACTACCGGACTCACTTGGTCCACCAAAACAAAAAGCGTTTTTGTTTGCGACTCATACAACCACGTCGTTCGGGAGCTAAATTTGGATGCTGCGCCACCCATCAGCCTTTCACTGGTCAATTTGAACGGCTCTACGGAAATTTGTGAAGGCGATGCCCTTAACCTTTCCGCTGCGCCGCAAATTTTCAACAATTACCGATTCTATCTGGATGGAACCATGATACAAAGCGACACTTCCAGTAGCTTTTCTGCTTCGCAATTGACGCCGGGGCCACATACTATCAAAGCAGAGACGGACTATTTGGGGCAAGTGCTTTCTTCAAACCTGATTGCCATCAACATTACCGAAATACCAACAGTCAGCATTTCCGCCGTTGGGCCACTCAATTTTTACGAAGGTGATTCATTCATCTTAATTGCTGGCGGTACAGGTCAGTTACTTTGGTCGAATGGAGAAGCTACGCAAACCATCACGGTCACAACGTCAGGTGATTACTTCGTCGAACTAACCGCCAGCGGCTGTACTAGCATGTCGCAAATTCTAGCTGTGCAGGTAACTCCCTTGCCTGATGTGCTCACCATCATTGCCCAAGCTGGCCAATTACTTTGCTCAGGTGGGACGCTTGTTTTGAAATCATCCTCACCCACTGGCAACCAGTGGTTAAAGGACGGATGGCACATTGCTGGCCAAACGGCTCCGACCTTGGAAGTCAGCGAAATTGGTGTTTATCAAGTACAAGCCACTGACCCCAGCACGGGCATCACGGCACTTTCCAATGAATTGGAAGTACAAGCCGCACCAGTGCCTTCCTATGATTTTGGTGCTTCGCAACGCATTGCGCCAGTGGGCCAATCCATAACTTTCAGCAGCATTGGCAATGACCAACCTGTAGCATTTGAGTGGCAGTTTGGCGATCCGAATACGGGTGCGCTAAACAGCTCCACACAGCCCAGCCCAACCCATCGTTACGATGTGGAGGGGCAATATTCGGTAGCGCTAAATGCGAAGGATGCTTTTGGTTGTCGGCACAGTTTGCTCAAGTCCGATTTTATCCGAATAACCAGCGCCCCTGACCTGCCCGGTATTTTCATCCCCAATGCTTTTACCCCAAACGGTGATGGGGAAAACGACCAGTTCCGGGTTCGTGGCCAAGTAGATGGTCCATTTTTCATGGCTGTGTTCAACCAGTGGGGCGAGCCCCTTTTTCAGTCCGAAAACCCCGATGCCGGTTGGGATGGCTTACGAAATGGACTTCCCGTGCAGAGCGGGACCTACGCCTATTTTGTGAAAATCAATTCCAATCAAAAAGAAAAGGTGCTGTCTGGCATGGTGACTTTGCTACGATGATTCATGTTTGATAACACCTCTCCTTGAAAACCTAAGTCGAATTCAGCCCACTCCCTTGATAATGAACAAAAATTACCAAATACTCGTCCTTTGCTTGCTTGTGGCTTCCAGTTTGCTTGCACAGGACATCAACTTGTCCAATTACCAGCCCGCAGGTATGTTGTTCAACCCGGCATTGACGGCGGTGGGCAAATACGATGCGCAAGTCGGGGTGCAGTACCGTAGCCAATGGAACAGTATTGTGAGCGGTTTCACCACAATGGGAACAACCGCAGAGTTAAAATTAAGGCAGGTGGGTTTGGGTTTTCAATTGCACCAAAACCAAGCGGGGCCAGCTAGTCTCAAAACCACAGCCGCCATGTTCACAGGTGCCTATCACAAGCGGCTGGCGCAGGAAGGCTCGTTGTCGATAGGAGTGGGTATTGGTAAATTGCAAAAACGGGTGGATCCGGCCTTGCTCACTTTCGACAACCAATATGCTGATGGGGTGGGCTACGACGCTTCTTTGCCCAATCGGGAGGTTTTCGACCGGACCAAGGTCTCATTTGCCGATTTCGGTGCTGGCCTGCTTTGGCAAGGCCAATGGGGAAGTACAGGGAATTTGAAAAGCAGCCTGGGCATGTCATTGTCACATATCCACTTGCCCAACGAAGGCTTTTTTGGCGAGGTCTACGACTTGCCCATGCGAACCACGATTCATGGCAGCTTGGACATGAAAATTGACAATCGCCTTATCCTCACGCCACATTTTTTGCTACAAAAACAGGGCGTTCATCAGGAGGTGCTTTACGGTGTAAAAATCAATGGGACTTTTGATAAAAATGCCGACTTCAACGCTGGAATGGCCTACCGCATGGGCGATGCGGTGCTAGTACAGGTGGGCATGGAGATTGGCAATAAAAGTATCTGGGCCAGCTACGATGCAAATGTTTCGGGGCTGGATGCTGCTACTGGTGGGCGTGGTGCACTGGAACTCGGATTGTACCTCCGTTTTGACCAAAACCCCAAAAAGAAACTGAAGGACACGGATGGCGATGGTGTGTTTGATAACCGCGATAAATGTCCCAAAGTGGCAGGGCTAAAAGAACTCCAAGGCTGCCCGGAAGCAGGTGCTGAGGTCACTTTCGACACAGATAAGGATGGTCTGAACGATGACCTCGACGAATGCCCGCTCGAACCTGGCCAGCGGCAGTTCCACGGCTGCAACGACCGAGATGGTGATGGCATTTATGATCAGGAAGACTCCTGCCCAGAGATTTTCGGCCATTTCGAAAACCACGGCTGCCCCATTTTCGACCGGGATACTGACAAGGACGGTGTGGCTGACCGGGAAGACGAATGTGTCTTCATCAAAGGTCAGCCCGAACTCAATGGCTGCCCCGATACCGACAGGGACGGGTTATCGGACCTTGACGACCAATGTCCCTATTTACGTGGACTTCGAGAGTTTGGTGGTTGCCCAAATGCCTTACTAGCTGCCGCCAACGAGCCAGCAGTGGTCGTCACTTTCACGTCGGATGAGGCCGTTATCGCTCCAAGTTTTCAAGCGCTTTTGGATGATTTTGCGGAGCAAATGAAAAAGGAACCATCGACACACCTCATCATTTCTGGCCACACGGATACAGAGGGAACTGTTGCCTACAATTACGAACTGGGGCTTCGTCGGGCAAAGTCTGTGAAGGATTACCTGCGCATGAAAGGCATTCCTGCCGAGCAAATGGAAATGATTTCCTACGGTGAAGCGATGCCCCGGCAAAGCAACGGCTCACACCAAGGCCGTGCTGAAAACCGGAGAACCGAGGTGGCTTTGATGAAATAACTGGTGTTCCCGCCAATTCCCATTTTGGGAAACCTTTCCCTAAACTAGATACTGCCGAATTAGTGAGATAGCTTAAGTAGCTGACTTTCAGTTGTTTAAGTACTGGTTTTAAATGGCACGTTGCTGGTTTTACAAGTCTAGATGATAATGTAAAAAACTAGACCATGCTTAGGCCATTGATTTATTTGTTTGCGCTCACCGCAATGCTTGCCTCGTGCAGCCCTCCGCAGCAATTGTTCCAAAGCCCTGGCCCTGTAACTGACAACCGGAACGTGCTGAAGCAATATTTTCAACCAAAAGAAGCTGTAATAAAACCTGGAGACAAGCTCAGTCTCAGTATCTGGGGACATGAAGAACTGAGTATTGGTTCGGTCAATAGTGTTTACAATTCCGATGAGGTGACCGGCAAATGGCTCGTGGTGGACAATGATGGGGAGGTGAATTTCCCACAGATCGGACGGGTGAAAGTGGCGGGCTATGATGTGAAAGAGGTGAATTATTTGATGGAGGAAAAATACCGAGCGTTGCTGAAGGATCCTATCATCAACGTGAGGGTTATCAATCATTTTGTGACGGTATTGGGGGAAGTGAATAAGCCCGGCAGATACCCACTGGACAACGAACAGATGACGCTTGTGGAAATAATTGGCTCTGCGGCTGGCCTGACGCCCTACGCCAAAGGACATGAGGTGAAAATTATCCGACAGGTACAAAACAAGCCCGTCGAACTGGTGGTAGACTTGACAGACCTTGTCACTTTTGGTGATTACAATGTGCAGCTTCAATCGGACGACGTAGTGTACATCGGGCCTAACGAGAAGAAGGGCGCTGACGAAAGGCTGCGGCGTGCCGCTGTGGTTGGTGGCATTTTGGGTGGTGTCGCATTGGCTGCATCGATAATCCTGCGATAATCCTAAATGCACTATGGTTTCAAAATGAAGCATTTGGCAAAGAACAACATCCCGGCAACACGTCATTTTTAGAAAATTCAAGGCCATGAATTTCAAAAAAGAATACAACCAGCTTATTGCCCCACTCATCAAAAATTCGCCTGTGATCATCATTTTGATGGTACTGGCGCTTTTGGCCACTCGCCGCGCTATCACTTACATGACGCCGGAATACCGAGCAGAAGGTGCCATCAAAATCAACAACCAGAACCAAGCTACTTTTGGGATTTTTAGCGAAGACAATGGTTCATCTCCCAATGGCGGCGAGAATTTTTTGACAGAAGTAGAGGTTTTCCGCTCGAAGGATTTGGTAAAAAAAGCCTTGCAACAACTGGACTGGGAACTATCCGTGTTTCGGGTGGGTAAGCTCCGGCTGGTGGAGTTGGACGAAGAATGCCCCTTCACGATTGAGTATGCTGACATTACGGCTGCACAGCAAAACAAGCTGCAATATTTTGATTACCTCGGCAACGACCGTTTTCGGCTACGGCAGGGTGGGGAGACCGACTCCACTGGCTTGGAGGTAGCACTTGGCGAGCCAGTGAACCAACTTGGCCTACACTTTACCATCCATAAAAATGAGGCAGTGCTGGCGCAAAAGCCCAATTGCCTGAACGAAGGCGACCGTTTTGCTTTCAAAATTAACAGCCTCGATGCACTGGCCGACCGCTACGCTGGGGAGAAACTTTTTGTGAAACCTGTAGAAAAGGATATTTCCATCGTAAAAATCTACTTCAACCACGAACTGCCCGAAAAAGCGCAAGCATTTGTCAATGAACTGATGGAAACCTACATCCGGGAAGGGGAGCAGAGCAAGAAGATGCAAGCCGATTCCACCCTAGCTTTCCTCGATCAGCAGTTGGCAGAGGTTGGGGCCAAATTGCGCAGCGCCGAAGCCAATTTGTCGGGTTTTCGAGGTGGCAACCAAGTCATCAATTTTGACCAAGAAACCGACGCCACACTGAAAGAACTGACCCAGTTGGACCTTCGCCGAATCGACCTTGACATGAAATATGCCGAGATGGAACGTTTGCAAACGCCGCTTTTTACGGGCAAAAACTTGCAGGAGTTTTCCCCAAATTTTGAGGCGCTGCAAGACCCCATTTTCCGGGAGACCTTCTTCAAGGCGCAGGGTTATGAAGCGCTTCGCAAAGACCTGCTCCAGCAGTACACACCCACCAATCCTGCTGTGGCGAATGTGGATGAAAAAATCAAGGAATCGAGGACCTTCCTGAACGAGACTCTGATTACCACCATGAATAACATCAGGGCGAAACAGGACGAGGTAGACCAAAATCTCAGAAAACTCAATGCCGACATCAAGCGCTTCCCGGAGAAGGAACGGAACTTTGTGGCGCTGGAACGGGAAGTCTCTCTCAATGAGAACATGTACAACCACCTCATGCGCAAGCGAACGGAGTTGGCCATCGTGAAAGCATCCGACCTTTATCCGCATAAAATCATCGAACATGCGGAGCGGCCCAAGCAGGTCGTTTCCCCAAACAAATCGCTGCTGTACGGCTTGAGTGCCTTGTTTGCCATGTTGTTGGGTATGACTTTCGCCTACGTGCGCAGTTTTTTCAAAGACAGAATCAAGGGCAAGGATGACCTCGACAATTTGCCTGTGCCTATGCTTGGCAGTGTTTATCAGAAGCTCAAAAAACACGATGATGGTTTTGCCCTGGTTTCTGGGTTGGTCGCATCTATCGACAAACTGCCCGATACTGCTCTGAAGCACCAAGGTAAATTGCTGGTGACGACCTCAATGCTGCCTGCCGAGGGTAAGTCGTTTACTGCCACTGAATTGGCAAAAGCCTATGCTGCTGTTGGAAAACGGGTACTGGTGGTGGACATGGATGTGCGCAAACCGACACTTCATCTCAATTTCAAAGTACAGAATACGATTGGCTACTGCGACGTGCTGGAAGGCCGGGTTTATGCCCTCAATGCCATCCAAAAAACAACAGAAGAAAATCTGTACATCCTTACTGCTGGGCGTTTGGAATCACAGAATTATGCACTGTTGTTCAATCGACGTTCATTGGATTTTATCTATGATTTCCGCTGGCATTTTGATGTGGTCATTGTTGATACGCCACCGCTCGGCGTTTTCGAAGACAGCCTCCCCATCATGTCGGACAGTACGGCGAATTTGTTCGTCATCCGGGCGGGTTTCACCAAAAAGCGGATGCTCGACAAAATTGCCAACCTCACAAATGATTTCCATGTGCCGAACCTCTACATCGTATTGAATGGCCAAGCCGTCAGTTCAAAAGTGCCAGGGTATAAGCGGTACATGAAAAAGTACTACAACATCGTAAGGTAGGGTAGGAGTTTTTATTAAAAATCGCAGGATAAAATTCAAAAAATAGCGCTTCCCATTCACTTTCAAATGTCCATTCCCAAGGTAAAATCCATCCTCGTCTCCCCAAAATCCCTCGCACTGCTCGGCCAAGCAGTGGCTTCTGGGGGGAATTTCGCTTTAGGAGTGCTTTTGGCTCGTTGGTTGGGTTTAGCGGTTTTTGGACAATATAGCCTACTCTGGATGGGGGTGTTATTTCTGCTGAGCCTTCATCAAGCATATATTACCCAACCATTTTTGACGCTTATTGCTGGAAAAGAATCTTACAGGCGAGCTACTTATTTAGAGTCACTTTCCGGACTTCAATTGCTCATATCCATTAGTTTGGTTTTTATGGCCTTGGCTTTTTATTCTTTAATGAAAATAATAGGATATAAGGTGGACTTGTTGCAGCAAATACCTGCAATTGGCTTCGTTTCCGCATTTTATTTAATTCAGGATTTTGTTAAAAAATATTGCTTCGCAAATGGGCAGTTTAATATCCCATTGTTAATGGATGTCATACTTTATATTTCTTTATTCTCTTGTTTGATTTTATTTAAAATTGACGGTAGTCTTGACCTTGATATAGCACTTTGGTCAATAATGGTGTCATATGGAATAAGTTGTGGGATAGGTGTGCGACTAATTGGTCACCAACTCATAAAACGATGGAATAGAAAACAAATCCTCAAAACTGCAAAGGAACATTATCATTATTCTTTTTGGCTGTTGGGCACCTCGCTGGTACAATGGTTTTCTGGCAATTACTTCCTCGTGGCTGCTGCGGCAACGCAGGGGACAGTGGCGGTCGGTGCTTTGCGCATGGCGCAAAACATGGTCGGCTTGTGCCACGTGATTTTTCTCGCCATGGAAAACATCGTTCCAGTGGAGGCTGCCCGACAGTTTTTTACGAAGGGAGAAAAGGCAATGTTCGCTTATCTACGGCGAGCAGGAGGCTTGGTGGCTATCCCCGTCGTTGGGCTTTTAGGTATCCTGACCTTGGTGTCGCACTGGCTCATCGGTTGGTTATACGGTACTGACTATCAAGCATTTGCTTATTTGGTTGGAGCTTATGCAGTCGTGTATCTTCTAGGTTACATCGCTACTTTGCAGCGATTTGCACTGCGTTCCATGCAATTTACCAAGCCCATTTTTATTGGATACACGGCCAGTGCCTTGGTCAGCTTGCTGGTGGCTTATCCCGTCGTGGAGCGATGGGGCATGGGTGGCGTGGTGGCAGGCTTGATTGGTGCCCAAGTGCTGACATTGGTAGTATATGGTTTTGCTATTTTCAAAAAAACTGATACTTCCCAAATCTTCCATCTTTCTAATTCTCAATCCTGAAACCCGTGAAAATCATCCATGCAGTACTTGGAAAAGCCAATCCCGACCGCATGAACGGGGTAAACAAAGTGGCGTACCAATTGGCGAAAACGCAACAAAAAATGGGGCATGATGTAACAGTCTGGGGCATCGCCAATTCTTTAGAACACAATTACCCTAAACGTAGCTTCAAGACTAAGCTTTTTTTACAGTCCAGCAATAAAATCTGGCTTGACGATGACCTCGTAAATTCAGTTAGGACATTGCCCCAAGATGTAATTGTCCATGTTCACGGGGCATTCATCATGGAGTTTTACCTGTTGACAAAAATGCTGAAAAAGCAAGGCATCGAATATGTTTTTACCCCACACGGCTCGTTCAGTGCGGTTGCTTTGCAAAAGGGCAAATTGCGCAAGCGGCTTTATTTTTCCTTGTTTGAAAAAAGCTTGGTAGAAAATGCCAAAGCTGTTCAACTATTGGGAGACTTGGAATTTGAGCATTTAGGTTTGCTCACGAAAAATGCTCATAGAGTGCTGATTCCCAATGGGATGGAGCTTTCCGAACTGCCGAAGGATATTTTGAAAACTCCCAAGCCTCAGCTCACTTTCGGCTTCTGCGGCAGACTGGATATTTACTACAAGGGCCTCGATTTCATGCTGCATGGCTTTGCGCTTTTTTTGAAAAAGGGCTACCAAGCCAAGTTGGAAATCATCGGTGATGGCGAAGACCGGAAGGCACTGGAGCATTTAGTGAATGAACTAGGAATTCAACAACATGTCATTTTTTTAGGTGCAAAATATGGCGACGAAAAGTACCGTCTGATGGCCAATGTTGATGTCTTTCTGCATACGAGCCGTTCGGAAGGTTTTCCAATGGCTGTGCTGGAAGCTGCGGCACTTGGTCTGCCCTGCCTCACCAGCGAGGGCACAAATATCAATAGCTACATTCGACAATATGCGGCGGGATTTCCGATGGAAGGGGTGCTCAATCCCGAAGTAGTTTGTGGAGCGATGGAAAGTACTGCCGGTTTTTACAAACAAAATAAGCTAAAGCCGATTGGGGCCAATGCAAAGCGGATGGTGCAGGAAGTTTTCGATTGGAGGCAAATCTGCGGGGAGCTTTTGCGGATTTATGCTTCGTAAAAGAGCCATTCCCGTTTCCCATTTTTGGAAAAATTCCCAATAAAATAAAGTTAAGGAATGGTTTTTTTTGATGCAAGTATTTGATTTTCAATTACTTGGGTCTTGGGTTCATTTTTTGCTCCCACCGATTGCCCCTTCGTCTAACTTCTTGAAATGGGTCTTACTTTACAAAAACTCGAACAGCCTCGGTTGAGTGGCAGGCCATTTTTTTGGTTTATGCTTCTCTTCTTCGCACTTTGCTTTAGCATTCAGCGGGTTAATGCCCTCAACATAGGAGCAGTTAGCATTACCAACAAGTCAGGCACACGATTTATCCTCGATTCAAACGACCCCTGTGGTGGCCCTCGGGCTGCGTATGTGGCTTATAGTATTTGTAATACATCGCTTGGCATACTCACTAATTTGTCGGCTACATTGAGCGGATTGGAACCAGGCTTTGCATTACAGAGTGGACAGCCGGTTACACAGACCATTGGAACACTTACCCCAGGGGCATGTACTACCTTGTTTTGGTACCTAAGTTACCCATGTGTTGTAAACTCAACGATGACTGTAAAAATTACGGTATCAGATTCCAACCCTGGCACTGTACAATCACAAGTGGAAATGAAGACTAGGAGCAGTATCTCTGCTACTGCGGGAGGCTTGCTGGGTACATTTACTACTGGTCCAGGTTTGATTCTTGGTTCAACCACCTATTACGATCAAATTTATGAATTAGGCAATGTGCCCAATAATGGGTTTGCGCTGTTCCAACCAGCTGGCAACCTAAACTTTGATGCTTCTTGCCTTCAGCTTATAGGCACTACGATAATCAGTACCGATGTTCCCTTATTCATTCCTTTGAATACGCTCAATACCTTGAATTTCATCTTCCCTTCCTCCTTGGGTGGCGGTACTTATCATGTCACGGTACGATACACTTTCAAGGTTAAATGCAATTCAATTTCAACGGAAATAAAACCTTATGGTGCAAGCAGTAATGGCAATAATGTCAAGCATACTTCCAATTACGGAACAGTCGTCGTGAATGCACCGAATTCCTTTCCGCCGCCAGACCCCTGCCTCGTAGGCACCCCTGAGGATTTTGCCAAGCAACTGATCGGCACGGACATTGGACTTGAAGGCGGTGGCGATGACTGGGGCGCATCTTGGGGCGATTATAACAACGACAATTACCCCGACCTCTTTGTAACGACGCACGACCCCAACCAGCCGAACGCACTTTACCGCAACAACGGCAACGGCAGTTTCACGAAAGTAAGCACAGCGCCTTTCAGCACAGACTTGGCGTCTTCGGTATCTTCTTCTTGGGGCGATTACGACAACGACGGCGACCTCGACCTCTACGTTGGCAATAATATTGGCTTCGAAAATTACCTCTACCGGAACGAGGGCGGCGAGAATTTCACCAAAGTTTTGGGCGACCCAATCGTCAGCTCCACAGGTTACTCGCACGGTGTGAGCTGGGGGGATTACGACAACGACGGCTTCCTAGACATGTTCGTTGCAGTGTATTGGGAAACAGCGTTCAACCTGCTTTACCACAACAACGGCGACGGCACTTTCAGCGAAGTGACGAACAACGCCATCACCAATGAGGCGTCCCGTTCCGTCTCTGGTGTGTGGGGCGATTACGACAACGATGGCCTGCTCGACCTCTTCGTGGCAAACACGGGCGGTCAAAACAACAGCCTTTACCACAATGCAGGCGGCGGGAATTTTCAGCGGGTAACTACTGGTACAATCGTCAATGACGGCGGCAGCAGCGTGGGCGCTTCTTGGGCAGATTACAACAACGATGGGTATTTTGACCTTTTCGTCACCAATGCGGGCAACGAACCCTGCTACCTGTACCAAAACAACGGCAACGGTACTTTCACCAAAATAACCACTGGCAACATCGTCACAGATAGAGGCAATGCTCACGGCAGCGCTTGGGCAGATTGGGACAACGACGGTGACCTTGACCTCTTCGTGGCGAGGGACGGTGACAATAATTCCCTTTACCGCAATGATGGCAATGATAGCTTTACCAGTATCCAAAATGAAATAACCACTGCTGGCGGATTTTCCTTCGGTGCGGCTTGGGCCGATTATGACCATGACGGCGACCTTGACCTCTTCGTGGCCAACCGCGAAGGCACTGGCAATTTTTTCTACAAAAACCTGAAAGGAACTTGTAAGAACTGGACAAGCATCAAGCTCATCGGCACGAATTCAAACAAGTCGGCGATCGGGGCTAAAATCTTGGTCACTGCCACGATTAACGGACAGTCAGTGACGCAGATCCGGATGATTTCAGGACAGACTGGTGGCGGCACTGGTGGCCAAAACAGCTTGGTTGCCAGCATCGGCTTGGGAAATGCCAGCGTGATTGCTTCCATTCAGGTGATTTGGCCTTCGGGCTATCGGCAGACTTTGAGCAATCAGGCGGTGAACCAGTTCCTCGTCATCACGGAAGACGATGCCGCTGAGGTGAGCGGCCAGGTTTATTACGAAGAAAATATAGACTGCAACAGTGGCAGTGGGTTGCCACAGGCTGCCCAATCGGCAAATTACCGATCTGTCCAGGCAGGAAACTGGAATTCGGCTTCCACTTGGGCAGGTGGCGTGGTGCCTTCTTACAGCAATATTTTCAACAAAACCATCAGTATTGAACATGATGTAACCATTACCAATGGCAATATCTACATCAATGGCAATAGTCAATTGTTTGTTACCAATGCCAAGCTTACGTTGCAAAATGGGAATTTGACTATTGCAGATGCCAGCGTGAAGCTACTTGGCGGAGAACTCAACATGGAAAATGGAAATTTCGATATCGTTGGTTCTTCGGGTAAGTTTGAGGCTCAGCTGAGCAAGATTTATGTAACAGGTGGCCATTACAGCATTGGCTCAAAAAAATGGAAAAACGCCGTTTTTCAATTGTCGGGTAGCTATAACAACGCTGGCATTGATACCTTGCAAAGTGTCAAAATGGAGATTGGCGGCAATTTCCAGAATTATATCTTTGGAAAAATGGTGGTTGAGGATACAAAGGTACATGTGACCAATGGCGGATTTCAGAACCTGTCACCAGCTGAGGTCAATGGTACAGGTCTTGTCATCTGGCTGGACAACGGGAATATCCAAAACACCTTCAACCTCACTGGCACCAACTGGTCGGCAAATATTTCACAGTATTGTACGCCAGCTTGGGCAAATCCTGTAGGAGTCAGTCCATATTTGCCAGCCGCAAAGGATTGTGCGACCATTGCCTCACAATTTGTCGTTGACCCAAGCCAAGCGCCCGTGGGCAGTTCTACCAACAGGATTGGCGTGCCCAATGCGCGGGTCGAATTCCAGCCTGGCAACACGGTGGTGTATGCCGATGAAAATGGTTATTACTCGGCGTTTTTGCCCACAGGCAGCTACACTTTACAGGAATCTCCTGGCAGCAATTTTAATCCACAATGTCCCAATAACAGTGGCCAGCAATCCGTGACGGTTGCTGCTGCTGGTTTGAAATATGCCAATGTTGATTTTGGCAATTCCATCGTCAGCAATTTGCCAGACCTCACTACCGAGATTTTTGCAGCAGCTCATCGTATCGGTCAGCACAATTTGATGATTGTCAACTACAAAAATATTGGCACGGCAGCCGCCAGAAACGTTGAACTAAAAGTGACGATTCCTTCAGAAATTTCGGTATTGCTCAGTTCATTGCCTTATTCTTCCGATAAAAGCACCACCTCTGTCTTGACATTCGGCTTGGCCGACCTAGCACCACAGCAGCAGGGCACCGTTTTCATTTCCTACACAGTCGACCCTCTGACGCCAATCGGCACTGAGATTTCCTTACAAGCTGACATCGGCAACGGAAACGCTGAATTGAGCCAAACCAACAACAGCTCCGTGGACAAGTCGCAGACAGTGGCGGCTTTCGATCCCAATGATATTTCGGTCAGTCCAGCTAGGTATGTAAAGCGGGATGAATGGCTTTATTACAAAATTAGGTTCCAAAATGTGGGGAACATTCCAGCGGCACAGATCAGGGTAGAAGATGAGCTTACGGCAAGTCTGGATATTTCCACACTCGAACTTGGCAGTGCAAGTCACACCTATCGGCTCCAAGTGGACAAAAACCACAAGCTAACCTGGATTTTCCCAAACATCAATCTGCCAGATAGTCTTTCCAACGAAGCAGAAAGCCACGGTTACGTTTCGTTCCGGATTAAGCCCGCCACAAGCCTTGTCATTGGCGACCATTTGCTCAATCAAGCATCCATTTTCTTTGATAACCTGGAACCAGTTGTAACAAATACCGTCGAGAACGTACTGACCTCAGAAATTGTAAAGGAAACCAAAGCCGTTGCAAGGCCACTCCAACTTTTTCCGAACCCAAGTTCAGGTAAAGTCATGGTACAGTCATTCGACTTGAGCTTGGACCCAGCTTCGTTTTTTGTAGAAATGAAAGTGTTTAACCAGTTTGGGCGGCAAGTTTACGAGGCTCCCGTCGTGGAAGGACAACGGCAAGAACTTTATCTCTACCACCTTGGCACTGGCAGTTATATCGTAAAAGCTGTGGATAGCAAAGGACGTGGCTATTTTGGCAAAATGATGCTGATGAAGAATTGATGTATTGAAAGACCATCAGAGCTCTCCACTTTTCCCAAATTGGGACTTTTTTACCGAAACAGATTAACACAGATGTTATACCCACAGGCTAATTCGTTGATAAACAACGGGTTAGCCATCTTTTTTTTATTGGCATTTTTATCGTTGTTAAAAAGTCAATGATAATGTAAAACCACCGCCATGTACCGCAGCCAGGCCATGCTCAACAAGATTATCATCCTGTTTACCCTCAGGATTTTGAGCTATTTCACCCTGTTTCCTGACTCTGTCATCTTGACGCAGGCGCTGAAAACGGGCCTGCGGGTCATGCTCACCCTCGCCGCATTTTTGCTACTCAAATCACTTCGGGACAAGCACCGGGGCTTCGATTTTTCCTTCGGAAACATTACCCCATTGGCACTGTACGTCGGTTATCTGCTACTGGGGCTACTCTCAGTCACTTGGGCAGCACTGCCGGATTATGCCCTGCTGCAACTCAGCATGATCATCGAAGCGCTGGCCTTCGCTTGGTTTTTTACAAAACTGCTCACCTACTACAACACCCTCAGCGACAACCACGCCCGACTCTCCCTCGTCTTCGGACGGGCGGCGCTGTTCATTTGTCTCGGCTTCATCGTTGGCATGTACACCGACCCCGATACCTTCTTCCGAAAAACTCACGAAGGCGAGGTTTCCCGCCTCGGTGGCATCATCATCAATCCTAATGAACTGGGAATGCTGGCCTGCCTGCTGGCCGTCATGGGCTACGTGGAATTGCTCGACAAGCGGCCCAAAACCATCAACCTCTTGGCCGTAGCGGTTAGCCTGTTCGTCGTTTACTACACACAGTCCCGCTCGTCATTACTGGCTTTGCTGCTGGTTTCGGCCATTTTCATCTTGCGGAACGGCAATCTACGGCTCGTCATTTTCTCCGTCGCTGCGGTGACCATCGTTTTGCCTTTCGTTTTTTACTCCGTTTTTTTGAAACAAGGCGACATCAACGAAGTGATGAGCATGACCGGGCGGCTGCCTTTTTGGAAAGACCTGCTAACGGAAGGCTTCACGCAACGGCCACTTTTTGGCTATGGCTTTATGTGCATTGCCGACGGCGAATACTTCAACAGCGTGCATTCTTATTCTGCCAAAATGACCCACAACACCTTCGCTCAGGTCTTGCTTAACCTCGGTCTAGTTGGTTTTTTCACCTGCTTCCTGCAAATGCTGGCTACGTTTTTCGCCATCGGACGGAGCAACGATGCAAGCCATCGGGCGCTGGCAGGCATGATGCTCGTACCGCTCCTCATCAACTCCTTCACCGAGTTCGGCATCTTCGGCGAATCCAACTACGGCATCCAATTCTACCAATTGCTCATCCTGCTTTTTGTGGTAAAAACAGTGCCTGCCACCTCCACCCAGTCCGTGAAATTTGCCCATTCAAAAATGGTAGCAGCATGAGCAGGGCTGCCCCAAACGAAAAAGCGCTGCTGGCCAAAATATTCTTCCCGGGCCAGCATCTCTGCGCTGTTACTAGGCTTTTTTCCTTCGGTAAAAAATCGGTAGTGCCGGGTTTCCATTGCCTCAGTTTTGGCTACGTGAACAACCCCGACGGCACCATCCGTTGGTTGTATCCGCTGGGCAGTAGGCGAACCGTTTTCTTGCGGCTTTACAACGGCTCCGGCTGGCGGGGCTTCCTCTTCCAACTTACTTTCAAAACTGTTTTTTTGCTTCGCAACGATTGGTTGTTGCGTTCCGGTCAGGTGCATGTTTTTTACAAAGAAACACCTCCTTTCAGTGGCCTGATACCTCCTGGCGCTGCTGACAAAATGGCCATATTCACGGGCACAGTTGGAGAGAACCGCAAGGCTGTAATTGCCTTTGAGGATGTGGAAGGAAAAAGCTGGTTTTACAAGCAACCGCTGACGGAAGCAGCGGCAAGATTAGTGGCCAACGAAGGGCAAGTGCTTTCGGCATTAGTGTATTTTGAGCTTGAAAAAATGCAGGCTCCAAAGGCCAAGCATTTTGACAGTGGGCTATTGGTTTCAGATGTAAAGCCGCAAAATGCCAGCAATAGTTTTTATTTGCAAAATGCTCATTTTGAGGCAGTTGTGGAGCTGTCTGAACGAACTGCGCAGCAAGACCAACTTGGCAGTTTACCGTTTTGGGCGGAGATAACAGCCAACCTTGAAGCGCTTCGACTGCAGCCGGTTCTCAATGGCTTGGAGCCAAAAACAGTAGGCAAAATCATCAAAAAACTTCAAGCGCTGTACGACGCTTTTGATACAGAAATGACCTTGACAACCACCATTGCCCACGGTGATTTCACCCCTTGGAACATGTATCTCGGCACTGAAAAACTGCATGTTTACGACTGGGAACTGGCGGAGCGGCTGCCCTTGCTCAACGATATTTTTCACTTCATTTTCCAGTCGGGTGTTTTGGTGAAAAAACAGGGCTATGACCAGATTCATGCGGCCATTTTTTCAACAAAAAAAAATAAAAAAATACGAGCGTTGTTGGACGCCAATTCTGGGGATTTTGAGCAGCTGTATTTGCTGTATTTGCTGCGCAATACCAGCTATTATTTGCTGAAATACCTTCGGCAAAACCCACTCCACGAGCAGGCGCACTGGCTTTTGTCGGCATGGGATTTGGGCTTGGAAGCAATGCAGGGATTTTTCCCAAAAAAAGTCACAAAGGCTTCGAAACGTTTCGCCGATACAGATGCAGCCTAAAAATGGCTCTGAGGCTACCTTTTGATTGGCATTTTTTGTTTCGTACTTGTCGTAACTTTCAGCCAAGACTACTTTCAAACCGTTACATTTGCCTTGCATGAAAGCCAACATCCTAATAATCGACGACGAAAATGACATCCGCAACCTGCTCAGCCGCATCATCCGGCTGGAGGGTTACGAGGTGTTTCAGGCAGAAAACGGCACGAAGGGCCTGAAGCTGCTGGGCCAAGAAAAAATCCATGCCATCATCTGCGATGTGAAGCTCCCCGACGCCAACGGGGTGGAAATGGTGCCGAAAATCAAATCCATCAGCCCGCAGAGCGAGGTCATTTTGCTCACCGCCTTCGGCGCAATCCCGGACAGCGTGACCGCCATCAAAGCCGGGGCCTTCGACTACATCACCAAGGGCGACGACAACAACAAAATTATCCCGCTGCTCAGTCGGGCCGTTGAGAAGGCGTTGAAACAATTCGAAGCGAAGGAATTGGCAGCCGATTCCAATAGCCAACGCCACAGTTTCACCAAAATAGTAGGCCAGTCCAAGCCCATGCAGCACGCCATCGAAATGGCGAAAAAAGTGGCCGCCACGAGCACCACCGTCCTGCTGACGGGTGAAACCGGCACGGGCAAGGAGGTTTTTGCGCAAGCAATCCATGGCGCCAGCCAACGCAATGCCAAGCCGTTCGTGGCCATCAATTGCAGTGCATTGGGCAAGGAATTGCTCGAAAGCGAGATGTTTGGGCATAAAACGGGTTCGTTCACAGGAGCTGTAAAGGATAAAATTGGCCTCTTCGAGGAAGCCAATGGTGGAACTATTTTCTTAGATGAAATCGGGGAAATGGACCTCGTGCTGCAAGCTAAACTGCTGCGGGTGCTGGAGACAGGCGCTTTCATGAAAGTGGGGGAGACGAAGGAAACGAAAGTGGATGTGCGCATCGTAGCGGCCACCAATCGGGATTTGCAGCAGGAGAGTGACAAGGGCAATTTCCGCCTTGATTTATACTATCGCCTCTCCGTTTTCAATATCCGGCTGCCGTCCCTAGCCGAGCGTCCTGGTGACATCCTGCTTTTGGCGGAGCATTTCATCAAAATGTTTTGCGTGAAAATGAGCCACTCGGTGCTCGGCATGGACGAATCCTTCAAAAAAGCGCTGACCAACCACCCTTGGAAAGGGAATATCCGGGAACTGAAGAACGTCATCGAGCGGGCCGTCATCCTCGCTTCTGGCCCTGAACTGACACTGGATTGCCTGCCTTTCGATTTCCAATATACTGAGTCTGGCAACCAGATAGATTTGATGAAGCTCGCCGAAATCGAAAAGATGCACATCCGTAAAGTGCTGGCCCACACCAAGGGCAACAAGACCAAAACCGCCGAACTACTCGGCATCGGCTTGGCGACGCTGTACCGGAAGATTGAGGAATATTCGCTGTAACTTCAAGCTCTAGCTTGAAGTATTTACCTCTCAAGTCGGAGCTTGAGGGTACAATTCCCGAAGCATTCCTACCAAAAAACGAAAGCTCCTGCCCGCCCGGCTTGGCTGCCCGCATTTTTGTATCGTCAAAAAAACAAAAGCTATGTGGTTCCTAAAGCAGCTTCCAAATTTACTGAAAAGAGAAACCTCTAACGGCCAGTACCTTCCACTGGTGGACGGACTTCGGTTTCTGGCCATCATGCCGGTCATCGTCCAGCACATCAGCGAGCGGCTCATCCGCCAGACGCCTATCAGTTTTTCGACACCAATCGAGCAGGACCAACTCGCTTTTTTGGCCAGCAGGGGCACTATCGGTGTGTTCATTTTCTTCGCCATCAGCGGTTTCATGCTGTCTTTGCCGTTTGCCAAACATCAGCTGGAAGGCGCAAAAGTTCCTAATCTGAAGCAATATTTCATCCGCCGTTTCACCCGCATCGAACCGCCGTATTTGATTTGGATGACGGTGTTTGCGCTGGTGCTGCTTGTAAAAGGTGCCTGGACGGTGGGTGATTTGCTGCCGCACTGGCTGGCGAGCAGTTTTTATCTTCATAATTTCATCTACGGCGAATACTCGGTCATTAATCCGGTGGCTTGGTCGCTGGAAATCGAAATCCAGTTTTACCTCATCGCACCTTGGCTCGTCGGCCTGTTTTTTTCGATAAAAAATGGACGTGCACGCCAGTGGGTACTGCTCGGCAGCATCTTCGGATTCGTGACGCTGCAACATGCGATGGGCTGGCAAAATTTCCCCTTCAAACTCACTTTGCTGGGGCAAATGCAGCACTTCCTCGTCGGCATCTGGCTGGCTGACGCCTACCTTTCCCGCTGGCAAAAAGCGCCTTCGGTAAAATGGGCTTGGGACTTGGCGGTGGTGCCTGCGCTGCTCGTCATGGCCTACACCTGGACGGAGGAGCTTGGCAAAAGCCTCATCTTCGCAGTGGCGCTGATGGTGGTTTTCATGGCTGCCTTTCAGGGAAAATATTTTTCGCAACTGCTTAAAAACCAATGGGTTGCCATCATCGGTGGCATGTGCTATTCCATTTACCTGACACATTTGCCGCTACTGGAATTGCAGATGAGTTTTACCAAAAATCTTGTTTTGACAAACCACTACCTGCCCAACCTGCTCCTGCAATTGGCCATTGGGCTGCCACTGGTGCTGGTGAGTTCTGGAATTTTTTACCTCGTACTGGAGAAACCGTTCATGGGTTCACGAGTACCCGCAAGCTCCAGCTTGCGGCGCTTTTTTACTTCTAGTTTCCGCTTGCGCAAAGCGGTCATCGGCGCTTCAGCGGTCATTTTGCTTGTCCTCCCAGTCATCGGGTTTTCCCAAACGGAAACCACCGATTACCCACTGCCGCCGCTGGATACTTTGGTGAAAATGGCCATTGAAAAATCGCCAGCCCTGCGTTCGCAGGATGTGTGGATTGAGACCAAAAAACAGGAAATGAATCTGGAAAAAAAGAGCTGGGCCAACCTCGTGACGGTCGGTGGGACGGCGCTGCTCGGCACCAACAACGTGCTCGACTACCAGCAGACGACTACCAACCAGGAGTACATTTCCGTGGATCGCCGCAGTGCGGTATACAATGCGGGCCTGACCGTGCGGCTGTCGCTCGGCGATGTCATCAACCGCTCCGACAAGGTGAACATCAAGCGGCTGGAATGGGAACGGACGCAGGTGGACAAGCTGAATCTGGAGGCGCAAATTCAGGAAGAGGTGCTGGTACGCTACGACCGCTTTCAGGCGGATATGCAACTGCTGCAATTGGAGGCGCAGAACGTGGAGGCGATGCAGTTGGCGCTAGAAGTGGCTCAAAAATATTTTGAAGAAGGTACGCTGCCCGCCTCAGAGTACACGACCGTTTTATCCAAAAACATCGCTGCGAAAAAGCAGTTGGAAGAGAGCAAACTGGCCGCCAGGCACAGCTACCGGATGCTCTGCGAGATAGCTGGAATCTGATTTTTACGAACGGCCTTCCATTTTCCGAAGGAAACCTACCAAAAAACGAAAGCAGGCAAAGCGTCGCTTTGCCTGCTTTTAATTTTGTGGGGTATTTGAGAAAAGCCGCCCCCACCTTCAATTTTACCTTAACTATTACATACAAAAAATGAACCTAGTCGAATTCTTCAGGATTGCTGCTTCCCATTTCAAAACCATGATGCTGGCAGGAGTCGTGCTGGCAGGTGTGGTTTTTTACTTGACCCGAAATGAACAGTCGGAATACAGCTCCCACACCCTCGTGAACACGGGCTTGGTATCGGGCTACAACATTGAAAGCTCTGGCGGCGAGAAGGTGGACTACGCCTACACCAACAACGAAATAGAGAACCTCATCAGCCTCGCCACCTCCTACGAAACTAGGGAGGAACTAGCGATGCGTCTGTTAGCCCGCTACATCATCCTTACCGAACCTGACCCAGAACTCATCACCCTCGAAGGCTGGGAAGAACTGAAAAAACCTGAGGTTCATAATGTGCGAAAACTGGTGGCTGTGCCCGGTGATACCTTGGCCACTTACAACAAGATTTTAGCGTTGCGCAATGAGCGCAAGGAGAACGACCTGCACAAGTTGCTGTATTCCCAAAACCCATTTTTCGGGGTGGAACAGATGGAGACCATCCAGGTGATGCGAGAGGGGAAGAGTGACATGCTGCGCTTCAAATACTCGGCCATGGACCCGGCGGTCTGCCGTCAGACCCTAGTTTATTTGACCCATATTTTTGTGGAAAAACAGTGCAGGATGAAGGCCGTGCAGAGCGCCGATGTGTTGGATTTTTTCGATAAAGCTACCAAGGAAGCGCAAGCAAACTTGAATGGCCGGGAAGACGGGCTGCTGGCGTTCATGGTCAGCAACAAAATCATCAACTATTACGAACAGACCCGTTTTATCGCCGCCAAAAAAGAGGACCTTGACGAGATGTACTTCAAGGAACTGATGAACATGAACGCCGCCGACAGTTCCATGCGGCGGCTGGAGCGTGAGATGGGCAAACATGTGAATATTTCGGATTTGAACTCAAAGCTAGTGCAAAAAAGGCAGGAACTGGGCGACCTGAGTTCCCGCATTGCCCGGATGGAAGTCTTCAATTTTGATAGCCTGCAAACCAACAGCGCTGCGCTGGACTACCTGCACCGCAACGCCGATTTGCTCAAAAAGGAAATCAAGAACACGACCAACGCCAGCTTCGCCGTGAACCGTACGCCAGAGGGTGTGGAGCTGAAGGATCTGCTGACGCAATGGCTGAACCAAGTGGTGGGAATCGAGCAGTCGGTGGCTCGGCTTGAGGTGCTGAAGGAGCGCAAAATCGAGTTCGACACTATCTACTCCAAATTTGCCCCGTGGGGCAGCCGCCTGAAACGGATGGAGCGGGAAATTGACGTGGCCGAACGTGCCTATCTCGAAAACCTGCACAGCTACAACCAAGCCCGCCTGCACCAGTACAGCATGATGATGAGCGCCAACCTGAAAGTGGTGGATCCGCCGTTCATGCCATTGAAGCCTGCGGGTTCGAAGCGGATGATGAGTGTGGTAATTGCTTTTATGGCTGGCTTCGTGCTGGTGCTGGCAGGAGTAGTGGCCTTGGAAATGTTGGACAACACCCTGAAATCGCAGTCCCGTGCTGCCGAAGTGGTTGGGTTGGAAGTGGTGGGCGCTTTTCCCAAGTTTCCAGCTCCTTCGGAAAAAGCAGAGAAACTGGATTTTGGGTTCATTCAAAAACAGAGCGTGGGGCAGTTGTTGCAGCATGTAAAACTGAACCTAAGGGAGCAGGGGCTTGGCCAAGGATGCACCAAACGGGTGGGCGTGGCCAGTACCCGTAGTGGGGAGGGCAAGTCCTACCTGACGAGGCTTTGCGTGGAGCAACTGCGGGCCACGGGCGAGCGGGTGGCCTTTCTTTTTCCCGAAGGAGAAAATGAAATCATGCACGCCGACGATCGGGCGTACAAGATTGACCACCGCTTTTTTGAACTGCAAACTGAGGCGGAACTGCTGGGCGATGCCAGCTTTGATCCCGCTGAATTTGACTTCATCTACTTCGAAATACCGGGCCTGCTCACCTCGCCTTACCCAGTTGATTTGGTAGGCAAGTATGACCTGACGCTGCTCTTCACCCGTGCCAACCGGGTGTGGAACGAAGCGGATACTAAGGCGCTCGCTACCTTCAGCCGTGGCCTGAAATCGCAGCCGCACTTCGCACTGAACGCACTGGAACCGACAGCCCTCGAAAGCAGCCTTGGCGAACTGCCGAAGCGTCGGTCTTTGCTCCGCAAATGGGCCAAACGCATTGTGCTTTTTGATTTCTCTGGGAAAAAAGCGGTTTAACGTACTGCCAAGCTGGGGCTTGACGGTACAAAAACCGAAGGGATCCTACCAAAAACCGAAAACCTCCGTCACTGGGCCTACATGTTCCCCATCTTTGTGCCAACAAAAAACAAACACTTTTTATCTTATCAATTAATATGAAACAGGCACTTCGAAACGAGCAAATTGTCGTCATTGGGCTCCCAGCTTGGGAGGGCGAATACCTGAAAAGTACCGTCCAATTGGTGGGCGAACTGGCCAAGGACAATTCCGTTCTGTACGTCGAATACCCCTTCACCTGGAAGGATGCCATCATGGGCAAGCTTGGCAAAACGAAGGCCCCTTGGCGCCGGATGCTCGGCAAAGAACAGCGCCTGCGCAGCCTCCGCCTCGACAACGGTGCTGAAATGAACGTGCTCACCCTGCCTCCGATGATGCCAGTGAATTTCATCAACGGTGATGCCCTCTACGATTCCTTGATGGGGGCCAATGCCCGCAAGGCACACACGGCCATCCAAGCTGCGATGAAAACCCTTGGCTTCCACCGCCCCGTGGTGGTGAATGCCTTCAACCCCTTCCTCGGCGTGTTCCTTGCCCGCCAGTTCAACGAAAAAGCACTGATTTACTACTGTTACGATGAAATAAGCGCTGCCAAGTGGGCAGGCAAGCACGGCGAGCGCCTCGAAAGGAAATTCATGCAGCAAGCGGACGCCGTCGTGACCAGTTCCACACCACTTTTCATGGCTAAACAACATATTGCGAAGCGCTCGTTTTTGGTGAAAAATGGCGTTGACTTCAACCTTTTCAACGATTCTTCCTCCACCGTCAGCCGCCCTTCCAGAACCATCGGGTACCTCGGTTCCCTGGATGAACGCTTGGACTACAACCTGCTAGAATCAACCGTCATCAGCATGCCCAACTATCAATTTGTGTTCGTTGGGCGCATCAATTCACAGGAAGTTGAAAGACTCAGGTGTTTACCCAACGTGGAGCTCGTTGGCAGCCAGCCTGTAGCGAGTCTCCCTTCATGGGTGCAGAAATTCGGGGTGTGCATGATTCCTTTTTTGAAAAACAAGCTGACGGCGGGCATTTACCCACTCAAAATCAACGAATATTTTGCCGCAGGCAAACCCGTGGTCACCACCGATTTTGGCGACCTTGATGATTTCAGGCACTTGGTTAGCGTGGCTGACACCCCGAAACAGTTTGCCAAAGCGCTTGAAGCGGCACTGGAAAATGACGGCAGGAGCCAACAGCGGATAGCATTTGCTCACGGAAACTCCTGGCAGCAGCGTGCTGCCGACATGGGCATCGCCATCCAACAAGTGGTAACTGAAAACAAAATCCTGTTTGCCGCTGGCGAAACAGTTTGGATGCCCGATAATTTCAACCGTTGGGGAGAAGCTAGCATGGCTTTTTTTAAGCCAAAAACAGTAAGAAAGCAAACGGAATGGCCTTTGTTCCCAGCTATGCTGGCCTTTTCTTAAATTTAGAAAGGCTAAAACAACGAAATCGGGCAGCCCACCGCTTTTGCGCTTCTATCGTGCAGTTTAAAGTTTTTGTTTGTATTATAGTTAAGGTGTTTATTTGACAACCCGCCATTTCATGTCTGCCAAAGACTTGGAATGGCGGTTGTTTTTTGGAGTGAAATTGGCATGTGAAAGTCCAGTGGCTGAGCGCAAACCTGTTGGACAGGGAATGAATTTGCGGTTGCCAAGTCTTCATTTGTTAAAAAAATGTTCCTCAAAGAGAAAAATCCTACTGGTTCGGATTGGCTGAAGCTGCCTGTTTTCAAGGTGGCGATAGTAATATTGGCGGCGCTGTTGGGAGTATTGGTGGCAAAGGGGGGCTTTACAATTGGAGTGGCGCTTATCGGGCTTCCGATTGCCGTTTTCGGCTTCGCCGCCCTGATGAAATACCCGCAGTGGAACCTCTGGGGCTCGCTCATCGTCGGCTTTTTTTCGGCGGGCATCGGGCGCTACATTGATGCGCCGTGGGGTCTCCTCGTGGATGCGTTCCTCGTCATCGGCTGGCTCAGTTTGATTTTTAAGCTTCGCAAAAAGGAAAACTGGCAGCCCATCCGCAATGACATCATGCTCGTCACGCTCATCTGGTACGGCATGGTGATGCTGGAGCTTTTCAACCCAGAGATGCGCAGCGCCGCCGCCTGGTTCTATGCCATGCGTGGGGCGGGCCTCTACCAATTGCTGGCCTTTGGTCTTACCTTTCTTCTTTTTCAGGATTCAAGATACCTCGACAAGTTCCTCCATTTTTGTATTTTCCTTTCCTTTTTGGGCGTGCTTTGGGGTCTGCGGCAAATGATTTTCGGAACCGATGCTGCCGAAGACTATTGGCTCTATGTTGAAGGCTTTGCCATGACGCACATGCTGGCAGGCGTGCTGCGTGTATTCTCGTTTTACAGTGATGCTGGGCAATTCGGAGCACAGCAAGCCATGATGTTTTTGATTTGCGGCATCATTGCCATCGGCAAATTTCCGATGAAAACCCGCTTGTACTACGGCATCGCTGCCCTGATTTTTTTCGTAGGATTTGGGATTTCCGGCACCCGTGGGGCACTGGCAGTGCCGGCTGCTGGGGCGTTTGTCTATTTGATTTTGAGCAAAAACTTCAAGCTGCTGATAGCTGGCGTACTAGTCATGGGCATGACGTTTTATTTTTTGAAATATACCAAAGCCCTACAAGGCGTGGAGCAGGTGCGCCGTATGCGCACCGCCCTGAACCCCGAAGACGAGAGCTTGCTCGTGCGCTTGCGCAACCAGGTGACTTTCGGCAATTACCTCCGCACCCGGCCCATTGGCGGAGGTATCGGTTCGGCGGGATTCTGGGGCCATCGCTTCAGCCTTGGTACGCTACTCGCTGAAACGGCCACGGACAGTTACTATGTAAAGGTCTGGGCGGAGACGGGCATTGTCGGCATCTGCCTGCACCTGTTCATGTTCGGCTATTTTGTGGGAAAAGGGGCGGTCGTCTGCTGGAACATCCGTGACGAATTGCTCCGTCAAAAAATCATCGCCCTGTACGCTGGCATGTGCGGCATCTTCCTATCCAGCTACGGCAATCAGGTCTTTAGCCAGACGCCGACAGGCATCATCATGTACATTGCGATTCCGCTGATTTTTATGGCACCGAAGTGGGATATGTACCCTCAAGCTCCAGCTTGAGGAGTTGACGTTTCAAGCTGGAGCTTGAAAGTACAGTTGCCAATCAGTGTGAAGGTAGGTCCATGGCCAGTCCCACCAATTCTTGATAAGCTTTGCTTTCACAGGATTGTTGAGGATATAAAACATGATGCGTTCAAATTCGTCATTCTTCCGCACCAAGTGGTCATAGCTTTCCCTCTCCCAAAAATTCCCTTCAAGCCCCAAAAATTCGTTGCAAAATGCCACCCGTAAAGCTTTTGTGGTTTTGTAGCACTTGAAACAGGACGGGCGATTCTGGTTTCAACGTTATCAGAAGATGCACGTGATTGGCCATGATGCAGTAGCACCATAGCTGAAAATATCTTACCTCACAAGTGTGGATGCTCTCGCTGACAATCTTTGCGATGGCTTTATTTTTTAACCAATGCGGTTCGTTCGGTGCTTTGTCCAAAAAGGCATCTACCTGTCCAAAATGCCATTTTTAACAGTCGTACAACAGTTGCTTTTTCTCAGATAAACTCAATTTTGAGTTGTTCGAGACGGCGGTCTTCTTTTTATCAAACTCAGCTTGCATTTCGCGCACCACCTCCATCGGGATGGAGCCGAACAGCCGGTACGTGATGAAAAAAGTGCCCTCGGCAGGCTGAAAATGTGGCAGTTTTTTTCGTGTGATAAAAATTTTCCTTCATAACTTGTACCCTCAAGCTCCAGCTTGAGGCGTTGTTATTTCAAGCTGGAGCTTGAAAGTACATTGGTCCTCTCAGCTTGATGTTTTGTTAAGTGGCAATGTAGCTGCTGGAAGTTATCTGGGAAAAGAATTTTTTTTTCATATTCAATTCTTGGTCAAGCTGGAGCTTGACCGTACATTTCAAACTCCGAAGCTTTCCTACCAAAAAACGAAACTTGAGCGCCTGCTACGGAACCAGCCCGCACATTTGTACCATCAAACAAAAACAAGTCCCCTTGCAAATGTTGATGGACAAATGATTGCTTTTCAAATTCTCACTTTTTTGTTGCTCGCTTACCTCGGTTGGGCTGTTGTGTACCAACTTTTCTACGCCTTCGCTGGCCATTTTTTCAAAACCGAAAAAGGAAATACGGATAAAAAATTCCGCCATTTCGCCGTGCTGATTCCAGCCTATCGGGAGGATGCCGTTGTCGTGGAGACGGTAAAAGCGGCGCTCCGCCAAAACTACCCAAACGAACTTTACGAGGTAGTTCCCATTGCTGACCAACTATGGACTTCGACCATCAAAAAGATGAAGCAACTCGGTGTGCAGTCGCTGGAAGTTTCCTTCGAAGAAAGCACCAAATCCAAGTCCATCAATGCAGCGTTGGCGCACCTCGGCGACGACTTCGATGCCGTGGTCGTGCTGGACGCCGACAACCACATGCGCCCCGATTTCCTCCTTCGTATGAACGAGGCGATGGGCAAGGGCTTCCAAGCATTGCAAGGCTGCCGGGCCGCCAAAAACACTGACAGTTCCATGTCCGTGCTGGACGGCGTGTCGGAGGCGGTGAACAACCACCTGCTTTGCAGCGGCCACCGTGCTGTTGGGCTTTCGGCCCGCTTGGCAGGTTCGGGCATGGCCTTCGATTACCAAATTTTCAAAAACGTGATGGCTAGCGTGGATGCGCTCGGCGGCTTCGACAAGGAACTGGAACTGAAGCTGACGCAAATGGGCGTGACTATTGGCTACGCTCCTGAGGCCATCGTACTGGATGAAAAAGTGAACAATACCAACAGCTACAGCCGCCAACGTGGGCGCTGGCTGGCGGCGCAATACCGCTATGGTCGCCGCTTCGCAGGGGCTGCCGCCAAGGCGCTCTTGACCAAGGGACAAGTTGATTTTTTCAACAAAACATTGCAAATGGCACTGCCGCCACGCCTCGTGCTGCCGGGTGTGCTGGCTTTTGGCACGGTAGTTTCGGCCTTGTTCGGGCAAGATGTTTCGCTGGTTTGGTTGGCGTTGTTGGTGGGCAATCTGACCTCCTTCGCACTTGCCATCCCACGCAGCCATTGGAATGCCGACTTTTTCAAGGCGCTGCTGCAACTGCCTAAAACCTTTGCTGCCACGCTGAAGGCACTTACGCTGATGCCGCTGGCCAGCAAGCAGTTTTTGCACACGCCACACGGTACAGCCTACGGTCAAGCTACGGCTTGACCAATACTTTCAACCAGTTCAAGCTGGAGCTTGAACGTATAAAATTCTACCATGCTCGGAGAAGGAATGCCTTGGCACATCATCATGATTTTTTTCATCCTTGGCGCCGTGGTTGGCGGCATGAACGCACGAAAAAAGGAAGGCTGAGAAGCCCAATTTTTCCAGCAAAACAAAATTCAAACTACACCATGAAAATACTTTTCGTTTCAAAAACTCTGCCCCACACCTTCCAGGGCGGCATCCAGACCCACGTCTGGAAACTGACAGAGTGGCTCCTCAAATTCGGCCACGAAATCAACATACTCACGGCTGGCAGCCACAAAAACGGCCTTCGCACTGTGGACATGGGCGGTCGCAGCATCATCGAGCTTCCTTATCTGCCAGGCCGCCGGATGCCGCTGGTCAGCACGGCTGCCGAAGAGCTTTCCTTCAATCGGGCGGCCCGCAAATGGCTCATCGAAAACCAAGGCCAATTCGACATCATCCACCTGCAGGGCCGCAGCGGTTCGCTTTTTTTATCGGATAAAAAATGGGTGAAAACGCCCGTCGTCAGCACCTTCCACGGCCTCATCGCCAACGAACAGGACAAGGCCATCGGTAAACAGGAGAGTTTCGACCAAAAAATCCACCGCCTGACCGCCACCCGCATGGAAAACATGTCGCTTCGCAATGCAGATGCGCTCATCGCCGTCAGCGACGAAATGCAGGCAGAGATTCAATTGAGAATGGCGGGCCTCACCTGCAAAACCCACCAGATTTACAACGGCATTGACGTGCCGGAAACCCTGACCACCAAGCCTGCCGACCCGAACCTGCTGGTTTTCGTCGGTCGCCTCACAGCCCTGAAGGGCGTGTTCCCATTGGTGGAAGCCATGAAGAATGTAAATAACGAGATCCGCCTCGTGATGATTGGCGACGGCGATGCCCGGCCTGAACTAGAGAAAATAATTCAGCAAAATAACCTGCAAGGCCGCATCCAACTCACTGGTTCGCTGGACAGCAAGGGCGTGAACGCTTGGGTAGAGCGCAGTTCGGCATTGGTGCTGCCCAGCTACCACGAAACACAGGGCATTGTGCTCATGGAAGCCAATGCGCTGGGCAAGCCCGTCATCGCCACGGCGGTCGGCGGCGTGCCGGAAGTAGTGAAGAACCGCAAGAACGGCCTCCTACTCGGTAACCACGAGCCTGAGACAATCGCTTGGGGCATCAACTACACCTTCGAGAATGAACTTTTTGCTGTGCAATGGGGCCGGTGGGGCCGATTCTACATGCAGGAAAAATTCAGTTGGGAAAAAATTGCCCGCCAAACCGAAGCACTTTACGCCAAAATTGAACGGCCCAGCGTGACCGTGCAGGAGGCCATCACCAATTTGGTGCATAGTAATATTTGATAAAAAAAGGCGATAAGCAAATGAAAATCAAGCTGTTAAATAATCCATCTCTCCTTTCAGTAGGCAGCGCATTGTCCCTTCAGGGCTTTACGCTGCTCACGTTCATGCTGCTGGCCCGCCTGCTGCCAGTTGAGCAGATGGGGGCGTGGGCGCTTTGGTTGACCTTCGTAGCCATCGCCGACATGACCCGTCAGGGGCTTCTTCAAAACGGCCTCGTCCGCTTCAGCGCCCACGAACCTGAAGGCTGGGCAGGCTGGCTGACGGCGGCTTTCGCCCTCAACAGTTTGGCGAGCGTAGGGCTTGGGCTGCTGCTGGCCCTCTGTAGTTGGCTGGCTGGTTTTTACCTGCAAATGCCTAGTCTTCAGACACTTGCAGCGCTGGCGCTGCCCTTCACGCTGTTGCAGGGGCTTGGCCGCTTCGCCGAGGCAGTGCAGGTGACAAAGCGGGATTTCCGGGGCGTACTGTTCGCCAACTCCCTGAGCGGGGCGGCACAAATGGCACTCACGGGCTATTGTTTTTTGCAAAAAACGACGCCAAGCTTGCTGCAACTGCTTGGTTTTCAAACTATTGGACTGGTGTTGGGCTTGCTGCTAGTGGCCATTTTCTTTCGTGGTCATTTTGCCTTCGGCAAATTTGAAGTAGAAAAAATGTGGGAACTCTACCGCTTCGGGCGCTACGTGGCGGGCACCAATTTTTTCTCGATGCTCTTCCAACGCTTGGATACGCTGCTCATCGGCGTCTTCCTCACGCCCGCTTCCGTGGCACTTTACAACGTCGCCACCCGCCTGAACGGCCTGCTCGATTTGCCGCTGAACAGCCTTTCGCTGGCGCAATTTCCGAGCATGGCCAAGTCGCTTGCCGATGGCAAACCCACGCCGGAGGTTTTTAACGGCACCGTGCGGAAACTGCTGTTTGTGCAAGGCCCACTTTCAATTTTGCTCATCATTTTTGCGCCGCAAGCCGTGCAGGTTTTGGGCGGCGGCAACTATGCCGATGCTTCCGTTTTATTGCAGATTTTGGCGCTGGCGGGGCTGGTAAAACCCTGGGGCCGAACTTTCGGCATGACATTGGACGCTATGGGCAAGTCCAGCATAAATTTTAAAATGCTGCTGTTCAGCATGGCCGTCAATTTGGTGCTAATGCTGACGCTGCTGCCTGCCTTCGGTGTGACCGGGGCGGCCGTGGCGGCTGGTTTGGGCATCCTACTGACGGTAGGCGCTGGGCAATTACTGTTGAAACGCAACTTCAAGTTAGAGCTTGAAGCTACAATCATGCCTCAAGCTTGAGGGTACAATTATGGCACCACTAGTTTCCATCATCACGGTCAATTTTCGGCATGCTGAGGTCACTTTCGACCTGCTCCGCTCCATTGCGAAGCTGAGCTATCCAAGCCTCGAAACCATCGTTGTGGACAATGGTGCCTTGGAAGATTGTACCGCAAAATTCAAGGTGCAATTGGGTGGTGTTCAGGTGATTGTGAGCGAGGCAAACCTCGGATTTGCCGGGGGCAACAACCTCGGCATCCAGCAGGCCAAGGGCGATTTTGTTTTTTTGGTGAACAATGACACCGTCATTTCCGATGGGCTAATTGAGGCATTGGTGGCCCGCTGCCAGCAACCCGGCGTGGGAGCCGCCAGCCCGAAGATCAAGTATTTCGATACGCCGGGCGTGATCCAGTACGCTGGTTTTACGCCAGTGAACCCACTGACCGGAAGAAACCAAGTCATTGGTCAGGGAGAGGTGGACCGTGGGCAGCATGACCAGCCACGGCAAGTGCCCTACGCCCACGGTGCTGCGATGATGCTCCGCCGGGAGGTCATTGAGCGGGTGGGGCTGATGCCCGCCCATTTTTTTCTCTACTACGAAGAGCTGGACTGGTGCGAACAGATCCGGCGGGCGGGCTTCGAAATCTGGTACGAACCTTCCGCATTTATCCTCCACAAAGAGAGCATCTCCACGGGCAAAGCCAGCCCATTGAAAACAAAATATCTCACCCGAAACAGGATTCTTTTCATGCGCCGCAATTTTTCTGGACTAAAATCCGGCGCCTTTCTTCTCTTCTTCTGCACTGTTTCTTTCCCAGTAAATTCCATCAGATTATTGTTGCAAGGCAACACCAAAAACCTCAGGGCGCTTGCCAGCGGCACTTGGAGCGGATTGTTTTTGGCCTAATTATCGCTAATCGTCATTTTGGGACAAAAATTCCCATTGTAAAACAAGGACTTTGAACACAGCAACATTCCGAATTTCATTCCCCCCGCCTTGTAATCTTTTGTGTGTGCGTTCTTGATTCTACCGTTCAGGGAGTGTTCCGTTTATAGGCGTTTTAGCATGTGATTTTATCGCCTTTGTCGCTATCCACTTTGGGACGATAACAACACTAAAGAGATAATTAATACGATGAAAGGAATCGTTTTTACAGAATTTATCGAGATGGTGGAACAGCAATTTGGCTATGAAACAGTGGACGAATTGCTGGTCGAGACCAATCTTCCTTCTGGTGGTGCCTACACGGCAATCGGCACTTATGACCATCAAGAAATTGTGGATTTGGTACATGCGCTGAGCGTAAAAACCGAGACTTCTGTTCCTAAGCTTTTGAATGGATTCGGCCAGCACCTTTTCATATCTTTTGTGAAGATTTATGGCCAGTTTTTTGAGCATCTGACTGATACATTCTCATTTCTCGCAGCAGTTGATCACCACATCCATGTGGAAGTAAAAAGACTGTACCCAGACGCTGAACTACCGAACATTCAAATCGAAAGTATAGGGGAAAACAGCATGAAAATGATTTATATATCGGAGCGGAAGATGGGGGATTTAGCAGAAGGACTAATAATGGCTTCAATCGCTCATTTCAAAGAGAACTTGCATTTCGAAAGAGAAAACCTAAACGAAAGCGGCAGTGTCGTTTCCTTTTTCATCACTAAGAAATAGCCATTTCAAATAGCATGGAACCACAGAAAGAAATTGACTTGCTCAAACGCCGTTTGGAAAGGGAGATCAGTTCCCGCAAGCAGGCCGAGGCTATTTTGGAAAAAAAAGCGGTGGAATTGTATGAGGCCAACCTGCAGTTGAGGAAGTTGAACGAGAACCTCGAACAAGAAATATTGGATAGGACTAAGGCATTGAAAGCCAGTGAGTTGCGTTATCGCCAAATCGTAGAAAACGCAAACGACATTATCTACCGGGCCGATGCACAAGGTTATTTTACATATGCCAACAAAACTGCTACTAGGTTGCTGGGCTATTCACAAGAAGATATCATCGGGCGACATTTCATAGAATTTGTGCATCCCGATTGGCGAGAGGAGGTAGAGGTTTTCTATAAAAAATGCCGGGATGAAAATATGATGGAAACTTACCTACAGTTTCCGGTTTTGACGAAGGAGGGTGAAATAATTTGGCTGGCACAGCATGTTCAGTTTATTATAAGTGAGGGAGCAATAACCGAGGCAGCGGCTGTAGCTAGGGATTTTACAAAACGGAAGCTGGCAGAGGATCAGCTCAAAAACACCCAACTTCGCCTCACGAGCCTTATTGCCAATTTGCAATCAGGTATTTTAGTGGAAGATGAAAACCGGAGAATTGTTCTTGCCAATGAGCGCTTCTGTAAAAAATTCAACATTCCGGTTCCGCCGGAGATGCTCGTCGGCACTGACTGCTCTCAATCGGCAGAACAGTCCAAGCATCTATTTGCAGATCCAGATAAATTTATTCATGACGTAGAATTTTTATTGAAAGAAAAGCAAACACGAGTCGGCGATGAAATTCAAATGGCTGATGGTCGGATACTAAGCCGTGACTATATTCCTGTTTTTGGGGAGGGAGAATATATGGGGCATCTTTGGCAATACCGCGACATCACGGAACAACGCCAAGCTGACGAAAAACTCCGCCTCAGTGAGGAAAAATACCGGGTTATTATCGAGAACATGGAACTTGGGCTTCTGGAAGTGGATAACTTAGGCCGGATCGGACGTGCTTATCAGCGGTTTTGCGATATGGTAGGATATTCGGAAGCCGAATTGGTTGGGAAAAAAGCCAACGACATATTGTTGCCCGATGAGTTTCTGCCCGTTATGAAACAACAGGCCATTGACCGGATTAAGGGCAAAGCCAGCGTTTATGAAATCCAACTCATCAAGAAAAATGGAAGCCGCATCTGGGTTATGATTTCAGGTGCACCCATTTTCAATCAATGGGGAAAAGTAATCGGTACCATCGGCATACATTACGATGTGACGGCCCAGCGACGATTACAGCAGGAACTGTTCGAGGCAAGGCTGAGGGCAGAGGAAGCTCAGGAGGCCGAAAAGCAGTTCCTCGCCAACATGAGCCACGAGATACGCACTCCGTTGAACGCTATCATCGGCATGACGCACCTGCTCTACGATACCGAGCCAACCACCGATCAACATAATTTTCTGGACATCTTGAAGTATTCCTCCGAAATGCTGCGCTACCTCATCAATGACTTGCTTGATATCTCGAAGATCAGGGCAGGCAAAATGGAGCTGCACAACAAGGAATTCGACCTCGGAGGGCTGGTGCGCACTTTGCAGAAAACCTTCCAACTCAAGCTGGAATCGAAGCCGGTTGATGTGGAATCGAAAGTTGACGCTAGGCTTGACACATTGGTTATCGGAGACGACCTTCTGCTTAACCAGATACTGATGAACCTGGTCGGCAATGCCGAAAAATTCACCGCAGAAGGCAAAATCGGGATACGGGCATCTATCGTTGGTCGGGCACGAAAGACCTTGAAGGTACGATTCGAGGTATATGATACGGGTATTGGCATACCATCAAACAAACTTGAGCTTATTTTCCAGAGCTTCCGGCAGGTGGATGGCGATATCCGCCGCCGATATGGCGGCACTGGGTTGGGGCTTTCCATTGTGAAAAATCTCGTCGAACTCCACGGCGGCACCATCTGGGTAGAAAGTGTAGAGGGGCAAGGCTCGACATTCATTTTCGAAATCGAATTCAAGGATACGGGCAAGCCAATTTCGACGGTGGTGCAGCAGCACAAATTCGTTCGGGCAGATTTCTCCAACAATTTCCTCGTGTTGATAGTCGAGGACAACAGCATGAACCGCCGCTACCTTTCCAGTTTGTTCAAGAAATGGAACGTTGCCCACAAAATGGCCATCAACGGACGGGAAGGTTTGGAAATGGCACAGGCCGAGACATTTGACCTCATTTTCATGGACATCCAGATGCCAGAAATGGACGGCTACGAAGCTTCTATTGCAATTCGTAGCACAGCCAACCCCAACCGTGAAACCCCTATCGTGGCGCTCACCGCCTCAGCCATGCTTTCCCGGAAGGACAAGGCTTTTCAGGCGGGCATGAATGATTACGTGTCGAAGCCGTTTACCCCGGAACAGATTTACCTCGTCCTGGAAAAATACCTGAAAATTGAAGAAAAACGCTCCAGTGAGGTGCTGGAAATGCCAGCGCTGGAGAATGCAGGCGAGGAAGCAAAACCTAACACAGCCAATGGCCTTGACAGGGCCTATCTCCAAGAACTTTACGGCGATGACCGGGAGTATGCCCTTGAGATGTTCGATGCTTTTTTGGAAAAAATCAACAGCGAATACGTTTTGCTGCACCAAATGTCAGAGCAAAAAGACTGGCGGGCTACCGCCAAACTTGCGCACAAGCTCAAACCCACCTTCCCGATGGCCGGCCTGACCTGGCTGGAGGCCGATTTTCAAATACTGGAAGACCAAGCCAGCAAAGGGGAGGATGAAACTTCCATCCAATTGATTATCAAGCAAATAAATGAAAAAGTGGCAGTGGGGCTTCCCATGGTTCTTGCGGAAGCAAATCGGCTCCGGGGGCTTGCCACCTGAGGTTTCAAATCTGAAATCTGAAATCGGAATTTCACCAAATAATCCATTTTGTTATGAAATGCCTCATTATTGATGATGATAGCATGGCCCGCACTTCGCTCCAACGATTGTGCAGCAAGCAAGAGCAACTTGAAGTGGCAGGCATCTGCGAAAGTGCCGAGGAAGCACTCGATTTTTTCAAAAATGAAGAAAATAGCGTAGAGCTGCTCTTTCTCGACATGGAAATGCCCGGCCTCTCTGGCCTAGAACTCCTTGACCGACTGCCAGTGATGCCGATGGTAATTTTCACCACTTCCAAGGCAGATTATGCTTTCGACGCCTTCGAATATGGGGCGATTGATTTTTTGAAAAAACCAATCGCACAGCCAAGGTTTGAACAAGCGGTGCAGAGGGTGGTTGGCATCCAGGTGGACAACCAGCATTTTCAGTCCAGTTCCAAAAATATCTACGTGCGTACCGAGGGCAAGTTCGTCCGGCTGAATTGCGACGATATTTTGTTTTTCGAAAACGTGGGCGACTACGTTCGGATCCGTACTGCAGCTGGTGCCAACCACATCGTGCACGGTACCCTGCGGGGCATCGACGAGCGGCTGAACGACCCACGTTTCCTCAAGGTTCACCGCAGCTACATCATCAACCTCGACAAAATCGTGGACATTGAGGAAAATACGTTGGTGATCGAGAAATCGGTCATCCCCATCAGCCGGGCGCACAGGCCGATCTTGATGAACCGCCTTCGGATACTGTAATGTAACATCAAGCTCCAGCTTGACGAGGCAAAACAATAAACTGGGTCAAGCTGGAGCTTGACGGTACAAAGAAAAACCGCTAACAGCGCAATGTTGTTAGCGGTTTTTTTTATTTGCATTGAAACTGGGTCAAGCTGGAGCTTGACTGTACTGTTAGTAAACTTTTGACGTGGCTCGGTAGCCGTTCAGGTTTTTGTACCAATCTGCGAACTGCGTACCGCCAGACTGTGCCCACTGCGTGAACTTCAAGTGGCCAGCGTTTATGGGCGTCCGCTCAATCGGGTAGGCAAAGCTGACCGGGATGTTGATGGCAAAAGGCAGGCCGGTAGCGGTTTGGTAGTATATGCCAGTGGCTGGATTCGTTACATCATCCCCCGAGTTGAAAAAATCAGCGTTGGCGAGTTTCGTTGGATGGAAGCCAGGGAGGTGTACTTCCTTGCCTCGCAGGGTGTTCACGAACATAAATGGGTTGAAAGGTGCCGTACCCAAATCCTGCCTTGAAACAGGGGTTGTGAAAACGATTTGCATGTCAATGTCCACGGGGTTCACGCTGCCTTTTTCCTTTTCCGTGTTGACGATACTGCCGCCGCCAAGGAGTTGGAGCGCATTGTCGAAGGCAATGACGACTGCTTTGTTCTGGCCTGATTCTGTGCCGTTTGCAGCAAGGGAGGTTTGGTTTCCTGAAATTTGAGCGCCAATCACGGAGGCAATTTTATCAGGTGTCACACCCAATTCAAACCCAAACCCGTTCTGCTGAACGCCGCCAGCTGCACGCAGTTTCAGCGAGACATCCATCTTCACCACCTCGTTGTTCGCATTCAGGTATTCCTTGAAATTGTAGTCCACCACGAGGTCGTTCATGTCGTAATCGCCCTTGTTCGGAAACAGGTCTTCGAAGGCGAAAGTGCCGTACTGACCTTGCGAAGGAGTGTAGTTGTAGAAGGCAATGTTCGGGTTGTTTGGCTCCACATCCACAGAGTTGTTAACACCGTCCTCATCATCGTCATCTTCGTTTTTGGCAGCAGCCAGATTCTCCGTTTTCACAGCGGTGAAAGGATTGGCGCTCACATAGAAAATCGCATCGTTGAAGTCGTTGTCGCCACCTGGTCGGCTGATGTCCTCCATGCCCAGGATGAGCTTCTGGAGGGATTGGTCGTAGAGCAGCGCCGTGTGCTGGCGGTATTGTTCTGCCGTGAAAGTGTTCAGGTTTTTGTCAGCAAATTTGATGTCTGGCTTGGTATCCACCAGTTTTGTAGAACTGTTCCAACCATCCGGTACCATGAACCAGCCGATGCTGGTGCCAGCCGTGAAAGTGCCGAGGTAAACCTTGTTGCCAGTCGTGAGGTTTCCGCCACTGCCATTGAAGGAAACATTAGGAAAAATGATTTTAAAATCAGCGATATCGTCCACCGTGGTCGGAGGGTTATCGGTGGGATAGGTGTAGTAGCCAAGAGCATTACGGTAGCCGGCACCTTCGTGTACGAAGGTCACCCAAACCTCGGCATCCTCAACCAATTCGACAGTAGAAACAAGGTCGTTGGCCAAATATTCGGGATGGTAAGAAGGCACAGGCTGGCCTTCTGGCAAGCTGGCGTTGATGACATCCAGCACATCTTGACTCACCACGTCGTTTGGCGTTACTAGATAATCAGGTTTGCCTTGCGAATTGTAAGTGCCCAAGTAGCTGAAACTCAGTGTGCTTCGGCTGCCCACCATTTGGGAAGAAGCTGCCATCGTGTTATCGTTGTTTGTATGACCCTGTAAATACAGTTGTTCCCCACCGCCTTGGAAGCCTTCCCGGTTCTCTTCGCCGAGCTTGATTTCCACATGGGTATTGGTTCCCACCGTCACCAGTTTTTCCGAAGGAAGGCCGAGGTACGGTGTTTTTACAAGGACTTTATCGGTAGTAATGGGGATGTTCAATTCAAGCTCGGCAGTACCGTTGGTGCCAGTGCTGGCAGTTTGAAGCTCAAGCTGGGTTTCCGCATCCACCAAAAAGATTTGGAAAGGTACGTTTTTCAGGCGGTTGCCACTGGCGTCGTTGGCTGATACGGTGAACTTGACCAAGCGGGTGGTGCTGAAGTCAAATCCTTGTGGGATGTATAGCTCCTCCATCGGGATGGCGGCGGCGCTGGCATCAATCGCCTCTTCAGGAAGGTCTAGATTGCAGGAAGCCAAGGTGGCCAGGATTAAGAAGAAACCTAAATATTTCATGGTTTTGAAAAATTGAAGGTGCTTGTTTTTAATATTGTTACACGTTTTCTTGCTGGAGGGCGGCGAGGGGAGTTTTCAGTAGAATCATCATGTCCATGCCGAAGGAATATTCTTCAGCGTAGGTAACGTCAAGGCGCTTGCGGCTGTCGGCGCTGGTGTTTGCCTTGCCACGTTCGGTCACTTGCCAGAGTCCGGTGATGCCCGCTGGGGCAAGAAAGCGGCCAATGGCGTCGTCGGAAGTAAGTTTGGAGGCTTCGTAGAGGGGCAGCGGGCGGTTGCCTACCAGCGACATGTCGCCCTTCAGCACGTTCACCAATTGCGGCAGCTCGTCAATGCTGGTATTGCGGATGAAATGCCCGATGCGGGTGATGCGGGGGTCGTTCTTAAACTTCACGAAGGCTTTTTTCTCGTCTTCGTTTTTCGTCGCAATCCACTCATCTTCAGCGATGTAACCCTCGTCAGCCACCAGAAAATCGCCTTGTGTTTTGTTCCATGAAAATTGCGATTTGGGGACAGGGGTGCTTTGGTTGCCGTACTGGTTTTGCATTTTCATCTGTTCCAACAGGCGGTCTGCGTCGGTGCGCATGGAGCGGAATTTGTAAAAATCGAAGGTGCGGTAGCCTTGTCCTACCCGCTTAGCGGCGTAGAAGACAGGTCCTTTGCTGCTCAGTTTTATCAAGATGGCCACCACCAAGAAAAGGGGGGAAAGCAAGAGCAGCAGCGTACCTGCGGCAAGTATGTCGAATAGCCTTTTGAAGCTTTTGTAAATAATTTTTTCTTCAAGAAAACTAAGTGGTTGTTCAATCTGGAAAGTCATAATGTTATTGTTTTGAGAAAAAAGGTGGGGGCACGGCTGGTGTTCCAGAGGGGTAGCTTGAATATCAGGCAGTTGTAACGGCAAGGGAGACAGCATTTTTTGAGAGCATATTCACTCGAAGTGCTAGTTCCTTTGGATGAAAAGGTTTGGCAAGAAAATCATTTGCACCTGCCTCGAAACACTGCCACCGCCGCTCAGCATCTTTCATGCCCGATAACATAAGGATGGGCACGTTTGTCAGGTCATCGTTCTGGCGGATGTGTTTCAGCAGGTCCATGCCAGACATCTCGGGCAGTTCAAAGTCAAGCAGGATAGCGTCTGGTGCTGGGTTTGTCTTGAGCCAAAGCACGGCTTCCATCGCATTCCCTAGTGATACCACCTCATAGTTTTCCTTAAAAATAGGAGTAAGGAAGCGGCGCATCATGTCACAATCGTCTATCAATAAAATCGTCTTTTTCATAATTCAGAATGTTTTTTGTTTTTGTTGGTACAAAGATGGGGTACTAAAAGTCGGGTGGGTGGCAGCTTTCGTTTTTTGGTAATTCTGGGGCTGGTTTTGGTAAAAATCAGCCCCAATTGAAAATCGAACTATCTCCCCGCTAGCCTGTTTTCGGTCAAATGAAAACCTACCAACCCATCTCCTGCGATTTCCACTCCGAACTGGAGCTGTTTGCTCTCCGGCAAGAACCCATCGAAATCACCTACACCCGTCCCGACGGCCAACAAGTTCAAATTTGCGAAGCCATCAAAGACCTCTACAGTCGCAACGGCGAAGAATTTTTACTTTTGCCAAATGGCCACAAAATCCGCCTCGACCAACTGATCAGCGTCGGCGGCAAGGTGTTAGGGCCTATTGTGGTTGATAACAGTTGATAATGGTTAATAACAGTTGATTTTCCCGCTTGGAATCAACGCTTATCAACCATTATCAACTGCAATCAACCGTTATCAACCAAAAAATATGAGCTACATCAAAGAATTGATACGCAACATCCCGCAAGTCGGTAAAGTCGAATGGGTAAGCGTCCGGCCTGAAGCAAGGGGCGAAATAGTGTCAATGGAGGAAGTTATTGCCGTCGAGGACACGGGGCTTTTCGGTGACCACTACAATAACAGTGGTGGCAAACGACAGGTAACGCTCATCCAAGCGGAACACTTAGCAGCTATGTCTTACATCCTTGGGAAAGCGCAAATTGAGCCTGAACTTACCCGCCGCAATATCGTCGTGAGCGGCATCAACCTACTCGCTTTTGCCGACCAGCAATTCAAAATCGGGGAAGCAGTGCTTGAAATGACTGGACTTTGCCACCCTTGCTCCCGCATGGAGGAAAACCTTGGCAAAGGTGGCTACAATGCTATGCGGGGCCACGGCGGCATCACCTGCCGGGTGGTTTCCGGCGGTAAAATCAAAGTCGGCGACGAAGTACGTTTGAACTGAAATTGGAAATTTAGAAATTAGAAATTTTACGACACCGAACTGCAACCATAAATTTCCAATTTCCAATTTCCTAATTCCCAATCTCCTTGCAAACAGCAGAAAAAATACTGGAACTAACCGATGCTGCTGCCGGGCAGGCAACACCTAGTTTTTTTGCAAAAATCAAGCGCAGCCGCACTTGGGTCACGCTCACCAATTGGGAATACTGGCCCATGTGGGCAGCCAACCTACCATTGGTGCTTATCATAGCTTATTTTGCCCTGCGGGCAAGGCGGTTGCTGTTTTTTACCGTCGTAAACCCGGTCATCGAAACGAGCGGGATGTGGGGTGAATCCAAGTTCAATATCCTTCGCCGCATCCCCGACAGTCATGTACCTGCTACTGTTTTTGTGAAAAAGGGAACTGATTTTCAGGCGGTTATGGAAAAGATGCGGTCAGTGGGCCTCGACAAATGGCCCGTAATTGCCAAGCCAGATATTGGCGAGCGAGGCTTTTTGGTGAAAAAAATCAAGAACGAAGCAGAACTTCAAGACTACCTTTCGAAGAACCAAATCAATTTTTTGATTCAAAAATTGGTGGATGAACCACTCGAACTGGCCGTGATGTGTCACCGAATGCCGGGCAGTGCGGCCACTACTGTCAGTTCCATCTGTGTGAAAGAAACGCTGAAAGTGACGGGCGATGGCCATTCCAGTATCCATCAACTCATGCAGCGCTCCGACCGGGCCAACCTGCAACTCGAACGCTTCGAAAGGGAGCAACCAGCACTAATGCACCAAGTGCCCGCACTTGGACAGACCCTCGAATTGGAACCCATCGGCAACCACTGCCGTGGCACCATGTTCCTCAATGGCAACGAGCATATTGACCCAGCATTGACGCAGGTTTTCGAGACTGTATTATCCCAAATGGAAGAGATACATTATGGCCGTTTTGACATGAAATGCCGTTCCATCGAGCATTTGCGAAGCACCGGTGAATTCAAAGTGATGGAATTTAACGGAATCGGAGCTGAGCCTGCGCATATCTACGACCCAGCTTATCCGATGCTAAAAAAATACAGGGATATTTATCGGCACTGGAAGGTTATCTATCAAATCTCCAAAGCACAAGCAGCGAATGGAATCAAACCGATGACGTTAAAAGAAGCAATCGAAAGCTTTCGGGTTTATTCGGATTATAAAAAATCAATCGCCCAAACTTGACACCATGACCCTAATCCTACATTTTTTAATCGCAGTACTCATCAGCTTTGCAGGCTCTTTGCCATTCGGAATGGTCAATATGGCGGTGGCGCACACGGCCATCCGCAAGGGAATGGGGCCGGCAATGTTCATGGCAGCAGGGGTTTGTTTGGTGGAATTGATTCAGGCGTATGTTGCTTTGAAATTCACCTGGCTTTTTAATGAAAATGCCCAAATCGAGCGGGTCTTCCAACTCATCGCAATGGTAGCCTTCCTCAGTGGCGGTATTTATTTTCTCTTCTTCGCAAAACACAAACCTGCCACCGACGAAGAGGCGCCAGTAGGCAAACGGCGGAATGAATTTTACAAAGGCATTTTCCTCAGTTCCATCAACCTTTTGGCGATTCCATTCTGGATTTCGTTCGCAGCGATTTTGACTGCTAATGATCTATTGGAAAGGGACGACCTGCATGTATTTGTGTTTGCGGTCGGAACGGCGGTGGGAACTTTTGGTTTGCTGTTTTTATACTCAGCGCTGGGAGCCAAAGTTTTCAACAAATCGGAGCAGATAAAAAAATGGATCAACAAGTTTATCGGGCTGCTCCTGATTGGATTCGGGTTATTCCAAATCTACAAACTACTTAATGGATAATTGAAAATTGACAATTGAAAATTCGCACAGTGTTCGACATTATCAATTGTCAATTTTCAACTTTTAATTAGCAAAACCGCTCGTACGCCATCTGCAAATTAGCAGAGATGATGTCAGCGCTGCGGCCTTCGATGTGGTGGCGCTCCAGGAAATGCACCAAGCGGCCATCCTTGAAAAGTGCAATCGAAGGCGAAGACGGCGGATAGGGGAGCAGGAATTCCCGTGCTTTTTCCACCGCACCTTTGTCCACACCAGCGAACACCGTCACCAATTTGTCCGGCCTTTTTGCGCCAGCCAAAGAATATGCCACACCGGGGCGGGCGTTGGCGGCAGCACAGCCGCAAACGGAATTCACAACCACCAGCGTGGTGCCTTCCTGATTTTCTAGCGCAGATTCCACCGCTTCTGGCGTCGTTAGGCTTTCAAAGCCGATATTGTTAAGTTCAGCAGCCATTGGCGCTGTAAGTTCTATTGGATACATAGTTTTTAATTGAAAATTGATAATTAAAAATTGAAGGCACTCTGGCCTCAAGCGGACTGGAAACAAGGCAAATTATGTTTTGGTTGAACGAATCACCAATCACTTTTCACCAGTCACCAATCAACCATTTTGCTTCGCAAACTCCCGCATCACATCTACCAGCACCTGGACGCTCTCTTGTGGCATGGCGTTGTAAATGCTGGCACGGAAACCTCCAACGGAGCGGTGGCCTTTGATGCCATCAATACCCGCTGCTTTGGCGGCTGCCATGAACGGTGCTTCGTGATCGGGGTTTACTGGCAAAAAGCATACGTTCATTCTTGAACGGTCTTCAACTGCAACAGTTCCTTTAAACAATGGGTTGTCGTCAATTTCATTGTACAGAATCGCCGCTTTCGCCTCGTTCTTTTGTTGGATAGCCGACAGGCCGCCGTTGGCTTTCAGCCAGCGCAGGGTCAACATCAAAACGTAGAGCGGGAACACAGGTGGTGTGTTGAACATGGAACCGTTGTCGGCGTGGATTTGGTAGTCCATCATACTAGGCAACTTGCGACCACTGCGGCCTAGCAAATCCTTCCGAACGATGACGAGCGTCACACCTGCTGGGCCGATATTCTTTTGGGCGCCAGCGTAAATGAGGCCGAACTGCTCCACGTCGAACGGGCGGCTGAACATATCGGAAGACATATCACAAACGATTGGCACTGGCGAGGTTGGAAACTGCTGCAATTGCGTTCCGAAGATGGTATTGTTGCTGGTCAGGTGCAAGTAAGCTGCGTCTGCTGGCACTGTATAGTCCTTCGGAATGAAATTGTAATTGGCTTCCTTGCTGCTGGCCAACACCTCTGGGCTGCCGAAATGCTTTGCTTCTTTAAAAGCTTTGCTGGCCCAAGTTCCAGTGTCCACGTAGGCAGTTTTTTCACCTTCCTTCAGCAAATTCATGGGGGCCATGGCGAACTGGGTGCTAGCGCCGCCACTGAGGAAGAGCACGGCAAAGCGGTCGTCGAAGCCACCGATTTCACGGACAAGGGCTTCTGCCTCCAATGCCACGGCATCGAACTCCTTGCTGCGGTGCGAGATTTCTAGGATGGACATGCCCATGCCGTTGAAATCGAGACAAGCCTGGGATGCTTCCTGCATCACAGATTGCGGGAGAATGGCTGGGCCTGCGCTGAAATTGTGCTTTTTCATGTAGTTGTGAGACTGATTGGTTTGTGTGGGCTTGGGCTGTGGTTAGGTCTTTCCAGCCGAAGTGGGCCACGTTTTGAAGCAACAAAGATAGGAGGCTCTTTTGGAATGAATGGGTGAGAAAAAGCACCTGCTGCATTATTTTTAGAATTTGGTTTGTGGAGGGTTAGGGTTTCAGGTTTCAGGGGGATGGCTGGGAACTTGAAAGTACCACGGCTCCCCCTGAAACCCTTGAAACCTGAAACCAGAAACCAACATAAAAAAAGCTTCTCGAAACTGAATCCGGGAAGCCTTTTCGCTGGGATTTTCACTTTTTTACTGCCTGCCGCCACCAAATCGGTAGCCCAAGCCAATCTTGAAATAGCCCATCGCTTTTATCAAACTCGGGATTTTATAGTCCTGCTCGGAGACGTTTATTTTGTCTTTGTGATAAACAGCCCTGCCAATGCCTGTCCCAATATCGAACACAAATCCTTTTGCTGAGACTACTTTATAGCCAAGGCCAACGCCCAGCCCGACCTGGTTTCGGGTGTAGTTCAATTCGTCAGGAATGTTTTCATTATCGCCTTTGTAGGTTGCGGTAACCCTCCGATTAACAAAACGGGTAAAAGCGTCGGCATAGAAGCCATCAGCCCCGTTTTTGGGGTTGAAATAGTATTTTCCAATAAGGTTCACAGGAATGGTTTCCCGTTTGTCCACCAAGCCCCAGTAGTTGCCCTTGCTGTAAGCGACATTGCCTTCAAGGCTGAAATTATCTGCGACTTTGAAGTCTGCCCCTGCATTGATGTTTCCAAAAATCAGGTTGACGGGATTGGTGGTCAAATCCACTTGGGCATGCAAGGTGACGGCAGTGGCGAGGATGATGCAGGTGTGGCAAAAGGCCAGGATTTTGTTCGTTTTCATAAAAGCAGATTTTTTGAAATGCAGTGATTTTGCCAAGTTTCAGAAAAAAATAAGCCACTTGGCAATGCAGAAATAAACGCAGATAAGAGGCGACTGATTAGACAATTTCATGCGTTTGGAGGGTTTTAACGAAGTATTACAGGTTCGTTAAGCGCTTTTTAAACAAACTTAGTTGGTACTTGTAAAAAACAAAAGGCGCTACGGGAACTCCCATAACGCCTTTTGAATAATTCATTTGACAAGATTATTTGCCGCCGAAACGGTAGCCGATACCAAGTTTGCCTTGGAACATGATTTCTGGCCAATCAACGCTGATATCATCGCCAGTGCTGCTGTCCTTGAATTTTGTGTTGTCAACAATTGCCCTTCCTACACCAAATCCAATGTCGAAGATGATGCCTTTTCTGGAAGCAACTTTGTAGCCAATACCCAACCCAAGTCCAAACCTTGTTTGTGTGTATTCAGCATAATCAAATACATCATTGCTGTCGTTGTCTTTGTAGCTGCGGTTGATGAATTTCAAAAAGACATCAGCATAAAACTTATCGCAACCATTGTTAGGGTTGAAATAGTATTTACCTACTGCAGTGATTGGTAGGGCAAAATACTTAGTGCCATCGGTTTTTCCACCGCCAACGCCAATGGAGCCTTCAACACTGAAAGATTCAGTAACGCCAAAATCAGCGCCAACGCTCAAATCGCCAAAAAGGAGGCCAATAGGATTGACGGTAACGTCCACCTGCGCATTGCTTTTTGTCAGAAAAGCGCCGAAGCAGAGGACAGTGAGAACTGTGAGTAACTTGAATGATTTCATAAAACAATTAGAAATTATGTTAGAGAATAAACGCAAGATAGGGTTGGGTTTTGGGTCTCAGGTTAGGGAACTGCTTTCATTGTGAAGCCCTTCCGGCTTGGCCAAAAACGGCCCTTCCACTACTTGGTTTTGTTTGAAAACGGGTGCAATTTAGGGAAGAATTCTGTTTTTGGAATATCTGGTCATTTTTTTTGAAATTTTTTAGGGTTTCTTTTGAACTATTTAAGAATTTATGCTCAGGCTTTTTTCAGTGCATTCTTCAGCCAATAGACCCAAAGCCCTACCAAAGCTGGGTATGCTACTACAACACCACGATTGAATTTCATGGCTTTTCCGAACTCAAGATGATGGATGTGCATCACGGCACGGGTCATGCCACAGCCCATGCACTCCATGTTGAAAAGTAGTTTGGAGGCGCAAAGCGTGACACCCGTATTATCGAAAAAACTGGCAGGCAATGCCCAAAGCACAATCGGCACGGCAATTAGCGTTAAAAGCCAAACCCTCTCTCGCCCGTTTTTCATGTCGCTTAAAATGCAGATGGGTTAAAATAAAGCTCAATGAACTTTATTCCAACCCATCCAAATTAGTTCTTTCGGCCCTTTGAATAAAGAGCTTTATCTACCTATGACATAGCGGACGCCCAACCCAGCGTAGCCTGAGCCAAATGCGTTGCCATACCCTTTGTTGAGAAAGATGGTCGGTATCCAGTCCGCTGAGATGCTGATGGGCACTTCTTCAAAGGTGTACTCCAAACCAAGGTAGCCTTGTACAGCAACCCTAGTACTTGCATAATTTGTATTAAAATATCCGTCGTCGTAGCTGAAGAAATAGACACCAGCACCTGCGCCAACATACCACTGCAGGTTAGGGACATTTGGGAAATCTTGGTGATATTGGTAGGCGCCATTTACCGAAAACCAATTGTAGTAGGTGTAGCCCCTATAAGCACCGTAAAGCTCAATTGCACCTGCGTCGGAAATGAATTTTTTGTAGGAAAGGGCTAATGGGTAGCCTAGACGTGCACCAATGGCTGAACTGTAATTTTGGCCTTGAACATTGAATGCTGCTAAGACACCAAAAGCAATAAAGAACAGAATTGTAAATTGTTTTTTCATCTTAAAAAAAGTTTAGGTTTGATTGTTAATCTTAATTGGGTGGTCAAATTTTAGGTGCACCATTCTGGGCTCAAAGCTATGAGTTAGGCGTCATTATTTATGAAAAAATTCGCTCCAAAATTTTAAGTGTTATTAAGTAGGTGGGTTTTACACCTTCCTCTCCCAAACTGCCCGATGCCAGAGTATGGCCGGTGAGCAATGGATTATCAGATGCATAGTAGGCGTATCGAAGTACCACATTTTCGCTGATGTTTTTCCTGATTTTTGAATTGGCTTGAATGGCTTTTTGGTAGTGCGCTCCCTCCATTTCCAACCCTACTGCCCGCCACGACGAGCGCAGGAAGTAGCGTAGAATATCCTTGTTCTGCAGGCTGGTGCCCAACACTGTTATCATCGTGCCTTCACTTACCAACAGTTCATTGCCTTCAAAGTCAGCTTTTGTGAAATCGTTTACGAATGGATAGTTGTCAGCAGTGCCTTCAAATACGTGCGCTTTTGGCACCATGATGTCGCCCTTGCCGCCTTCCAAGATGCCCGCTTTGCCCATTAGAGAAATGGATTGAACGTTGAGTGGGATTTTGATTTGAGCATTTGAATCTTCGCTGCCCTCTTTTTCAACTTCAAATGGCTTCAACAATTCGTCCATCACTTCGTAAGCCTGTTCTCCAAAAGCATAGTCAATTACCAGTAGTAGCGGTTTTTCGGCTTCAATAAAGGACGCATTCCATTTTAATTCCGGTGCAAGTCCGTCCGGTATTATTTGTTGTGTATCAATGATCTGGGCAGTGATGTTCGTTCCACTTTGGTCATCAATCTGGAACATGCCATTACGGGCTGCATATTCTTCTACCTGCTGACGCAAATCCTTGCTTTCTTCGTGGCTGAGTTCCCTAGCAAGTGCTTCCATGCCTTTGCTTTCAGGCTTAGTCTTGGTGGCGCCGAAGGCGTATAGGCAGTTCATTACACTGTGCGGATTTGAACTGATGATGTGGATGGGGCGGTCGAGCCATCCTTTTTTATACAAGAACTGCTTGATGTTGTTCGCCCAAGCATTGCCAAAAATGTGGTGCCCGATTTTTTCCCTAAGCGCTGCCGAGAAGGTAATTTCCCGGTCGTTTTTATCCTGCTCCTCTTCGATGGAAAGCCTGCCCATCCAGTAGGTGATATGGAACAGGCTGCTCACCCGGCTTGCTCCCTCAAAGCGTTTCACAGCAGCCAAGGTATCCTCAAAGGTACGGCCAAGTAGCCCGCTCAGATAAGTACACGCAATCTCCCGGTTGATTGGTTCTCCCAGTTTTTCCTGCTCCACGACCTGCTCCAAGTTTATCCAATCCCGTTTTTTGCGGCCTTTGGGGTCGAGCGCATTTCGGCGCACTTTTTCTGCTTCGATGTATAGGAAAGTCAGGTGGGTAAGGATGTCGTAAATGTCCGAACGGCCATTGGTCAACTCAATGAACATTTGCTCCTCATCGATACGGTAGCAGTTGCGGCGGCGTTTGGGTGGCACTATGGGCGTAAACCCCGAAAGTTCAAAGCCTTCCTTCGTAATGAGCCGGATGTAGCGGCACTCTTCAATACCTTCTGGCAAGCGTTGGGCGATGTACAGCAACCCGTCCAGTTCCACCCGCTCTGGGTCGTTAATGGCACCATAAATTTCGGGTTGGAGCACCATTAGTGCCTCTATCATGGCTTCCCCGCTCACTCCTAGTGGCTTGTATCCACCTCTAATAAATAGGTGGCGCATTGAAATATACAGTTGTTGAATGGCTGCCCTGGACTCTTGGGCTCGGGTTCTTTCCGTCATTTTATAAAATTTTTTGAGCAAAATAAGGCATACATTTTTAAACGGACTAAAAGTCCTCACATTGATTTTTTACGGAGGCGACTCCTTAGCTGTTGTTGGCGGCTTTGGATATGCTTAAATATGCTAGTAGATATCGTTAAAAATAAAAAAAGGGATGATGGCTTCATTAACCCATCATCCCTTTAGGTAAAAGTTTGGAGAAATTAACGCTGAACTGCCAACTTGCCTACTTTTCCTATAGCTTTTCCATTGTCATAAAATTTTAGGAAATACATGCCACCGGGCAGTTCGTTAGTCATTATGGTCAAATTGCCATTATCAACCTGTTCCTTCTGCATTACCCGGCCCAGGGCATCATAAATCACGAGCATCATTTTGCCATCAAAAGCTTTAGTTGGCTGTATTTCAAAATTTACATAAGGATGGCAAGGATTGGGGCCGTATTTGTAGCTGAAAGTATTGGAGTAAACCGTATCCACGCCACCTTTTTCCACATAATAGATTTCGAGGTCAGCTGTCTGGCAAATGGAATCAGTTTTCATAACGAAAAGGTCATTGTCCAGCCCATTACTACTGTTGCTACTTCTAGTGCCTACCAAGGCAAACCCGTTATCTGAAGTGGCAATCAAGTTCTCCAAGATAACACTTAGGTTATCTAATTCCTGCGTCCTAGAGCATAGCAAATTGCCATCGGCATCCGTTTTGGCGATGAATGCACTTTTACCATCAGTATGTGCAATAAATGCGATTTCGTCGTTAGATGTAACCACCATTTTATTCCATAAATACTGGTAAGGGCGGACGTCCAATTGAGGGTATGTTTTATACCATATCTCATTACCGTTAATATCCCATTTAGTGAGGTATAATACTTGGTTAGTTTCATCATATCCCATCGTTACAAAATTGCCATCGGTGGTTGCCGCCACAGATCTAGCGCCCGCTAATGGTTTGCCCCAAATAGGTATGCCATCGGCATTCAATAGTTTTAGTTGAGCACCATCAGGGATTAAGTATTCACCACTTTGTAATTGGATAAATCTGAATCCGCTGGCCATCATTTTGGTGAGGATTTGGCCATTAGCATCCGTAATAATCAAACCTTGGTTTTGCACAACAGTCAATATCGTAAACCCACCGTCTTTATTTTGTAACAAGTTTACAATCTGGTCATTATCGTCTAATTTTTTTGACCAAAGTTTTTCTCCAAGTGTATTGGTTTTTATCAACCATAGCTGCTTTTTCGTTCGGTTAAAACCCACTAGACAAATTCCGCCATCTGAAGTCAGTGTCAAGTCAGTAGCCTGCTCGATTTCATTGAAAGATTTTCTCCACAGAATGTCGCCTTTTTTGTCAAGTTTGACCAAATGGCCCAGATAACCGCCAGCCACGATTAAGCTACCATTTTCAGCTTCAACGATGCTTTTGCCATCGTCTGGTTTTGTACCACTGCTGTACCAGTAGATCCTCGTCCAGATTTGGGCATCAGAAAATGTTGGTAATAGGTAAAGGAAGGTAACTAAAAAGGCAAGTCGAGAAAAGTTAGTGTGGAAAATTGAAGACATAGCGAGACGGTTTTGTGATGAGCAAGGCTCAAGATGATTAATGAATTGCAATTTAAGACATAATCATCTTGCACAATTGGAAAATGCCAAAGTGTCAATTGGAGGCATAGTGAAGGGATAAAAAACTTCTGCCACCTTTTTATTCCACCACTGCCCGAATATTCCAGTTGATACTTTCACCAGTCCGCTCTTGGTAGGTTTTCCAGGCATGGTCAGAGCCGGAGAAAAGCCAGTCGCCGTTGGTCTTGCGTGGACCAGAATCACAACCAATGGACTGTTGCTTTCCGGCAAGTTCAATATAAACGCTGACCCAGAGGTCTTCGCCCGTTATTTCTATGCCCGGCGTTATTTTGAAATTGTTCCATTTCGGGAATTCAATCGAATTTAGCACATCACTTTGCAAAATTTGGGCTCCAGGTGTGGAGGAGTTACCTTGCTTATAAATTTTTACGATACAGGATTGGGGTAGTTCTCCAACAAAAACTTGCACTTCTGTAAGCTTTTTTCCTACTAAATCAGCCAATGTACTGGCAGGAAAACGTACGGCCAGCTCATGTTCGCCGGCATCAAGCTGTGGGCCAGAAACGTTGCCGTTGTCGTACTGAAGGGTCGTAGTGCCAGAGGGATTGGTGTCGTCTTTTTTGCAGGATGCCAAAAGCAGTAACCCAAGCAGGAAAAACAGGTTTGTGATTTTCATAATCGATAGATTTTTTTTGAAATGGCCTAGTTGTGAGCGTAGGCTGTGTTCTTTTCCAGCCCAAAATTAAGGCCTACCTGTCAAGCTGCGGCAGTCAGTTCCCGATAAATATTTGTTAAAAGGGCCGCCACTGAAAGTTCAGGGCAGCCCAAAAGGGTTTCAGGTGTAATTTAATTCAGGTATAAACAAAAAAGCCGACCTGACTGTGTAATCGTCTTTGGTCGACTTTGCTGGTTTTTTAATGATTTTGGAAATGCGAGGGAAAAATGAGCGTATTTTTCGCCGAGCAAACTACAAAAAAAGAGGCGTGTACGAGAGCGTGATTAGAGCATGTTTTGTTTCGTTTTAAATTAAGCGTGTAGAAAAAGCGTTGAATTATTTTCAAAAGTACAGTCGACCGCAAAAGGGGGCTAACCGTATGCAACAACCCTGCGATCTGAGCAAATAACTGTGCAAAAATGTTAATTGCTGACATCTGGAAGAATGGAATTCTAAGAATCAAGCCTCAAAAATTCGCTGAATTGTGTTTCAAACGATTCCATTTTTCCTACAGAAATTCCCACTTTGGCTCCTGTTTGTAGGTAAATAATGCCATTTCGGCCGGTATGCGCATAGCGTTCAATAAAGCCAAGATTGACCAAATAACTGTGGTGGCAGCGACAAAACAGTTGGCTGGGCAGCTGTTCTTCTATGTCCTTCAAAGTTTTGGAGGCTTTGAATCTTGAGGTTTTTCCATCTTTTAAGTAAAAAATATCAGTAGTTGCCCCATCCGCTTGGCAATAAACAATATCACCTGCTTTAAAGGCGATGTTTCCTTTTCTGGCATCAGAAATCAATAGGCCCTGTGTTTCTGGTTTTTCCAAACTTGCTCGATGTGCCTCTTTCATTTTTTCGGTCGCCTTTTCGATGGCCTTGGAGAGTTCTGCGATGCTGTAAGGTTTTACGAGGTAGCCCCATGGTTGTACGTGGTTGATGGCTTTCACGGCGTAATTTGGATAGGCCGTGACGAAAATGACCCCAAAGTTCGGGTTAGGGCATTTTTCAAGAAAATCGAAGCCATTGCCGAAAGGTGGCATTTCGATGTCGAGGAAAACAAGGTCAGGTTGACTGCGTTGAATTTTGAATAAAGCATCACTGACAGAGCGAGCTTCTTCCATAATGTTTATTTGCGGAAAATATTGAGATAGCATGCCCCTCAAAGTATTGATTGCACTAATCTCATCTTCAATAATGAACGTGTTGATTTTTTTCATAAATTAATTTGGCAATGTTAGGCAAAGGGCATTTGGTAGTGAAGGCTCATTATTTTTCATTTGAAGGTTCAGTTTTTTTCAAAAAGGAAATTATTATTTGCGTCCCAGTGCTACTTGGGTCAATTTGTTGTCGGTCGGTAGTGCTTAATTTCAGGTCTACATGGTGAATTTTGTTTATCATCTGAGCTTTTTGCTCAAGCAACTGGAGGCCCTTGGACGGACGTTGGATTGGCCTTAGGCTTTTCCGTCGCAAAGACTCATTTATTCCAACGCCATTGTCGGTCAGTGTGCAATAGACATGGCCGTCTCTCACATCAAAAGACACTGTCAACTCGGATGGGTGATCGGGCGAAAGCCCATGAATTGTGGCATTTTCAAGTATCGGTTGTAAGAGCATGGCGGGGAATTTAGTGGTGGGTTCAATCTTATCCTCACCTATGATTTCATAGTTGAACTGCTCCCCAAAACGAAGTTTCACCATTTGGAGATAATCCTTCATATAGCGTATTTCTTCTTGAAATGGTATGAAATCGATTTCAGAGAAAGTCATGGTTCGGCGTAGGAGGTCTGAAAATATCGAAATGTATTCGCTGGCTTTCACAGGGTCAGGAGGGTAGAAAAACTGCTGAATGGCATTGATGCTGTTGCCTACAAAATGAGGGTTCATTTGCGATTTGATGGCTTGAAGTTGGAGTTCGGAAGCTGTACTTTGAAGCTTAAGGTAGTTTGACCTGGCTTTTATTACCCGCCAAATTCCATAACTCGCCAAAATCACGAGAGAGAGGCTGAACCATATTGTTTGCCACCAACATGGGGTTACAATAATGGTGATTTGGGCAGGATGAAGGCTACGTGTGCCGTAAGGAAGTATGGCAGTTGCCTGCACTAAAAGCTTTCTAGGTGAAAGATTGGCGCCATAATTTTGCGAAGCGCCATCTACAACAGACTTTTGGACTTTGTTCTTGAAGATACAATTGATGATATTTTCAAAAGTCAGTAAATGGAGCGGGAGTAATTCTTCCAAGCTGGAATATTCATAATGAAGGTTTCCACGGGTACGATATTGCAATGCCGCCAAATCAACTTCTAGCATGGTGGCTCCAACAGGAAGCTTGATTCGTGGATTGGTAGAGCCAGTATTTGAAAGGTCAAGCTGCTGTTTTTGATTGCCGATGAGATAGCTTACACTTGGAATAAGGGTGTGGAAGTCACCTGTTTCACCCTGCTGTTTCAACAGGAGTTTGGAGAGTCCAGATACGGTTGCAGCCCAAAGTGTATCCTGTTCAACCAACGTTGAATTCACATCATTGCTAATTATTCCATTTGTCTGATTATAATTGGTTATTTTGCCTTCTTTATCTACTAAAAATACGCCTTTATTAGTCGAAAGCCATACCTCACCATCATGTTCAGGATAAATGGATTTAATGCTTTCAATAGGTGAGGCTAGTTTGTCATTAATTACTTCTATTGACAGAATTTCTCCTTTGCCTACTTTGGCTTTAATTAATCCATAATCCGGTGTGGCAACCCAGATAATATTAGGCTTTGAATGCTGGATGTCAATTATCCTGCTTGATAATGGGCGGAATTTATTTCCCCAATTATACTGGAAACTGTCTTTTTCCGAGAACAGCCCAGTTAGGCCACCTATCCATAAATTTTGCTCATGATCCCCATTCACAGTCATTACCCTGTCGTTTAAAATAAATTCTGTTGAGGATAATGACATATTGGTTTTTATAAGAAAGCTTGAGGTGCCAATCCAAATATTGTTATTAGAAATACACAATGATTTCAATGCACCTATTGCCCTAGTCACCGGGAGACTTCGGTCGTCATTTGTGTAAAATGCTTTGTCGGTCACTGCCATCCAGCCGTTGTCAGAAGTGGCTATAATTCGACGGATCTTATTGGTGCCATCAAGCGGACTTTTCTTTATTAATTGGAAGGCTTTTCCTTGGCGTTTATAAACATTCCCATTGTCATCGCCAATAACTAAGTCGCCATTCTTAAGTTGACAAATAGCCGTGATATTGTCAGAGAATAAATTAGCGCTTGTGCTGTTATAATTTAATACTGCTGATGTGGGCAACATATATATCCCGTCATTTAAAGTTGAAAACCATACGTTGTTATTTTCGTCTATATAAGCGCTTGAAACTTTTTTATCCAACAAGTAATAATGAGGCTTAGAAAGACCATCAATTTCTATGTTGAAATTCACGACGCCACCATCGATCAACTTCGCCCAAAATTGCCCATTTTGAGCGTAAAATACCGATGTGCAATGTACCCCAGGCAAGCGCCCTACTTCTATAAAGTTGCCATCAGCATATTTGACCAAAAGCAAGCCCTCAAGGTAGGCATACATTACATAGTCTCCTCCTATTGCCATCGACACAGAACGATTGTTTCTGAAAAATTCTACATCCTGTGCAGGCGAGTTTTTCTTCCCATCCAACATATATTGAATTGCTTCTTTTGATACCTGTAAAAAAGGGGGTGGTGTGATAAAACACTGTTTAGGTGTTTTTTTATCAATGAATTTATCAATGAAAAAGAAGCTAAAAATATACAACTCTTGACCGAACTCTCCAAAATTGTGTATCGTGTAACTTGATTTGTACTCTGTACATTCGGTATTGCTCAAACAATAGTATTCATCCCTGCCACTTGCCAACCATATTCGTCCTTTTTTGTCCTCATAAAAGGAATATACACCCGCTCTTTTTACTTTTGCCAATAATGAGTCGTTATTAACATTAAATATCTTCCCATTTTTTATAAAAGAGGGCTGTTTGCCAAAACAAGAAATCCACATCCTACCGCTGCTGTCTTCAAACAATCCCACAACTTCTTTATCGGGAATGCCATCTTTCATGTCATAAGTTCTGAACCTGGTGCCATCAAACCTCGATAATCCATTATCTGTACCAAACCACATGTATCCACTTTTATCCTGAAGTGTGCAATATACAAGCGCACTGGGCAGCCCATCGCTTACGCTGTAATGTAGGTATGCTGGTGACTGCCCAAATCCAATCTTTGCGCTTACTAGGAACAAAATCAAGGCAATCCATGATACGGATGAACTACTTTTCATGGCCTGAAAAGTACGGCGACTTTTTAAATCCCACTGTGATAACCATGCAACCCTGTCGAAATGTCAAACAACCATGCAGTTTTTTCTCATTTTTGCCACGAAATGGCTTTTCCCAAACCGAAACTACCTGTAAAATGCTCCGTTTTTTCGCCCTTTTTTCTTTTCTTTTTTTGGCACAAACTGCCTTTGCGCAGGATGCCAACACTTGGAAAAAAATAGGCGATGATTACCTTGCCGCCCAACAATACCAGCCAGCACTTCAAGCCTACCAAACTGCTGAAGAAAATTTTCCTCCTGATGCAGATATCCGAACAAATTTAGGCATTTGCCATTACCACCTGCATCACCCTGCAGAAGCAGAGGCTGCACTTTTTGCAGCGTTTCAGGCGAGAGGGAACCCGCCCCCAATCAATTACCTGTACCTCGCAAAACTGCATCAAGCCCGCCTCGACTTTGAAAAAGCTGCCAATTTTTACAAGGATTTTTTGAAGAGAACTCCTGCTGACCACCCTTGGCGGCCTGCTGTGAAAGCGGAGCTCAGACGTTGTGCCGTAGGCTTGCGGATCCGCCGTCAGAACCCACTTGCCGCTGTGATTCCACTCGCAGACATCAATTCCAATGCCGACGATTTCAAACCCCTTCCCAGCCCATCTGGACAAGATCGGCTTTATTTTTCTGCCAATGGTAGAAGTGCTACCGCTACTGACATCTATTTTGCAGAGGTAAAAATAGGCGACTGGTCGGCGCCACAGCCTCTGAGCCGTTTTGTCAACGGTGCTGACCATGAAATTGCACTAGGCTTTGACGTGAGTGGCTCAGACCTCTATTTCTTCCGAGGGAAGACACTTGGAAATGGCCAAATTCTCGTCGATTCTTTTCGAGCAGACCCCCTCGACCGTACCATCTTCTTCGAACCATTCAACGGACCCATGCGACCTGAATCAGGTGATTGCGAGCCATACTTTTTTAACGATAGCATACTGCTTTTTGCTAGTAGGCGAGCAGGCGGCCTGGGCGGCCTCGACCTCTACGTCAGTACCCGGACTGGCGATATTTGGTCAGCAGCACAGAACCTCGGTCCAGGCATCAATTCAGCCTTTGACGAGACCTCTCCTTTCCTTGCCAGAGACGGTAGAACCCTATATTTTTCTACAAACGACGCTGCTCGGAGCATGGGGGGGCTGGACATACTTCGAGCTACTTGGTTAGATTGGTCCGGCCGGTGGTCGCCGCCCACCAACCTTGCTGCCCCTATCAATTCAGCCTCCAATGATGACCACTTTCTGCTTTCTCATGGCGGAGACCGTGGCTTTTTCGATTCCGATCGTATCGATGGGGAGGGTGGTCGTGACCTTTTTGTGGCGATGTTCGATCAGCCCCGTGAATGGCAATTGAGTGAGTCATCACCGGCTGCATTCTGCTTAGTAGGCAAAGGAAAAAATACACCGGAGCCAAGTGAGCGTTTGGCGCTCCCGCCAGATAGTTTTTTCGATGAGATCAGCACATTCGAATTGCCCGTCATGCTAATGCCTGCACCTGGTGGCTCACCCAAAGAATTGGCAGTTAACCAATTTGCCCTGCTGGCACAATTGCTGAAAAAATATCCGAAGCTCAAGGTCACTGTCGCACTTCATTCCGTGTCATGGGATGACCCCGTCGGCTTTTTTTTATTTGCTTCGCAAACAGCCACCGACCTGCTGCGACAAGAAGGTGTCAATTCTGATCGGGTGACGGTGCTCTTCGCTGGCAGCAACTTCCCCATTGCCGAAGGCAAAACCCCCACTAACCGTCGAGCGGAGGTTTTTGTCGAAAATCCAGCCATTTTGCCTTTTGAGTTGTATCGCCCTGCGCTCCCAAAGGACGCCTTCAAAGCGCAGTTTTTTCAAAAAGGGATGACCAATCTTGTTTATAGAGTCGTTGTCAGTGCAGAACGGGAATCATTGGATGGGGTTGGGCTTCAAAAACTTTTTGAATTGTACCCAGAAGGCATTTTGGAGCGAAGGGCCGGGCAAACTGGATTGAAATTTTCAACTGGGCTTTATTTAACTTATGATGCTGCCGAAGCTTGGCGGCAAACTTTGGTCAATGACGGCTACACTTCTGCCACGGTTACGCCATTCCTTCGTGGTCGGGCGATGACCAAAGATGAGGCTGCCAAATTTATCAGCCAGTTTCCGGATTTACAGCACTTTATTGAAGAATAACCCAGCGTGGGGCTTTTCTATATCCATACCTTGTTTTCTATAACTCAACTTTCCATTTGTCAAAAATCGTTCAAACCAGCATTTTGAATTGCGACCAGTGAAATATTGGACTAACTTCGTACCCTACCAATTGCTAAAACGACACCTTTTTCGCTTGGCCTTCAGCTGGGTAATTTGCTTATTTTCAACCGATTACACACAAAATTTATCCTGTGATGAAACATCGCTACCAACTACTCATTACCATTATTGCCTTTTGTTTTTCCTTTCAAAATTTCCTTTATGCACAGCCCAATCAGGGCGTTTCGATAATCGGGCCGCAAGTATTGTGTCTTGGCGAATGCGGCGTGTACGAGGTTGTGCTCAGCGACCCAAGCCAATTCATTGAAGTGATAAGTTGGGGTTCCAGTTCTGGCACAACCGTTGGAAGCGGGAATCCCCTCGATTTTTGTCCTCAGCTTACTGCGCCAGGTTCTGTCACCTTGACAGCAAACGTCGTGGCAGTTTCACAAAATGGTGGCACTTTCACCTATACAACTGAAATTAGCATAGCCATTACCAATGGGCTTACACCAACAATTGTCCCCACCATTGCCACTTGTCCACAAGACAGCAGCCAGTCCACTTGCGAAAAAATTTGTGCCTTCGGAACGGCACAGTATGAGGTGACGGGCATTCCTGCGGGCACAAATGTCACTTGGTCGGTACAGGGGGCAACCAGCTTCACCCCAAACGGCAATACGGTGACAGTGGATTGGGGTGCGCCGGGGCAAGGACAAGTGAAAGTGGTAGCGGGGGGAGGAGGTACTCAGTCAGGCCCTTTCCAGTTTTTTTGTGGCCAACAAAGTATAAATGGCGCCCCCAATTCCGGTTCGGAAATCTATTTTAATGAGATAGATGGTACGGCACCTTTCACAGTGACCTATACATGGAATGGCGTTGCGCAAGCCCCATTTACCTTGACTTCTATGCCCACAGTTCTTCCCTTTGCGTCCCCAGGTACTTATGTTTTCATAGTTGTAGATGCTACTGGCCAAACGGATTTTTGCACTACCACCATAATTAACAGTTCGCAGGATTGCTGGGTATCTGCCTATCCAACGAATATTAATCCTCAAACGAACTTTCTTACTTGCGATGGTTCCATTGAAATCAAAGGTGTAGGCGGATTTCCGCCTTATACTTTTTCTTGGAGTAATGGAAGTACTTCTGATAATTTGGACCCTGTATGTTGTGGCACATATTCGGTAACTATCATGGATGCTTCGGGTTGTTTTTCTTCTACGTCAATGATAGTTGCTTGCCCAGACTCAACCGCCACCTGTACAGGTGAAAGCTCCCTCTGCGTTGAAATCCTTGAAGAACCTGAATCGCAGATTGGCTCTTTGCCACCATCGGCGAATGGTGTTATTACTATCTGCCAAGGGCAAACGGTTTATTTTCAAAATAACAGCACCAATGCCACAAGCTATGTTTGGGGCTTTGGCAACGGGAACAATACGACACAGTTTGAGCCGAGCCAGACTTACAATACCCCTGGCACCTACACGGTCTCGCTTATTGCCAGAAACGAATGCTACTGCGCCGATACCAGCTACGTTGAGGTATATGTTATCGCCGCTGATGTGCCTGAAATCAATTGCACGGGCACCATTTGCGAGGGTGAAACGGTCACGTACAGCACCGATGCAAACTGTGACACTTACACTTGGGTGGTTACTGGCAGCTACAATATTCTCGACGGTGGCTTGCCCACTGACAATTTTATCACAGTAGAATGGCTGGCCGGACCGCAAGGTACCATCTCACTAGCGGTGGGAGGCTGTGCAGGGTCGGTCTGTACATTGCCGAATGTGGTTCCGATTCCCATCGTCTCCGACAATGTGCAAATTCAAGGGCCAGACAAGGTTTGTGAAGGTAGCACTGAAGAATATTTCATCCCGAATTACCAAGGCACCAGTATCAATTGGACGGTACTTGGTAGTGGTAACATTACCGATGGGCAAGGCACCGAGCGAATCACTGTAAACTGGTTCGGTAATGCCAACCAAGGAAACCCACAGCGGGTAATTGTGGAATTCAACAACTGCTACCTCGGTTGCTCAGGTAAGGACACTCTGAACGTGAGCATCGTCCCAGGGTTTTACGCTACCGGCCCTATCGAGGTCTGTGCCAACAGCAGCGGCACTTACCAAACCCGTAACACCGTCAACAACAACCTCATCCCCGCCAATTGGCAGGTAATCAACAATTCGGGCACAGTCGTTTGGTCGTCGCCAGCGCCAACTAACACGGCCAACATTCCCTTCAATTTCCCAGCAGGTGCATACACCGTACACGCTGCTGCGGCCAATGCCAGTAGTTTCTGCAATAATGATTACAATATTTTCATAAAACTGATAGCGCCACCAAATGCCCCATCGGCCATCATCGGCGAGGATGAAATTTGTTCAGGTTTGACCTACAGTTACGAAGCTGTTGGCTTGCCAACGGCCGATTTTACTTGGACCTTCACGGGCGGTTCAATTGCCAATTTCAGTGGTAACCCTGCCAATGTTGTTTGGAATGCCTCTGGGCCATATGCTGTTTCGGTAGTGCAAACAGCTACGACGGGTCTGGCTTGCACCTCACCGCCAACTAATCTTGCGGTGAATCCAATTCCTCCTTTCACGGTCACAGGTGATGGGCAGGTTTGCAAAGAACAGTCCGGCATTTATTCCGTGCCATTTTTTGAAAATATTGATTATCAATGGGTTATTAGCCCGGCTTCTGCTGGAACTATAATTGACGGTGCTGGCTCGGAGCAAGTTGAGGTGCTGTGGCATACCGTGGGGCCAGTTACCGTGGGTGTGTCCGTTTGCGGAGCTACCGAAAACTTTAATGTAACGGTGCTGCCCCTGCCGGAACCTGTGACACAGACTCCCGCCAACCTTTGCCAAGGCGAAACAACCTTGATTCAAACGACTGTAGGTTATGCCAGCTATGTCTGGAATAACGCAGGCGGTACACAGATTTCAACATTGCCCACGCCAATGCTTGGTGCAGGGAATTACGAGGTGGAGGTCACCGATGTCAACGGATGTGTAGGCGATACGATTTTCCAGATTGTCGAGCAGCCAGGCCCGAATATTTCTATTTCGACACCAGCCTACTATGCCCTCTGTTCTGGAGGCCCTGCGGCTGTCATCCATGCCACGGAGAGCAGCCCTGCTTACAGTTATCAGTGGTTACGCAACGGCGTGAATGTGGGCACCAATTCACCAACATATTCCACCAACCAACCTGGTGATTATCAAGTAATTGCAACAAACGCCGCTGGCTGTACGGCAGCTTCAAACGTTCTTGCGCTCGTGGATTGTGCGGCTATTGGCGGCACCTGCATAGGTGGGCAGTGCTTTGGTGGCTCAGGAGGCGGGCCGCCTGTTCCTGGCTGCACACCTGCTGGTACGGTGGATTTTTCAACAGGCACATCTCCCGACTGCAATGCGCCGAGTTTCACCAACCTCTCCACGAACTATGTGCCGGGCAGTTTCACCTGGATATTTGGGGATGGAACTGGCAGCAACTTGGATAATCCTCCTCCACATCCTTACCCCAATGTTGGATACTACACCATCGTGTTGATTGGCGAGGTGAATGGTGTTACACCGGGAACTTCCTGTGCAGTGGGTACGTACCATGACGTGCTCATTCCGGTAGAGGCTGACTTTACCTATTCCTCTGCATGTCCTGGTGCTCCAGTTCAGTTCACAGACCTTAGCGTTTTCCTTTCTCCTTATGACATCATCGCTTGGTCATGGAATTTTGACGACCCAAGCAGTGGCGGAGCAAATACCACCACTCTACAAAACCCAATGCACACTTTTGCCTCGCCAGGTATCTATAACGTTGAGCTGACGATAACTTCGTCCGCATTTGGTGGCTGTACGGTCACTTTTGTAAAACCTGTGACTGTTTTCATGCCGCCGTCTGTGAGTTTTGCGCTGCCTTCGGCAACTTGTGAGAATACGTCCTTGCCGTTCGATGCGGTAGTGGGCAGCGGAGTCGCCAGCGTTTACTGGAATTTTGGTGACCCTGCGAGTGGAGAAGGAAACACCTCGGAGCAATACAACTCGTTCCACGAATTTGATGTGCCAGGCAGCTACACGGTGCAACTCACTGCGCTCAGCATTGAAGGCTGTTACAATACTCACACTGACAATATCACGATTACGCCAAACACGTTGTCGGGAACAATCTCAACATCGCCACCGTCCCCACTTTGCGAAGGAGAAACGACCACACTCACTTCGCCAGCAGGCGGCATCAGTTGGCTTTGGTCAGATAATTCGGTTGCAAATAATATTATCGTTTCTACATCAGGAGTTTATGCTGTTACGCTGACTGATGCAACGGGCTGTACCTACGCTCCACCACCTGCTGTGGTGGATGTGTTTGGTGAGCCAAACGGTATCATCAAAGCCGTCGAGTACAATGAATTTGGGCAACCTGTGGCCTTTTTTGAAAACACCTACTCAGTTTGTGAAGGGGAAGATGTGTTCCTTGTGATACAGGGCAGCACCACGAACAGTTACCAGTGGTCAAACGGAGAGGGTGGGGACGAGCTGGAGTTCAGTGAGGACAAGGGCAATCTTTTGCCGGTAGGCACCCATAACTTCACGGTGACAGTGACCGATAACATGACAAACTGTACAGCCACAGAAGGGCCGTTCACAGTGATGGTGAACCCTGCTCCAACAGTTGCTATAACGAGTTCACCGTCTGGTTTTATTTGTGAAAATACCGGTGCAAGTTTGAGTGTGACTAGTCCGAATGCTACCTATAATTATCAATGGAATACTGGTGAAACCGGAACGAATATCATGGTCATTGCCGGAGGCACTTATTTTGCTACCGCAATCAACCAGTTCGGATGTAAGGGGTTGAGCAATGAAATTGACATTCACAACGCCCCGGATATTGACTTAGTACCGGCAGGCTGCCACACTCGCTGCCAGCCCGACACCATGTGTTTGCCCGTAGTCCCCGATATTGCCAGCTATCAATGGCTTTGGAACGGTAGCCCAATTCCTGCTCCAAATGGTACGATGGCAAATCCGATTTTTGACCAAAGTGGCGAATATTCCGTGGTAATGACGGACATCTACGGCTGTACCTCCACCAGTGCACCACTGAATCTTGACCTGTTTCCAGGGTTTGGCGACATTGTGGGTGATGTATATTTTGATGTGAACGGAAATGGTGTGATTGACGCTGGTGATACGCTGGTGAGCGGTATCAACATCTTCCTGAACAACGGGGGGGCTAATCTGGATACAGTGACCAGTAACGTTACTACTGGCTACAATTTCGTTGACATACTTTCCGACGATTATACGCTTATACTTGATACGCTGAATCTTCCGGCTGGTTGGGAGGCAGTGTTGGTGAGTACTGACATCACACTCACTGGCTGCGATGTGGAGGAGCAGTTCGATTGGTTACTGTTCGAAACCTGCACTCCTTCGATGGAAACAGTCCAACTTACTGCCTGTCCGGGTGGAGTGGCGAATTACAACGGAAACTTCATTGCTGAAGGCACTAGCCAAAATTTTACCTCCATGAATTGGCTTGGCTGCGATAGCATTGTGACGGTGTTCGTCAGTGCATTAGCAACCAGCTCAGGCTCAGAAACTTTCGATGCTTGCCCCGGCACTAGCATCAGCTACAATGGTACCGACATTGCCGCAGGCACCTCGGCGGATGTTACGCTGGTAAACTGGCTAGGCTGTGATTCTATCGTGACAGTGACAGTTAATCCGCTCCCTGCCGCCAATTCATCCCTGGCGCTGACTGCTTGCCCGGGTAGCTTCGCAGATTACAATGGAACACCGTTATCGCCAGGCACCGATACCCTGTTCCTTTTCCCAGGTGCGCAGGGCTGCGACTCGATGGTGAACGTAACCGTGACGGCCATCCCCACGAGTGCTTCTACGGTCAATCTTTCGGCCTGCACTGGCTCATCGGCAGATTACAACGGAACGGCAGTTCCAGCAGGAACTTCGCAGGATTTTACCTTGATGAATTGGTTGGGCTGCGATTCGGTGGTGACGGTGCAAGTAGCTGAAGTCTTGGCTAGTACAGGTGCTGAAACCCTTACCGCCTGCCCAGGTACTACGGCCAACTACAACGGTACGGATATATTGGCTGGAGCAACGCAAGACGTTACCCTGGACAATTGGTTAGGCTGCGATTCGGTGGTGACGGTGACGGTTGATCCACTGCCCACTAGTTCTTTGGTCATTGATGGGTTTGCTTGTGCTGGTGATTCCTTGGATTACAATGGCACGCTTGTGGCGGCGGGGTCATCCCAAGTTTTTTATGAAATAAACCAATGGGGCTGCACGGATACCATTGAAGTTTCAGTGGCAGCGCTACCAACGAATGCCAGTACCGAACAAATCGTCGCCTGTCCTGGCACCACGGTCACATACGGCGGCATGACGCTTTTGCCTGGCGACGTGCAGGATTTTACCCTGATGAACCAGTTCGGCTGCGACTCGGTAGTGACCGTGACGGTACTTGCTTCGCAAAGTGACACGACACAGTTGGCGCTACAGGTTTGCGAAGGAGAAACTTTGACTTTCAATGGCCAAACACTTTCGGCAGGTGAGCAGTACACTTGGGTCGGCCAGAACCAAACAGGCTGTGATTCCGTGGTCTTCGTGAGCGTGACAGCGTTGCCGTCCGTGAGCTATGATTTGTCTGCTTCGCAAATTTGTTGGAATGCCCTCGATGGGAACATTGCTGTAGGCAATATAAATGGTGTCACGGGACCTTATGAGTTTTCGTTGAACGGAACGACGTTTCAGGCAGACACGCTTTTTGACGGGTTGCCACCAGGCGATTATGAAGTGGTTTTACAGGATGTCAATGGTTGTGTTTTTGGTCAAAACGTGAGCATTAATTCGGTGCCGCCTATCTCGGTGGAGGCACAGGACGAGACGTTGGTCTGCGGGGAAACCGTGATGCTGCGACCGCTGGTGTCGAGCAGTATCCCAGTGACTTGGGAATGGTCGGATAGCACGGGCGTGATTTCTACAGCAGAAGAACTGCAAGTGAGTACACCTGGAGTCTATGTTTATTCGGTGACGAATGAATGTGAAAGTATGTCTGGCAATATCAACGTACAAGTGGAACCGCTCAAGCAAGCTCGTTTGATTTACATGCCCAATTCCTTCTCCCCGAACGATGACGGCATCAACGATTGCTACAAAGGTTTTGCTGACCCCAATGCGGATATCATCAGTTACGAGCTGAAAATTTTCGACCGCTGGGGAACGCTGCTGTTTCGGACAGATAATATTGACGGTTGTTGGAATGGCTTGGAACGTGGCAAAAAGATGAACCCGACGGTGGTAGTTTATTGGTTACGCATGAAAGTTCGCAATTGCGATGGGGTGGTGGTAGATGTTTTCAGGAAGGGGGATGTCCACCTGATTCGATGACAATACATGGCGGGTGGTATGGGGTTGCCTGCCCGCCATGCATTTTTGCGCTTTCATACATCCCAAAATATTGCTGCCAATACCATAATTGAGATGCAAGTTTGTAAGGTAAAATATGGGGTGGTTATTTTGAACAAATTGGTAAATCATGCCTCCCTGTCCAGTCCCCGGATGCGATCCCGTTTTCCAATCAGCTCCAGTCTTTTCTTCAAGAAAAAAGCTTCATTTGCTTCCAAAATGGAAAAATATTGCAAGCCGCTACTGGCCGTCCAGAGGCCAAAAATTAGCAACAATACGAACATCGAAATACCAGTAATGGCAACGGCATCGAAAGACCTCGCACTGGCATCTGTCAGGTAAAAATTCATTCCAATGACGTCCAGCAGAAACCAGAGCAGTCCCGAATCAAAAATGAGGAAAAACAGCAGTCCAGTGATGAACATCGTAACGTAAAGGCCCATCATTTGCCCAAACTGCGTCATCATCAGGTCACCAGTGCGACCTATGCTTTTGAAAATATTGCCTCCTTCAAAAATGATGACTTGCGTGAGCAGGAAAAAAATAGGGAAAAGCAGCAAGTTCAGGAAAAATGCCGCCCAGCCGGGCAAAAGGAAAATCAGGCTGTAAACAGTAACGACGACAGAGGTTTGGAGAAAACTGGAAATTAGGTGGCTGACCCTCGGTTTTGGCAATTCCACGTCGAAATCCGTACCATTGGAAGTGCGGTTGCGCCAGCGTTTCAGAAACAACTGTGTGATGAAGGTAACAAGGCTCAAGGCAAGCACTGCAAATGGAAAAAGATAGGCATTGCCGGGGTTTTTGAAAAAACTTGGTATGGTCTGCATGATTCCAAACCAGCCTTGCTCGTAGAAGAAAAGTTCGGAGGTCTGGGTTTCGGCTAGCAAGAATGCGCCGATGCAGAAAATTGCCGAACCAACCATGGCTGCCAGGCCGATTGGCCGCAGGCATTTTCGCAGAAAAATAAAGGAGTCGGTGAAAAGCTCCCCGCTGCTCTTCACAGGTGTGAAGTCCACCCGGCGGTCTACATCTGGAGTTAGGCGAACGTCTTCTTCTTTTAAGAGGCCCTTGCGGGCTTTGCTTCGGGGATAAATGGCGAAGTAGAAAATGACGATTGCGAAGCAAATAAAAATGAATAGCGCCCGTAGCCAATCAGGTGCCTCCGTATGTCGGGTGAGGTAACTTTCGGTGAAGCCAGCGAAAATGAACAGTGGGACTACGCCAACCATCAGGCTGAGCCCCCTGCGGGCGGCTAGTTGGAAGGAGCGCTCTCGGGTAAATGTGCCAGGGAAGACCAGCCCCCGCCCCATCGTCAGGCCCGCTGCTCCAGCGATGACGATACTGGAAATCTCGAACGAGCCATGCAGCCAAACTGCCAGAAACGACTCCCGGAACAGCCCTTTTTCAATGAAAAAAAATTGAAATGCACCGAGCATGACTCCATTGTAGATAAGCATGCCGATGGTGCCGATGCCGTAAATAATCCCTAAAATGAAGGTTCTGAAGGCAACCAGAATGTTGTTCAGCGTGATGCCGAGGAACATGTTGAACTCTCCGGCTTCTTTGTACACAGCCATCGGATCGCCAGATTTGATGTTGGCTTCGGTCATTTGGACGTAGTCCGCACCCAGAATGGTTTTCAGAAAATCCGGTTCTGCCCAGCAGGATAACATGCCGATTATCATGGCAAGGGAGAATATAAAAAGGGAAATGCGCAGGTCAAAACGGGCATCGTAGATGAGCCGGGGCAGGTCTTCCGTCCAAAACTCGATGAAGTTACTCCGTCTTGATTTTTTGTTTTTGTAGATATTGAAGAAAATCTTTTGGGAAAGGCCATTGAGGTACACCCTTACTGAACGGTTGGGGTAAAAGGTTCGGGCATACGAGAGGTCGTCCGTTACCTGAACGAAGAGTTCGTTGAGCTTTTCTGGGTCATATACTTGACCTTCCAGCAGGTGCTCAAATTCCTGCCATTTTTTCTGGTTCTGCTCGATGAAGGTTGTTTCACGCATAGAGGTTTATGTTTTCAGGTTTTTGGTGGTTTCTAAGCAAGCACGATGGCACTTATAAAAAGCTTACCGTATTGATAGTAAATACGCTGCGGCGAAGGGCAACAGGAAAATGAACGCATCGAAACGGTCCAACACGCCACCGTGTCCTGGAAGTAATGTGCCAGAGTCTTTTGAGCCAATACTCCGTTTTAGCATTGACTCGATGAGGTCGCCGATAGAGCCAAAAACGGAAACAATGAGCGCCAGTATCATCCAATCGAAAAGTTGCAGTTCGCCAGTCAAGGTACAAAAAACATACGCTACTAGGAATGTAACAGCAACACCACCAAGTGTGCCTTCCCAGGTTTTTTTTGGTGAAATACGAGGGAGCAATGGCGTTTTTCCAAATTTTGAACCGACGATGTACGCGCCTGTATCGTTCATCCAAGTGAGTAAAAGCAGGCCAAAAATGGGCCAGACATTGAAGCCATCCTCATTGAAGGCAATAAAGTTCAACAAGGAAAACGGGGCGCCGATGTACACCATTCCCAATACGATGAATGCTACGTTTTGGAAAGGCTTTTCCGATCCGCTGAACAATTCGTAAATGAAAGAAAGGAACAGCAACGGGAAAAAAAGGATGGAGGTGAAAATGACAAAACGGTCATTGCTGGCCAAGGCCATGTGCATGACAGATGCCAAAACGAAAGGCGTAAGGCCAAAAGCTACCCCAAGGAAAATGCGGATCCAGTCCCGCCGGGTATTGTGGTGGAGCACCATGTTGAGGAACTCCCAGAGGCAGAGAGTGGTAATGATTGCAAAGAGGAAAATGAAGGACATCCGGCCTACAAACAGCCCAGCCATCATCACCAACACAAAAATGACAGCAGTTGCTGCCCGTCGGGTTAGTCCTTTCATAGAGTTAATTGAAGGATTTTAGAAGTGCAAGAACCAGAATATTTTTTAAAAACTGGCTTCAAAATTCAATTGCAAAGCTACCATACCATTACCTCATCTAAAAACAGCCAGCCACTGTTGCTTGCACCCGAATGCCATTCAGGAAGTGTGGGGAGTGCTATTAGCTTGATTTTCAGTGATTTGTAGCGGTGTTTAGATAAGTCTAAACTGATTATTTCTGCGCTATTGGGTAGCTCTTTAGCCTCATCTGGAAAATGCTGACTTGTGAGTAGCTTCCCTTTTGCATCATAGACTTCGATAGCGGCGGGCAGGAATATCCACGATTTTTGCTGCCGCAAAAAACCAATTGCGATGTGCGACAAGCGTTGTTTTTTTGAAAAATCGACCGCTAGGTTAATGATTGTGGAATCAAACCCCAGCCAGTTTTGCTTAAAATTCGAATCGCCTAAACGCTTGTCTGTCAGAGTTTTCCAACCATTCGCCATGTGTTTTTTTGGTGTAGGGGTCATGTTGATGCTATCAATTTGACAGCTTTGATAAGGCAACACTTGCACAGTTGTAGTTTCCGAAGGTAAAAATCTTGGCTTGAATGATTTGGCTTTTACTATGGCTACTAGGTCGTTGATTGCTATTGGTGTAGTGAAAATTTTATCGTTTTCGGTGGGCTCGCTACCATCGGTTGTGTAGCGTATTTCGGCATCTTGAAGCCGGAAATCAAAAGCAATTTTAAGGCCGGGCGAAGCAAAAATTCTAGACTGCGGCGTCTGCGGTGGCGCCAATTGCAAAGTTTGAGCTGTCGAGCTACTTAGGCTAAAAATTAAAAATAAGATTGGGTGTAATTTCATCTTAGATTGAGTGGAGGGCTAAACCGGGGTAAACTTGTACGGATAAACTTGCCCTGAATTCCATTGACAAACGTAGAGGTTTTCGTCATCGTCCACCAAAACGTCATGCGGATGTTGAAATAGTTGGATAGTTTGATAAAACGGTTGCAAGTTTCCATCTGGATAATAAGCTGCTTCTGCACCCCCTATGACGGAGACGACTTTGTTTTCCTTGTTTAAAATGATAACAAAACCTGTATTATCTGTGCCCATGTGAGGCGAACGCAAAACGGCAGCGTACAAGTAATCACCCTTTATTACCGGTCTGCAAACGCAAGCACCGGGAAGCTCAATTTTTTCAAGGTACGCTCCCTGCAAGGAGAACCGCTTAAAACAACACCGGGTACGGTCAGTGACCAGCAGGGTTGGGTAGCCACTTCGGGTGTCTAGGCAGATGCCGTGGGCATTGTCAAGGTGTTCGTCACCTTCGCCTCTACCCCCAAAACTGTTTTTTAGCAGCCCGTCGGCACCGTAATGTAGAATATTCTGACCGCCATATCCGTCTGCTACGTAAAACTCGCCATTGGAAAGCACCGTGGTTTCTGTTGGTACAAACTCACTAGTTTCTTTGTAAAGTCCGGTATCCATCGGGCAATCCCAGGTTTGGATTACTTTGCCGTTCAGGTCTGTTCTGAAAACTTGATGGAGTTCGGTATCAGTTATAAAAAGTGATTGGTCTCTTCCTGTTCCATCAATCGTAAGGCCATGTCCTCCAGGAAAGTGGCGAGCATAGGTGCCAAGCACTTTCCCTGATTTGTCAAAACTGATAAGGTTGTTCTTGGTCTCGTTGGTGAGCAATAGGATTTGACCTTGATTATTTTGCACCATTTCATGGCAATCCTTAACAGGTAGGTTGGTTGGAGAGGCTTTCACCCAATTTTGGTCTAGGTAGTATTTCTTTTCATTTTGACCAAAGACTAGGTCGCTCTTTTTTGTTCGAAAAGAACCACTGGTGAGTATGTAAAAGCCAGCCAAGGCAGTTTTTTTGAGGAAAGGTCTGCGCTTCATCTGCTTTTAATTTTATCGGCCTATCAAATTAGTTCAGGTAAGCTTTGATTCGCTCTATCATGGCATTTGGTGGAATCTCCTTGTCGAGGCATTCCCGCATTACACTGATAAGGTCTGAAATCAATTCCCTCCTAAACCCAAGCCGGAAACCTATGTGGTGGCACATCACCTCTTCCTGCACGCTGATGTTTTTGTCGGCCTTCATCATGAAAAGCAGGTAGTACAAGATGTTCATACGCTGTTGTTCATTAGGGGGCGGGGCGATTTCAAAAGCTGTAGGGTTGAGTCGAATGGCTGCTACGGCTGCTTCCGAGAGGCCAAGGGTTTTGGCAGCATAAACAAGGTATTTTTTTTCAAGGATAGAGAAATCTTGATCAGCTTGAGCTTCTTGAACAATCATGGCAATGATGTACTGTTTCAGCGCCAATTCCTCGCCAGGGCTTCCGAAATCCATAGAGTTTTGTGTTTTGGTGAAAAAAATGAAAAAAATCGTGGTGAATGTAAGCCTTTTTTAAAATTCAACGTAGTAGGTAACTAGGTAGCTTGTACTTGGTAGCTATAGTTTTGAACAGATTCTGGGTTTTGTGGGTGGAACAGGCAAAATAGGTAGCTTCCAAATTAGTTTTACCGCCACAAAAACTCCAAAAAAATGTCTTTTTATAATAATGCAATTCTTTAATTGGCTGAATTTCAATTAATTGCAAAATATTTTTTTATTACTAATTTTATTTGGTAGTAATTTAATAATACCTAAACATAGGGATGTTTTATGAAAATTACCTATTTACTTTTGCAACGTGAAAATTTACCAGTTCAAGTCATAGACTGAACTCCCGTGAACATTGAGTAAGGGCTGCTTCATTAAGTTGCTTCCCGATCCGTTACAAAATGCTTTGAACATAGAAACTAACGATACCTTAAGCCGATTTACAAAGAATACACATCTTACCAGTTGTTGGACGGTCTCCCCGCACCACTATTTGACGAATTAGTATCGAACTACATTTCTGACTGTTTCCCGATTTTTAAAAATAAAGCACGAGCAAATAGCTCGGGCCTTTTTGGCTTACATGGTATTTCCGTTCGCCAATTGGCTTCATACAATTTGGATTTGAAAATGTGGACAGGTTCGCTCCTGACCCCAAGGCAAATATTTTAATTAACTAAACTAAGCCTACTACTATGCTAAATTTCAACACTCAGGCGGGATTTCGAAACCGCTTATCGTCCCACGGACAGGTTTTCAGGGCTTACCCCTTGCCAAATGAATTGAAAACCCGTTTGAAGGTCGTGGTTGCAGCACTACTACTGTGTTGTTTCTCCTTCCAAACTGCCTCAGCGCAGTGCAACATCGCTACCCCGAGTGGTACGGATGTTGACCTGTATTTGGGCGCAAATGGTATCACAACGCTTAACAGCAATGTGTTCATTCCATACGTGAGCAGCCCAAACTGCCCCGGTGGAACCATCGAGATTTGGTTTGATGTGAACGCCACTATTCCTTTTCCACCGACCAATTATGATTGTACGAATGAGGGACTTGTTGTTCCGGTATTCGTAACAATTGAAGGGCCATTCGGACAAAGCAACTCCGTGCTTTTCACCGTGAACATCGTTGACAATGCACCACCTTTGGTGGCTTGGCCAGCGAATGTCACAGTACCAGCCGACCCTTCTGCTTGCGCAGCGGTGGTCAACTCATTGACACCCGTAGTGACAGATAACTGCCCAGGTTCTTACACACTGACTTGGACACGGTCGGCGACTACACCTGGTTCTGGTTCCAATAGTGCTAATGGTCTCTACAATGTTGGTACTACAACCGTCACTTTTACCCTGGTCGATAGCCACGGTACACCAAATCAAGTACATAATACTACGGTGATAGTGAATGATAGCCAAGCACCTACTATCAATCCTTCATCATTGCCAAACCAAGTGCTTTCAGCTAATGGCTCTTGTCAAGCATCAACAACTTGGAATGGTGGGAACCACCCAATCGCATCGGACAACTGTGCGTTGATGTTCCCTCCTGGCTTGACTTACACCATTAAAATGACGGGTGCCACAACGCTACCTGCACAGTCTCCTGCTGGCGTGGCTTTACCATTTACATTTAATAAAGGTGTTACGACAGTGACTTACACTGCCTTTGACGGTGTAAACACAACAACTGTTAGCTTTACAGTGACTGTCAATGATACAACGCCTCCTTCGTTTGGAGCAGCACCTACCGTTAGCTCAGTGTCTGCTGTGAATTGTTCTGCTCCTGTCAACATTAACCTCACTTCATTTATTACAGATAATTGTACAACAGCTGGCTCGATTGTGAAAACTTTCACAGTGACCTCAGCTAGTAGTGGAAGTTCGCCTTATCCACTTAACGTACCTCAAAATGGTGCGCATGTAAATGCTACTTTCCTCGCTGGTGTTTATACCATCGTATTCAAAGCAACTGACGGTTCAGGCAACATACAGACTTTGAATTTTACTTTGTCGGTAATCGAGAATACACCACCGGTAGCAAATTGCATGAATATCACGGCAAACCTCGGTGCCAATGGTTCCGTGACGGTAAACGCACAAGACCTTGACAATGGCAGCACAGATAACTGTGGGGTAACTGTCTATGAAATGTCTTTCAATGGTGGTTCCACATGGGTGACTTCTAGGTCATTCAATTGTGGTCAAATCGGTAACCATGCAGTCCTTTTCAGGGTAAAAGATGCTGCTGGTAACATTTCCGTAGCTCCATATTGCGCAGCAACTATCACTATTGCTGACGTGATGCCACCTGTGGCTCAGTGTAAAAATATCAGCGTTGACTTGAATGCAGGTGTACCAATTACGATGCGTACTGTCTTGGCTTCTGAAGTAAACAACATGAGCTATGACAACTGTACTTCAATGGCAGGCCTTACGCTTGAAATCAGTGAAGCTTTTGCGGGCCCTTACGGTCCATCCGTTGTATTTGATTGCAGCGATGTAACCACTGGTATCAACCCGCCAGAGCTTGTGTACTTGAGGGTACTTGATTCGGCTACGCCTCAAAATATTTCAAATATCTGTACGGCTCAAGTTACCGTTAACGATGTAACGCCACCAGTGGCAATGTGTCAGAATACAGCTGTCGTTTTGAATGCTAACGGTCATGCTTCTATTACACCAGCAATGGTTAACAACGGCTCATCGGATAACTGTAGCCTTTCACTGAGTGTTTCTCCAAACACCTTCAATTGTAACAACCTATTTATTACGAATACAGTTACTTTGACTGCCTCAGACATGGATGGCAACACTGCAACTTGTACTGCCAATGTATCTGTAAGTGACAATACAGCTCCAACGCTGAATTGCCCAACTAGTGTTGTTGACGTTTACTTAGATGCCTTTGGAAATGTAAATGTGCCTGCTTCTGCGCTTGGCACAGCCATCACTGATAATTGCAGCGTAGCTGAAATACAGATTAAGAAAGCGAACAATGCTCCAAACCCAAACAATGGCTTTGGTTCGTTTGCTAGCTCATTGAACTATGATTGTGATGATGTGGCAGTTGGTGCTAGCGGTACTTTGCATTCATTCAGGATTTGGGCAAGGGATGCCAGCAACAATCCGAATGCTGCCCCTACTAACGCAACTTCCATTTTTTGCTACCAGAAATTGAGAATCAATGACAATATTGCACCTGTAGCAATTTGCAACAGTGTTTCTGTGGCATTGGGTTCAAACGGTCAAGTGACGATTCCCGCTACTTCAGTAAGCTTGGGCAGCACTGACAACTGTTTCAGCTTGTTTTTCCCATCATGTGGTTTGGATCGTGAAATTTCAAAAGACAACGGCGTTACTTGGGCACCAACGGCTACTTTCAATTGTACTAACCTTGCCAACAACGGCCAGAATACAATTAAAGTAAGGATTACAGATTGCCATACAAACTCAGCAATCTGCACGACGACTGTTACCATTCAGGATAATGAAGACCCAGTCGTTACAGCACCAGCTGATGTAACTATCGAATGTGATCAAAGCCTTGACCCTTCTGTGAATTTCACACTTGGTGTGGCTACTGCTACTGATAATTGCTCCGCAACGGCTTTCAACCCTCCTTACACTGATGTGGTTACACCTGGTCTTTGCGCACAGGCAAAAACAATCACTCGTACTTGGAAATTTGTTGACCAATCTGGCAATACTGGTACGGATGTACAAATCATCACAGTTGAGGATACTACAATTCCAACGTTCACTGCACCAGCTGATGTAGTGCTTGATTGTCCAGGTTCTTACACTGTCGCTAACCAATTCTGCAACAATTTTGCTGCAAGTGCTGGTTTGCCGCTTGCCATTTCACCGCTATCTTCAGGTGTTTACCTTGCTTCTCTGAATATCAACGTTCCTAGCAATGGTAAAATCATGGACATAGATGTCACAAATCTCAAAATTGAGCACACATGGGTAGGTGACTTGCAAGTAGAACTCATCAGCCCAATTGGAACACCAATCACGATTGGCAATTTCACCAGCTGTGGCAATGTTGACGATATCAACATCAACTTAGATGATGAGGCTCTCAATGCGCTTAACTGTGGTCAATTGAATTTGGGACAAACATTCCAACCAACCAGTGCGCTGTCGGGATTTGATGGCCAGTTCGTCAATGGTACTTGGACGCTTCGCATCACTGACAATTCCAGCTTTGATGGTGGCGCTTTGGTTAGTTGGGGACTAAACGTTTGTTACGTTACTCAACCACAAGACCTTTCTCTTTCTGGTGATGTAACCAATGAAGCTGATAACTGTGATACGCCACAAGCTACTTTTGTGGACTATCATGCGTATAAAGATTTTATCGCACACAGTGAGGGTGGTGCTTACAATTTTGCACCTTGGACAGGTTCAATCACCAACGGTGGTTCAATCTCGGCAACTTCAACTTCAGTGACCATGGTAAGTGACAACAACGGCTTGCCACCAGGTGCAGTTACTTACACTTACGATTTGGTGATTCCGGCTAATGGCTTCATCGTATTTGATTGGGACTACAATACAGCAGATAGTGGTGGCCCATTTTATGACCCATTTGGCTATGCCATCAACGGCCTCATCAATTTTGTGCCATTAGTTGAAACAGGGCTTGGTGATCCAATTTCTCAAAACGGTCGTGCTATCATTCCAGTCAGTGCTGGAGATGTATTCGCACTTGTTCAAAATTCTAACGATGGACATAATGGTGCGGCAACCACAGTGGTTTCCAACTTCTTGTATACAGATCAAGGCATGCCAGTGCCAATCGACGGTTGCGAGCGCAAATTCTGTGTGGCCCGCTTCTGGAAACTGTCTGACGATTGCGGCAATACTGCTGCCGACCAAGTTCAGGTTGTTGAAACAAGGGATATCACAGCCCCAGTTGTGAACTATCCGAACACCAAGAATGTGCTTGCACAAAACGGTGTTTGCAACCCAATGGTTGACCTTAACCTGTCAAGCTTCATCAGCGATGCTTGTAGCAATTATGATGACCTAATCATCACGAACGATGCATTGGCAAATTATGGCAAAGGCAACGGTACTTTCGATGCTTCTGGCTTCTATTCGCCAGGTACCTATACCATCACTTTCACCGTTACTGATGAGTGTGGCAATGTAAACAACCACACAATCACCCTGACAGTTACTGATAGCCAGAACCCAACGGCCATTTGCCAAAATGCAACTGTTCAGTTGGATAACTCTGGTGTTGCGATAGTTACACCTGCCAGCATCAACAATGGTAGCTATGACAACTGTAGCATCACTAGCATGGTGGTGACTCCAAATACTTTCACAATCGCTGACATTGGTGCCAACAACGTAACACTTACCGTAACTGACCCATCTGGCAACACAAATAGCTGTTCAGCAGTGGTGACAGTACTGGGTGGTGTAATGTTCGATGCTGGCGATGCAGCAGGTGCAACTGGCACTACTGTTCTTGTGCCAGTAACAGTGACCAACTTTAACGATATCATTTCTTTTGACCTTGATATTGATATTTCTGCTGGTACAGTTGCAACCGTAAATGCAGTTGAAGGAATTAATCCAGCATTGGCTGGTATGTTGTTCCCAATCACAGGCCCTACACACATTGATGTAAGCTGGATTGGTGGTCCTGTGACATTGCCTGCCGGTACAGTGGCATTCAACGTTCGAGTGAACTTGGTAGGAACTTCTGGTTCTTCTACTCCAATCATCGTAAATGTAGTTGAGGTGGGCACGCCTGGTGGAGTAACACCTTCACTTGGTTTGTCAGGTACAATCAGCATCGTTGATCCAAATACTTTGGTGTCCATTTCGGGTACATTGATGCAACATGCCAACAGCGGAAATGGTGCAGTACACCTAGCCGATGTTGACTACTTCGGCAGCGTAAGCGGTACTATCAACAACGCAGCTGGTGCGTTCAGCTTCAACGTTCCTTCCGGTAGCAACATAACCATTGAGCCAAACAAGGACATTAACTGGAACAATGGTGTATCGACCTTGGACGCCCTTTGTACCCACTACTACTCTATTGGTTTGCCACTCCCTGGTGCTTGTACAGGCCCAGTGACGCCTTACCAAAAGATAGCTGCTGACGCAAACGCCAATGATGCAGTTACTGCATTCGATGCTGCTTTGATTCAGCAAATCGCCATCAACAACACACCAGTAGTTGGCAATACTTCTTGGAGGTTTGTACCTACAACGCCAGCATTGCCATCCGACCCATTTGCACTTGGCTTTGATGAAACAAGGTCTTATACCAACGTTACCTCGAATATCACAGATGCTAACTTCTACGGTATCAAAACGGGAGACGTAACTGCTCCTTTCGCAAATGGTGTAACAGGCTTTAGTGGCGGCGATACAGGTGACCGTGCCAACAACCTGACACTGCAAGTTTCTGACGCAGCAGTGACTGAAGGCCAAGATGTTGCAGTTGCCTTTAAATCGAATGGTTTTGCTGGTATCTATTCAATGCAAACTACGTTCAACTTTGACCCATCTGTGTTGGAGTTTGTTGGTGCCTCCGGCAATGCCCTTGCCAGCATCATTTTCAATACTTCAATGACGGCAGAAGGCAAACTTGCTGTAAGCTGGTACAACCTTGATGCTGTAACAATGGAGAATGGAGAGAACCTCTTCACCTTGCAGTTCAAAGCAAAAGGCAATGGTGTATTGAGCGAATTGCTTTCATCTACTTCTGAAATGGTGATGCAGGAGGTGGCTACTTCCAGTGGCGACGTCATCGGCGTGGATCTGGTATTCGAAAGCTACACGGCTACTGGCGAGCAGGTAGTAGGTCATTTTGCCCTGCACCAAAACCGTCCGAACCCATTCAGCACTCGTACAGCTATCGGGTTCAACCTGCCAACTGCTGACCACGCATCGTTGACTATCACCGATGCTGCTGGCAAGACACTGAAAGTACTAGAAGGCAACTTTACCGCAGGCTACCACCAGTTCATGGTTGAGCGCAAGGACCTGCCTGCTACTGGCGTATTTTTCTACCAACTCAAGACGGCTGATTTCCAAGCTGTCAAGAAAATGATTTTAGTTGATTAAAATTACCTTGTAAACGCAACTGACGGACTTTTTCCCGATAGGGAAAAAGCTGTCAGTTGCCTGTTTTATTTTGTTCTGTTTTTGAAATGAACAGGACAGTATGCCCACTATAAAACCCGAAATTGTTCTTCCTCCAAAAGTGGGGGAAGGGCCTTCGGGATGCGTTTCAGATTTGGCCCCAATCCAAAAATCGATTAAAGAAACCATCCTCAACCGCAAGACATGAAAAAACTTTTACCATTACTGATTATCTCCTTTCTTGCCTGGCTGCCCACGACCGATGCACAATTGACAATTTCAGGAGAAGATGTAGTTGTTTGCGATAATGGGACTGTCAATATCGACATCTCAGTGAGCAATTTCATTGACATTACTTCGGCCCAATTTGGTGTAACATGGGACCCTGACGTAGTGCAATTCAACAGCGTGTCCAACAACATGCCTGCCTCAGCGCTTTACAATACAGTAAACGCTACCAATGGCGAACTTCGTTTTTCTTGGTTTGACGCCAACCCGCCGCCTGGCTACACTCCGGTTGGTCCGCCTGCTGGCTCGCAAATCATTTTTACTATAAGCTTTACCATTGTTGGTGATTATGTTACCGACAATTTCACTTCCATTGATTTTGGCAGTGTGCCTGGTTTTACAATGGAGGTTGCCTCCACTTCAGGTATCATTCCCAATGGCAGCATCGTCCTCAACTCAGGCAGTGTCACTTTGGACGATGTTGTGCCGCCTACCATTACATGCCCAGCTAACGTGACGGTAACGGCTGGTGCTGGACAACCATCAGCATCGGTTGTTTATGCTGCTCCAATGGTTACGGACAATTGTGACAACACTTCCTCTGCTGCAGTTTGTAACCCAGCATCAGGGAGTAATTTTTTGGTGGGTACCACCAACGTGAACTGCGTAGCTACAGATGCTGCTGGTAATTCGTCCAACTGTTCATTTACTGTGACTGTTGACCCATCAATGGCCAATCCCAATGCACTCACTTTTACTGCCGATGATTTTGCCATTGTCTGTAATGATACGGTGGTGGATGTGCCGGTTCGGGTTGAAAATTTCATTCAAATGACCAGTGCACAGTTTGCATTGATTTGGGATGAACTTGTATTGGATTATACTGGCTACACAGATAGCCTGAATACCAATGGCCACCCTACCGCACTTTACAATGATTCTAATGCCCCCACTGGTGAATTCCGCTTTTCTTGGTTTGATGCGGATGGTGTCCCTGGCGAAGATTTGGCAGACAGCACCGTCATTTTCACCCTACATTTCAAAGTGTTGGATGAAAATGAATTGCCGGACACGATTTTCTTCGCAAACGTGCCAGGTTTCAATATTGAATTGACTGACACGAGCGGCATCATAGGCCCAGGCGATTACGCTTTCAATGATGCCATAATTTCAGTAGTGCCAGATACCATTCCTCCTAGCATTACTTGCCCGCCTGACCAGGCTTTGATGGCTGACGCCAATTGCGAAGCAATGCTCCTTGATTATACTTCGATGGCTTCTGCCTCCGACAACTGTTCGGATCCGGCGGATATAGTTATCTCGCAATTGCCAATTGCTGGCACGGTCATTACGGATACTACAGAAATAATGTTGATAGCCACAGATGAAGCTGGCTTAAAGGACACCTGCTATTTCAATGTGAATTTCGTGGATGATACCGATCCAGTTGTCAGTTGCCCCGCCGATGTTACCATTGGAAATGATTTGGGGAATTGCACGGCAATTGTTTCATTAGTTGCCACGGCCACTGACAATTGTGGTGTATCAAACATTACGGACGATGCGCCTCTTGGCGATGAGTATCCTTTAGGCACCACGACTGTAACCTTTACTGCTACCGATATAAATGGAAATGTTGCTAGTTGCCAAACTACCGTTACGGTGAACGATACGGAAGCACCAACCATCACTTGCCCGGCTGATATTTCGATGGCAAATGACCCTGGCAACTGCTCTGCGGTAGTTACTTGGGCTGCGCCAACGGCAGTCGACAATTGCTCTGGCAACATCACTATTACCTGTATCCCACCATCGGGTACAGAATTCCCGGTAGGTGATTCAACGGTTGTTTGCATCGCAGAGGACTTGGCTGGAAATATGGACACTTGCACATTCGTCGTGTCAGTGTATGACGATGAGCCATTAATGCTTCAATGCTTGCCAGATACTTCCATCTTGGTTCCTTTCGGCACCGTGGATACGATAGTAGAGAGCATCTACCTGTTCTCATTCAGCGACAATTGCAGCCTTGATACTTTGTATTACAATTTCTCTGGAGCAATACCTTCAGGCGGAGGAGATGGAGATGATGCTAGCGGAACTGCGTTCCCGGTTGGTACCACTACCGTTACTTATTTCGGCATTGACAATGTCGGCAACATTGGTTCTTGCTCATTAGATGTAGTGATTGAAGAGGATAGCACTTTGACTATTATCTGCTCGCCTGACCAAACTGTTGACGTCGACTCGGGTATGTGCAGTGCAGCAGTGACTGGCTTAACAGCAAGTGTGTTGCCGCTGCCATTAGTGCAAGATACCTTCTTCACCGTTACTGGTGCCACTGTAAACAGTGATTCTGGCTTGGATGCAAGTGGAACCTACAACGCTGGGACTTCGACCATTACATTTTACGCAGTTAGCGTCATTGGCGACACGGTTACTTGTACCACGACGGTGATTGTGAACGATACCATTCCACCTGTCATCACTTGTCCAGCTGATATTTCACAAGGGACCGATTTGGGCAACTGTTCAGCGGTCGTTACCTGGGCATCGCCAACTGTGGTGGACAACTGCACTAACGTAACTATTACCTGTATTCCGCCTTCGGGTACGGAATTCCCATTAGGTGACTCAACTGTTGTGTGCATTGTTGAAGATCCGGGGGGGAATATGGACACTTGCACTTTCGTAGTGTCCGTATTTGACAATGAACCTCCAACCTTGCAATGTGTGCCTGATACCACTGTACTGGTTCCCGCAGGAACTTTGGACACAATTGTAAATGATATTTACTTATTCTCTTTAAGTGACAACTGTAACACTGATACACTTTACTATGCCTTGACAGGGGCACTGACTGGAGATGGCAGTGGGGTAGATGTCAGTGGAACTGCCTTCCCTGTAGGAACTACTACGGTAACATATTTTACGGGTGACAATGCCGGCAATGTCGGTTCTTGTTCATTTGACGTGAACATCGTGGAAGATGTTTTGCTTGCGATTACTTGTTCTCCAGCCCAAACCGTGGACAACGACCCTGGTATTTGCACTGCAAACGTTACGGGCGTGACGGCTGATGCTCAGCCCGCTGTTTCAATACAAAGCAGTTATTATGAAACGACCGGAGCGACGGTTGGCAATGGAACTGGACTCGATGCAAGTGGAATTTACGACGGTGGTCTCACCACTGTTACTTTCTATGCCGTCAGTACCTTGGGGGACACGGTTAGCTGTTCAACAACGGTTCAAGTGAACGATACGGAACTGCCCATTTTCACCAACTGCCCAACGGATACTGTTACCATGAACAATACTACCGACCAATGTGGCTTGTTGTTCAGCGGTTCTGTAGTTCCAGTGGCAAATGACAACTGCCCGAACCTTGACCTGAGCTACAATTTCACAGTGGGCGATTTAGTGCCTGTTGGAACAAATACAATTGTTGCTACCGCAATGGACATGTCGGGCAATGCCTCCACTTGTACCTATGTTTTAAAAGTGGTTGACAGCCAACCGCCAACGTTCAACAACTGCACCAATGGAAACTCGATTTCAAGAGTAAATGACCCTGATATGTGCGGCGCTGTAGTTGCTTTTGGCCCAGCAGTAACTGCCCAAGACAATTGCTCCTTGCTTGCATTCACGGAAACAACTCCGGGCAACGGCGATTTTTTCCCGATTGGAAATACAATCGTGACGTACACCGCAGTGGACAATGTTGGAAATGTCTCTACTTGTGAAATCACCGTCACCGTTAGTGATGCCCAGCCGCCAGCACTCACGTGCCCAAGCAATTTGCCGCCAGTGAACACTGATTTGAACCAGTGTTCGGCTATGGTCAATTTTGTGACACCAACTGCTACCGACAACTGCTCAGTGGTAAGCTTTGGGCCAACAACGCCTATCGGCCCAGTTTTCCCTGAAGGTGTAAACACTGTGAGCTACGAGGCTACTGATGCCGCTGGCAACACGACCACCTGCACATTCACGGTGACAGTGGTTGACAACCAATTCCCGTTCATCCCGAATATGCCTGCCGACTTGACGGTGTATACCACCACTGATTGCGGAGCAAACGTATTCTGGATTCCACCTAGCCCACCAATTGACAACTGTGGAATTGACACATTTGGCCCAAGTGGTGGCATGCCTGGTGATTTCTTCGGCGTAGGCACCCAGGTGGTAAAATACGTTGCGATGGACGTCAATGGCAATATCACGGTGGAAAATCTGAATATTACCGTGTTGGATACCTTGCCACCTACAATTGATTGCCCAGCAGGCATTTCAGTTACCGTAGATGGTGCCACTATCGACGATCCGGATGGCTTTTTGACTAGCATCCAACAGATTGACTGTGATAATATTCAACTTGATTACGCTGCCCTCATGGCAACAGATGCTTGCGGTGTTTCTTCGTTGAATCAGACAGCCGGTTTGCCTTCTGGTAGCCAGTTCCCGATTGGCACAACGATTATGAGCTTCGAGGCTATGGACAATAATGGCAATACATCTGTCTGCTCCTTTGCAATCAATGTATTGGACTACCAGATTGCGCCAGCAACTGTTTCACAAGGGTTGGTTTGTGAAGGTGGTTCTGTGACCTTCTCGGTAGGGGCATTGCCGGGTGCTACCTATATCTGGACCACTGGTAGCGATGTTGTTTCCAACGACCCAACTTTTACGATAACCGATGCAGCTCTAAACCAAAGCGGCATTTATACCGTGGTGGTTTCTACGGCCTATTGTGATATTCAATTTACCACAGAACTAAACGTGAGTGCCGTGCCTGTAGTGACGATAGACGCCAATGATGTGCAATGTACTTCTAGCGGGCTCCCATTGGTACTTACTGGTCAAAACAGCTCAACAGCCAATGTTGATGTTTGGACTTGGACTTATCCAAACAATACGATGGCAGCAGGCCAAACGCAGACTATTCAGAACCCCACTGTCAATGATTCTGGCAATTACTGTGTAACTGCAACCACTTTGTTTGGCTGTTCTGCAACGGCATGTACGCAAGTAACGGTTAGCAACGGACCACCGCCTCCAAGTTTGTTTGGTTCTACCGCTAGCCTTTGTCTTGGCAATGATGTCACGATTACGAACGTAAATCTGTATAGCGGAAACAACGTGATGTATTCATGGTATGCAGTGCCAGCTGCTGGAAGCGGGCTGAACCAAAGCATCAATAACCCGAACATCAAGCCTACACCGACGATGCCGGGGAGTTACACCTACTACAATTTTGTGACCGTTGATGGCTGTGTATCCGATACGGCAGAGTGGTCGGTAGTTGTAGAAGCTGCTCCAGTCATTTCATTGACGGTAACTGGTGAAACGCAGTGTGTTGATGGTGGAAGTAATATCACCTTGATGGACAATGGTACAGGTGCCGTATCTTGGATGTGGAGCGGGCCAATTCCACTTCCTCCTGTAAACACGAACAGTGTGGTTTTGCAAAATGTCGTGCCAGCTTATTCTGGTACCTATACAGTGGTTGCGACTTCTGCGATTGGTTGTACCAGTTCGGCAAGTACACCACTGACCTTCACGGCAGCACCTGCACCGCCAACATTGACACCAAGCAGCACCTCGGTTTGTGAAGGTGGTTCCGTCACTTTGGTAGGCTCGCAGTACAATGCTCCAGTAAACTATATTTGGATTGGGAACGGCGTACCGCCAAACAGCCAAAACAACAATCAAATTGATGCATCCCCAATAGGTACAGGTGATTTTGACTACAGCTTTGCGGCCTACGTGAACGGCTGTTATTCCGACACAGCTACCGTAACCGTTACCGTGACACCAGCACCCGCATTTGCAATAGATGTTATTGGTGATACGAATTGCGTGGATGGCACCTCCTCCGTTTCACTTACTGCAACAGGTAGTGGGCTTTTGAATATTGAATGGACAAACGGAAATGGCACCGTGCTTAGCAATGCTAATCCATTGGTTCTGAACAATGTTACCTCCGCCAATTCTGGTGAATTTTTCCTAACAGCTACCAGCCAAGGTTGCTTAGGCTACGGAAGCACTACCTTGAGCATCAGTGACGGTATCGACGGCTTGACGGCAAATTCCTCCATGGCCGATTGTGCTACAGCTACTGTAACTTTAGAGGCAAGCTCAATTGCCAATGCCAACTATTCATGGTTCAAGCCAAATGGGCAGCTTTTTGCTACTACCCAAAACACGACCTTGTCCAATGCCAATGATGGCGAATATACGGTTGTGGCAGCGGCAAACGGCTGCACTGACACGGCAACTGCGACTGTTAATTTGCCAAATTCGCTCAAAGCAAATGATAAGATTGTGCTCTGTGTTATTGGGCAACCACAGGAATTCAACATCTTGGCGATGGATATTTACGAAACTAACCAGCCATTTACCATCACTATTTTACAAAATGCGACTAGCGGCATCGTAACGCATAATGCAAATCAAACGGACAGCATATACACTTATAAGCCGAATGCAGGTTTTTGGGGCAGTGACTTCATTATCTATCAAATCTGTTATACAGAATGTCCAGATTTTTGCAGTACGGCCAAAGTTACTTTTGAGGTAAGCCCTGACCCGATGAAATGTGTAATTACTACAGTCATTTCACCAAACGATGATGGCTACAATGACGAGTTCGTGATTTCATGCGTAGAAAATGATGGCTACCCACTAAACACCTTATACATTTTTAACCAATGGGGCGATAAAGTGTACGAGGCAGCACCATACAAAAACGACTGGCACGGGACGTACGATGGAAAAGATTTGCCAGATGGCACTTACTTCTTCATCTTCCAGCGTGACCCTGACACACCTGCGCAGAAGGGTTTTGTCATGATTTACCGATAAAATGGGTTATCGGGTTTGAGGATAGGTGGGATGAGATATTTTCCTGCCTATCCTCAGACCTCAGATTTTCAAATTCTCAATTCCGAAATCAACAGCAATGAAAAATCTTTTTACCATCATATTTCTCTTGGCTGGCCTGGGTCTTTGGGCGCAGCAGGAAGCACACTATACCAATTTTATGTACAACCAGCAGTTGTACAACCCGGCGGTAGTGGGTAGCCGAAACACTCCGTCTTTCACCGCCTTGCATCGCAGTCAATGGATTGGTTTTGAAGGTGCGCCTTATTCGGAAGTGCTCAGTTTCCAAACACCTATAATGCGGCAGCGTGCTGGTGTTGGAGGAACCATTTCAAGATATGCCATTGGTATTTCATACGCATGGTTCGGTTCAGCAGCATATTCCTACAACCTCAAACTGACACAAGACCTTAATTTGCGTCTTGGCATGCAAGCAACGTTGGAATATTTGGGGATCAATTTTGCGGATGATAAGGTAGTCACTGTTTCGCAATTTGACCCTTCCTTGAACGAGAACAGGTTTGAGGATAAATATGTAGGAAATGTGGGCGTTGGTGCTTACTTTACTTACAAAGACGTATTTTATCTGGGTATTTCTGCCCCACAATTGTACCCAAATGATGTGGGCTTGAACAGTGGCGCAAGAATTACGGCAAAGCAAGCCCCCCATAGGTATATCAATATGGGCGCAGCCATTCCGGTGACCGAGCAGATCGATTTGATGCCAAATTTCATGATGAAATGGGTGGACCAGGCTCCTCTGAGCTTTGATGCTAACCTGAGCGTCAGGTACATTGAAAAATTGACAGCTGGTGTTACCTATCGTGCCGGTGGAGGCAGCAAAAGTGAGAGTGTGGATGGCTTGGTATTTTTCCAGGTGACACCAAAATTTGGTGTGGGGCTAGGCTACGATTATTCGTTGACCAAAATCAAGCAGTACCAGTCGGGCACGGTAGAAGTTTTGCTCCGCTATGACCTGCGTGACGATAAAGGAGACCTTGAAAACCCTCGGTATTTCAAGAAAAAATAAACGGCAATGCTTGCCAAACCCCCAGTGGCGCTGACAAAATTGCGTATTACAAATGCTGATTTGCAAGGAATTAAGCGTTCACTTGATTCGATTACTTCTGCTCTGTTAACAATTAGTATCCAATCCGGTGCAAGATTTGCTTAAAGAAGTAACGAATTGTTTTTACCAATTTCATTATGAAAAATATAACCACACTAGTAGCCTACCTGATAATCGCACTGACAGCTTCAAACCTGTACGGGCAAATAGCGCTTGGAGATGATCGAATCCTACTCAGCAACGAGCGCCGAGTCAACTCAGATGAGTTGGAGTACAGTCCCGTTTTTTACAAAGACGGGATAGTCTTTGTAACTACCCGTACCGAGAGTTTGCTGTACGGCACCATTACTGATAAAAGGGCTGGGGGCATCCACCTCATGTCCATGTTCTGGTCGCAACGGGATGAAGAAGGATTTCTTAAAGAGCCTGAACCGTTTTCGAACGAGTTGATAACAAAAGTGCATGAGGGGCCAATGACCTTTGACCGTACAGCCAGCACTATCTTTTTTACCCGGAACGAACAAGTTGAGCTTGCACCTGACAAGTTGTACAAAATGCAAATTTATACAGCAAAAAAGGACAGCATGGATGTGTGGGGTAAGGTAGAAAAACTGTCTTTCAACAACGTCGCTTACAATTTTGAACATCCAACGATTTCCGCTAATGGAGATGTGTTGTTCATCTCTTCCGACGTTCCCGGCGGCCAAGGCGGCATGGATCTTTACATGATTAAAAAAGTAGGTGAAACATGGGGGCAAATGGTCAACCTAGGCCCTACTGTCAATACACCAGGCAATGAGGTCTTCCCATATATTGCCCCTGATGGAGCGCTTTATTTCTCTTCTGACGGCCATGGTGGACTTGGCAATCTTGACCTTTTTTATACTATACAAAACGGTGGAACACAAAAATGGTCAACCCCCGAAAATTTGGGTGCGCCATTCAGTTCTGCTGCTGACGACCTTGGGTTTATCGTTGATAGCGAAAACCGCAACGGTTACTTTTCCTCCGACCGCTCCGGTGGTTTTGGGGGGGATGATATTTACAGTTTCCATGTAGATGGGCCGTTCAGTCCGTTTGCCAGTGCTAATCGCAACTTAGATGACTTGGTCATAAAAGACGCAGATGGCAATCCGATGGAAGGTGTTAAAATCAGTGCCATCAATTTCAACGAAATAGCACTTTCAGGCGGAGATGAAAACTTGGTAAAACTTCTGCCCGGCGATGGTGGTCCTGACAATTTTGTGCTGGATGTCAATTCCGGTGACATGGGAGAAAATGGCCTGACCAGCAAGGATGGCACGGCTAAAGTGCCGCTCCGTCGGGGCAGCAGTGTGATCAAGGTTGAAAAAGAAGGTTATCTGCCGGAGTATGTAGTTGTGACGCCTGAGACGGATATTTCCAAATTGGATATTAAAATGCGGAAGGCTTCGAACTGCGTACCATTGGACGGGGAACTGCTGATGCAAAGCACACAACTGGCGGTAGCTGGTGCCGAAATCCATATCGTGGATGTTGACAGCAAAGAGGCCATCATTGTTTACAGCGACCAGCAGGGAAAATTTGACTATTGCCTTCCTTGCAACCGCTCGTTCACAGTTTATGCTGTTCGCAATGGTGCAAATTCAGCGCCTGCGGTGGTATCTACAAGAGAGGTTCCATGTGCTTTGGGTAATCGAATCCCGCTCACACTTTATATTGGAGGCCCCGCTTTGTATGCTGGAATGACCATTCAGTTGCCCAACATCTACTTCAATTTTGATGATGCATCCCTGCGCCCTGATGCTTATCCTGAATTGAACGAGGTGGTAGCTATGCTGAAAAGCTATCCAGGCATGAAGCTGGAGTTAGCCTCACACACCGACTCACGGGGCGGTACCGCCTACAATCTTGACTTGTCGAAGCGGCGTTCAGCCAGTGTGCTGAAATATTTGAAATCAAAAGGAATCGATGGTAATCGCCTTGTGCCACGTGGCTACGGTGAATCGCAAATTCGCAACCGTTGTGTTTCTGGTGTAGCCTGTTCAGAGCGGGAGCACCAATATAATCGGCGCACGGAGGTAAAAATATTGGAACTGGGTGAACCGGAATTGGCTTCCAAGTCAACTGCTCCAATTGCTGACAATAACGGCGGAGTTCCAACGGACCGATTTGAGGACCCAACTGCTGGTGAACCTGATGCTGGCAAAGGCGGACAAGATGATGTGGCAGAGGAAGATCCAGCATTTGTTCCAGTCAGCGAAAAGAGTACATCTGGGTACAACACCAAGTCATTCACAGTTGTGGCAGGTACTTTTGCCAATCATGATTTTGCCGTTAGGCGCCTTGACTTGCTCACAAAAATGGGTTACACAAACTCTGCTATTGTGAAACAAGATAGAAGTGGCCTTTTTGCTGTTTACGTAAACAGTTTTGATGGCAAGTCAGATGCCTTTGGTTTGGTGAAAAAACTGGCAGGTCAGCAGTTGAACGCCTACGTATTGAAACAGTAAAAATTGGCCATCAGCCATTGGTCGTTTTTGTTTTGAACTAAAATGACCAATGGCTCAATGACCAATATCTTGATTAAACCAGCCTCTGCTGGACAGCGAACTTAACGAGTTCAGTGCTGGAATTGAAATCTAATTTTCGGAGAATGTTCTTGCGATGCGTCTCCACGGTGTGCTTGCTGATATACAGCGTTTGTCCAATGCGTTGGCTGCTGAGCCCCCGGCTTATGAGTACAAGGATTTCTTGCTCACGGCGGGATAGGCCAAGCCGCTTACGGAAATCATCAGTCAAGGAAGCATGTTCTGTAACTGGCGTGGCATCCGTTTTGGCATGTGCAACCATCGTCACGTGAATTTCACCTGAAAACACACATGTGATGGCATCTGAGATTTCTGCAGGAGTTGCGGTTTTGGGCAGATAGCCTGCTACTCCACCATGTATCAGTGAACGAACTAGATCGGCGGAGTGGTAAGAGGTGTAGGCAATGATTTTCACCCAAGGGGCATTGGCCTTTACCCAGTTGATGTTTTCGTAGAAATCATTGCCCGGCATGTTGAGGTCAAGGAGAAGTACATTCGGCTTGGCGAGGAGCATTTTTTTTGAAAGCTCATCGCCGGAGGCGGCAGTACCAACTACCTGAAACTCTGGACGATTTGAAAGAACACAGGACACACCCTGAAGTACGATAGGGTGGTCATCGGCAATAAATACCTTGATTTGTTGATGCTTGTTCATGGGAAATGCTTTAAAATGTTAAACAAAAAACACATAGTGCCGGTGTTCTGAATAGTGTGGTGAAACTTGCCAAGAAGACCAATTGAAATGCGGCAACACAACTGAAACGTTGCAACCAAACTTAAGCAGCAAATGAAAAAAATGGGAAATACCCAGCTGCTGAATAGGGTAGGATGTCGTAATTAATCGGTTCTTGAAACTCGGCGCAAGATACACAATTGAACAAAATCACAAAAGTTATGTCAGAATAAGTAGCTTGAATTTGGACAACGCCTACAACCCATTTCAAAATATTAGAACAAACTAGAGAACATGATAGAGCAAACCAAAACTACAGAGCAATTGACCAAAGAAATCAGCATGTTGCGCAGGGAAAACAAAGAGCTTTCTGCACAATTAGCCTTCCACCGCAAGGTCTTTCAAGAAGTAAACCAAGCAATCGGTGCTGCCGATAAATTGGTCAACACAAACGAAGTTGTGACCAAAGTGGTAAAAGAAAACCAATTGTTGAAGAGTCAGATGAAAATTTTCAAGCTGACTGGACGGGAGAAGGAAGTGCTAAAGCTCATCGTCAATGGGCACACTTCTAAAGAAATCGCAGATGAACTCGGTATCAGCAAGCTTACTGTGGACACCCACCGAAAGCATATCCAACAGAAACTGGGAGTATCAAAGCAGGTTGACCTGCTCAAGTTGGCAATGCAATCAGGCATAGCTTAAGTAAATTGATGCTACACCTGTTTTTGACTAAAAAAGGGCAAAACATGGGAAACTTTCCTGTGCTTTGCCCTTTGTTTTTAATGCATATCCTAAAGGCTCAATTTTTATGATGAACCAACAGCAAAAAATAAACGCCTACTGTGAAGCACACACTACGTGGCCACTTCCTGAGTTGTACGAACTTGAAAGAGAGACGCATCTCCGTACGTTATCTCCTCAGATGATAAGTGGAAAGGTACAAGGCCACTTGCTTACCTTGCTTGTTTCACTTTCTCGACCTAAAACAGCTTTGGAAGTTGGCACTTTTACTGGTTATGCAAGCCTCTGCATTGCTAAGGGACTGCCAGAGGATGGCAAGCTGCATACCATCGAAATCAACCCAGAGCTCTCGCATATTAGCCGCAAGTATTTTGAAAAAACGGGCTTAGCAGATAAGATTATTGCACATATCGGTGACGCAAAAGAAGTCATCCCCTCATTGGGTTTGCACTTCGATTTTATATTTATCGATGCAGCAAAATTTGATTACATGTATTATTATAAAACCTTGATAGTATTGCTTAACAAAGGCGGATTGATGGTGGCTGACAATGTGCTTTGGGATGGAAAAGTTGTGTCAAAATCCGCTGATGTGGATACAGCCAATATTGATGCCTTCAATAAAATGGTAAATGCTGACCATAGAGTTCAAAACCTTATGCTGCCGGTAAGGGACGGTTTGTTAGTGGTAAAGAAACTTTGAAAGACAATCAAATCATTAAATGAATTTTAAATAAATGAAAAATAGCGTTACTTCTAACTACTTCTTTAGTCTTAAACGTGCCTTCGGTTAAGTAAGTGAAAATATAATGTTTTTTTATTCGCTATAATTCCTCGTTCTTGGAGGGAATGTCTATTTTGCAGCATTTAATAGCTTTTTACTACTTACCCGAAAGCTATTGAATCTACTTCCTCAATCGGATCGTCAATTCTTAATAGTTACAACAAATCAGCTTTTTATTAATTCAATTAAAATCATCACTAGTATGAAGAAGCCATTAATTTTACTCTGCTCGCTATTTTTGTTGGCGACGTCCATTCAAGCTCAGGTAGAGGGGCTACCTGCTAACCCAGTGCCAGGCAAATGCTACATCCGTTGTGTAACTCCTGAGCAGTACGAAACTTCTGAAAAGCGCATGTTGGCTCGCCCAGCATATTCTACGCTAAAAAAAGTACCTGCTGAATACAAAACTGTTGAGGAAAGGGTAATGGTAAAAGCAGCCTCTAAGAAGTATGTGGCCTACCCAGCTGAGTATAAAACTGAGACAGAGACTTACCAGATTGAAGACCCTTACAACGAAATCACCATAATACCTGCAAAATTGGGTATAAAGTCTGAAACCATTGAAGTTAAGCCGAAAGTTGCAAGATGGGAATATCAATCTTCTGCTGAAAACTGTAAGTCAGATGACCCGCGTGATTGCATGGTGCTCTGCTATGTTGAGCATCCCGCTGAGTTTCGCAACGTGAACAGCCAAACGGTTGAGAACGATGCAACATATAACAAAGTCAAAAAAGGTGGCAAGTCAATGACAATCACTCGTCAAGTTGTGGCAAAAGAAGCTCGCTACGAGACTATCGAAATCCCTGCGGAGTATAAGACCATCACTAAGCGCCAGCTTGTAAAGGACGAAGATGTTATCAAAACTGAAGTTCCTGCTGAATACGCCGTGGAAACCATCCAATTGGTAAAGGACAAAGGTGGTGTTGCCGTTTGGGAAGAGATTGATTGCAAACTAACTGACACAAACGTATTGCCTATCAACTATGAATTGGGTAGTGCCCGCCTTACTGCTGATGCTCGGAGCCTTATTGATTCGAAATTGGTGAAGTTGATGAAAGACAAACCGAATATTCGTGTTCAGATCAGCTCCCACACCGACTCTCGTGGCACTTCCGATGCAAACATGGCGCTTTCACAAGCACGTGCCGAATCTGTCGTGAACTATTTGGTGGGTCGAGGTATCCAGCGCAGCCGTTTGGTAGCTAAAGGCTATGGTGAGACACAATTGAAAAACCGTTGTGCCGATGGTGTTGAATGCACGGAAGAAGAACATGCAGTGAATCGCCGCACTGAGTTTAGGGTATTGAGCAACTAATTTTTACAAAAGCAAAATACTGCTCAATAAAAAAAGCCGCCTGATTCGTCAGACGGCTTTTTTATTTGCGAGGCAACTGAAGTTTTTATTTCAAAAAGCCATAATTTTTAGCGTACTCCAACATTTGTCCTGTAAAATCATCAGGGTACTCCAACTTGACATCCTTGATTTCACCATTTTTATTGGTAGTTGGCACCAAACGAGGATTAATGAACCCTCCATAGGGAGGAATATTCAATTTTTCTGCACGAGCCAGTACTTCTTTCAGCAGTCCCTGATCCACTTTTACGCCATAAGTTTCAACCAAAGCCTTGCCAGCTTTGGCGTCACCTTGTGATTCAATGCGCTGAATTTCCTTTAGCAATTCTCCGAAAAGCATACGCAACTTTTCGTAATCCTTTATATCGAAATAAGTCTTGCCATCACGGGTTATTTTCTCAATGACATGGTCTTTAGCACCTTTTTCGAATACCCATGCGGCTACCAATTGGCGGTTGCGCATGTGCGCTTCTTCGATGTTGTTGCCAGGCTTGATGCGTCGTAGTTGTAGCATGAGGCCATTGCGGATGTAGTTGTCATATTCCGCTTTGCCCACCTCCAGCGAGGGCATGATGCCCAGGTCAATCAACTTTTGGTCCATGGCATAGTACAGCCCAAAAAGGTCAGCTCGTGCTTCCTCCAGTGTGGATGAATAGCCAGGAATCGTAGTTGCTGGCGCACCAACCCCGGGCTCCATTTTGCCGGAAGCGTGTCCGAGTACTTCGTGCATGGCAGTGTGCAGTTTACCACCCAGTTCGCCGTATTTCTCGGCCCGCTCAATTTCTTCCTGGTCATTGGCAAATTCATGGGTCAAGCCGGGGCCGCCAGCCATGTTGTAGGCGTTCTCGATATTACCAAGGCTGACTGATTTTGAGCCGTACTTCGTGCGTATCCAAGGGTTGTTTGGTAGGTTGACGCCAATGGGAGTGGAAGGGGAGGCGTCGCCCGATTCACCAGCAGTGTTCACCACTTTGTAGGTCACGCCAGTCACTTTTTCCTTTTTATGGTTAGGGAACAGTGGTGAATTGTCCTCAAACCACTGGGCATTTTCACTCAAAACTTTCATTCGGGCACTGGCTTCAAAATCATTGATTTGGATTATGGCCTCGTAGCTGCCCCGCATGCTCATTGGGTCATGATAATTTTCGATGAACCCAAGGATATAGTCCACATCGCCCTCCGTCGCTTTTGCCCAAGCAATGTTGTAGTCGGCCCATTTTTTCAAGTCACCTGTTTTAAAATAATCAATCAAGATCACGAGAGCATTTTTCTGCCGCTCGTTTTCAGCGACCCCAACCGCTTTTTCTAACCAAAAAATGATTTGGTCAATAGCAGGGCCGTATATGCCGCCCGATTTCCAGACGTTCTCTTTCAACTTTCCGTCCGGGCCTTTTTCAAGGCGTGAGTTTAGGCCCCATTCGAGTGGTTCTGGGTCTTCGCTTTTGGTTTTTGCTTCGTAAAATTTTTCCACATCAGCCTTGGTTACATTCGGTCCTTGAAAGTTCACGGCAGAGGCAAGCACGTTGTCCACGCCGTCCCGCTGATCCACCCGTTTTGGGTCAATTTTGGGGTCAAACATGGCGGTTAGCACCTCTTGAGGTAGGCTACCTCCCACCTCTTTCAAAGCATTTTCAAAATATCTTTGAGAAAAAGTAGGCTGAAATTTGTCATGAGAATAATGGTGGTGAATACCGTTTGAGAACCAAACTTGTTTAGCATAAAGTAAAATTCCCTGCCAGTCTTTACTGTTTTTGTCGCCTTTGTAGTTGGCTACAATATTGTCCAGCGCATGGCGAATGGGCAGATTGTAGCGATAGTTTTGATCGTAGCCAATATCACGTCCACTTAGTCCAGCTTGTGTTAGGTAGTAAACGAGTTTTTTTTGCTGAAGGCTCAGTTTATCAAACCCTGGCACTTGGTAACGGATAATTTTTTTATCGGCAAACGTTTCGGTTGTCCACTTGAAGTTTTCCGTGGATGTTGTTGTAGTCGTATCAGCAGGTACATGCTTTTTTGTGCAAGCGGCAAGCATAACAATGGTTAGGAAAAAGAATGGAAGATTTTTCATGTCGTCCCTGAATTGAGTTTTTGATGAAATAATAAAGTTCTGAAGGTTTAGGTATTGGGGGTGAAATTAAGCTAAGTATTAGGTAAAATGGAAAATGGTGTCAGGTAAAGTTGTAGAGCCCTTGTGTAAAACTAGGCAATATTGAACAAGGCTTAGGTTTTGTAATAATGGCCAACATTTTTTCAAAACCACCAAGACCATTTTCAGCCTGATAAAAAATAAGGGAACTTAAACCGTATAAGTAGTGGTTTTCGGCCAAATATTTGCAAGTGCTACCTATCCCACGGCATTTTCAGCAATTTATTTTTTAATATGTAAAATGATATTACCTTTGCCCCGGCTGCATTGGTTTCAGCGACGAGTAATACTGCCTGCCCTCACCGTTCTTTTGGTTTACAGACAGGAAAACGTATTCACCTTCATCGTACGTTTTACAACTTACACACCATGAAAAAGCGAACTTACTACGCCATTGCTGCCATAATCTTGTTTTTTGGCTTGGGTCTCGTGCTCGATTTTGGTGTTTCGAAAGAAGACCACTTGGACACTTACGCGCATCGGATTGAGCGCAGTTTGCACAAGAAAGAATCTGAAGTCTATTCCTTTTTATCTGACACAGGCTTTATTTTCAGGCAGTTGCGAGGGGTAGAATACTTGCCTTCACCGCAGCAAGAGGCTGATTTAAACCATTTGCTCGAACTTACTAAGAAACAATACAACGTCCGGATTTACTACGAAGATTCTTTGGTCTATTGGCTGAACAACCGAGCATATCTTTCTCCTGAACAAGGTGAGGTGTTGTCCAGTGAGCCTGAAAAAGTCCGATTGCTTCGCCTGCCAAATGGTTATTTTGAACTCATAAAACAACGACTGAGTGAGGAGGTGACGGCTTTGGCCATGATTCCCATTAAGCGGGAGTTTTCTAGGAAAAGCGATTTTTTACCCAATGAATTCATCACTGATGACTTCCCGATACCCAGTGATGTTTTCCTCAAAGAATCTGGAGACCGCTTTGTAATAAAAAGCATGGATGGTGTGCCATTGGCATGGCTCGGTGCTACTGGCCAAGCAAAGGACCGGATGAACCTGCAATTGGTCTTTTTCATTTACGTGCTCGGGTTTATCTTCATCGGCGTACTGATTAATGACCTTGCCGTGCTGTTGGTCAGGCGTTTTAAGCCTTGGGTTGGAGCTGCATTTGTGCTGGCATCTGTCATTTTGATTCGCTATCTAACCATACAATTTGGCTTTTCCCAGCACTTTGCCACCTTCCAGACCTTTTCAAAAGTTTTTACCGATCCAATCCTTGAGGGCGTAAACTCATTGGGAGAGCTGCTGATCAACATTATCCTACTGGTGTGGATGATGGTATTTTTCAATCGGGAATTTCAAGTAAAAGAATTTACGCACCCCTCTCTGGCTGTCCGCTTCAGCCTTACAGCGCTCAATTTTTTTAGTGTAAACCTAGCGATGCTCATGGTTTGCAGCATTTTTAAGTCTATCATCCTAGACTCCTCCATTGTTTTCGACTTTGAAAACGTGTTCAACCTCAATTCGCAAAGTGTGTTGGCGATGATTGGGGTAGTGTTGCTGTTGCTGGCATTCTTTCTGTTCAGCCACCGAATGATGCAGGCTATCTACAAAGTAGGACTAACGCAGAACTGGAGGCTGGGTGCCGTGGCGGTTTCTCTGCTTGCTTCTATCCCAGTGGTTCTATACGGCGACTTGAAGCTCCCAGTTATTTATTTTCTTACTGCTGCACTCATCTACCTCATCGTTTTCGAATTCTTCATTGAGGTACGTGCGCTCACCTTACAATGGCTGGTCGGTTGGTTGATGCTTTTTTCTTGCCTCACGGCAATGCTCCTCTACAAGTACAACAATGACAAGGATTATCTACGCCGGGAAGAATACGCAAAGGCACTTGCCAGTTACGAGGATACGCAAGCTGAGGAGGGGCTTATCGAAATGGGCAACCTTTTGCTCTCTGATTCCTCGCTACACATGTGGAACCTCCTTACCAATTATTACAAAGATGAACTGATACCAAAAGAGGAGGCTAGGGATATTATGGATGCCCAATTTGGTACCAATAAATACCTGCTCCACAACTATAAATTCACCATTTACGGATTTGATCGTGACAATGGCGAAATGGCCTTTACAGAACAAAGCAAAAGCTTTGGCACACTTGAATCAGAGTTTGCGCAGGCCGATGGTACGGGCAACCCCATACTGCGGTTCCGGTCCGAAAAGACACTGGATCCAGGCTATCTGCTGCGCCTAGACCTTAAAACGAGCCATCCGCTGACCATTTTTGTCATGTTTAAACGCTCCTTTTCCACCCCATCCAAGGTTTACACGGAGATGTTGCTTGACAAAAAATACAAACACCTGACCGAGCTCGACAATTACGACTACGGCATTTATCAGAATGATTCTTTGGTAGAAGACCGAAACAGGTCATACAGTAGGCAATTGACAGACTCACTGCCCCCGGTGGGCGAGATTCGGATAGTAAAACACAGCAGTACTCGTTCCGAACTGCTTTACCATGCTCCAAATAATATTGCCATTAAAATTGGGCGGGAGACAGGAGGCTATATCAAGCCACTCTCGCTGTTTTCTTACGTTTTTACCTTACTCACCATCGCAATTTTGCTGTTTGGTGTCATTAATTTTTTCACAAATGCCTTGCCTGGGCCACTGAATTTTTTCCGGACAACGAAGCCTTCGCTGCGCAACCAGTTTCAGTTTTGGGTTATCAGCATGGTTCTGTTTTCGTTCTTGGGTATTGGATTCGTCACGGTTTGGTACTTCCAGCAATCCTCAAATAGCTACCACAAGGGTCGGCTCGATAGAAAAGTGACCGCCGCTTTGGCTAGTGTGAACTACGAAATCAAGGCTTGGCACAAAGAGCGCCAGCGGGAGTGGGAACATGAGCACCGCCAAGAGTCTAAGTCTGGTTCGAAAAGCGAGCGTGAGCGGGAACGAGAAAGGGAACGCGAGCGAGAACGTGAAAGAAGGCTCGATGAAAAACTAGGCAAAAGCAGTCAAGAGAAAGAGCGTGAGGCTGAGATGGAACGCGAGCGTGAAAAAAGAAAAGAATTAGCCAACCGCGAAAGAGAAAGGGAACGGGAAGAAGAGTTGGAACGTGAGCGAGAGCGGGAACTAGAAGCTGAACGGGAACGGGAAGAAGGCGGAATAGTCAAGAACCTGCGGGAGCGGGAGCGGGAAAGTGAGTTGGAACATAAATCTGAAGAGCCCTTACACAAATTCAAAATCAAGCTTGACAAGCCGCATGATGAATTGACCGTGGCTGATGATGAAGAATTAGACGCATTTTCCCTTTCTTCCCTAATTCCACTGGTGTCAGAGGTGCACCGGTTGGATGTGAACATATACGACCTGAACGGTAATTTGATTACGTCTTCTGAAGAGGATATTTTTAAAGGGGGCCTCGTTTCCAATAAAATGGGCGCTTATGCCTTCCAGTACCTGCACAACCTCGGTTATGAGCGGCGGGACCAAGACGAAAGTATCGGAAACCTGTACTACACGGCAGCGTACCTACCCTTGAAGGACATGGAAGGCAACACCCTCGCTTTCATGGGAATTCCCTACTACGCCCAGCACCGGGAGTTGCGGAGCGAGGTAACCGATTTCATGAGTACCCTTCTCAACGTGTACGTGTTCCTTCTGTTAATTGCTGGAGGATTGGCCATTGTCATCGCCAACAGCATCACGAAGAAGCTGACCGAGTTGGGTAGTAGCCTTCAACGTCTTCGTCTTGGGGGCAATGAGCCCATTGTTTGGCGTCGCAAGGATGAAATCGGTGACTTGGTGGAAGCTTACAACCGGGCAGTGAAAAAAATTGAAGAAAGTTCACTGTTGCTGGCGCAATCCGAGCGTGATGGTGCCTGGCGGGAAATGGCCAAGCAGGTAGCCCACGAGATCAAGAATCCACTCACGCCGATGAAGCTCAGTATCCAGTATTTACTCCATGCCTACCAGTCGAATCCTGACCCGAAAAGTATTGAGCCATTGCTTAAACGTGTATCCGGTACGCTGGTGGAACAAATTGAATCGTTGGCACAAATTGCAACCGAGTTCTCGAATTTCGCCAAAATGCCACAGCCAGAAAACATTCAGTTTTCTTTGAACGATTTGGCGTCCTCCGTACACCATCTTTTCAAAAACGAACGTCCAGACATGGACATCAGCATTGAGTTGCCGAAAGTGGATTTTGAAGTTTACGCTGACCGAAACCATGTGACCCGTGTCATCAACAACTTGCTCAAAAACGCCATCCAAGCCATTCCTGAAGATCGCAAGGGTAAGATAAAAATGGTGCTTTACCAGCAAGACAACAATGCCATTCTCAAAGTAGTTGATAATGGAACAGGTATCCCACCGGAGATTCAGGAGAAGGTTTTTTCACCTAATTTCTCTACCAAAAACTCAGGGACGGGCCTTGGCCTTGCCATCTGCAAGAGCATTATTGAAGGCTTCAAAGGGGATATTTATTTTGAAACTGAAATGGACAAAGGCACCACTTTTTATGTGGAATTGCCGCTGATGAGCGTCTCCGAACTGGTTTAAAGGTTCACAAAAAACGCTAAATATTAAATTATTTTTGATTTTTGCTCCGCAATATGGCCATATTGCGGAGCAAAAGGTACTTTGTCAAGTCCAACAATTTAGGTGGCCACCAATGGTTTTCCTTTCCAACACATAACTTTTTCTCAAAAACCATCGTTCTTAATCCTGGTTGAGCGTAACCTTACCGCCTTAACAATCAACAACTCAACAATTTCAGCCCTAAATGGGCAAGCAACCACACAATTATGAAGCAATCCGCCATCATCACCCTGTTTTTTTTCTTCGCAACTGCCTTATCCGCCCAATGTATTTCAGGTGATTGTAAAAACGGGACAGGCATCTACCTCTATCCAAGTGGCGCCAAGTATATCGGTCAGTTCAAGGACAACGAAATCCACGGCGTAGGCACCTGCTACTACACGGATGGCAGTGTCTATCGGGGAGAGTGGGCACACCGTTTTCAGGAAGGGCATGGCATCAAGACCCTAGCTGATGGTCGTACTTGGGAAGGTGAGTGGAAAATGGGGTTACCCATTGACGACAAAGGTCAACCTATCGCCAATCTTTTCCCTGAAAAAGAACCTGAGGTACAAACAGGCTGCCTTGCTGGCAACTGTGAAAACGGTGAAGGTACTTTTGCCTATGCAGGTGGAAGCAAGTATGAGGGTCAGTTCAAGGATAGTAAGCCTGACGGGCAGGGCATTTTTACCTACACAAATGGTGATCGCTACGAGGGAAGCTTCAAGTCGGGTCTGAAAGATGGGGTTGGTGTTTTCTACTATGCCGATAATACCCAAACTACAGGTGAGTGGCGGGAGGGCGAATACATTGGCAACTCAAAAATTGAACATGGGAAAGTCGGCTGCATTGAAGGCGACTGCCAAAACGGCCGAGGTACTTACATTTACAAAGATGGTGTGGCAAAATATGTGGGTGAGTTCGAAAATGCAATGCCAGATGGCGAAGGCATAATCTACTACTCTAATGGCGAGCGGTACAAAGGTGATTGGGCGCTCGGCAGTTTCAATGGTCAAGGCTCACTTTTTTTGGCGGATGGGACAGAAGTGGCTGGTTTCTGGAAGGATGGCTCTTATATGGGCACCTCACAGCCCAAGCCCGTTGAGGCAACTGCTCCGGCTACCCTCGATCCAGAAGCATATATTGCCATTCGGCAAGCTAGCCAGATGAAGGTATGGGCCGTGGTAGTTGGTATTTCTGCTTATGACCACATGCCCACTTTGCGCTACACGGATGATGACGCATACCGGATGTATGCCTTTCTGAAAAGCCCAGAAGGTGGTGCGCTGGCCGATAACCAAATCAAAATCCTGATTGACGAAGACGCCACCCATGACAAGATTTTGGCGGCAATGACCGATATTTTTGGCAAGGCTGGGAAAGAGGATCTAGTAATGGTCTACTTCTCTGGCCATGGTTTGCCGGGTTCATTTTTGCCCATCGATTTTGATGGTTTCAACAACAAACTAGAGCATGAGGAAATCAATAAAATCATGGAAAGCAGCCCAGCCAAGTATAAGCTCTGCATTGCCGATGCTTGCCACTCTGGCAGCTTGTTAGCAATGGCTGAAAAAAGCGGGACAATCCGTAACGTATTGGACGATTACTATAAAACTCTTGCGCAAGCAGAGCCTGGCACGGCGCTCATCATGTCATCAAAAGGTGAGGAAACTTCCTTGGAAAGCAGTGGCTTACGGCAGGGGGTTTTCAGTCACTTCCTTATTCGGGGCCTGAAAGGCGAGGCCGATAAGAACGGCAATAAAATTGTGACTGTGCAGGAGCTATTTGATTTTGTGGATGAAAATGTGCGTGCATATACAATGAACCGTCAATCACCTGTAATCAAAGGAGAATTTGACCCGAATATGACGGTGAGCGTGGTACGTTAAGGGGGATGCCTAGCTATAAAAAAGAGCGGACGACATCAATGTCGTCCGCTCTTTTTTTATGATCGGGAATCCTTTCAGACCCAATTTTATCGGAGTATCTGAAACTTCTTTGACCTAAACCCTTCTGGCGTGCTGACCGACATGAAGTAAGTGCCATTCGGCAATTTACTAACATCAAAGTTGTAACGGCCTTTTTGAACATTGTCCAAAGTGCGACTGCTAACAAGGCGGCCAGTGAAATCAAGAATGTTGACCTGCACTTCTGGCGCAGTATTATCCAATGCCAAGTGAAGGTTTACACTGGTGGATGCTGGGTTTGGAGAAACAGATAGCTTGTACTCATCAAGTACAGTGGAAGTACTGGAAGCGAAGCCGTCCAAATGCAGGCGAATAAAGCCATTATAATTGTTGCCCCATCCATCTGTGTGTAGGCTATCAGTAAAAATCATAGTTCCAACTTCCCCTGCAGGGCGGTCGTTGCCACCAAAAGCATATTTAGGCGGAATACCTGTACCTGCTTCACCTCCATTGTACTGTACCATGATCAAGTACATTTTGTTGGCTGCCAAAGTCACTGGATTAGGAAATGCAACAGTAATGAATTCAAACCCTTGATCGTCTGGGGAAAGAATGTATTCCGTTGTTGCCAGAGGAATCAGTGGGCCACCGTTTTCATTCAAGCCATTGTAAGAAGTTAATCCTGCAGGATATGGGATACTGCCATTGCCATCTGGGTCAGCATTGTAAAGTACGATATCAAACCTGTCTGCATCAGGGTTACCTTGATATAGCTCATCCGGATTGCTAATCATGAATGACATGTGTGTAGCAACCACAGGTGATGCACCAATGCGGTACACGTTACCCATATCGTACTGAAAATTGTACAGATTCACAAAGTTGGCGCTATCCGGCTCAATTGTTCCATTTGTATTTGGAACTACTACGCCGTTATCCAATGCGAAGGTATAATCAGTGATGACAAAGCCTTGCTCGATTTCATCGGGAGTGAGGGAATTTGTGAACTTCACGTTGTAATTACCTACCGCAGTTGGTGTGTACGAATCATCGAAAGTAACAGTGTTGACCGAAAGTGGGGCCACGTTTAAGAGTGATTGGCTGAGGGTCGTAGTCTGGCCACCAGGTGCTGTGATTTCAGCATTGATGGTAACCGTCGGGATAGTATTGTCTGCATCTGTGTTGAGGAAGGTCACGCCAATGTCAGACAAAGGTTTTACGGCTGCAAGCGGTGTATGATAGCTGTAAGCTGTGCGAGGGCCTCCAAATGCCCGTACTGTAAAGGTTGCAGTAACAGGTTCTCCCGAATCTAACTTAGCCAGGATTTGGTCACCATCATCTCTTGTGATGAAAATAGTAGGTATATGAACTAGGGTAGCATTGGTACCAGCAGCCATGTTTACTAATCCTCCACCATCTGCAATATAGGTATGATCAACAATGATGACTCCGACTGCCCCTGCTTGCTGTGCATTCCATGCCTTCAAGGTGAAATTGCAAATGCCCCGGCGGATAAGAGCGATTTTGCCAGTCAGATCATTGAAAATCAAATTTGAATCACAAAGAAGAGAATCGCCTTGCATACCTAGACTATCCAGTGCATAAGCCCATGCCAAAGGAGCAGAAACGGTCTGAGTCAAAGTGTCACACCAATCCACAGCAGATGTGTAATCAAAAACTTTATTGAAGCCACCTGTTGATTGTACGGAAAATTCAACAGGAATCGGAGAAGGGTTGGGGATTTGAGCCATCAAAACCGACGACATAGCCCCCATGAACACGAATAGTGTAAGTGCTTTTTTCATACTAATTCAAATTTTGTTAAAAGTAATTTATTCCGAAAGAGGTAAAAATATCATTTCTACTAAAAATACGGTAGCAACATTGAATAAAAAGAAAAAGCGCCTCTCAGAAATTAGTCCGAAAGGCGCTCTTGGGCAATTTGGGGTAAATGCGATTTAATGCTGCACCGTGAAACGTTCTGCCTTGGTACCTTGGTCGGTTGTAATCACGATAAAGTATTGACCAGCAGCAAATTTGGATACGTCAAAGCTGGCTTTGTCGTAGTCGCTATTCAGTGCTTTTGTGCTATTGTAAACCAAGCGGCCATTGTTGTCACGAATTGCATAGCTTACGCTTTTCGTAGCAGCATTCAATTTTGACTCCACTACCAATTTATTGCTAGCTGGGTTCGGGCTAAGTGTAACTGCTACATTAGCTGGAGCTACCTCAATACTTGGTGAAACATATGGTGTAAGAATCAGCCCAGTAGCCAACGAACCCCAAAAATCTGTAAACCGAAATCTGGTGCCAAAATCAGGAGCATTGTTGGCCCAGCCACTGATGCCAATGTAAGGAAGATGTGTGTCATACAAAGCAAGTCCATAGTTCAGGTTGACTGTCTGGTCATATACATCATCAAAACCTACTCGGTAGTAGTTCGCAGCATCGCTATTTGTATAACGCAATCCTACCAAATACCTTTTATTGTCGCCTGGAACTACATATCCTTCTGTCTCCAAATCTTCCCACTCAATAATTGGCACTTTAAACCATTGGCTTGTGGCAGATGTATCTGTTGCCACAATGAAATCACTTGGTACATAGCCTACTATTGTAATCTCGTCGTTAGTAATGGTTGAATCTCCGCTCAAATCGTCCCATTCATAAACCCATCCTTCTAGTGTGCTCGTATTTGAACCAAATGAAACAGAAGATTCTGCATAAAAGACAAGACTATCTAATTTGTAGCCAAGTCCTTTTGGAACTTCGAAAGGAGCAATGTATTCATTGTCACGAGCAGTTGCTGTGGTATAAGCTACCGTTTTTAAAGGTCTATCGTTTGTAGCGTCGTACCTTCCTTTACTATAAAGATTGTCTGTTAGGTTAAATTGCGATTCAACTACTTGGTCATCGTTTACAAGTATATCATCATCAATGTCAGCGCTAGCAGTATAAACGATATTATAAGTTCCTTCACCATTCGTTGGTACAAAGGTTGGCAAACCAACAACTTCTACTGAGTCTGTTTCAATGGCTTCAGTTGCCTGGTCTGATTCATTGTAAACTTCTACACTGGCCCCACCACCAGCAGGAGTAAATGTAATTACACAAGTTACTGTAACACCAGTAGCATTTTCGCTTCCTAAGTTTTGTACTTCAACTGCTGGTGTGAAAACATCTGTTGAAGCTTCAGACTCGTAAACAGGCATTGTACCATTAAATGGCACGGTTACCCTATCGCTTGCAATGTGAAGATTATGAGCAAAAACCACATTGCCAATCGTCATATTAACTGTGCCTGTTTGCAGTGCAGTTTTAATTTCTAGCCCATCTTCATATGATATCATAACAACTGGGATAGTCACTTGGGCACCATAAGTACCAGCCAGCATTCCAGGGGCACCTGCTCCAGCAGCATTGTTCATTATTACCACCCCTAATGCTCCAGCAGTCTGAGCACGTAATGCTTTGTCCCCAAATTCACATGAGCCTCTGTCAATCAAGGCAAATTTCCCATTGAGCGCAGCGGCATTTACTGGGTCGCTGCAACCATCACTGGTAGGAGCGACTCCGTCATCAACTAACACAGCGTCAGCAGTCCATACATCGCTTAACAAGTCGGCACCCCAGGCATCAGGTAAGCCATAATCTTTTGAACCAGAAATGTTGGCAGGTGAATTTACTATCACAAACTGCGCAGAGGCTTTGAATGACAGCAATGCAAAAGAAAAAAATGAAATAAGTAGTTGTCTTTGCATGATTTATAAATTTTATAATCAATTGAGTTTTTGGTCAATTTGACCTTTTCAAAGCTAAATTAGGAAAAGAATAAGAACTAAAAAGATTAGTCAGTGGTTTTTTCTAAAAATTGACAACGGGTGACATACTCCCAATTGGTTCTTTGAGTATTCCTTAGTTTACTATTAGGCTCAACAGATGTTCCAATATTTTGCACACTTTCAACAACTATAAGTGAATTTGATTCAAGAGAAGATTTCTTTTTTATAGATAAGGGACGATAGGTATCTTAGTATCATATGAGATTGTATTTGTTCAGATAATTTTACTAATGCGAATGGCACTCAACAGTTAGCTGAATGCCATTCACCTTGATAGCTATTAATAAATACACCTTGACCCAATGTTTTGTAGTGTCAATAGAGATGAGACATCTTTAAGAATCATTGAAATAATGAATGAAACAATTCTTAATAAAAAGTAAGAATCAATCAATGCGTGTATGTTATTTTAGCCAGCACAAATTGTAGGAACATATGTTATTTCTACCCCAATGAAAAATTTAACGTAATATGTGATTGGACATTCTCCCGTCACACGTACCCAGAAAAAGTCGTACTTAGCTATCACATAATCACATCCAGCCGGGATATTGTTGTTTGCTAAAGTTTCGGCCGCATCAATAAGATCCTCTTGTTCTGTGGCAGTAATTCCACCGTTGCAGATTGAAGGAACTGCATTATTAAATGGTGAAGTGCATGGAGACTCGTATAACCATCCTATCGTACTAACACCAGATCGAATCTTAACCTCACTTCCGCAGGGAATATCGCAAGGTTCTACAGCTACATCACCAAGCCTACAATTGATAATATCATCTAGTGAACCATTATCTCCTGGGGTACTGCCAGTGCCAAATAAGTCATTAAATGTCGAACAACCAGATTGGCAAGGGTTTGAGCAATTTACGGTTAATGGGGTATCACATTCCACATCAAGTGAACTAACTGGAGGGATAGCTTTAATTTTAGGGTTTACAGCATCATTTTCTACTTGATACTTTGAACAACTTTGAAAAATAGAATACCCCAACCCAGAACAAATGAATAATACTAAAACTGTTTTGATGAATTGTGTTTTCATGATAAAATATTTAATTTTTAATAATACCCAAAATTAGGTACGACAAATATGCGGTAATATTTTTATTGTTAAAAATAATTATTTGATAATTTTGATACAGTCCAAATTTCAACTATTGTCAAATCATGTTGAAAAAACTAAGCTCATACCGTGCAATTTTATAGTTGAAATGGATGAAATTTATTCCTTGACAGCTTTCACAGCATCTTCTACCTCTTTCGTTGCCTTTTCAAGCGCTGTGATGTGTTGTTCCCGGTCACCTGCTTTTTTTGTTTTTTGCGAATTAGCGGCTTTATCGGCAGGCTTATTCTTAGCGTCGTTTCCCATCCATTCTGCCACTACTTTTGCATCGGCCACTTTTGCTTTCCCAAATTTCAACTCCTCGCCAATTGCATCCACGAAAACCGTATCGCCATCCGCAAAATCACCGCCCAGTACATGCTTAGACAACTCGTCAATCAACAAATCTTGCAGTGCTCGCTTCATGGGCCTTGCGCCGAATTGAGGGTCGTAGCCCGCATCGCCCAGCACATTGAGCGCTGCTTCGGTGAGCGCAAAGCCAAGGCCCTGCCGTTGGAGCAGTTTCTCCGTTTTGCGGAGCAAGAAGAATAGAACCTGCCTTATCTCGGCTTTGTTCAACGGCGTGAAAACGATGACCTCGTCAATGCGGTTGAGGAACTCAGGGCGCAGGTTTTCCTTCAAAGTTGCCAGCACCTCCTGCTTTGTCGTAGCGATTATTTCCGCCCGGTGCTTCTCGCCAAGGGCATCCAAATCCTCAAAATTTTCCAGGATTTTATCAGCGGCCATGTTACTTGTCATGATGACGATTGCGTTCTTGAAATCTGCTGTTCGGCCCTTGTTGTCGGTGAGGCGGCCTTCGTCGAGCACTTGCAATAGTATGTTGAAAGTATCGGGGTGCGCCTTTTCGATTTCATCCAACAAGATGATAGAGTAGGGCCTGCGACGTACAGCCTCTGTGAGTTGTCCGCCCTCGTCGTAACCAACGTAGCCCGGAGGGGCGCCCACTAGGCGGCTTACGGTGTGCTTTTCCTGATACTCGCTCATGTCTATCCGAACGATGGCATGCTCATCGTTGAAAAGTACTTCAGCCAGTGCCTTGGCCAGTTCTGTCTTGCCAACGCCCGTGGGTCCTAAGAAAATAAATGAACCTATTGGCCGGTTTTCGTCCTGAAGACCGGCCCGACTGCGACGGACGGCATCGCTCACAGCCTTCACCGCCTGCTCTTGCCCGATAAGGCGCTTGTGCAGTTCGCCTTCCAAGTGCAGCAGCTTATCCCGCTCACTCTGCATCATGCGGCTCACAGGAATGCCCGTCCATCGAGCTACAATATTGGCGATGTCGTCGGCAGTGACAGAGTCATTGGTGAAACGGGCTTCTTCCGGTAGTTTGGCAAGCTTTGCTTCAGCCTGCTTCAATGCTTTTTGCTCGTTTGGGAGGTCACCATAACGGATTTTGGCCACCGCTTCCAAGTCGCCAGCACGCTCTAGTTTTTCGGCTTGCTGCTCCAGTCCTTCCACCTTTTTTTTGATGGACTGCATGGTGTCCACGATTTCTTTTTCGTTCTTCCAAGCGGCACGGAGACTATCCCGCTTTTCTCTGGCATTGGCAATCAGCCCTGTGATTGCCTGAACTTTGACCGTTGCGTTTTCCCGTTTCAGGGCTTCTTTCTCGATTTCGAGTTGACGGACTTTGCGATCCCACTCGTCAATCACCTCTGGCACGGAATCCAGTTCAAGGCGGAGTTTTGCGGCGGCTTCGTCAATGAGGTCAATGGCTTTATCGGGTAGTTGACGGTCGGCTACATAGCGGTGAGAAAGCTCAGCGGCGGCTACGAGTGCCTCGTCGCTGATGTCGATCTTGTGATAAACTTCATATTTTTCCTGCACGCCCCGAAGGATGGAAATCGTATCCTCCACGCTAGGCTCCTCAATCAGAACTTTCTGGAACCGACGGACAAGGGCCTGGTCTTTTTCAAAATGCTTCTGGTATTCGTCGCTAGTGGTGGCACCTATGGTATGCAGTTCGCCCCGTGCAAGTGTAGGCTTGAGGATATTGGCGGCATCCATCGCTCCGTTGCCGCCGCCAGCCCCCACAAGGGTGTGGATTTCATCAATGAAAAGGATGATTTCGCCAGCAGAATTTTGTACTTGCTTGATGACGGCTTTGAGGCGTTCCTCAAACTCGCCTTTGTATTTTGCGCCAGCGATGAGCGAAGAAATTTCGAGAGTGTAGATTTTTTTGCTCCGCAAATTATCTGGCACGTCTTGCTTCACAATTCGCCAAGCGATACCTTCCACGATGGCCGTCTTGCCCACTCCCGCGTCGCCAACCAAAATGGGGTTGTTCTTTTTCCTTCGGGAAAGGATGTGGAGCACCCGGCGTATTTCGTCGTCTCGTCCAACAATAGGGTCTAGCTTGCCCTCTTCGGCCATGGCGTTCAGATTCACGGCAAATTTGCTTAGGGCGTTGAACTGTTCGTCGCTGCTCTGGTCGGTCACTTTTTCTCCTTTTCGCAACTCAGTAATTGCAGCACGCAGATTGTCATCGTCGGCTCCGAGCATTTTGAGGAGCTTCCCTGCCTTATCGTCACCTTGCAATATGCCCATCAATATCAACTCAATGCTGATGTATTCGTCGCCAAACTCGGTGAGCATCTTTTTTGCACGGGCTAGCGCTTTATTTGCTTCTGGAGTCAGGAATTGCTTTTCCGTGCCGCTGACTTTTGGGGTGAGTTGGATGAGGGTTTCGAGCTGCCTTTTCAGTACGCTCATATCAATGCCGCATTTTTCAAACAAAAAAGTGGCAACATGCTCATCCGTTTCGAGGATGCCCCTCAACAGGTGTGCAGTGTCCACGTTTTGCTGGCTATTGGCGGCAGCTATCTGTTGGGCTTTTAGTATGCAATCTTGCGCCTTGATGGTGAAATTGTCGTAGGTCATTCAGATTTACGGTTGGGTGAATTACGATTTACGATTGATGGGGGTTCGCAAAAGTAGTTTTTTAAAAAAACTTGGAAAGAAGAATGGATGAAGTAGGCCGGAAAGCGGATGGACGGACAGACTTGGACTGGAATAGACAGAGTGTTTGTGCAAAAAATTATTTCATTGGCTTCAAGTACACCGTCTTCCTGATGGGGTGCGCAAAATCCGTGAACATGGATTCCAGTTGGAGGAAAACGGGATAATAACCTTTACGGCTGACGATAAGGCGGTATTTTTTGCTCGGCAAAATTGGCAGTTCCATCACATTGTCTTCGGACTGGAGGATAGTTATTTCAATTTTACCAGTCTCAAAATCTTCCAGTTCGACGTTGCAGCCGTAAAGTGTCGCACTATCCATCTCGCTCATGGTCGTCACGACTAGGTTGCCATTTAGTTTGCCTTTGAAAATAAATAAGTCAGCACAGCCATTTGAATTGTTTTGGCAGTGCTCATTGGGGCGGTTAGAGCAGAAGTAGGAGCTTTGGCTAGGCTGGTGGTAGCTGAAATAGGTTTCGTCAAATGCCGTATTGACGGCGCTTAGACTCTCCCCCGACAGCCACGTGCCTTTTTCACTTTTTGCTGCTCTGTAAACGTCGAAGCCCCCATCGCCGCCCGGCATGTTTGAGCTGAAGAAAACCATTTGGGCATGGGTGTAAAAAAATGGCGTCACTTCGTCAAAAGGCGTGTTAAAATCTGCGTTCACCGGGTTGCCAAAACTGCCGTCACGGTTGATAGGGCAGTACCAAATATCGAAGCCACCTTTCCCCCCTGGTCGATTGGATGCAAAGTAGAGCACTTCTTTTTTTAGTGTAAAATCAAAACCGCAGGTAGGTTGCTTGTTGACGATGCCCATTTCGTTGATGGATTTGGGCAAGGGAACGACATGCCCCCAAGTGCCGTCGTATTCTTTGTCACGGTACCAAATTTCACTTTGAGCAGGTTTGCCGCCTGGTGCATCTTTGAAGATTGTATAGTAAATCCGGTCACCCCCAATGTTTAAAGTGGCTTGGGCAGCATTCGTTTCGTCGTCTTTAGGATTGATCAACTGTGGCGTAGCCGGGCTTCCCAATACTGCCGAATAAAGCCTGCTTACTTTTCCGCTGCCGCTTTTTTTTGGAACAGGTGCTGTAAAATAAATTTTGTCGCCATACCGAAAAGGTGCACTTGCCCCTTCCACAAAATTGAGGTTGTTGGACGCCAGATTTACCTCTCCTGCTGTAGGAGGGGTAGGCTTTTCTATCATTGTGTCGAGATATTGGGCATCAGCTTGTAATGTAAAACATAATAGCACCAATACTTTCAGCAAGTGCAGGTATTTCATCCTTAAAAAATAACGGAGCTTAAGACGTTAAAGATGGGATTGATTAAGCAAATGTCTGTGCTATTGTTCCAAAGCGCCTTTAGTGATCAAAGGTAATAGTTTTGTTTACAAATTACGATCCGTATTCTATCAAACTAATGAACTAATGATTTTTACCTTTGATAAATTTTTTTCGACAATCTAAGAAGCATGAAAAATCACCTTTACCCTTTGGTCATAGTTGTATTGTTTTTGGGCGTGTTATTACAAGCTTGTAAAAACGAGAAGCCAACTCCCCCGCCGGCTCCACTCACGGTTGAGACTTTGAAGATTGAGCGGAAAAACGGCCCAGACTGTGACAATCCAGATACCCTCATTTTTAATTGCGCAGAAGTCAAGTTCAGTTATCCAAACCTCAAGGATGGCCCAGACTCATTGCGGCAAGCCGTTGACGATTGGGCTAAGGAATTCATGACTGGATGGGTGGGTATGTCCGAAGAGCCAGACAATTTTCCGCCATTGGATGAGGCCATTAATAATTTTTTCAACATGCATCAAGAGCAGGTGAAGGAAATGCCCGACGCCCCCGCCTACTATATTGCAGAAACAGTGGATACCGTATTGCTGAACGATGGCAAATACCTGACCTTAAAGCTTGATGGGTACAGTTATATGGGCGGGGCTCACCCGAATGCTAGCTCCGCTGTTACAACTTTTGAGGTAGCAACTGCAAAAAAAATCTCCCTTGATCAACTTGTCACCAATCTTGACAGCCTCAAGGTTATTGCTGAGAAAAAATTTCGTTCTGTACGCAAAGATATTTTTGAACCGGGTGCTGACGGTGAGCCTGGTTTTGAATTTGACGATGTTTTTGAATTCAAATTGGCTGACAACATTGGGCTGGTGAAAGATGGTATTTATTTTATTTATGTGCCTTATGAAGTTGGCCCTTGGGCCATTGGAGCCACCGAATTTGTTTTGCCTTACAGTGAGATACAGCAGATTAGAAAATAAGAAAGTTAACAGGTATTGGGTCCAATAAACTTTTTATTAAGCTCGCAGTTCACACCATCCCTGAAACCAGTGAAATTGATGCAAAAAGTCGATGCTGAGCTTTCAATTTAGCAAAGCTTCCTAACTTTGGCTGGTCATTTCATCTATCCCACCACCATAGAACAAAGCATTTCAATGCATCTGAGGTAATACGGTTGAAACATCAATCGCAATTCTACGTACATTTTGTACCAAGAAAAAAAAGGGTCTCAGGCCCAGTTCTAGTTCAGAAAATAAGTATTTGAAAGAGCCGACAACGAAGTAAGGTGTGAAGGTAAACCACTGATATTCAGAAACTTGGCAAACCACCTAATCCTGCCCTCCGCTTGTTTGTGCCACTTTCTTCCCAAATCAGATTTAAAATTATGAAGAAATTACTTCTCAGCATGGCGGTCGTGCTGTGCCTGCTCCAAACGGTGTCCGTCGTCGCTCAGGACGATGCCCCTCCACTCAACGGCATTTCCGCTAAAGTCCTTTTCATTGATTACAACACCCCCAATTCTATTGATGGGTTTAAACCTACCAACGGTATTGAGTTGGCTTATTTGCGCAATATCAACCCAAATTTAGCCGTGGGTGTGCCATTGAAAGTCGGATTAGCTAGTCTTGGCGGTAGTGAGGATAAGACTACCATCTTTAGCCTTGATGCCATTGGCCAGTTCCAAATTGGCAGCCCGGAGAGCATCATGCGGCCTTATATTTTTGCGGGCATCGGGATGGTTTTTGAACAATTCGAGGAAAACAATGCCCAAATTCCAGTCGGTCTTGGTCTGTATGTACGAGCAGGCGGAAGTTCATTTTTTACCCTTCAGGGGGAGTATCGTAAATCTTTTGAAGACCAACGGGACAACCTACAACTAGGTATTGGTTGGCATTTTAAACTAAAGCCGCAGCCCAAGGTAGATGGACCGTTGGATACCGATGGTGACGGCCTTCCAGACCTGCAAGACTATTGTCCAAATGAGGCTGGTACCATGCTCGCCAACGGTTGCCCTGACTCTGATGATGATGGTGTGCCGAATGGCGAAGATGATTGTCCAACCATCAAAGGCCCAGCTGAAAACCGGGGTTGCCCTGTGAACAGCCCTGCACCGGTTACACCTCCAGCACCCGCTGCCATCGGCGACCGTGATGGTGACGGTATCAACGATAACCTTGACCAATGCCCTGATCAGCCCGGTACCATTGCCTTGAAAGGTTGTCCGCCAAGTATGCCTTCACAACAACCTACGACGCCAGCTACTACACCTGCAACCACGCCTCCGGTAGTTGTTGCTCCGCAACAAACTCAAATGACAACCAACAGTGCCAATATTGACACGGATGGTGATGGTCTTGTGGACAGTCGGGATGAATGCCCAACCGTGGCTGGCCCAATTCAATTGCTTGGTTGCCCGGATAGTGACAACGATGGCATCAAGGACAAGGATGACCGTTGTCCTGATAAACCGGGTGAGGCGATATTCAGTGGCTGCCCTGATACAGACAAGGACGGTATATCTGACGACAATGACAACTGTCCAACTTTGGCTGGTGTTTCTTCAGCAAAAGGCTGTCCAGATGCTGATGGAGATGGTACTCCTGACCGTGATGATAATTGCCCAAGAGAAAAAGGCAGTGCCAGCAATCATGGTTGCCCTATCTATGATGCCGACAACGACGGTATTGAAGACAAAGACGACCTCTGTCCGAACCAACGTGGTCCATCTTCTACCAAAGGCTGTCCTGATACGGACGGTGACGGCATCGCTGACAAAAACGACCTTTGCCCAACTGAGGCAGGAACGCCGGGTGCCAGCGGTTGCCCCGATGATGACGGTGACAATACACCTAACCACTTGGACAAGTGTCCTGATGAAAAAGGTACCAACGAGGGCTGCCCCGATATTTCGAGAGAGGATAAGGAGGTGCTTGCTTTCGCAGCAAAAAATGTTCAGTTCGAAACTGGCAAGGCTACTTTGAAAGCACAATCGTATGCTTCTTTGGAGAAAGTAGCTGAAATCATGAAAAAATACCCACGATACAACCTTAACGTGGACGGTCACACGGATGATACCGGCGATGCTGGTGCCAACCGCATACTATCAGAAGAACGGGCTTCGTCTTGCTACCAATACCTTCTGGCACGTGGGGTGGACGTTAGCCGCATGAATTACAAGGGATATGGCGAGTCAAAGCCAATTGCCCCGAATAACAGCGAAGAAGGGCGTGAGCGCAACCGCAGGGTGGAGTTCAACATGTATGTGCGCTGATTTGAGTTGGCAGTTTAGGCAGTTTACAGGTGGCAGTCAGTCTGTCATCATTTAGTTCGTGACTGCGATGCCGTTTAAAATGAATAAAAAGCCGATGACACATGTCATCGGCTTTTTTGTATCTTTTGAGAAGATTCAAAATTCAAAGGCAAATTAACTGCGAACTGTGAAGCTTACTTCTTACCAATGTGGTTCACCACCCGTCGCACAGTTTTGCGGCGGATTTCCCTTTCCAGTTCCCGGTTGATGCTTTTAAGGGTATATTGGAATTTCAGGTCGAGACTGTCTTTTTTGATTTCCACTATTTTTAGCATAAAAGAACCTTCCTCAATATTGCTGTGATAATCGCTAAGGCATTCTATCAAATTATCTTCCAGTTCCTCGATGGTGTCGAGAAAGGTGAGGTTCAACTCAAATTCGATGCTTACTTTTCGGATGCCACGCTTGGTGTAATTGATAATATTGCTGATGTAAACCGTATTGTTTGGAATAAAAATAGTGTCATCATCATCGTTGAGCAAAGCGATCCTTGAAATGGTAATATCTATGACTTTGCCTTTATGTTCTGCGATTTTGATATAGTCATCGATAGAAATTTCGTCGGAAAAGCTAATGGCAATGCCGCTAATTATGTTTACAATATAGTCTTTAGTAATGATGGAAATGGCTGCTGCAACAATGGTCAAACCCGTGAAAAGGCTTTTGATATCGATACCGAAGAAACTTAGCGCAGTTATCAAAACCACCGCTGAGGTGAGCAAAATGTAAATGTTTTGGATGCCTACAATTACGTTGTCCGGCTTGTTTGGTGGCAAATGTTGGCGTCTCCGATAAAGGCCCACTGCACCAATCTTAAGCAGGTTGAGCCCCAGAAGTAAGATGAGGAAATTTATCAGGATATTTGTTAAGCTCAAAAAATGCTTGCTGCTCGTAAGGAACGGCAGGCTTAGGTCGCCTTCCCAAATTGTGGAACGAACCTTTAAATAAATCAAAGCGACAAGCGCCAAATATTTCAGAAGGATGAAAAAGTATCTAGCCATAAACTGTGTTCAGCCAGCATCTCAGGTGGCAGGGTAGTTTTTTTTGAAAAATACGCTAAGCGCTATATCCACTTTTTCTTTTTAAAATAAAAAAGCAGGGCGATGCCAACGGCAAACATGATACCCCAAAGATAAAAATAGCTGTATTTATGATGCAATTCCGGTATGTTGTCGAAGTTCATGCCATACACCCCCACAATGAAAGTCAGCGGCACGAAAATCGTGGTAATGACCGTGAGCACCTGCATTACATTGTTCATCCGGATGCTCAGCTCGCTGTGGTATAGTTCAATGAGACCATTGAGCATGTCTCTATAAGTTTCAGTCATGTCAGCGATGCGCAGTACGTGGTCGTAAAGGTCACGGATGTAAAGACCAGTGCCTTCGTCCACTGCCTCACCTTCGCAGCGGGAGAACTTGTTGACGGCATCTCGCAGCGGCATCACTGCTTTGCGCATAGCCAGCATCTGGAACTTTAGGTGATAAATATTTTCCTTTATTTCCCGGGTTGGGTTGTTGGTGATTTCGATTTCCAGCTCCTCCATCCGCTCCTCGAAACGGTCTAGCACTTCGAAATAATTATCAACAATATTGTCTATCAGTGCGTAGGCGAGGTAATCCGATTTGCGGGAACGGATGCGCCCGCTTGCCACTTCGAGCCGCTCTCGTACGGCCTTGAAAGTATCGTCCTCATTTTCCTGAAAGGTAATAATGAAGTTTTCACCAAAATAAATGGCGATTTGTTCTGAGGCCAGTTCATGGGTGTTCGTATCGTAGATGAGGGATTGCACAACTGCAAAGGCATCGTTGCCGTATTCCTCAAACTTGGGTCGCTGTTGGGTATGCAGGATGTCTTCCAGTACCAATGGGTGGATGTTGAACTGTAGGCCTATCTGCTCAATGATTTTCACATCGTGCAGGCCCATCAGGTCGAACCAGGTAGTGTATGCTGGTGAGATTGTCAAGGCGTCGCTTCCTGTGGGTTGCTTGGTTTCCAACAGTTCTTGCTGATTGTATCGTATCCGAATCAGAACTGGTTCGTTCAGTCGGCGTTCACCGATAAATTCCAAGGTTCCGGGAGCGGTTCCAGGACGCTTAAGCTTCCGTTTGTGAGGTTTTTTTGATTTCATTTAAAATGTTTCTAAAACAAAACAGCGCCGCCAAGTTACACACTTGAAGGCGCTGTTCTAAGCAATAATTGGATTTGCTTATCGGTTTATGCCACCCGTCACCCGTTTGTGGTTTTCGATGATTTCCGGCAATTGCTTCACACCTACCCGGTTAGCGATGATTTTCTTGTTCTTGTCCAGCAGATAAAGCTTGGGCAGTGATGTGCCGTAGTAAAGTTGCAACGCACGGGCCCTGGTGTATGGGTCGGCCGTGATAATCCATGGCATTTTTTCGTTGTGAATATCTTCCACTGCCTTCTCCAGTTCGGTGTGGTTGGCGGAGGAAATGGAGAAAATTTCCACACCCTTGTTTTTCCATTCTTCGTAAAATGGAATCAGTTCCTCAGTGGTGTGTTTGCAGTGGCCACAGCCGGGTTTCCAAAGGAAAATGACCGTGTATTCGGCTTGCACGTCGTAGGGGCTGATGAGTTCGTTGGTGAATTTGTCCTGCACAGGGTCGTAGCGCTGCACTTTTACATCAGGCGCTTGGTTACCTATGAGCACATTGCTGTTCATGTAGGCATCGTCGGTGATTTTTTTGAGGTTCTCCGGTGTCACCCAATCGGCGATGCCCGACTTGTAGTATTTGTCAGAAAGTCGGATGAACACGGCGTCCAGCCCCATGATTTCGGGGGTGTAGTATTTGTTTAATAGGTACGGCAGAAGGTATTTGAACACATCAGTATTTGCCCTTGATTTTTCTACCAACCACTCTGCTGCTGCACCCACGCTGTCGGGCGATTGCAAAGTCATTTTATCCAAAAATCGGTCAGTTTTTTCCTTCAGATATGGTGTGTTTACGAAAATTTCATCCGAAAAATCAAAGCCGTCCCAGAAGTGTGAACGGTAATAACGGAACTGAAAACTGCTGTCGATGCTGCCATCTGCTTTCTTGGGTGCTTCGGGGACTTCGGGATCTTGGAAAGCCCCGATGAGCTTAGCAGTGTAAGTGCCGGGGTTATCCTTCATGTATTTGTTCTGGCGGTCGCGCACCGTTTTCGAAATATCTTCCAATTCTTTTTTGAGTTTCTCCTTCTTTTTTTCATCCGTCTCGGCTGTGATGGCTTCCTGAATTTTTTTTGATTCCGCCACTTGGTCGGACATGAATTTCTGGTAATCGAGCAACAGTTGGTTGTCTTTTGAGCCTTTGACTTTAAGGTTTTGGTAAAAATCTGGTGCCTTTGTTGATACAGAAAAATTTTGCTCTGTTTTTGTCACCACGAATTCGAAGAACTTGTTGTCTGGTGGCATGAGGACGAGGTAGATGCCCGGTGCCAAATCATCCGGCCCCTCGAAAATATACTTGCCGTTGGTGATGGCCACCGTGTCTTTGCTGTAAACCTTGTCCGCACGGCGATAGCCGAGGTAGACCTTTTCACCTGAATAACCGTCAATGGTCACGTCAATTTTATGGCCTTGCGCCTTACCAGTTGCGCTGAAAAACAGTATTTGAAACAAGGAGAAAATGAAAACGAGATGCTTCATGTTTTGGGAAAATTTAGAATTACGGCTGCAAAATTAAGGGCTTTTGAAGTTTCGGGCACACTTGGGCTGGGGGATTAGGTTTTCATTTGAAAAAAGCTGGTTGTAAGACGCCAACTACTCCTCAACTGCCCAAACCTTCAGGTAGTTTTCTTCGTAAAAATGAAGGTGAAGCCGAGCGCAACCGAGTTGCTGAAAAAATCAAATACTTTTGCGCCTCGTTTCAATCATCATTTATCCGTTTTGCCCATGCAGTTTTTAGATATATCGCTCCCCGAACTCGTTGCCCTCGGCGAGCAGCGTCAGGAAGCCTACAACAACGCCAAGCCATTTGCCAGCACTTGGTTCGATGATTTTTTCAACAAAGACGCCCTGAAAAAAGTCCTCGCAGAGTTCCCTGAACTTGGACAACCCGGCAAGGATGAGGTTTTTTACGCCAACCCTAACGAAGTGAAGCACGCCTCCAAAGGCGAATACAAATTCGGACCACTAACCCGTGAGTTCATGCACTTCCTCAACTCGCAGCCTTTTCTGGAATTCCTCCAAAACCTCACGGGAATTGAGGAAACGCTGGTGCCGGATCCCTATTTCGAAGGCGGCGGCTGCCACCAAATCAAGTCTGGTGGCTTCCTGAAAGTGCACGTGGATTTCCACAAACACAAAATGATGGGCCTCGACCGCCGGGTGAACGTGCTCGTTTACCTCAATGAAGACTGGGACGAAGCGTGGGGAGGCCACTTCGAGCTTTGGGAAAAAGACATGAGCAAATGCGTGACCCGCATCGCACCGTTTTTTAACCGGATGGCCATTTTCTCCACTACCGACTTCTCTTGGCATGGCCACCCAGATGCCCTCGCTTGCCCGCCAGACCGGAGCCGGAAATCCCTGGCGTTGTACTACTACACCAATGGTCGCCCGGACAGCGAAGTGAGCGAGGCCAACCGCCAACGCATTACCACTACCTTCGCAGCCCGCAAGGGGCAGGACAGCACCAAAATGACTGCATTCAATAACATGGTAAACCTTGCCAATGACCTGCTGCCGCCGATTGTGGTGAAAGGGATTAAGAAGTTTCGGAAAAATTGATGAACTTGGCCGAATCCTTTTCAAATTACTACACGCTTGGCCATGAAAAAATTATTTTTTGCATTGGTGCTTTCCATTATTGCCAGTTCAGGGATGGCTCAGTCTTATATTGGTCTCTCGGCGGGAGTGGATTGGGCAAAGATTGGAGATGAAGGAAATACTGGAGCCGCTGATTTTGATTTTGACATAACTGACAATGGTTTTTCGAAAAGAAGCAAAAGTTTTTCAATAAGTTGGGAGCATTACAATTCGAAAAAATTATCAATTGAACTGAGTTTTTCCTGTGCTAAAAAAGATTTTGAATCTAATTTTTATGGGATTGCGACATTTAAAGGCAGGATGAAATATAAGTCTTATGGAGGAGCTTTTTTGATGAAATATTATTTTTCCGATTATTTCTATATAGGTACTGGGTTATCCATGATTTACATCAAGGATTTGATATTTTACAGGGATAATATGGCTAGATTCGATGTTCCCAACAATGATAATGATAAATATGGAGCGCCAGTATTATTAGGGTTAAAATACAAGAACTTCTATATTGAACCCTATTATTTACAGGGCTTTTGGTTGGGGAGAAAAAGTGATGAAAGAAATAAATACGATATTAACCCAATTAATGCCATTGGATTTCAAGTTGGCTATCAAATCAGAATTTCGAAAAAGAAAAATACGGTTTATAGTTTTTAAAAAACATTCAGTTCAATAGAAACTGTCGTGATGATAGCCTTTGAATTTCTACTTGTGCTATGCCTACAGTCCTTCCAGAATTGTAAATGCCGTACGCCTGTTCAACTGATGCTCCTCTTCGGTACAGCGTGCGCAGGCGCAGTTTGCCTTCGGCACCGTTTCCCCATAGCCCTTTGCAGAAAGCCGTTCCACCGCAATTCCCCTTGAAACGAGGTAATCCACAGCGGACTGAGCCCGCCGCTGGCTGAGTTCTTCGTTGTAGGCGTCGTTGCCCCGACAGTCGGTGTGGGAGCTGAGTTGGATGCGGATTTTCGGATTCAATTCGAGGTTGCGGGCTAGGGCGTTAAGTGTAGGTTGGGCGTCTGCCCGGATGTCCCATTTGTCGAAGTCGTAGTAAATATCTTCCAGCACGATTTCCTTGTTGAGATAAATTTTATCCAAAACAATTTCTACTTCGAAGGTCTGTACCGGATTTGATGGGTCTTTTCCAATGCCTTTCGTTGAGAAAAAAGTTTCGCCAGTCAAGTATCCGTTTTTTGTTGCAATGAATTGATAGTCAGTGTTTTCTGCTAAATCCATGCTAAAAAAACCATCTTCTGCCACGGTGAATGTTTTCTTTTCTTTTCCAAACCTTACTTCTACCGTAGCACCGTTCAAGGGCTTGCGCCCAAGCAGTTTAGTATCGGGGTTGTCAGCCTCGGCAAATATTTTTTCCAGCACATACCCTTCTAATTTCAGCTTGTACTCCGCCACTGGCTTAGCAGGCTCAGGCGGTGGTACTCGACGCTCGAATCGGTATAGGTCGTCGTTGCCTGGGCCATCTGGTCGGTTGGAACTGAAATAGCCAACCTGAAGCACATCCTGTGCTTTTTTTGCCTGATAATCAATTACATACGCAAAATCATCGGAGCCAGAATTGAGTGGCGGTTTTAGGTTCTGTACCGGGGCCCAAGCGCCGCCAGCACTTTTGTAGGTCTTGAAAATATCCAGGCCGCCCATGCCGGGGTGAAAATCGCTGGAAAAATAGAGGGTATCGCCGTCCAGCCAAGGGAACTTCTCATTCCCAATCGTATTCACAGTGCGGGGAAGAAGCTTAGGTTCGTTCCACAGTTCGCCCTTACGCTCGCTCGCCCACAGGTCGTACCCCCCCCAACCATCCTTGGAATTGCAGGAAAAATAGAGGACGTTGCCATCTGCGCTCAGGGCAGGGTGGCCATAGTTCACGCCATTCTGCTGGAATGGCAGCGCCACAGGCTCGGACCAGTTGGAACCGTCCCACTTACTCGACATGATTTTACAGAAATTGTCTTCTTTTTTATCGCCGTAGCAGCGGGTGAAATACAGCTCGTTATTGGTTTTGTTGAAAGTGGCAGTGCCCTCGTTGTTGGGGGTATTCAGTTGATTGTCAAATGGTTGTACATCGCCCGATTGCACATCGGCGACAAAAAGGTCAGAAAACTCATTGCCTGTCCATTTATAGGTTTCATCCCCCGTAGCAGCTTGTCGGTCAGAAGTGAAGACGATTTTTCCAGATTGGAAAATAGCTGGGGCATAGTCTGCGCCGGGGCTGTTAAATGGCAAAATCGTGGCGGAATAAGCTTTTGATTTCTCCTCTTTCCACCCTTTGGCCATTTGGCAAGAACTGATTTCCCGACGGTATTCGTAAGGGCTGCCGATTTCGATGCCCAATTCCTTGAACTGTTTGATGGCCTCGTCGTACTGTTCAAGCTGTTTCAAAGTGTAGGCGTAGCCTTGCAAAGCGTCGGTGCCATAGCCGTCATCGTAGGCTTTTTTGTACCAATCGGAGGCGCTGGCAGGCTTGTTGAGCATCCGGTAACTTTCGCCCAATTGAAAGGCGATTTTGCCTTTTTCCACCCGGCTTTTGGCTTTTTGGTGCTCCTTTTTGAGCAGGTCAACGGCCACGGCGTACTGTTTGCGCTCTACAGCGAAATCACCGTCCTTCACTTTTTGGGTATAGGTACAAGCGGCTAACAAGAAAGTAATGAGGCAGAAAAAGGCGTATGTACTCTTCATCGGAAACAGTTTTTTTGAAAAAACGCTGGTTCACAGGCTTTGTTGCCATAAAAACGACGGCCAAATTACGGAACGGCTATTTCGGTGTCGCAATTTTTCCTAAACGCTGAGCCAAAGCCGGATAAAACCATTTGAGTTCCCTGAAAAAACCGTTTCTTTGTTCCAGCTTTCAAGGCTACACAACATACTAAAAACTAAAAAACAACAACTATGAGAAATTCACTTCTTGTCACTTCCGATCTCAATTCCGTGGTTCTGGTGGATACCCTTCAAGACGGCCAGCGCTTGGCCATCACGAAACGTGGGGCGTTGCTATCTGTGCTCGGTTCGGATATTTGCGCCAGCGAGGTACCTAGCACCTTGGAGAAGTTTGTGAATGATGCCATTGGCAATACCAAGGCTTTCTATGAATTTGATGCTGCGGACTCAATGAAGAACCAACTTTGCATCACGTATAATGATGGGAATAATACGGTGTTTATTATTGGGATAACGGATATTGTAATTGGTTTTTCTGGGCCTACCGAAGTGCCTCAAAGTAAGGTCAAGACATATGCTGTTAAGATGAAAAGTTCACCAAGCACAGGCTTAATTTCCCCTAATATTATATTGGTTAAGTTAGAAATGGCTGGTTCAAAAAAAATGATAAAATTTTATTATTTACATTCATAATGAAATTATTTCATTTTTGAATCAACCCATATCGTAAGTTCATCTAATCCTAATAGGTTCTCTGAGTTAGGTTGACGCTTTATCTCAATTAAGTATTGTCTTAAATTGATGATTGAATGTTTGATTTCAAATATTGGAGCGTCTATTATTTGACGTAAATAGACATTCAGAACTATTTCTTCCATAGCCTCATGACCAAAATCGTTAGATTTGTAAAATCGATTTGCCGCCCTAATTTCAAGGTCAATTCTTTCAAAATCATTTAATTCGTAAAGTGACACTATTTTGTAAATACGCATTATACGTTGGATGTCTAACCTGCCGCTATTTTTCATATTTTTTATAATATTATCTACCCATTTTATGCAGTTAGCATAATCGCCTACTAAAAAATATACTGTGGCAATATTTCCAACCAAAGCTATGTTTTTCTTTAGGCCAAATTTATTTAGTCCATCAATAATGTCTGGTAATAATTTACTTGCTTCAGTAAATTCGTTTTGGTTCAAGTGGTACAAAAGCTTAGAAAGAGATAAATATTGGAATATAACTTTTTGATTGTGCAAACTACTGTTTTGCCTTTCATTTTTTAATATTTCATACCACTGATTTGCTTCTTGAGCCTTACCATCTATCTTATAACAAGTATTTACTAGGTTTGAGACATTATTTATATAGCGATAAAACTCCTCTTCTTTAAGTATCGGAAGATTCTCCCACCATTCAACTGCTTTATTTGAAAAATAATACACCTTTTCAAGTTCGCCTGAGATGCTGAAATAAGTCATATTGCATTGAAAGAATCGTCTAATAGCTTGAGGTGATTTAGGTTTGTTTTTTTCATCTAGTAAATTAATCGGAAGATTCATTTTCAATATTTCTATTCGATGCTCGTCGTTTGGGTTAAAGTCTCTACTTAGTTCTAATGACAACCGATAATACAAATCCAAATACTTCAACTCCTCATCAATTGCCTTTAGCGTCTTTTCCCGCTCCTCATTCAATTTCTCGATATGCTCCAACTGCACCCTTGCCCGGCGGTCGAAGAGCGAAACCTGCTCCTCCCGGTTGATTTCCAGCAGGGTGAATTGGTCTTCCAGTTCGGCGGCCATTGCCTTAGCTTCGGAGATACGCTCGGTGCTTTGGTCGTAGAGGCCCCGTTCGTAGAGGTACCGGGCGTCCATTAAACGTTCCTTCACTTGGGCGGCTTTGGAGCTTTGGCTGCGGTAGTCCCGCATACTGCGAAGGATGGCCTCGTAGAGGTATGCCTTGTCGGAAGAGAGGTTGGCTGCAAATCGCTTTTTAAGCGGTGCTTCATCGTATTCCTCCATATTGTTGATGGCGCCAAAGAGGGTGAGGTAGCGGCTATCGTTGCGGCCACCCTTTTTGGCATCTAAAACAAAATAGCGTTTCTCTGATTTGGACATCGCCTGTACGAGGTAAAAAAGGTCTTCTTTGCTGCGCATAACTCGGTAGTCGTTCGGTCATTTTTTACTCCAAAACCTTGAAAAAATAGAAAATGAAACTTTTTTCAATTTTTTTTCAAGGTTTAGGAATTCTAAGTTCATAGAGTTGGCGGCAATGGTTTTTTCCCAACCTTCAATTCAATTTAGCGAAATACTCTTTTCTAAAACATTGTAAAATAATGTTTTATGATAAAAATTTTTAATCAACAAATTTTTGCCTCATCTTAAATTACATTGAGTGTCGTCGGTAGAAACCCCAACTATCCCTTTAAAATGGATTGTGTGCCCCTGAACACGCCACTACTTTTGTATCATCAAAAATGATTAAGTCAAAGGACGGAATCAAGAAAAGAAAACACTGATAAAATTCCCATAAGAAACAAAACGGTGGACAAACATATCATGGGATTAATTTGAGATGGCGAGTACTTGGGTGATGAGACTTCTGCGAAAGACCCTGACCTCAATGACCCGCCCCTTCTCATGTTCGCAGCTAGGCAGTAGGCGGCGTGTAGATGGGCGGCTGCTCAAAATTTGAAAGACAAGACAATGAACAAACCCTGATTATAACCTAGGATTTTGGAGCGGTTATAAGTAGTTATTTTCTGTTGTCGGGTTTACCCCGAATTAGGCGCGGTAAACCCATTTTTTTGAAATTCCTATTTTCTTGAACGATACCGGCAAACGTGTCCGGGAGCATTAAACTTTAGGGTGAAAACTACCCCCATGGTGAGGAAGCACAGCCCGGAAACAACTGGTAAAGGCTTTGCTAACTGGTGAGCAGCCAAATGGATTTCCCTAGACCGGAAAGACGCAAAACCCTGGCTCACCAATAAAAAAGGGCGCTTCCTTGCCGCTTTGAAAATTACGAGCTTTGAGTATAATGATTTGAGTCCATGAGCGTCCAAGCTCTAAACGCAAATCCTAGCGCTTAAGGCTTTAAGAATAATATTGGGTGTTCTCATAGTGTGTGGGCTACCCCTGTGCCAAACGAGGGCAGGGTGTAGTTTAAAATTCCAGGGTTTGTCGAACGAAGGTTCGGCAAACCCTTTTTTTGGCTAAATTGAGGATACGGAGTTTTGTGGAAAGGCCCAGTTTTTCAATTCAGGAATACCCCAAAAGTTTGACCTTCGGGTATCTGTACGTCAATATTTTCGAGTAGGGTAGTGGCCAAGGAAAGGCCGAAATAGTCCACTTTTACTGGAAAGGATTTATGGGTGCGGTCCACCATGACGGCGATTTCTACTTTTTTGGGTAAGGTTTCAAGGATTGGCTTGCAGGCATAAAAAATGGTTCGGCCTGTGTTGGCCACATCGTCTACAATGATGATGGATTTACCTTCTAGGTAGGAAATTGGCAGCTCAAGTTTTATGTCTGAGGACAGTGGATCTGCGGGATTAATGCGGAGGTGGGTCAACGTAATTCTCTGGCTACCAATGGCCACCAACTCAGCATGTAACAACCGTGCGAAGGCCATTCCTCGGTTGTTGATGCCAGCCAAGATAATCTCTGGTTCCTCATAGTTGTTTTCCATGATTTCGATGGCGAGACGCCGTATTTTCTGCCGTATTTTTCGATCGTCAAGTATCTGCATAATCAAAAGTTTATAGGTGCAAATTTCAAGAATTCTTGCGAATTACTTTTTGTCCAATCCCATCTCCAACAAGTCTAATTTGACTGTTGGAAATCAAAACTGACTTTATGCCCCTGCTACCTTAGTCGTGGCAAAAAGGCGCTTTACGCTGAAACGACCGCTGCCGTTCACCAACACCATCAAAAGTCCACCAACAATAGCGAGGTTTTTCATGAACATCACGCCTTGCATTCGTCGGAAAACTTCTGAACCTTCCATCTGTAATTGAGGGCAGGAAACAGTCATTTTGCACTCAAAAGGGACGTTCCAAAAATCGTGGACGATAAACGTCACAGGCACCCAGTAAAGCAACAGCAGAAATGCACCCAAACTCGAACGGTAGCCAGACAGTATCATTAACCCACCTAACACTAGCAGCACTATTGCCCCATAAAGTAGGAAATCGGGCTGCCATTTCAGTCCATAAAAATCCATTTTGGCTTTCGTCTCCTTGAAAAAAAAGATGGAATCGTAAGCCTCGTACAAAAAAATGAAGGACAGTAGAATGCGCCCTAGTAGGTCTGTAATATTTTTCAATTGCTTTAGTTTGTAGTGACAGGTTCAAATGGGGCTGCGAATTTCCACCATAATTTTAAAAGATTTTGCATGGTTTCGTTAAAAATACATCACTTGTACTTTTCCCCCTTGCAGTTCCTTGTGTTCATTTTGCAAAATCATCTCCCCGTTGAGTCCTTCTGGCAGCGAAACAACCGCTTTGATGCCTAGTCTTGTCCATTCTAAACTTACGGAAATCTCACCCAATGGGTGCGGCATTTTACCTTTTGCAAAGGTCAGTCCCCGAAAGACGGGTTGAATCCGTACGGTTCTGAAGCCAGGCGAACCAGGATTGATGCCTAAAATCGTACTTAAAAACTGGTAATTCGGGGCAGCACTCCAAGCATGGCAGTCACTCCGGGTTGGCTCTGGTTTTTCGGCGAAGGTGGAAAGCCCCATGTCAAGCATGGCCCTCCAGTCATCAAGTTGAGCATCGAACTCCTTGCCCATGTCGTGCTTTTTCAGCGCTTCCAGCAGGTAGAACCTGAAGTAAAGCGTGGTCTGGGTGATACTCTTATCGGTCATTATTCTGTGGAGCAACTCAGGTTGTTGTGCCTTCGGCAATGCATCAGTCAACACTGCGAGGATATTGGCATGTTGGCTGAATGTCTGCTTTGAGGGTGAATCGGCGAGCATCTTTTGCTCCTCGGCCCAGCAAAGCCGGTAGGTCGCTTCCACGAGTGAATTGGCGAGTGATGTGAAATGTGCAGCCTTTTCATTTTTGCCAAAATAAGCGAAAACATCGGCTGCTTGCCGGAGCGTGTAGGCATATTGAAGCGTGAGGATGCTCGACCCGCCTCGGGATGTACTTGGCGCAACTCCGCCGATACGTTCTTCTTGGTTCCAAGGCCAAGCCCAATCCACAAAATTCCACCACTCAACCGGACCGAGCATGCCGGTTTTGGCAATGCGGGCCTCCTCCCAAGCCAGTACATTCTCAATTCCCGGCAAGAATTTTTTTACAAAATCCGTGTCGTTGCGGAGCATCCAATAATCGTAAATCATGGAGACCCAAAACAAGGAGTAAGTCGGAATGATTTGCATGTCGTTGCAGGGGTAGCGGCTCTGGGTCAGCCCATCAGGTATGCGGCTGTTGTCGAAGTCCTCGATGCTTTTTCGCACAAGTCGGTCATCCCCGCTAACGTACAGCGAAATCAACGCCTGAATGCGGGTGTCTCCGATGTAACTGAGTTGTTCGTAGTATGGGCAGTCAAAGTAGGTCTCCCCGGCGCAGCGCTGGGCGGTTCGCCAGCCTACTTCCCATATCTTTTCATGGCTGGAGTCACTGCTCATGAAACTGGCTTTTTCTTCCAGTGGATAGCCGTAGCTCATGCCATGTAAATCGTTGATGGTCAATGGCTCGCCGCCTGTTTCAATGTCAAGTTGAAGCCAGCGCCAAGTGCGGAACCACAACGGTCGGAATACCCGCTCTTTGCCTCCGTCCGGTGAAAATCGGTCTTGGTTACCTATGATTTCTTTGCCCTCCCACTCGTTGCGGTTTCCTTTTTGGCGGTTTTTGTCAAACAGCGCTTCCGCATAGGTGAGCGTGATTTTTGAACCCTTGCCACCTGTGGTCGTAAGAACAGGAAAGGCGTTGACGAGAATTTTCTGGTCAATGAGGATAGTGGCCTTTGAGTGGGCAGGTATGTCCCAAAGTGCGTCTATGTCGTTGGATGGCTCAACCTGCTGAGTCCAAACCAGCTTTCCAAGGTCGATTTTTTCTTCTTTAAAAAGCGGGATACTCCTTGGCACCAGCATCCAATTTCCATCCGAACCTAAACCCCTTGGCTTTCCTGCAAACCAAAGTTGTTCGGCATTTTTCCATCCTGAGTCGTCAAAATTGGGCTGCTCCCACCCCCAAGGGTATCTACTGGCGTCCACATCATCACCATCGCCAGTTACGTGGTAAGCCTGGAGCCTACCCCTGTCAACGGGCAGGGGTCGATAAGCGTCATTATGTAGCACCCGCCAAGTTTTGTCAGTGTTCACTAGGTCTTCCGCTTCGGTGTTGCCCTGAAGGATGAAGCCCGTTTGATAACTCATTTGGGCGAACGGCGCATGCTCAGCGGCATTCCAGACGATGGCAGCCAAGGTATTTTTACCTTTTTTCAGCTGCTTCGCAATATCTACCGTCTCAAAATTCCAATGACCACGGTCGCTGCGGGCTGGGCCAGCACATACATCCACCCCGTTTACAAAAAGCCTGTACCGATTGTCGGCGCTGACATGAACGACGAAACTGGCTGGTATTTCACTTAATTCAAAAGTCTTACGAAAGTGGTACACACCATACTGCGTGGGCGATTCGCCGGGGCAAACCAGCCAGCGGGCTGGCCAAAAATTATTGAGAATACGGGGAGCAATTGTAGTTTGAAGATGGCTGTCTGAAGTGGGCAGCCAGCTAAAAAAGCCGAGGAGTACAATCAGTTGTTTCAATGAAGTTGATTTGAATTTGCATTTACGTGACAATAAACTGCCTTTTGGTTAATAATTTCAATTTTTCACCAACCATTCTTTATCTTTCGTTTGTCTATAAAATTGAACCTAAACCCATATTTATGAATTCGAAATTATTCACGCTTGTACTACTATTATTCAGCTTCCAGATTTTTGCACAAAATGAAGCTGGCAGTAAGCTCGCAACTGGCAGTTCCAATGATGAGGTCCTTGACCAACAATTAGCACTTGAAGAGAATCCGGAGGCAGCTTTTCACGATGAAATAGGCATAAATTTCACACGTTTCTTGGATGAAGCACTTGATTTTGGTGGAAATAAAACGGTGCTGAGCCCTTATCTATTCACATACAATCGGCTTAATCAAGATGGAAATGGATTTCGCTTCGGTATCGGCCTAGACATTTCACGAAGTAAAGGTGATATCACAGGCAATTTTTTTGATGACGATGCAAAATCGGCGTCCAGTGATATTGACATCAGGCTAGGTAACATGCACGACCGCCGCCTTTCCGATCATTGGAACTATTACTATGGTTTTGATATGGTCATGGGCTACAATGCACTCAATGTGAAATCAAGCAATGCGAAGATTACCAACCAAGGTATGTATGCAGGCCTTGGCCCAGTGATTGGTGCTAAGTTAATGCTCACAGAAAGGGTTGGAATTTTCACGGAGGCTTCATTTTACCTTGTCCAGTCATTTCTGAATGAAAAAGTGGATTTTACCAATAATTTTGAGACAGATGAAAAAACGAAATCCAATGCCACCAATCTAAATTTCAAGGTGCCTACTAATATTTATTTGTTCTTTAAGTTCTAAATCTTTTTTATTCACCATAAAACAGCTCAACATGAAGAATCTCCACCATGTCTCTATCATTTTGGTTGCTATCGCAATGACTGCTTGGGCCTGCCAGAAAGATAACACTGAAGCCTCACTCCCAACACCTGACTTGTCTCAATCTCATGACTATCTGAACATGAAGCTGCCGGCGAATATCTCACCATTTATTAACCTTGCGGTGAGCTTCCCAAACTACAATAATTCTGAAAACCCACTCACCAACGATGGAGCAACTTTGGGCAGGGTGCTTTTTTACGATGGCCACCTTTCCAAGAACAACTTAATTTCATGTGGCTCCTGTCACGTTCAAGCAAAAGGCTTTGCTGACCCAGTGGCGTTCAGCACAGGTTTCAAATTCGGTAAAACTACCCGCAATTCCATGTCGATTGCCAACATGTCCTTGCAGCGGAATTATTTTTGGGATCGCAGAGCTTCCAATCTTGAAGAGCAGGTGATGATGCCCGTGCAGAATCACGTTGAAATGGGTATTGAAAAATTGGGTGTTTTGCCTCAGAAACTTGCCCAAGTGCCTTACTATCCTGCTCTTTTCGAAGCTGCCTTTGGCGACGAGCAGGTTACAGAGGAGCGCATCAGTTTTGCGCTGGCGCAATACCTTCGTAGTATGGTGTCGGGCAATTCTCGCTACGATGAAGGTATCGCAAACGATTTTTCAAATTTCACAGAACTTGAAAAAATGGGAATGCAGCTTTTCACGGATTGGAATAGTCGGGCAGGCTGTGCCAACTGCCACGGAGGGGTACTTTTTGATGGATGGAACGCAGAAAATATTGGACTTGATGAAGATTATACGGATTTAGGCGAAGGTGATGGCCGGTTCAAAGTTCCCTCACTTCGGAATGTTGCTGTCACAGCTCCGTATATGCATGATGGTCGGTTCAACACCTTGGAAGAGGTCGTCGAGCATTACAACAGTGGCGTCAAAATGAATAGTGGACTGAGTTGGGCCTTGATTGATTCTACAGGGCAAGGGGCTAGGCGCCTTCATCTCACTGATTTTGAGAAAAAGGCGCTAGTAGCATTTCTCAAAACCCTCACCGACGAACAATATTTGAAAGACCCAAAATTCAGCGATCCCTTCAGATAGATAGGTAATGCACAAGCTGCTGTGGACAAAAAGGCTCAATGCATCTTGCATTGAGCCTTTTTTGCTCTGAGAGAAAGGAAGTGGTTCGGCGTTTACTTTTCTTTTTTCAAATTTTCCAAGATGGCTGTCCGCACTAGTTCCGATAATGCGTCTACATCGGACATGGTCAAACCAGCTGTTTCGATGGGTTTCCCCCAAACAATGCGAACACTACCTGGCCAAAGGTCGAGGCCAGCATCAGGGTTAGTGATTTTTTTGACTCCCAAGATGGTCTGTATGGCAATTGGTTTTTGTGATTCTATGGCGATGCGGAACGCACCTTTGTGAAATGGCAAAAGTGGGTCCTTAGTCGTATTTCGGGTACCCTCTGGATAAATGAAAACAGAATAACCATCCTCTTCCAGCGTACGGTGAAGGTATTTCATGCTGCTGGAGCGGGATGAGGCACTGGATCGGTCCACTAACACGCAAAGTTTGCGCACGATGAAGCCGAATAGCGGAATTTTTATTAGTTCTTTTTTTGCCAAAAACTTATAAACAGAAGGGTAGGCACGGGCATTAATCATGAAATCCAGAGAAGTGGAATGGTTGCTCACGATGATGTAGGATTGGTCCATGTTCAGGTTTTCCAAGCCTTCGATTTTGAACCTTACCAGCGTTAGCCCAAAGTACAGTCGGGTGTACACATGATGGCTGAACCAGATGATGTGCCTAACCCATGGCCTTGGAAAAACCAGAAATGCCAAATAGTAAAACGGAAAAAGCACCAACCAAAGCAGGAAAAAAACGAGGATGCCGTAGATTGCCCAGAGTTTTCTAAGTATTTTCATCACGTTTTGAATTGAAGGCAAATCTCACATTTTAAACAAGTTTCACCTAGAATTTATGAAAAACATCGTCATACTCGACGGGCACACTGCCAACCCCGGCGACCTCTCATGGGCTGCATTGGAAGAACTGGGCCACCTTACCGTTTTCGAAAGGACACCCTCAGAGCTTGTGGCTGAGCGAGCAGCAAACGCCGACATTGTGTTGACCAATAAAGCTGTGCTCGATGCTGCCACCCTCGCCAAATTACCTCGGCTCCGCCTAATCAGCGTAACAGCTACTGGGTTCAATGTTGTGGATTTGGCTACTGCGCAACAACGAGGTATTGCTGTGTGCAATGTGCGTGGCTATGCTGCCAACGCAGTTGCCCAGCATGTTTTTGCTTTAGTTTTGGCGCTGACCAATCGCATTGCGGAGCATAGCCAGCATACTTCGGCTGGCGGCTGGGCTACTTCGCCAGATTGGAGTTATACGCTTGCCCCGGTTTGGGAACTCGCTGGTAAAACGATGGGCATCTACGGGTTCGGGCAAATTGGACAGAGGGTCGCTGAGATTGCGCAAGTCTTTGGGATGCGGGTGTTAGCGAACCACAAACATCCGGAACGTGACCAGCGACTAGGAATCACCTTTGTTTCCTTTGCAGAGCTGCTTGAACAAAGTGATGTGATTAGTCTTCATGCGCCTTTAAGTCCTGAAAATCAAGGGATTATTAACTTGGATTCTCTTGAGAATATGAGAAAAAATGCTTTGCTTATCAATACTGGTAGGGGAGGTCTGGTGGTAGAGACCGATTTAAAAGCTGCGATAGAAAATGGATTAATTGCGGGGGCTGGTCTTGATGTATTAGTGGAGGAGCCTCCAAAAGATGGAAGTCCTTTGCTGGGACTGAAAAATTGCATAGTCACACCACATAATGCGTGGGCAACCGTAGAGGCGAGAAAGCAGTTGATAACAGAATCAATTGAAAATGTACGTTCATTTTTGGCCGGAATACCGAGGAATTTAGTGGAAATCTAGTTAGTGGTCAGTTTGCAGTCAATCATAATTTTCGCAAAAGATTGCAAACTGACCACTGTCGAAATACGCCTATGCAATTGGCGGGATACGGAGTACCTGACCTGGGTAAATATGGTCAGCATCCTTCAGCATGGGCTTGTTTGCTTCAAAAATTGTAGGGTACTTCATAGCGTTGCCGTAATGTTCTTTGGCAATTTTGGATAAAGTATCACCTTTTACAACTGTGTAAAAAACAGCCTCTGGCTCAGGTGCTGTTTCTTCTGCTGCAGCAACAGTCATCCAGTCATCTACGCTCGCAATGCCTGCTACGTTACCAACAGCAAGAATAACTTTTTCTTTTTCGGATTGGCTGGCAGCTTCACCAGTAATTGTTGCTTTGTCATCATCAACTACAATATTAAGGTTCTCAACTTTTAAGCCGAGAGCCACAACGTGGTTAGTCAGGCGCATTGCCAATTGTGCGTTTTCAAGCTGCTCTAATGCCGAAGGAGCGGCAGGAGTAACTGGTGTTGTTTTGGTTTCAGCTTTATTGCCTCCCAGAAGTGAAGCACCAGCGTTTTTCAAAAATGAAAATAGACCCATGGTTCAATAGTTTTTTAATGTTAGACTGCCCTTTATCTGCAATGTGCATCCTCCGGACAGCATGTTTTATGTAGTTGGAGCAAAGGTATTGATTTTCAAAGTTCATCAAAACTTGACTACCAAAGTCTTGCCGAGTGTTGACGTTGGGATTGACAAAGGTCACCCCACACCACCTTAAAGCTGGAATTCAAAGGATTGTTCAGGCTGTGCAAGCTTTCTTTTGAAAGGCATTTTTTTCAATTCAGGCTGCTTTATCGGCACTTTCAATCCAATTCAAATTCATCTAGGTGGTAGAACGAAATACATAGTTGTTTCAGGTTGAAACAAAAGCAAGGGAATTGAGTAAAAGGCGTATATTTGCGCAGTTTTTTCGAAAGGGGTTTAAAAATTTTTAATTTGTTTGTATAAATTATTGATTTATAAGCCTTTAACATTCATACACCAACATTTTATACGAGGTTTTACCACTCGAAAAATGTGAATTTGGGTCAAGCGACATGCCGGGTTTGCAGTAGGAGGGCATTTGAAATGTGCCACCAATTGATGCTGAACGGCAGTTCCCCAATTTTCACAGCTAAAAAAATTGCTTGTCATGCAAGGAAAAGGTTTTATTAAGTTCTTTCTCGTGGCTTTTGCCGTGGTCTCCCTGATTCAATTTGCCTTCATGATTCCCACTTGGGGTGTGGAGCGCAAAGCGGATAATTATGCCGCTTCGAAATGTTCGGACGGGAGCAATGTATGTCTTCGGGCAGAGCGGGCCGTTTATTTGGATTCCATTTCTAGCGAAACAGTTTTCAAAATTCCGCTCCTCAAATCCTATACTTATCAAGAGCTCAAAGGCTCGCAGCTTGGGTTTGGTCTTGATTTGAAAGGCGGCATGAGCGTTTTGCTCCAAGTTGACTTGCGTGATTTCATCCGTGCGATTGCGGGTACTTCAACTGACAAGTCAGTCGAAGATGCTTTGGCACGCGCTACAGAATTGCAAAAAAACACACAATCTGATTATATTACTTTGTTCGCTCAAGCTTGGAAAGAAACAGCTGGCGGCAAGGAGATGAATTCTGTTTTCAAGCGGAATGAGTCCTTCAAGAATGAAATTAATGCTTCAACATCTGATGCACAGGTAGTGACTTTGCTTCGCCGTGAGGCGGATTTGACCGTTGGTCGGACTTATGAAATGCTCAAGCAGCGTATTGACAAATTGGGTGTAGTAGGCCCAACAGTTTCATTGGATAAAGGCCGTGACCTGATTTTAGTCGAATTGCCTGGTGTGGAAAATACGCAGCGTGCAATTGGCTTCTTGCAAAGCGCCGCTAAACTTGAATTCTGGAATGTATATCGTATTACTGATGGCAGCATAGGCTCTGCTTTTGTTGCAGCAAACGATAAACTGAGGAAAATGGAATCTGGCGAGTCAGCGACGGGCACTATCACCATAGATAGCTCCAAAGTGGACTCACTTGGCAACAAAATAATGGATACAATTCAGGTAGCTGGTAATAATGCTTCTGATACTACTAAACTTGACCCTACAGCAGGTGGTCCATTGTTTGATATTTTTACCCCAAATAATGGCACACGTGGATACGCCGTCATGGGACAAGCTGAAAAAAATAAGCGCGATGATGTGCTCAATTTGTTAAACAAACCAGGTATTCGCGATCTTTTCCCATCTGATGTCAAGTTCCTTTGGTCACGCAAGCCAGCCAAAGATGCCAAGGGCGTTGCAACCAAAGATATCTATGAGCTATATGCAATAAAAAAGGAGCCAGGCAAGAACAATGCGCCGCTGGAAGGCGACCATGTAACTGATGCTTCCGCTAGCCCCAACCCATCTACAGGAGAATTGGCTATCAATCTTCGTATGGATTCAGAAGGTGCAAGGATTTGGGGACAAATGACCCAAAAAGCGGCCAATGATGGCAATCGTGAAATTGCAATTGTACTTGATGATGAGGTGGTTTCAGCACCGAGTGTTCAAAACCCAATTCTCAGTGGTTCTTCTGAAATTACGGGAAGTTTCACTTTAGAGGAAGCAAATGACATATCTACTATTTTGGAGGTTGGTAAATTGCCAGCTGGAACAAAGGTCCTTCAAATGTCTTTGGTTGGTCCGTCACTTGGTAAGGAAAATATCAATACCAGTATGACAGCTCTCTTGTTGGGATTCTTGTTGGTATTGGCATTTATGATTTTTTACTACGGTACAGCAGGTCTTGTTTCCATTATTGTACTTTTCCTCAATATCATTTTCCTTTTAGGTACTGTTTCCTCTATCGGTACAGTACTTACATTACCCGGTATTGCAGGTATTGTATTGACCATAGGTATGGCGGTTGATGCGAACGTTATCATATTTGAAAGAGTTCGAGAAGAACTACGAGAAGGTAAATCTCTCAGTGTGGCCATTCGTGAAGGTTATAAACATTCCTATTCGGCCATTATTGATGGTAACCTGACAACTCTCCTTACGGCTTTCGTCCTTGCAATATTTGGACTTGGCCCGATAAAAGGGTTTGCTGTTATCTTGATTTGGGGTATCGTGTTTACCTTCTTCACTGCTGTTTTGGTTAGTCGCCTTCTGATAGAGTGGTGGGTAAACAAAGGAAATACCCTTACATTTTGGACTGGCCCAACTAAAAATGTACTGGCCAATCTTAATGTGGATTGGATGGGTAAACGTAAATTGTTCTACGCGATTTCGATTGGTATCACAGTATTAGGTGTGATTTCTTTCTTTACCCGTGGATTTGACCTTGGTGTTGATTTCAAAGGAGGTTTTTCCTACAATGTAGTATTTGATAAATCTACTGATGCAGAGTCTATTCGTCAAGCGTTGACAGCGCCATTTGGTAAAACTCCAATCGTTAAAGCCGTTGACAGCGAAAATACTTACAACATCCTCACGGATTACCGTGTGAATGAAGAAGGTGACAATGTTCAGGAAGAAGTGATGGACAAGATGCACGAAGGGTTGGCCAGTTTGACCGGTGGTGCGAGTCTTGAGGATTTTAAAAATTCTGAGGGTAAAGGCACTCATGTTATTTCTTTCAGCAAGGTTGGTCCTACTGTAGCTGATGACCTCCGCAAAAGTGCTTGGAAAGCAGTGTTCTTTGGCTTATTGGTCATATTCCTCTACATCTTGCTGCGCTTCAACAAGTGGCAATACAGCCTCGGTGCTGTTATTGCAACAGCACACGATGCTTTGATAGTTGTGTCACTTTTCTCGTTGTTACATGGCATTCTTCCTTTCCCTATGGAGGTCGATCAGGCGTTTATCGCAGCAATTCTTACCATTATTGGTTACTCAGTGAACGATACAGTGATAGTCTACGACCGTATTAGGGAGTATTTTGGGAAATACCCCGATAAGGCCAAGCATGAGATTATCAACATGGCGATCAATAGCACAATGAGCCGAACGCTTATTACGGCCTTGACAACCTTGTTTACAGTTCTCGTGCTCTGGATATTCGGTAGTGGTAGTATCAAAGGATTTGCATTTGCCTTGGTAATTGGTGTGGCGGTAGGTACTTATTCATCCGTATTCATTGCCTCTCCAGTCATGGCAGATCTTTCCAAAGGAGATATTCGCATTACTGGTCGCCCTGTGGGTGGAGGTAAAGAAGATAAAAAATCTTTTACAAGGGCTACTAAGTCAAAAGCCTGATATCCAGCCTTTTAAGGTTAAGCCGGAAAATCCCTTTGTCAATTCGTTTTTTGGCAAAGGGATTTTTTTTAAGAAAATTAATTTGGAATTCTTTTTTGGCACGGTAGTTGAGATAAAGCATGTACGTAAGTTTTGGTTAATAATTGTAAGAATTGTCAAAATCGCCTGGAGTAAGTCCAGGCTTTTTTTTTGCCCAAAACTAAGGAGGGGAAATCCGGTGAAATCTGGATTTCCCCTCCTTAGTTTTGACTCCTCAAGTTTCGATGTTTTAATTCTGATAACAGAACTTCAAATAAACTTAGTGTGGGGGCGAACTGCCTTGAGAGCATTGCAAGTGATTCGCCAATTCCTAAATCAGCACAGTAATTCTAATTTTCCAATTAGAATTAAAATGTAGTGCAACTTCAGCCGATAAACACATGAAAACAAAAAAGGGAATCAACGGTAAGCCGTTGATTCCCTTGAATGAAACCTATACTTAGGAATTCTTTATTTTGCAGCTTTGACTACTGCCTTGAATGAATCAGGATGATTCAAAGCAAGGTCTGCAAGCGATTTCCTGTTAAGGTCAATTTTGTTGGTAGTTAGTTTGTGCATCAACTTAGAATAAGTTGTACCGTTGATACGGGCGCCAGCATTGATACGGGCAATCCACAATTGGCGGTATGCACGTTTTTTAAGTTTACGGCCTACGAAAGCATAGCCCATTGCTTTGTCTACTGCATTTTTAGCGACAGTAAGCACATTTTTTCTTCTGCCGAAGTAGCCTTTGGCTGCCTTCAGGATTTTTTTGCGTCTTGCACGGGACGCTACCGCATTGACTGAACGAGGCATAATTTCGAATTTTTAGTACAGCTCAGGGAAATACGATTTTCGCATTTACTTGCAGCCTGGACTCTCGTTAAAAAATCTGATTCAAATCGCTTATCCAACTGCAAGCAGACGCTTTGCACGAGCTTCTTCTGTTGAATCTACTACAGTTGAACCAGCATGGCGGAGCTTGGCTTTTGCGCTTTTACCCCAAAACCTGTGTGAGGTATTGGCGTGACCACGCTTTACCTTGCCTGAACCTGTAAGCGAAAACCGCTTTTTTGAGCCGGAATGTGACTTCATTTTTGGCATAACGAACGTTTTTTTAGTAAAGGAGCGCAAAGGTAAGCAACTCCTTCGTTTATTTCAAACTAAGGTTGATTTATATGCTGACTAAACGAACAATTTTGTTAGTAGGTTACGCTTTCTTTTTCTTTGGTGTAAGCACAACTATCATACGCTTGCCTTCGAGCTTGATAGGTGCTTCAGGCGTACCTACCTCCTCCAACTCCTTTACAAAACGTTCAAGAAGGTCACGGCCACGGTCTTTGAAAACTATGGTTCGACCGAAGAAATGAACGTAAGCTTTGACCTTTGAGCTTTCCTCCAGAAAATTTTTGGCGTGGCGGGTCTTAAATTCGAAGTCGTGATCGTCAGTATTAGGTCCAAAACGGATTTCCTTCAAAACCGTTTTGGAAGCCTTAGCCTTCATCTCCTTTTCCTTACGTTTTTTCTCGTAAAGGTATTTGTTGAAGTCGGTTAGCCTACAAACAGGTGGGGCTGCATTTGGCGATATTTCTATAAGATCTAGCTGTGCTTTGTCTGCCCAAAACAAAGCTTTTCTTGTAGGCACAATAGATCCTGGTTCAATTGTTTCTCCAACGATGGTGCTAACCTCTTCCAGATTTTCACCCACGAGTCGGATTTCTGGAATCCGGATTTGCTCGTTTATGCGGAACTTAGGCTCTGGCGGCCTTGAGAAGTTGCGGTTAAAATGTCCTTTTGCCAAATGAAAATAGATTTTGTTAAAAAATATGGTTACTGATTTTAGGTACTCACTAATGCATTTTTATGTTAGCTCACACCTAAATTTTTGTTTCGCTACCGTTTAAGATGCTTTAATGCTACAGTACATTTTTACTTGGTTTTAGTTAAAACGACTGTATAGGTTCTTCATTAATTTTTTTCTTCACAAACGTAGAAAACAAACGGCCAATGCCCAACTTCCAAGTTGAACATTGGCCGGATAATTATCAAAATTACTTGAAAAAAGCAGGTTTACTCATGCTATGCATCAGTTTTCACCGCTTTTGCCAATGAAATTATTAGCCCGGTGCCTTCTTCATTAAGATTGGCCTCAAGAACTGAGCCTTCTGCAGGGCTCTCATTCAATAAGAACTCAGCCAAGGGGTCTTCAATATATTTCTGAATTGCCCTGTTTAATGGCCTAGCGCCAAACTGTGGATCGAAGCCTTTCTCCGCAACAAAGTTTTTAGCGCTTTCCGTTAATTGAAGTTCATAACCCAACGCAACCAATCGCTTGAATACATCCTTTAAGGTAATATCAATGATTTTGAAAATCTCCTCACGTTGAAGGCTATTGAAGATGATGACATCATCAATGCGGTTTAAAAATTCCGGCGAAAATGTCTTTTTTAAGGCATCCCGAATCACCGTTTTTGCATTGTCCTCTGCGGCTTCTAACCTGGCTTTGGTGGCAAAGCCCACGCCTTGGCCAAAATCCTTCAATTGCCTAACACCAATATTTGATGTCATGATGATGATGGTATTCTTGAAATCCACCTTACGACCAAGGCTGTCTGTCAATTGGCCATCGTCCAACACCTGTAGTAAAATATTGTAGACATCGGGATGTGCCTTTTCAATTTCATCCAACAATACCACAGAATACGGTTTTCTGCGAACCCTTTCTGTCAATTGTCCACCTTCTTCGTAGCCAACATATCCTGGAGGTGCTCCAATGAGTCGGCTAATGGAGAACTTTTCCATGTACTCGCTCATATCTATCCGGATAAGAGCGTCATCAGAGTCAAATAGGTAACGAGCCAATGATTTTGCGAGCTCAGTTTTACCTACCCCTGTTGGACCAAGAAAAATGAATGAACCAATCGGTTTTTTCGGATCTTTCAATCCTACCCGATTTCGCTGGATGGCCTTCACGATTTTTTGCACGGCATTATCCTGGCCAATAATCATCTTCGTAATATCTTCGGCCATGTTCACGAGTTTCTTGCTCTCGCTCTGGGCTACACGACGTACAGGAATCCCAGTCATCATAGACACTACTTCAGCAATATCTTCTTCATCAACGGGATAGCGTTTCGTCTTGCTTTCCTCTTCCCATTGCATTTTCGCAAAATCTAGCTGCCGAAGCAGTTTGCTTTCCTCATCACGAAGGTCAGCAGCTTTTTCATATTGCTGATTCTTAACGGCAAGGTTCTTTTGCTCTTTTATTTGCTCAATTTTCTTTTCGTACTCTTCGATATGCTTAGGTACGTGGATATTTTTCAAGTGAACCCTGGCGCCAACTTCATCCAGCACATCGATCGCTTTATCTGGCAAAAAACGGTCACTCATGTATCTATCACTGAGGCGAACACATGCCTTGATAGCATCTTCAGAGTAAACTACGTTGTGGAACTCTTCGTATTTTTCCCTAATGTTTTGCAAAATATGAATCGTATCGTCAGCAGATGGTGGGTCAACAACTACTCGTTGGAAGCGTCGGTCGAGCGCTCCATCTTTTTCGATGTACTGACGGTATTCATCAAGCGTTGAGGCCCCGATGCATTGCAGCTCGCCACGTGCAAGTGCGGGCTTGAAAATGTTGGATGCATCCAATGAACCTGTTGCACCACCCGCACCAACGATTGTATGGATTTCATCAATAAAAAGGATGACATCCCTTGATTTTTCCAACTCGTTCATGATGGCCTTCATACGTTCCTCGAACTGGCCACGGTATTTTGTTCCAGCCACCATTGCCGCCATGTCTAGCATCACAATTCTTTTATTGAAAAGCGTACGTGGTACTTTTTTCTGGTGGATGCGAAGGGCTAGACCTTCAACGATTGCGGTTTTGCCAACCCCAGGTTCTCCAATCAGAATTGGATTGTTTTTCTTTCTGCGGCTGAGAATCTGAGACACCCGCTCTATTTCACTTTCACGACCGATGATCGGGTCAAGCTTACCTTCTTCAGCATGGCGAGTCACATCCCTCCCGAAATTGTCAAGTACCGGGGTGCGGGATTTTTGCTGACCTTTCCGCTGCTGCTGTTGATAACGAGCGTTTTCGTCCTCGTCGAACGATTCGTCATCAGGTGGGGGCGCTGCGTTGAAGATTTCAGGGCTTTCAGTCATTCCTTGCTCTTGGCGCACGTATTCTAGTTCCGTTCTGAATATTTCGTAATCAATGTCAAAATGATTCAAAATTCTGGAAGCAGGGTTGTCCTTGTGCTTCAAGATGGATAAAACGAGATGCTCTGGTGTCACTTCTTCGCTTTTTACCGCCTTTGCTTCAAGGAAAGTCACTTTCAGGACTTTCTCTGCTTGTTTGTTGAGCGGCAAATTGCCAATGTGGATTGTGGAATTGGCAGACGGCCTCCTTGGCACAGTTTCCTCGATGATTTGCTGAAGTTCAACAGGGTCCACGTCTAAGGAATCAAGTGTTTTGAAAGCCAAGCTGTCAGCTTCCCTAATCAGCCCGAGCAGCAAATGTTCGGTTCCGATAAAATCTTGCCCCAACCTAAGTGCTTCGTCCCGGCTGGCAGAAATTATCTTTTTTACCTTGTTTGAAAATTTCTTGTCGTTCATATCAAATTGAATCGGTGAAATTTTATTTGTTTCAGGGATTTGAAGCAATGTTAAGATGATTTGAACAAGTTTCAAAATGCCGAATGGAAAAGTTGCCCAATCGGTCAAATTGATTGCCAACCATTAATTTCAAATCTCCTAATCCCAAACATAACGTCGCACAATTTCTTTTTTTGTAAAAACAGTGCCAGCATTTTTAATAATTCAACTCCACCACATATTTATAGTGAAAAAAACAAACATTGCCAAACTAAATTTCAGAAGTCAAGCAAATGTTTTAACAATTTGGTTTTTTGAGAACCCATCATTTCTACTTTGAAATTTTTCAGTCAGCAAAGTTCTGCAAATTAACGTTTTGCGGCAACCTTAGTTTGAGAGCAGTTCTCAAAGTTACATATTTTAATCGTGTCAAATGTGTTTCGTTTTTTTATTCTCATTCTCTAACTATTTGATAATCAGTTAAATATGAATTAAATGAGTGAAAATCATCTGGGTAGGTATCTTTGATCTGCAAAAGAAAAAATACTAGTTTTATGAGTCGGTAGGAGGGTGTGTTGAAAATATGCAAGAGATTTAACTAACTTAGCGCCCTGAATCAAAGGACAATGCCCAATGTTGGGCTACTTCCCACAGCGCAAAATAATTGTATGAGATATTCCATAGACAAACAGGAAAGATTTGCAATACTCCATCTACATGAAGACAATTTGAATTCTGTGGTGGCCCCTAACCTGAAATCGGAGCTTGTCATTCTGTCCAATGAGGGCGTCCCTAATCTGATTCTTGACCTTTCTGAGGTCAAATATGTTGATTCTTCTGGTTTGAGTGCCATCCTTACAGCTAACAGGCTTTGGAAAAGTCTTGGTGCATTTGTTTTGACTGGTATCAAACATGATACAGTGCGAAAATTAATAGAGATTTCTCGACTCGATTCAGTATTATCCATTCTGCCAACTTTGGAAGAATCTAAAGACTTTGTCATACTCGAAGACATTGAGCGGTCTTTGAGTGCCGAACGGCTATGAAGTTTGCCTTGACCATTCTGGGGGTCAATGCTGCTACGCCCGCTTTTGGGCGTTTCCCGACATCACAAATTTTACAAGTTCACAATCAATATTTCCTGCTCGATTGCGGTGAAGGTACCCAAATGCGCATGGGTGACTTCAATGTTCCTAAGCATAAAATCCGAGAAATTTTCATTAGTCATTTGCATGGAGACCATGTTTTTGGTTTACCCGGGTTGCTATTTTCTTATGACTTGAATGGGAGGCAAGAACCATTAAGGATTTATTCACCCAAAGGTTTAAAGGAAATGATTTTAGCGCAGCTCAGGCCTGGCGTAGAATTATCTTTCCCCCTACATTTTTACGAAGTTGAGACCACCTTTCCTAGAATTATCTTTGAAAATGATGTCGTTACGGTGGAGGCTATTCCACTCAAACACAGGATACCTACGATGGGCTATATATTTCGTGAGCGTCCAAAATTGCTTAATATCCGCCCTGAAAAAATCCAAGAATACCAGCTTTCGGTACCACAAATAAAAGCGGCGAAAAAAGGCGAGGATATTTTGCTAGAGAATGATGTATTTGTTGAAAACCACGTGCTTACCTTTCCTCCGTTACCACCCCGTTCTTACGCTTATCTTACTGATACAATTTACAATGAGACTATCTTGCCGTTTATTTGTAGGGTTAGCATGCTCTACCACGATACTACTTTTTGTGAGGAACATAAGGATAATGCTGCCTTAACTATGCACAGCACGGCAAGACAAGCTGCTGAACTTGCCCGAAAAGCAGAGGTTGGCCAGCTCATTACTGGCCACTATTCTTCAAGGTACAAAGATTTAGAAGTCTTTTTAGAGGAGGCTCGCCCCATTTTCCCCAATACTGTACTTGGGTTGGAAGGTATTACATACGAGCCTTGATGGAATCCAATCTGTCACGTTAATTTGCCCATGTCCCGAATCAAAATCGTATTCCTGTTGAAGTAAATTAAATTGTCTTTACGGAGTTCATTTAGCACAGAAGTGACCGTTTGGCGAGAAGTGCCCGTTAAATTGGCAATATCCTGCTGTGTTAGGCAATGCTTGAACAACATCTCATAACCCACTTTGCGACCACGCTGTGTTGCACTATCCTTTAAAAAGTCAATAATGCGGGAACGAGCATCTTTAAAAATGAGCCCTTCCAATTTATTTTCGGCAACCAACAGACGGCTGCCAATTAATTGTAGCACGTTCATGCAGAGCTGATGATTGGTACGCATCAGAACCTGAAAGTTCGTAATGGAAATTGTAATAAAAAGTGCCTCTTCATTCATAGTAAAGGCAGATTCATGACGATGTTTTTCGCCAACAAGCCCTAACTCTCCAAACATAGCCAAAGGATGTAAAATGGTCTTAATAACTTCCCGGCCATCACTTGACAAGGTACAAGTTTTTACAGTGCCCTTTAGTAAAAAATATACCCTGTCAGAGCATTCTCCAGAGTCATAAAGTTGTACTTGTTTGCCTTTGGAGTGGTGCTCAACCATTCCTTGCAGCTTGGTAAAAGTTTCTTCTGACAAACCATCAAATAGTGGGAGATGGCGCAGTACGTCAACGGTGATTGCAGATTTCATAAGCCATGAATTAATTTTGGATGTAGGATAATCCTTGAACAGACTTTTACACTGCAAAAATGAAGAACGTATTCTGATTGTAAATTGACATTCTTCCTAGTTTGTACCGTTTTTGAGAAGAATGTCGAAATTTTAAAGTGTTGATAATAAGTGCTTTATATTTTTTTTAGCTGACTATTTGTTCAAAATAGTCCTTTGCCCTCAACCTCCTCAAATAGAATTATTGCCAGATTCTGATTTTTTTACGTCCATAATCAATCGAAATCACTCTGTCTTTAAAGAAAGGAACCCCAAGTAGCCCGTCTAACGGTGTGTTTAATTCATTTCTAAGCCGGCTGAGGTCGGCAAAAACATATCGCATCTCAGGAAGTTGCTCGCCTTTTATACGAGTGTTTTTTACATCGGCAGCGATTACTTCATTCGGCATATTGTCAAGTCCGGTAAGTAGTTCGGTTTGGACATTCGAAAAGTTTGAAGCGTTTATTCTTTTATAATAATCAAGATTTATCAAATTAATTTCTGCACCGCTGTCAAGTCCAAGAAAAGCTCTTTTATTACCAACTTTTGCCATGAATACTGGTACGTGACCGCAAAGCACAAAAGAAAAAGTGAATTTAGGGTCTGCGCAATTTTCATGTACTGCCTTTCCTGATTTGAAAGCTTGTATCTTGTTATTAGGGAAATCAAAAAGTAGTTCATAATTGCGTAAAACATCAAACCCTATTAGGCCCATGATATTCATGCCACAGGCTGTCTCTAAATGGTGGACGTTCAATACGTGTCCTTGCGTCTTTTTAATTTTTATAATTCCAAGCTGGAAATCTTGCACTAGTACTTCCCCAACTTTCATGTCACCGCTCACAGAAGAGGCATTTGCTGCTTTGAGGATTTCATCATTCTGGGTATTGAGAACAATGCCGGGGGCGCCAGTATCTAAGATGAAATTACCCATTTCACCATTTATACTTGCCTGCACCACTACCATTCCACCTGCCAATTCAAATGGGATTTCAGAAAAATCTACTGAAGCTGCTAGGGCTGTATTGGAGGAATTAGGCACTACATTCAACAACGCTATGTTACGCTGTGCTATCAGAAAATGGGAAGTGAAAAGCAGCAAGCTCAAAATTTTCTTCATCGCCGCCTTTTGTTTGTGCGGGCTGCTTGCTGCTCAGGCTGGGATTTTCTCAGTCGGGGCTAGTGCAACCCACGGGTTGAACCAATGTATAACTATTACTTTCAGAAATCATAAAGTTGATTTGAAGATTTCGAAGGTGTAAATATACAGGTTTGTTTACGTTAAATCAATAAATAATTTACATAAAATTAACATTGAGGTGAAAGAGCCAATGTTTTATCTTTTGTCTAACTGGTAATTATCTCTTTGAAAGCCCTTTAAATCTTAGCTTTCAAGAAGATTTTTTGAAAAAATTAAACTTTGCGCATTGTTGTAAAATTTATTGATTGCTTTTACGTCTTTGAATCCCGAATCAACCTTATAGTAATTAACTTCATAAGCCTTTGCGAATTTTATACCATGATGAATCTAAAGATGAATAAATATTTTGCGGTGTTGTTTTTTTTCCTTTTTTTGTTTGGGGTGTCGGCGCAAACCCCAATGGAAGTAGTCCGTACTAAAGCTGTAGACCGTTATGCTCCAGTTACCAACATTTTTATTGAAGGCGAAAACAAGTGGGTGGGCAATAAAAAAGGGCTGTTCCAAGTCCATTCGCCAGAACAATCTACTAATGCTAATTTATCACCATCCGAATGGTCATTACTGCAGACTCCGTCAGGTAACCGTGACCTTCGATTTCCCTTAGAAGATTTGTTGACCCAGATGGGAGCAGATGGCAAAAGCATTCGAGCAAAGGAAGACCGAATTACCGCTGCTATTTTTGAAGAAAAAGGGAGTCAACTTTGGGTGGGTACTCGCAAGTCTGGCCTGTTTCAGTTTAAGACGCAGCCTAGCCTCAAACTTGTCGCTCACCATTCTCCTGGTGGTTCTGATAATATCAACACATTATTTATTGATACAGAAGGTCGTCTCTGGATTGGTACTGACGAGGGTTGCCTCTTTGGCAAAGACGGTAAGTGGCGTCAAGAGCAAAAGGTATTCAGCATCAGGGCTTTTACCCAAAGTGGCACCAATATCTGGGTGATGGGTGACGACTTGCTTTGGAAAGTAGATGCCCGTGAAAAATGGGATCCAATAGACATTGATGCCAGTCTGACAGAAGGAGAGGTAGTCGATATTGCCATGGATGGCAATGGAATGCTATGGATTGCTTCGCAAATCATCACCCGTTTTGACCCAGCCACAGAAGAGGCTACTGTGTTCGGGCCAGCAGAGGAGTTTACTAGCCAAGATGTTTCTTGTATGGCCATTGATGCTGACAATGCCGTTTGGATAGGCACCAATGACAAAGGACTTTATCTTATCCAAAAAGCAGATGCAATGGCGGTAACTTGCCTACTTGACCACCCACTAAGTTGCGGGGCAGGTGCAAAAGACGCCTCACTAAAAGTGACTGTGGATGGCGGAACAGCACCATATATCTATAACTGGGCAGGTGGCCTTGCTGGCACCAACCCCCAAAACCTTGGCCCTGGAGAATATTCTTTGACAGTAACAGATAGTAAAGGCAAATCCAAACTCACGAAATTTACAATACCTGACCCGAACATAAAATTGATAGCCAATCAAGATAAGCCAGCCAGTGAGGATGGTAGTGCTGATGGCGTTGCTTCTATCAAAGTTAGTGGTGGCAACCCGTCATACAGCTATAAATGGGATAATGGAGAAACCACAGAAAAGGCAGTAAGATTGGGCGAAGGTCTGCACAGTATCACTGTTACAGACAAATCAGGCTGTATGGCTTCGACCTCTATCGAAGTTAAACGTTTGGTCGCTGCGCTCAATGTGGTTATTTCACAGACAAAGGCAATTGCTTGTGCTGGTTCAAAAGATGCGGCATTAAAAGCCGAAGCCAGTGGCGGGAAAACACCTTATCAATATCAATGGAATACGACGCCCAGCCTAATGTCAAGCAATAGCCTTTCTGGGCTTCCGCCAGGTGGATATTTTGTTACTGTCACAGATGCTGTAGGGCAGTCGGCTACGGCCTCATTTGAGGTGAAAAATGCTGAACCAGTTGCTGCAACCATCAAAGTTGATGCATCTGCCAGCACAGGCAATTCCGATGGCAAAGCCACCGTGAAGGCCAGTGGTGGCAGCGGAAATTTCACTTACAAATGGGACAGCGGCGAGACAACAGTCACTTCCTCAAAACTCAGCCCAGGTTCCCATACAGTTACCGTTACGGATGCAAGTGGTTGTACAGCCACGGCTATCGTGAACATTTCTGAGAACATTTTGCCGCTGTCCGCAACTATTGCCCAGCAAAATGAAATCAAGTGTTTTGGTGAAAAAACCGCAATGCTTCGTACTACCGTGAGAGGAGGCAAAGAACCTTTTAAATACAAGTGGAGTATCGCTGAATCTTATACAGAACTGGCAAATAGCGTTTCAGCAGGTACATATTCGCTGACTGTAACTGATGCTACTGGCCAGACCACTACCGCAAGCATCGAAGTGGTGGAGCCTAAAGCCATCAACCTCACAGCCAAGGTGGATGCTCCTGCAAGTACGGGTAATTCCGATGGCAAGGCGACAGTGAAGTCGAACGGTGGCACTGGCAGTTTTTCCTTCAAATGGGACAATGGTGAAACTTCTGCGGCAGCGACTAAACTTGGCCCCGGCAACCACTCGGTGACCGTGACGGACGCCTCCGGCTGCACTGCAACGGCAACCGTCAGCATTACGGAAAATATTTTACCGTTATCGGTCAGCATTTTGCAAGAAAGCGAAATCAAGTGTGCAGGTGAAAAATCGGCAGCCCTGAAAGCCGATGTGAACGGTGGCAAAGGCCCGTTCCGGTTCACATGGGCTGGGGGTGCTTCCTCTGAAACTGTTGCTTCTCTTGGCGCTGGCAATTATGATGTAACCGTTACCGACGCTACGGGTGCTACTTCCTCTGACAAGATTACGATAAAAGATGCCAATGCTATTAACCTCATAGCTAAGGTGGATGCCTCAGCCAGCACGGGTAATTCCGACGGAAAAGCTACTGCAAAAGCCAGTGGCGGAGCTGGAAATTTCTCTTTCAAATGGGACAACGGTGAAACTTCTGCAACTGCGACCAAGCTTGTCCCTGGCAACCGCTCAGTGACCGTGACGGATGCATCAGGATGTACCGCCATAGCAACCGTCAGCATTACGGAAAATATTTTACCGTTGTCGGTCAGCATAACACAAGAAAGTGAAATTAAATGTGCGGGTGAAAAAACAGCATCGCTGAAAGCTGAAGTGAGCGGAGGAAAAGGACCATTTCAGTTTGCTTGGACTGGTGGCTCTACTTCGGAATCGGTTGCCTCACTTGGTATTGGCAGCTATGTCGTCACTATTACCGATGCCACCGGGACAACCAGCACAGCGGTTCATCAGGTGTCTGAGCCAAGTGAGTTGAAAGCCGAAGTCGTAAAAATTCGTCCTGCGACCACGGACAAAACCAACAACGGAAAGGCCACGTTAGAAGCTTCGGGTGGCACGGGCAAATACATTATCGCATGGGACAATGCAGAGGCTGAAACTAACGCTACTACTTTACCAGCAGGACAACGAAGTGTGACCGTAACCGATGACAACGGCTGCGCTGCAACAGTCAGTTTTGAGGTGAAAACCCGCATCATTCCTGAACTTTCGGCGAATAATTTGCGGAGCGGCGAAACTATTAAATTGGAAAAAATCTATTTCCAGCCTGATAGCACGCAAATGGAGGAAGACTCAAAACCCACCCTGAACGAGTTGTACGAATTTTTGCAGGAAAACCCGAATATCGTCATAGAAGTTGGCGGTCATACAAATGGTATCCCCTCCCATGAGTTTTGTGATCAACTTTCATCGGCAAGAGCCAAATCCGTGGCACAGTACCTAGTTGACCTCGGACTGCCAACGAGCCGAATCACTTACAAAGGTTATGGAAAACGAAACCCAGTCGCCAGCAACTCAACGCCGGAAGGCAGGGCGAAGAACCAGCGGGTTGAAATAAAAATTGTGCGAACTGAATAAGGCAAGGGCAAGGTGTGGGGTATGAAACTTTTACATTTCATGCCTCACACCACACTTTCCCACTCCGAACGCCTTATCCGATAAACCACCACCGACATCTTTCGCCAAATTGTTCGCTTCCACTCCGTCATGCCATTTCGTTTGGCCACAGCCTGCGATCGCAGATTGTCGGGATGAATGAGCGAGATAAGCGTCTCGGCCATTTCATTTTCAAAGCAAAAATTGCGGCAAGCTTGGGCAGCTTCGGTAGCATACCCATTTCCCCAGTGTTTCCTTAGAAAATGATAGCCTACTTCCCATTTCGGGATGCCGTCCACCCACTGGTATAGTAGCCCGCACTGGCCAACGAGTTCCCCAGTTTCGAGCAATTCCACGGCGTGTAAACCTCCTTGATCATTAGTGTATCGACTCAACTGACGACGCAGCCAATTATCGGCGTAAATTGGAGTTTCAGCGTCGATGAGGTGAAATTCTGTAGTAATGGGATCTTCGAAAAAATCCATCAATAGAGGCTTGTCCTCTAAAGTCAGTGGCCTGAACCGCAAGCGGTCGGTGGTGAGGTTGTTCAACAGCATGGGATGTGTGTGATGTTTGAAAATTTTTGCAAAAAACGGAATACGCACAAACTAGTCCACTGTTTTCAGTTATAAATCTTCTTAGATGTTGTTTTTTCAGTCAAACTCGAAGAATTTAGGATTTTTGAAACCATTTTCATCCATTTTCTGTCTTTCCGTCCATGCAATTCAAATCCGACCGTCTTTCCTTCCGTCTCGTCAATGACGACGACTTCCCTTACATCTACCGCTTGCAAACTGACCCTGTCGTCATGCATTTCATTCGGCCCGCAGAAACAACGGAAGCGCCCGTGCGGGAACGAATGGCCATTTGGTCAAAATATGCCGCTGAAAACCCGGGGTTCGGCGTGTTGATGATTAAAAGTGCTGATAATCAGGAATATATCGGTTATTCAGTGTTTCGTCATCTTCATTTTCAGCCAGGGAATGAAGTAGAAATTGGCTACACCATCGGCCAGGAGCATGCCGGAAAGGGCCTCGCTACTGAGGCAGCTCGAAGGCTGATGCAATATGGTCAGGAGGAACTAGGTATTGCCGAGTTTGTTGCTTACACCAACCAATTGAATCTCGCCTCGAATCGGGTTCTTGAAAAATCCGGATTCAAAATCGTTCGGGAAGAAGTGGTAAACAACCACGAATGTTTTCGTTGGGAAATCACCCTGTTGTGACACACAGCCGGGACTAACGCATGGAATATGCAACGACGCTTGCTCCATTGCCCACCACTACTACTGGATTTCCATCTCCTAACAGGTCCACAATCGAAAACGCAGTGGTGCCTGCCAGCGGGAACTGCGGCAAAAGATTGCCCTGCCCGTCCAGTAGGTTTATCTGATTTTTCGCTTCGCAAACTGTGCCGATGAACGCCTTGCGTTTTGCCCACTCCACCCCGAAAACGGCATCTTGAGGTTGCGAAAACTGGTACTTGAACGCTTTTTTGAATTTCTGACCTTCGTAAAAATAGGCAGCCAAGTCTCCACCGCTTAATGCTAGGTAGTCTTTTCGTCCATCACCAGCCACATCGGAGAAAGCGAATTTTACACCTTGTTTTTTACCTGCTTCCAGTGCCAAGTTGAATCCACCCCCTTCCAAATTTGTGACTGTTACTCGACCGTGGTCATCACAAGTTACAATTCGATAATTCTCTCCATCTGCTTGAAAATCAGGGCCTTGTAAAAATTTTGAGGCGAGGTCTTTTTTGGGGAATCGGTACTCACCGTTTTTTTGGTACACCTGTAACATACCCGCTGTATCGAGCATCATCAAAAAATCTTTACCCTTTGCTTGGAAATGAATCAACGGGAATCGCACTGAGCCAATGCCAGTTTTGGGTCGCCAACCTTCCACTGGGCTGCCGTTTTCATCGAATCCATAAGCCGAACCATTTTCACAAGCGATAAAAAATTGGTACTCATGGCTTTTGAAAAAATCAACGACCGTAACGCCGTTTGAGGCTGGTGTCTGTAAATGGAGGGGAAAACCCGCAACGTCCTCGCCTGTGTGGTCAATCACGAAAATGCCACTGGCCGTGCTGAAGGCAAACTGAGCTTCCTTGTCGTTGTTCAAGTCAAGTTGCCAAATTTGGGATTTGATGGGTTCTTTCAATTCCCGCCTCCAGAGAATGCGCCCTGCTTTCGTGAGCAAATAAATGGTGTGGCTGGCATCCTGAAGGAATATTTCCTGTTCGCCCGTCTGTGGATTTATAAAAGCAATGGGTGGAAGCGTTGCTCGGTTTCCAAGTGGTGTTTTCCAAAGGATATTGGCTGGCGCAGTTTGTTCGTTTTTGGATTTGATGGGTGTACGAATTTGCAGTTCGCAATTTTGTCCCCTTCGACTTATTGTTGCTATCAATTGGTTGAAAATCAGTGGGTTGCGCCCAATTTTTGACAAGGTTTTTTCCTCAAAAAGTTGAGATGCTAGGGGCCAGGCACGGTCACTTTCAAAGAAAAGTAGCCCGTTTGCTTCCGAAGGTAAATTGCGAAGCGCCTGCAAGAAGGCCACGTTTTTAGCGCAGGTTTGCCCAGCCAGGTATTTTCCCAGCCAGCGCTCCATGCCTGTTTTTGAGTTGGCAAAAAGCACATAATCGCCCAGCACCGTGGCAAAAGGGTCATGCAAATTGTTGCCCAATTGAAGCATTTTGTCGAGTGGCAAACCTTTCAACTGGTAAATTTTAAACATTTGGAAGTCGGTAGGATTTGGGCTTTCAAGCCGCTTAGTCAGCGCCGCTAGCTTGGCTTCGGAGATGGTGGCATCTTTGGTTTTTAATAAAAAAAACTGCTCAGTAGCACCGCTTTCCAAGGGTTCGCCCACAGAAACGGCAGCTTCATCTGCTGCCCAGCTAGCAATATAGGTACGCCAGAGCCCTGTTTCAGTTGCTGACACTATGCGGTCAGTTGTGAGCCAAGCGAACCCCGTCAAATTGTCGGGCAGAGCACTTAGGGCTTCTTTGTAGGGTCGTTTTTCGCCTTTCGTATTAGCATCCATGAGAGGGTGGCCATCAGCAATGCTAAAACTGCCGACCCAATCTTCGTTATTTTCCCCGATGGGCAAATCAAGGCGCAGCCAACGGGCAAGGTTGTCAAGTCCATTAATTTCCCGTAGGTGTGATGGGTCGAGCAATGGGCTGAACTGCGGGCCAAGTTCCGCAAGGTTTATCAGCACAGTTAACGAGTTTTCCTTTGCAACGGCGTTTTTTGCCACCCCTGAAAACCCACTATCCCGGCAGAGTGAATTAGCAGGTTTTTCTAGTTGGCTAAGGGCGTTTTCCACGAGGTAGGCATGGTGGGCGAACAGCAAGAGGTTGCGGTAGCGAGCTAAGGCAAACTCCGATTTTTCGACTTGAACCGTGAAAACATCGTTGTTTTTGAAAATGGACTTGCGCATCCGCCATGCGGGGTTTCTGCCCAAAATTTCGTCCAAATCATTGCCACGCATCCCATCAAAAATGAAAAGGGCATCCATTCCACTGCTGCGGGTAGGTTGTAAAACAGCCAGTATTTCGCCTTTTTCCTTTTGACGGAAAAGCTTCGAAAAATGAGTTTCGAAAGCGACCCAGTCTGCGACTAAATCAGATGGAATGGCAAGGCTTGCGAGACTTTTTTTAGCTTCATCGGACTGCAATTGCTGAATGTTCTCGGTACTTAGTGGTAATACCACAGCTGTATGCCGGGGAATTGCTCCGTGTGGATGCACACCCAAAAACGGTAGCCGAACGTATTGGCCGAGTATGGCCAAAGCGGCCACCAAGGTGATGGTGAGGATGAGAGGTTTCTTGATTTTTTTCATTTGAAAGATTGCCAGTTGCCAAATCGCTCGGCAATATTAAGGAATGGCAGAAACTTTTACCTTTGGCGGGTCATCAAGGATTGAAGGATTGACCGATTGAAGGTAAGTAAGCGCAGTATTGCTTGCGATTCTTCAATCTTTCACGCCTTCAATCCTTCAATCCTTCCGAATGTCCGTTACAAAAGAAGTCAAGCGCATCACCGTCCACGTACTGCAAGCCATGAAAGCCAGGGGCGAGAAAATCACCATGCTCACCGGCTATGATTACTCGATGGCCCGCATCCTCGATGAGGGTGGGGTGGATGTCATCCTCGTCGGTGACTCTGCTTCGAACGTGATGGCTGGCCACGAAACCACCCTGCCGATTACGCTCGACCAGATGATTTACCATGCCGCTTCGGTCGTGCGGGGGGTGAAAAAAGCGCTCGTCGTGGTGGACTTGCCATTTGGACATTACCAGGGCAGTAGCCGGGTGGCCCTCGAAAGTGCCATTCGAATCATGAAAGAATCAGGCGCTCATGCCGTGAAAATGGAAGGCGGCTCTGAAATTGCGGAAAGCGTGAAGCGTATCCTGTCGGCGGGCATTCCGGTGATGGGGCACTTGGGGCTGACGCCGCAGAGCATCTACAAATTCGGCACCTACCAAGTGCGGGCGAAGGAAGAAGACGAGGCCGCAAAACTGAAGGAAGACGCCAAACTACTGGAAGAAACGGGCTGCTTCGCCATCGTTTTGGAGAAAATCCCGGCGGCACTCACCAAAGAGGTAAGCGAAAGTCTGCACATCCCGACCATCGGCATCGGCGCCGGTATGCACGCTGACGGACAGGTACTGGTGACGCACGATATGTTGGGCATTACGCATGAGTTTCAGCCCCGTTTTTTGCGGCGTTACCTAGAGCTTTTTGAAGGGATAAAAGGGGCAGTGGAAGCCTACTGTGCCGATGTGAAGGGGAAGGATTTCCCGAACGAGCAGGAGCAGTATTGAACCCCAATCGGGTGTCGCCCACCCTGTTAGGGTTTCAAACACTAACAGGGTGGGCGACACCCGATTGGGTCACCTCATTTTAAATTAAATGAAAAACATCAAACATCTCATCGCCCTAGCAGCTATGCTGGTTGCCCTTTGCGCCAGTGCACAAACCACCTACCTGTACTGCGGCAAGCTGATTGACTGCGTAAGCAACAATGCCCAGTCTGAGATGACCATCATCGTCGAAGGCAACCGCATCAAGGAGGTACAAAAAGGCTATGCCCAAGCTCCTGCCGATGCCAAAGTCGTTGACCTGAAAAACAGGACGGTGATGCCCGGGCTGATGGACATGCATGTACACTTGGAAGGAGAGAGCAACCCGAAATCCTACGAAGAAAAGTTCCGGCAGAACCCAACCGATGTGGCCTATCAGGCGGAGGTGTTTGGAAAAAAAACGCTGATGGCTGGCTTTACCACGGTGCGTGACCTCGGCGGCAGTGGAGTAAATGTTTCGCTTCGCAATGCCATCAATGCTGGTCTGGTGGATGGCCCCCGCATTTTCACCGCCGAAAAATCCATTGCTACCACGGGTGGCCACGCCGACCCGACTAACGGCGTCAGGAAGGATATGATGGGCGACCCGGGGCCAGAGGATGGCGTCATCAACAGTGTGGATGATGCGTGGAAGGCCGTGCGGCAACGCTACAAAAACGGCGCTGACCTCATCAAAATCACGGCGACGGGCGGGGTGCTGAGCATGGCCGCCAATGGCCAGAACCCGCAGTTCCGGTTGGAGGAAATCGAGGCAATCGTTGCGGCAGCAAAGGACTACGGCTTCACGGTTGCGGCGCATTGCCACGGGGCAGATGGAATGCTGCGTGCGGTGCAAGGTGGCGTGACGAGCATCGAGCACGGCACTTTCATGACCGAAGAAATCATGGATTTGATGAAGCAAAAAGGCACCTACTACGTGCCGACCATCAGCGCTGGAAAGTTCGTAGCGGAAAAGGCGAAACAGGACGGCTACTTCCCGGCGATGGTGGCGGCAAAGGCTGCTGTGGTTGGGCCGCAGATTCAGGCGACCTTTGCGAAAGCTTACAAAAGAGGCGTGAAAATTGCCTTCGGAACCGACTCCGGCGTGAGCCAGCACGGGCTGAACGCTTGGGAGTTTGTCTTCATGAACGAAGCCGGAATGCCACCGATAGAAGCCATCAAATCTAGTACTGTTACGGCGGCGGCTTTGATTGGAAAAACGGCGGATCTCGGCACCATCGAAAAAGGAAAAATTGCCGATATCGTAGCCGTCGAAGGCGACCCGCTGACAGATATGAAGGCCATGCTTAACATGCGTTTCGTGATGAAAGAAGGCAAGGTTTACAGGAATGAATAGGTGGCAGTTTGACAGTGGGCAGTTGGCAGTCAAGCCGTGCTGATTACTCATAGCCGTTCTAATTTAGAAAGTTAATGCAACCATTTTTTTCAAAAACTGTATCTCCAGTTCATTCATTCCAAATTCACTCATTCATTCATTAAAATGGAGCAAGAACCTATTGAGCCCACTCAAAAAAGTCCGATTGTCAAGATTTTAGGGATTATCATCCTTGCCGTTGTTGTAATCGGCGGCTATCTGGCTTGGAGTTTTTTTTTCAAACCGAACGTACCTGCCACCTTGGCCAAAAAATACCTGTTGCTACCAACGGGAGCCAAGCTCGACCAAGTGGTGGATTCGCTGAAAGCTGGCGGTTTTTTGACCGATGAAAAATCCTTCCGTACGATGGCAGACCGGATGAGTTTTACGGGCCGATCCGGTCGCTTCGAAATCAAGCCGAGCATGAGTAGCTACGCACTCGTGAAGTTTTTGCGAAACGGTCGGCAATCTCCTGTCAAAGTGATTTTGGTGAACGAGCGCCTGACGGAAGATATCGCCGCCAAAGTGGCCAAGTCCATTGAACCGGACTCCCAGCAACTGGTCACTTTGTTGAACGACACGACTTACCTCGATAGCTTGGGCTTTACGCCAGCCACCTTGTTATCGCTTTTTATCCCAAATACATATGAATTTTATTGGAACACCTCGCCCCGCAAGTTCATGGAGCGGATGAAGAAGGAATACGACAGATTCTGGGCAGCCAACGACCGGGACGCCAAGGCACGTGCGCTGGGTCTGAGCCGGGAAGAAGTCTATACCGTGGCCAGTATCGTGGAGCGGGAAACGAACAACAATGGCGAAAAGCCACGCCTAGCAGGTGTTTACTTAAACAGGGTGGAGCAAGATTGGCCACTGCAAGCAGACCCAACGCTGGTGTTTGCCAGCCGTGACTGGGAATCCCGTGACTTGGCGAAGTACAAAACCTTGGACTCACCATACAATACTTATTTGTACCCTGGCCTGCCACCAGGGCCTATCAGCATGGCCAGTATTCCGAGTTTGGATGCGGTACTGAACCGGGAAAAGCACAACTATATGTTTTTCGTGGCAAAAGGTGATGGCTCGGGTACGCACATGTTCGCTGAAACCTACGATGCGCACAAGTTGAACATCGAAATTTACAAGCGAAACCTGATAGCGAGGGGGCTGGGGCTGTGATTTTCCAATGAAAAATATTGCGGACAAGTTTGAAACAGATTTCACAAGTAAAACGAAATTTGCATCATGTCAGTGACCTGGAAACTTTCTGCATTTTTCGTCTTTGCTTTTGCTTGGCAATACGTATCGGCGCAGCCCAACCAAGCTGCTTTCCTACACTACACGACTGACCAAGGCCTTTCCAACGACATCACAACCTGCATCGCCAAAGATAAACTGGGCTTCCTTTGGATCGGTACGGTCAATGGCCTGAACCGCTTCGATGGCACTCACTTCAAAGTCTTTCGGCATGACCCAAAGAACAGCAATTCCGTTCCGAACAACAATATTTTAAGCGTTTCCCTTGCACCTGATGGCTGGCTTTGGGTGAGTACGGACAGTGGCCTTTGTAAGCTCGACCCCATTTGGATGAATATCCAGCAAATCAAAATGCCTGAAAACGCCGACACCATTTGGAATGATGCGGTGACACATGTCGTCTTCGACTCGAAGGGCATGGCTTGGACGACCGGGCAATTTGGCATTTACCAACTCGACCCAAAAACGGGTAAAGTAATTTACTCCTTCAAAACCGAGCGGAACATGCCCGGATATTTCAGGACAATCATTGACTCCGATGACAGGTTGTGGATGATAAATATTGGCCTGCGGCGATTTGATACCGTCACCAAATCCTTAAAGGAATTCGTGGGGGCGAACCCAAGGGAAAATTTCACTGGCGCATCGGCTTTGAGCATTGTCAGGGATAGAACAGGACAGTTTTGGGCGGGAACTTGGTACGACGGTATTTACAAATACATCCCAGAGTTGGATGAATTCGTGAAATATCCGGCGCATTTATCCTTGGCTTACACGCTGCTGGAAGATACGACAGCTACAGGACGCAGTTTTTTTTGGGTAGGTGGTGGCAATACCGGGCTCGCAACATTCTACCCTGATACGAAGGAAGTAGTGGAATTTAAGCCTGACCTACGGGACGCATTTACCCATAACAACTATCTCGGTCGATTTTTTTACAAAGACCCAAACAAGGGCGATGTCTGGCTCGGTACTGAAATCGGTTTGGAGCGCTATGCCCCTTCTTCCGTGCGGTTCGGGCGTGCAATGATTCCGACGGACGACAAAATGAACCAGTTCAGCTTGATTTCGGATGTGGTACAAGACCGGACGGATCCGACTGGACAGCGATATTTTGTTGGGGTTTGGGGTACCTCCCTTTTTGAATGGAACCGGGCCACGGGTGATTTCAAACAGATGGATGTTAGCAAATCCAAAGCCCAATGGGGAGGGATTTTCGGCTTGTTTCAAGATCGTCATGGTGTTTTGTGGGGAAGTTTGAAAGATGGTATCGGAACTTATAATCCGAAGACTGGTGAGTGGAAGGACTACCTTAATTTCTTTAAAGACAACAACCGCAACCGTGTCGTTTGGAAGGGGATGGAGGACAGCAAGGGCAATCTCTGGTTTGGCACCAATACGGAGGGGCTTTACCGCTACAATCCCAACACCGACCGGATGGAGCAGGCGTTTTACCGGGAGGACATGGTCAGTGAAAATTGGAAAACCATCAGCATCGTTGGGTTGGCAGAGGATAAAAAAGGGCGGCTGTGGTTGGCAGGGCAGGGGAGCAGTCTGATTCGTTTTGACCCAGCTACGAAGGAGGCCAAACAGTTTTCCTACCCTGGTCAAGTGACTTGGCACGCCTGCGGCGCTGTGCATGTGGCAAAGAGCGGCAAAATTTACGCTGCCTTTCACGAGACCTTTTTGGAACTGGACGATGAGGGAAATTTGCTCCGCCGTTTCAACATGGCAAACGGCATGAAAACGAGCCGCCTGTATTTTCTGCAAGAAGATAAGGAAGGTAAAATTTGGATGAACACGGAATATTTGCTGCATTGCTTTGACCCCGAAACTGGCAAGTTCAGCTTTTACGGCAAGGCTGATGGGCTTTTCAGCAACACCATGTCCGATGGGTTCAGCATCACGCCATCCGGCGAAATTTTCGTGGGCTTTCAGAATGCCTTCAACTTTTTTGACCCCACCAAATTGAAGAAAAACAATGTGCCGCCTCCCATCGCCATCACGGGTATCCGGGTGATGAACAAGGAGCGGGAACTGCGCACCCGCACCGTGATGAACTACGACATGGGAATGCTTTCCACAACGTTGTCGGATGTGCAGCAGGACACGTTCCTGACACTGAATCCCGAGGAGGATTTTTTCGAGATAGAATTTGCAGCACTCAATTTTGACCAGCCGGAACGTAACCAGTACGCCTACAAACTGGATGGCTTCAACAAGGAATGGGTGTACACCGACCGCCCTGTTGCCACTTTCACCAACCTCAACGGCGGTACTTACACCCTGCATATGAAGGCCGCCAACAATGATGGCATTTGGAACGAGAATGGAACCAGTTTGCAAATCACGGTACTGCCGCCCTTCTATCAGCGTTGGTGGTTCCAGTTGTTGATACTCGTGGCCATCGGTGGGATGTTTTTTGGTTTTCTAAAATACCGGGAACACCAGCGGGCTCGCCTCGACCGATTCAGGGAAGGACTCGCCCGTGACCTCCACGACGAAATGGGCAGCACGCTGAGCAGCATCCGTTTTTTCAGTGAATTTGCGAGGCAGGAAGTCGGGGAAGACAAGCCAAAAGTGACACCAGTGCTGCACCGTATCAGCGAGAGCGCCAATTCCCTCTCCGAAAGTATGCAAGACATCATCTGGGCGATGAAGACCAAAAATGACCAAATCGACGACCTCGCTGCCCGCATGACCGAATTCGGGCTGCGGCTACTCGAAGCCCGAAACATGCGCCTCGTCACGCATATCAACGAGGATTTTGCGGGAAAACAATTAAGCCCGGAGCAACGCCGGAATATCTACCTCATCTTCAAGGAAGCCGTGAACAATGCCGCCAAATATGCCGAAGCCACCGAGGTTGAACTTTTTTTAGCGATGAAAAATGGCCTGCTTGTGATGAAAATCAAGGACAACGGCACAGGTTTCGAACTTGGAAGCGATGGTTCCCCTATAGGGGTTAGGGGTAGTGGCGGCAATGGCCTCCGCAACATGCAACTCCGTGCCGCTGACATCGGCGGTAAAGTGGAAATCATCTCCAAAGCAGGGGAGGGTACGAGCGTGGAGCTGCGGGTGAGGGTTTAAGGATTGAAGGTGAGAAGGATTGAATACTTACCCCTCTTCAATCCTTCTCACCTTCAATCCTCCAATCCTTGAGTTTTTCACCTCTTTATGTGATTGGCTTAACCTAAAGTTTACAGCAATTTTGCAGCATGGAAAATAAAATTCGCATTCTACTTTACGAAGACAACCGTGACCTGCGGGAAGGCATGACCTTTCTGCTGCAAGCCACGCCTAGCCTGCAACTCGTGGGCGCCTTCCCCGATACCAGCAATTTGGAGATGCAAATCCCCGGCCTCAAGCCCGATGTGGTGCTGATGGATATTGATATGCCAGGTAGGACGGGCATTGACGCCACACCTGTCGTGAAGGCACTTCGGCCAGAGACGCAGGTGCTGATGGTCACGGTCTTCGAGGATGAAGACCGGATTTTTCAGGCGATTCGGAACGGGGCATCGGGCTATCTGCTCAAACGTACTTCCCCGACCGAAATCATCGCCGCCATCCACGACGTGTACCAAGGCGGCTCTCCTATGACGTCGAGCATTGCCCGCAGGGTGCTGCATTTTTTCCAACAGGAACAGCCTGTCGCCAAATCAAAGGACTACGACCTCTCACCGAGGGAACTGGAAATCCTGAAAAGCCTCGTAAAGGGATTTTCCTACAAGCTCATTGCTGACGAGCATTTTATCAGCATTGATACAGTGCGGTCGCATATCCGCCATATCTATGAAAAACTACAGGTGAATTCGAAAACGGAGGCGGTGCTGAAGGCGCTGAAGGAGAAGATAGTGTAGCGAAAGGTTTAGCGGGGTTTAGAAGGTTTAGTGGGTTTAGTTGGGGTGGTGAGGAAGGTTGAGTCTGGGGGCTGGATTTCAAAATTTAGCGTCAAAACGTGTTTCGGGAGAGCTGAAAGTGTCGCCGATTTGATCGAAAGTGGTGTCGGGAGAGCTGAAAATGTTTCCGATTTGATCGAAGTTGGTGTCGGGAGAGATGAAAATGTCGCCGATTTGATCGAGGTTGTTTCCGATTTGATCGAAAATGTCGTCGGGAGAGGGGAAAATGTTTCCGATTTGATCGAAAATGTCGTCGGGAGAGGTGAAAATGGTTCAGATTTGATCGAAAATGTCTTCCAATTGGAGGAAATTCTTACCGAAAGGCCGCAAAATTGCGGCAAAATAAAAATATAAATCGCTGTTAATCAATGGGTTGATTGTCAATTTTGACAAGGGCATGGCTGTTTTGCCTTCATATTAGGTGATCAAGAAACGAGAAGAACGCTATATTTTCTACCAAAAAAAATCCCCGACAGCGGAGGACCCACTGCCGAGGACTATTTATTAACTCTAAAAAACCAAATCCGATTTACGCCGCCAATTCCAATACAGCTTCAAAATAATTCTCCTGACTGCGCACCAAGGTGATCAGTTGGCTGTACGGCTTGAAGCCATCGGCGTTGATTTCTAGCAGCACCCTGCCGACGGGGGTAGGCTGAAAATGATAGGTGCCAAATTCATCGGTATATGCCGTGTATTTCTTTTTCCCGTTCAGCACACATTTGGTAGCTTCCACGCCAGCGTCTTCGGGATTGAGCACCGTCAGGAACAACTGCGTTTTCTTGGTCGGCTGGTTTACCAGTTTGCGGGCCGTTTTCCAGAGGCTTACCAGTTCGGCATCGGTGCTTTGCAGGGTGGCCACTAGGCGGTCGAGCTGGTTGATGAGGATGGCATCCAATTCTTTGATATGCTTGACGGTCAAATCGTTGCTGGTGTTCACCTTCCCGTGTTCGATGCGGGGCGTATCGGCGATGGCGATATAGGCGATAATGGCCGTATCCAAGGCATCCAGCTCGGCCTGGGTGAGGCCATAGGGCAGCGCCTCTGTTTTCACGGCAGTGGCCCTGGTATGTATGGTGCGGCAAGTGGTGGGCAGGCGGTCTTTTTTGTCATCCTCCAGGTAACTGACCCGCACCTTCATCACCTCCATCAAATCTATATCATTGATTCCAAAGGCATAGGCATATACCTTAAGGGCAACGGTTTGCGCAGCATTGGCCAAGGCATTCTTTTTTTCCAAGGCAATCTTGGCAGCAGTCGTGGGATCGGAGATAGCAATGGCCAGCGATGCTTCGAGCAGCACCATTTTGGCATTGAAGGCAACGAAAATCGTCATTATGGCCGGGATGACATCAAAGCGGGCTTTGTAGTCCGTGTAGAGTTTTGCTACGGTGCGCAGCATGTTGATTTTAGCGTCGGTGGTATCACGCATGGGGGAAAGAAGATTTAGTGAAAGAATGTATTAACAATAATATCGCTGCAAGTTGGATGCCAAAAATGTTGGATATGAGGGTTTGGGGGAAATTATTTTTTGTGGATGGGCGGAAGGAAGAGGGGCGAAGATGTGTTTAGAGGGAGGAATTGGGTATTGAACCTGATTTGACAAATCATTAAACTTTTGAAGTTGTAGTTTTAGAGGTGCAAAAGTTGGACTGACAATGTGTAGTCTGTTATCCTGTTGTAAGCCCTACCCTATATTTACTTTTTGCATCGACCTAATTTTGCTGTATAGTACCAAATCGTAATTTATTCCTTAATGATTAAGATTTTACTCATTTTTAACTGTTGATCACCATCTGAAACTTTAAAGAAATACATTCCTGCCGATACATTCTGGATGCTTATTTTTTGCTCTCCTATTTTGCCTTGTAGTTGTTCTGTAAGCACTTCACGTCCTATGACATCAAAAAGTGTAAATGTGAAAGGGCCACTTTTTACCAATTCGTAATCCACAATAATAAAACTACTTGCGGGATTAGGATAGACGAACACATGGGAGCGCAACAGGCTTGAGGATTCATTGGAAGTACCAATAGTATCACAAGGGCTTGCTTCCCACTTGCCGAGGTGAAAGTTGGCGAAATTGGGCATAGTAAGGCTATATGTCGGCAGTTCGACGCCATGCTGCACCACCTCACAAGCAGTGCCTAGCTCATCAGGTTGGTTAATCACATGGAGATAGTTCACACCATTGGGGCTGCAAATGTAAATTTTGCCATCGGGTGCCAAATGCGACAAATAGAAAGTAGTTGGGAAAGGAGCTACAAAGCCGTCGTATTCGGCCACCGTTTTCATTGAGCCGCCGATGTCAGTAGCCTCGGTATCAAATTGGAACAACTTTGTGTGGTGTGGGATATACAGGTATCTGCTGTTTGGCGAGAATGATAGCCCTCCTGCTAGCGCACTATCTGCATAGGCAAATTGGTATTGGTTGCTCAGTAAGCCGCTGCACCTATCAAAGTCGTAGATGTTGAGTATATCATCAATAGCGCCTCCGCCAATCAAATCATTCCTTGCATACTTGGTGCCATCGGGCGAAAAAAACGCCTGCCCCAGCCCATTTTCCACATCGATTCCGAGGCATTGCTTCATAGGTGCAGAAAGCCCATTCGTATCCAACAAAAACCGATAATAACAATTGCTGTTCTTTTCTGGCACTACCACCCACCAATCTCTGCCGTTGCCATGTCGAACGGCGGTAATCTTGCCAAGGGGAAGCGTATCGGCTAATATCTTGACATTCTTCTCAATGACTGCTCCAAGCCCATTGTTCTTACTCATATCTATGAGCGAATAATACAGATTCGGTGTGTATATAAAAGGATCTGTTGGGTTTTCAGAGATACCGAAATCACCATGTACTAAGAAGTAAAGGTCAGCATTGCCAGGAGCGGGCAGCGCTAGCGACCCTTGCGCAAAGGTAAAACCGTCTGGGAATTCAGCTGTATAGATGCCTGGGTTAAGTCCATTGCCGTTCAGCATGAGTTGATTCTCGCTGTTGGCTATTTTTATGCCATTCGTATAAAACAGCAAATTGCCATTTGTATCGCAAATGCTCGCATTGTCCTCAAACAGAGAGATAAATCGCAAGTCATTTACGACTTCAACGTTTTCGTTGCCAAAGTCAAGGGTTGCCCATCCAAGTTGGGGTAGCGAATCAGTGTAGCCGTAGCCGAAAAGCCATATCCTGTCCCGCTTGGCTTCAGGGCTTTGCCCAAAGGTGGCGATGGAAAATGCTAGAACGGATACTATTAATAATATACAATTTCTCATGGCGAATACAAATTGCTTGATATAGTATGCCAATCCAGAGATGGCTTTTAACGGCATATAGCTAATGATAAAAACTAATCTGCATTCATCTAAACCATCTTACCCAGAAACAAAAAATCCCCGGCAGCGGAAACCCACTGTCGAGGATTATTTAACCCCAAAAAACCATGCTGCAAGATACGGAATTGATTTTTAATTAATATCAAAAAAGGCAATTTTTTTTCAATTTTTTTTGAGTTTCATTTTCTCGGCTTACCAAGTCCTTGCCCCACCTTTCGTCGGATAAATAAACCACTTAGCATATTGTATCGCCCATCTCGGCGGGTTTTCCATTTTTCTTCCCCACCATTTATGGGTTTTTAGTGTCTATCGTCTTGAATGGCTCATTTGCAAACGCCGAAATTTTTTCAAAAAAATTGGATTCGGCTTTAGGGGAATGAACCCATTCAATTGACTAGAGAGGGACTGGACAATTGAAAATGAAAATTTTCTTTTTGCACCCAACTGTAACATCGCCTGCTGCTGTCTCGTCGTTGGCGAAATCATCCGAAACAACAAAATCGCTCCCAAGAAACCCGTCTATCATGAAAAAGAACGCAAGAAAAACAACTATCTACATTGCATTTGCCAGCCTACTGTTAATGAGCTGCGTCCGGATCAACAACGTGAAACTTATCATGGACAACCATGCCCTGTTTGGGTTCGAATTGGATTTGTCGGAGGCAGAATTCTCTTTCCGTGGCACTTCTCCCCGCACCGATAATGCTGATATTACCACCACCGCAACTATGGATGAGGAATCAACTGCTAGGCCCTGATTTTATCATCCATTTGGGTGATGTTTGGCGGTAAATCTAGCTGCTTTCACATCTTCATGCGATATATTCGGTGTCATGCCTACCCGCATCTTTGCGTCATGATTTTGAAAGAATATTTCTTTCGAAAGAGATCAACTTAATCACATAAGTCGAATCATTTTTTAAAACATTTTCCAAATGAAAACGAATATCGAATTTCCCGTCATACGGGTCACTATCATTGCTATGCTTTTAGTTAAGGCTTTTTTCCTCGCTGCACAGCAATGCCCAATCGGAACCACTGATATTAATGCCTATATCAAGGATTTACCGAGTTTGCCAACCAATACAAATATGGCCGCCACTCGTGCTTATGGTGCGAATCCACTGCAACCGAATTCCACCGTATTGGACAATTTTTACCAGCCTTATGAGGATAAATTAAATCGCAAAATAAATGAGTATCAGGCTTATGCCAAGCAGAAGATGGAACAAGGTGGCGCTACAGAAGCGGATTATATGGAGCAGGCTACTGCGATGGCAAACAGTAACCCAATAATTGCAAATATGGGCGGCTATGAAAAAGTGAGCCAAATGAGCGAAGCAGAAGCAAAGGCTGCTGCCAATCAAGCTGCTGTGCAATATATGGCCGACCCATTTGCGGCTAATGGTATGCAATCGGCAGGTATGTCAGCGCTATATCAGAAAATTATCAGCGACCCGGCTTATGCGAAGAAATTCGAGAAAATGAGCGAGGCAGAAAAGGAAGCTGAGCTACGCAAATACATGGCCAATGACCAGCCCGTCGCAAAAACGCCTGCGGAAATGGCGCAGCACCGCAATCAAGTTGCGCAGCAGCAAACTCAGGCTGACCGTATCCGTAATGCTCAGGAAATTCAATTGAAAATTGCGGAGTGGCAACAGGAAATGACCGAAATAGGAATGGAATTCGGCCAGCAAATCCAGGAAATCGAGCAAGCTGGAAAAACACACAATGCCATTTCCGAAGCATATGGAAAACGCTACCAAGCTATCCCAATGGTAGAACTCGGCGAATATGGCCGTGACCACGATCCCGAAAAAGTCCGACCACTTCGCATAGAAGAAGCTAAAATGCACCAAGAGCGTGCGCAGCAGGAATTAAAAGAAAATACGGCAGCATTGATTGTGGCTGCGGAGAAATATAAAACCCTTATTTCAGCTTATCTCGATTATATCAAGCTAAATAATGCAAAGATATATGGCGGCACCTCTGCCAAAGATATGATGGAGGCCACCAACACGGAACAACCCTTGCTGGCCTTTGAAGCTGGGCTACTTTCCATTGGCTTGCAACTGAGCGATTATTCAAAGGAAATAACCAAGAAAGCCGCCAACTGGGAAGCGAATTATCTGCAAACCATCGAAAATAATAAGTAGATATTGTTGAATTGTTTGATTGTTATATTGTTGTCGCCATATAAGTAACAATATAACAATCCAACAATCTAGCAATCCAACAAATTCCACCAATGAAAAAAGTATTGAAAATTGCTGGGTACACACTCGGCGCTGTCGTCCTTTTGCTCGCCATTGGCGCAGGCTATGTCAATTTCAGCCCGCTTCCCAAATATGAAGTGGTGGTGCCTGATTATCCGCAATTTAAACCGGATAGCACCATGATTGCAGAAGGCAAGCGCACATTCACCTTGGTTTGTAACAATTGCCACATGGCGGAAAGCGGGAAATTGGAAGGTAAGTTTTTACCTGAAATTCCTGAATTTTTTGGAAAGGCTTGGTCGGCGAATATAACCAGCCATCCAGTATATGGTTCTGGCCGATATTCCAATGCGGAACTGGCCAATTTGCTTCGGACAGGCATTCAAAAAGATGGTGATTTTGTGCCGTTTATGCCACAGTTCAAGCATATGTCTGATGAGGATATACGGAATATCATCGCCTATCTTCGTTCCGATGCGCCGGAATTGGCACCTAGCGATGTGGCACAACCAGCGGTGCAGCCTTCTTTTATTGGAAAATTATTGTGCAGAACCATCATGAAACCGGCGCCATATCCCACCAGCCCAATATCTGTACCACCAGCAGGCGATGCCGTTGCCTTGGGTAAATACCTCGTCACTGCTAAATTGGACTGTTATGGTTGCCATAGCCCAAGTTTTATGGAAATTGATGGTGATTTTCCAGAAAAAACGCCCGGCTATTTAAGTGGTGGAAATGAACTGCAGGACATGGAGGGGCAACCTATCTTTAGCCGCAATCTAACCCCTGATAAAGAAACGGGCTTGGGCAACTGGACAGAAGAACAATTCGTGAAAGCCGTTAAAACGGGTATCCGCCCCAATGGCCCTGCTTTAAGGTTCCCGATGACGCCTTTTACAGCTTTGACGGACGAGGAGGCAAAAGCAATATGGGCTTATTTGCAGACCGTGCCTGCTATTAATCATGATGTGAATAAATTGGAGAAGAAGCCATAAAACTTGGGTTGATATACTCCTATGTTTCTTGTTCTTTTCCTTGATGAAAAGAACCAAAAATCAAGGCTGTATTTCTTTTTTAACGCTGTAGAACAGTCCGTAACCCTAAACTAAACCAAACTCGCTTCGCTCAAACAGGGTTTAGTTTTTAACGGATTACGGACTGTTCTACAGCTAAAAGAAATAAGGCCGAAGAAGGTGCTGTTATCTGGAAGTTCTAAATTTTAGACTTCAAAATCATAACCTGTAACCTCCAACTAAAATCAAATCCTGCCAAGTTGACCAGTGCGGCTTGGCAGTTTTAGTTTAAAAGGTTCTTTAATCTTTAAATGAAAAATTATGCGACCATTTGAAAATTATGTAAGGAAAGTAGGCAGTATAACCCTGTTATCGGGAGTGATAGCTTTTGCCTGTAATATATTGCTTGCATTGGCAGTCAATAATAATTTTGAGGTATTCTCAAATCCTGCCTTGATTTTTGAGAACTTGAGGAGCAGTCAAATCGAGTTTTTCCGTTGGGGCATGATAACGGATATTTGGGGGTATTATCTGCTATTTGTGCCAATCGTTCTTTTTATTTATGAAAAAATGGAAAGCTCCTGGCGGAATATGTTTGCTTTCTGTGGAATCGCATATGTCGTGATTGGTGCCATTGGTGCTGCGATTTTAGCTGCGACGGGAAGCCATTTTTTAAAGGAATTCCTCAATAATACTGATATGGTATTGCAAACAGGTGCAAAGAATGATTTCTTGTTGGTTTACCATATCGTCAACAACGGGATTTGGAACCTGTTGGAAATGGGCATATTTGGCGTGTTCATGCTTGGTGCTGCGCAAGTACTGCGCTCTCATGGGAAATTGATTTATATTTTGACTATGCTATTGGGTATTGCTGGAATGATGGATACCCTTGGGAATACCTTTGAAATAGGCATTTGGTCAGATATTGGGTTGAATTTTTACCTTTTATTTGAACCAATATGGGCTATTTGGCTTGGGATAATTTTAATCAGGTGCCGCAATAATTTTTGAAAAAAGTAAAACCTAGAAAATGAAAACAATATTCAATTCCAAGACTGGTCACCGATATGAATTGATTCGCACCCCCGAAGAAACAAAGGGTGAATTACTTGAAATGCGGGCTTTTTACCCTCCCAATTCCAGCGAACCGCCAGCGCATTTTCATCCATTGCAAACGGAGGTTTTTAAAATCCTTTCCGGTGAGCTTACTGTGCGAAAGGAAGGTAAAGTCAAAAAATACAAAGCAGGTGAAGGGTTTACTGTGCCGCCAAATATGGTTCATTCCATGTGGAACGATACAGGAGAGGAAACTGCTGTCCAGTGGAATATATCCCCGGCTTTGAATTCGGTGCAATTTTTTGAAACCCTCGCAAATCTTGCAAATGCTGGAAAAACAAATGAACGTGGCAAGCCGTCATTACTCCAGGCAGCAATGATGATGCAATATTTTTCCCCTGAAATGCAACTGGCCAAGCCGCCAAGATGGGTGCAAAAACCAGTATTCGGGTTATTGGCAAGTATTGCTGGTTTATTGGGTTATCGCCCGGTTATATTAGCTGATGAATTGGTTGAAATTAACATGCCGCATCACCCACCCAAAGCATTTTCGTGGCCAGAACTCTTATTATTGGTTGCCATACCTACTTTACTTAATTTCATAGCGTGCCGTTTTGCTATTCCATTTCTTCAAGGGTATCAAATAATGCCGATAGAGGTCGCCTATTTTTTAAGTGTTGGCTTATTGGCGCTTGTCCCCATGTTTTTTGGTGCTATTTTTTTGTCAGGCCGGGAAATTGGTTCTTTTAAGTTTAGGGATATATTGACACGAATGAGAATCAAGAAAATAGCAGGAAAGGATTGGCTTTGGACGATTGGTGGTTTTATTGGCTTGTCCATTGCCTCCTTTTTATTGGCAAAAATATTATTACCTGCCCTTGGCATGAATTCGATGCCATTCTTTTTCGAAAACATGCCGCTCCAGCCATACCATTACTGGATTTTAGCAGTGTGGCCACTGTATTTTTTCTTCAATATCATGGGGGAGGAATTGTTTTGGCGTGGTTATATTTTGCCTCGGCAAACGCTTTTGAATGGCCACTGGACTTGGCTCATTCAAGGCATTCTTTGGGCTTGTTGGCATTTGCCCATGGGACTGGATTTGGTGCTGACTAGCCTGCCCATTTTATTGATTCTTCCAGCCATTATTCAGGTTCGGAAAAACACCAGCATTTCAATTGTCATTCACGCCATTTTTGGTGGATTCGGGTTTTTAGCGCTTGCCCTTGGGCTGGCCCATTAGTTACACGAGTTGTTTTAATCCAATGCTAATAATAGCAGCGGATAATTTTTATTTGGCGGTGTATAAAATGTAAGGCTGGGTATAAAAATTAGTGGCATTCCGGAATGGTCATTATCTTAAAGTGACCAAACTACAAAGACTATGACGATATGTCCGGACTGCCACAGCCACAATGTTAAGAAAAATGGCCG
>WGNL01000005.1 GCA_016124585.1 Bacteroidota bacterium | reverse complement strand
TTGGCTGACCCCGGTAGCGGCTTTCCACTGTCGGTTGGTGTTTAATTTTTGATAATGGATGTTCAATTGTGGTGTTTTAAGGACAAAATTAAAACATCCTCTTGTTGAAAATCAAACACTTAGGTCAGAGCAACTCTAATGCAAAAAGGAAGTTTGTTAAAAAGAAGTGGATTGTGACAGACAGGATAGTTGAGGAGTTTTTATTATTTTTTCATTGTAGAGTATTGGTAGGATGAATGGCGGGTACTACATTAGCGGCTGTAATTTATTTAAATTGTAAGTCTAAAAATGTAGAAATAATAAATCAAAATGTTTATTAAAAACCAAAAAGATGAGTCAGCAAATAGTAGAAATTGATATTGAAAAATTAGTATTGTGGACTGAAAATCCACGTGATCCAATTGATTCTAATGCCGATGACCAAGCTATAACAAATAAAGCATGGCAAAATGCTGAGGAAAAATGGAATTTGCTAAAATTGGCAAAAGAAATGAGGTCACACTATGACTTAAGTGAGTTACCGACAGTTGTTATGCAAAATGACAAGCCGATTGTGTATGATGGAAATCGTCGAATGATTTTAGCAAAATTAAAACATGGCTGTGTCAGCTTAGAAGGTTTTGATATTGCAGTTCTTCCCGAAATACCCAAAACAATTCCATGCAATGTTTGCTCAAAAAAGATTGCAATTGAAAATGTATTTAGAAAGCATGGTGATTCAGGTTCTTGGTCACCATTAGATAGGGATATTTTTGTTTTTAAATTTATGGGGGAATCTAAAAGTCTATTTTTAAAGTTAGACGAAGCTACAGGAATCATTAGTTCAAACCCTCATTTGAATAAAGGATTTGTAAAGAAAGAGATTTTCAACAATGAAAAATTAAAGGATATAGGATTAGACTTTAAAGGTGACAAATTATATAGCAAGCATACGAAAAATGAAACAAAAGCTATATTAGAAGATATTTCAAATAAAGTTGCTCAAAAAATAATTACAACGAGAGAATCTCGTGGCAATGTTATTGGTGTACTTGATAAAGAAAATCGAGTAATAATTGAAAACAATATTAACAATCAGCCTAAAAACCTGCATTTTAAAACAACAGGTATAATTATACCAAAAGAGGAAACAAAAAAAAGAACTTCTAGAACAAAAAAGAATGCATCAGTACTCTTTAATGGAGATTTATATTTAAAGCCAGGCACAGTAAGTGACCTTTATCGAGATATTGTTGACTTATACGAATACTATCTTCAAAATAAAAGCTATTTAAGCCAATATTTCCCAAGATTAATAAGAATGGCATTGCGTTTATTGGTTGAAACAGCTTCAAATGATTCCAGAAGCAGCTCAATGGAAAAATATGTTGAGAATAATTTTGCTAAAGCAAAAAAGGAGCTTGATGTTGACAATAAAACAACCTTAAGCACTCAAAATGTTACAGAATCTACATTGGTTCAACTTTTGCACATTGGTGCTCATAATTATTCAGCTACAAGCAACATTGAACAAACTATAGCAATTTCTATTATTTTAGGCAAAATGTTAACAATTACGCATGGAAAATAAACTTGAAAATAGTCAATTTGAATCTCCTCTTAGGTATCCTGGAGGAAAATCTTGCATTTTTCCTTTTATGTCTAAACTTTTTTATGAAAACAACTTAATTGGAACAAATTACGCAGAGCCCTATGCTGGCGGATCTGGCTTAGCTTTAAAACTACTTTATAATGAATTTGTAGATAAAATATTTATTAATGACTTAGACAATTCAATTTATACTTTTTGGAAAGTGGTTTTAAATCAAAATTTAAGATTCTGTGATTGGATAGAAGATTTAGATATTAATGTTGAAAATTGGACTTATTACAAACAAGTTCTTCAATCAACAAATATAATGAATAGTGAATTTGAATTAGCAAAAGCTGTATTTTTTCTAAACAGGACTAACATTTCAGGCGTTATTCAAGGAGGTATTATTGGAGGTAAAAATCAAACTGGCAAGTATAAAATTGATGCTCGATTCAATAAAAATGATTTAATTAAAAGGATTAGAAGAATTGAACTTTTTCGACGAAGAATTTTTGTGTCAAATTTAGATGGAATAAATTTCATAAAAAAAATAAATAAAAAGCAAGAAGATTTTTTCATATATTTAGACCCACCTTATTTTCAAAAAGGAGCAGATTTATACATGAATTTTTATTCAAAAAAGGATCATAAAAAATTAGCAAAGAATGTTGATTTAATAAATAAAAAATGGCTTATATCTTATGATAATCATGAATTTATTTTAAACCTATACCCTGCTCATAAGAAAGTTATTTATAGACTGTCACAATCCGCATCTAATAGAATTGGAGACGAAATTTTAATATTTTCAGATAAAGTGAAATTCAAAAATTCAACGACTAAACTAAATAATGCTTTAATAATCTGAAGTATTTCAACAACTATTATCCCATTGGGCCCAAGTTTTCCACCTTCCAATCTCAGCAACATTTAAGTCTTAAAGTGAAAGCAAAAGTTTGAGCAAGAGTTGAGTGCAGCGGCTCATGCGATGTTTATAGCAAGCCCTCTGTTATCTCAAGTCTTCCATCAACACATGAAACACTAGCACCTGGTCACTGTTCCAGCAAGCATCCATACCAGCAATTTTCACGTTCCACCCCCTTCAATCCGTTCAGAATATTCCAAATGCCTTTCCGGCGGCCGGAATAGCGTTCGGAATATTCCAAATAGGTTTGCGGCGGCCGGGATAGCGTTTGGAATATTCCAAATGTTTCTGCGAGCGGCGGAATAACGTTAGGAATATTCTGAACGCTTCTGCGGATGGCGGGATGACGTTCAGAATATTCCAAACAGCTTTGCGAGCGCCGGAATGCCATTTAGAATATTCCGAACGATTTTGAGGTGTTTCGGCAGTTTTTCCAAAGGAATTCAAGACCAAAATTTGGGTGGGAAACTGGCAAATGTTAAAATTTAAAAGTCTTGTTATTTTGAATACAATATTTTAAAATTTGTTCGTTCTTTGCTGCAAATCCGGGCGCTCTCGGATAAGCGGCACCAGTGGCTGTGAGTATTTTAAGGAGAAAGTGGTCAGTGTGGCCGTTCCTTAACAACCATCTAAATTACGGTAAAATGAAAAGTCTTTGGTTCTTTCTGATCAACACCTTTGAGGTCAACACAAGGGGCTCTAGGCGGAAGATGCTGCGCATTGCCAATTACCATCTCTCACGCTTGCAGGCCATGAAATCCGACCCTGCTATTTTGGTGCTTTTTGACCTGTTTGAGCCTGCGGTACTGCTGTACCGGAGCATGTTTTCCAACCTCGATAGCGCCGAGGGCATCAGCATATCGAATACAGCGCAGTTTACGAGGCTACTGGACGAAATGTCCGATACCTATTTTGATGATTGGCAGACGATGGTTCGCCAAGAATACGGGCCGGACACTACGGAGTTTAAAGCGATTTTCCCACATGGAAAGGCACCGTTCCAGCGCAGCCAATACGATTTGCGAATGGTAGCGGTAGAGGCTTTGCATACCACGCTACTGACGTTCCCATCGCTGTCTGCGGTGGCGGACGATGTGGCGGCGCAACTGACCTTGCTGCGGGCAGCAAGGGACACGCAGACGGAGGGCTTTGGCACCAATGCTTTTACGGCAAACATGATAGAGCAGCAGCGCTTGGTGCTGGCCAATTTGATGGATGACAACCTATGCGACCTGAAGAAAAAATACCGCCCCAATATCAAGATGGTGGAGAATTTCTTTGACTTGGCCGAGCTGCGCAAGTCGTCCAGCGATGCCGATGCGCAGTTTGCGTTCAGTGGGGCGGTGGAAGCGGGCGTGACCTCGGCAGTGCCCGTGCCCGATAAGCTTTTATTGAGCGCCAACGCTTCCTGTATTTTTGGAAACAAATCCAACTTGGCCGAATTGGAGTTCTTCTTCTCTGCCAATGCCTCTGCTGCCGACAATCCGGTCAAGACCCCGGTAATGGCTATGCAGTCGGTGCAGGTCAATGCCGCAGAATCGGGCTGGGCACCGGGGGCAAAGTTTATCATCGTGAAGAACTTGGGCACGGTGACGGCGGAGTTTGAGCTGCGGGTGGTGGAAGCGATTGAAAATTGAAAATGGAGAATTGATAATTGAAAACGGGCGGGCGCTGAGAAGTGTCGGCCCGTTTTTGTTTTACAGAAACCGGAACTTTTGAAAATAACTAAGACGTTCAGATGGCATTACTTTGTAAAATGAATCGTTGATATGATAAAAATCCTTCTTGCTGCCCTCGCTGGCACAGTGGTTTACTTTTTAGTCGGCTGGTTGGTTTTTGAGGGCCTACTCGGCGAGTACATGAGCATCCACACCACCCAGTTAGCTGGATTCAAAAAAACACCGGAAGAAAGCAGCATGGCCATGCTCCTAGTTTCCTGCGCAGCATACGCATTATTATTGGCCATTATCATGGGCAAATGGGCGCATATTCATCATTTTAAGGAAGGGGCAATCTTGGGCGCTATCATGGGCGTTTTAATTGCCATTATGACAGATACTTACTGGTTTTCTACATCCCATTTTTTTAATAATATAAATCCTCTGTTGCTGGATGTCGCTGCTGCGGGAATTACGGTTGGCATCATGGGCGGTGTAATTGGCTGGGTGTTGGGGATTATCGGGAAATAAAAAAGCAATACGATTGACTATAGCGACCATATCGCTAGGGCATGTTATAAGATTTAATACCCTGCAAAATCCGCTTGGCCTCCCTCACTACCCATTTCTTTGAGCTTTTTTCATACCTGTCCATGCTGTCGCATTCTTCCAGGATATTATTCAATAATGTTTTTGCAGGGGCTGACCTACCCGTTTCTATCATAAATCGGGCATATTCCAAGCGGGCCAGATAATTGGCAAATCGGCTGTCCAATTCCTTGAATTTGGCCTCGGCCTTTTCCGTCTCACCGATGCGGTGCAATGCCCATGCATAGGCTACTTTGTCATCCGAATCGCCCAGCTTTTTTACTGGCTCTAATTTTTTGCCATATCCGACGACTTTTTCATAGTCTTTCTTCAGGTAATATACTTTGAGCAATCGGTGAAGGAGTTCTGGATTATCCTCATTGTAACCTTTTTCACAGGAAGCATATAAAGCTAAAGCCTCATCATATCGTCCTCTTTCTGTATAGGCATTGCCAAGGTTGATTTTATTAGTCAGGGTAGGTGAGAATTTTACTTCTTTCTCCAGTTTGCCCACTTCATAATTGCTGAATACCAAGCCTTTTACACCTTCCGCCAGCGAGTCTATGTTGCGGCGGTTGTAAAAATTCTCGTAGAGGTAGAGCAAGCTACCGATGGCGGGCACGAAGAGGATGATCCAATACCATTTCTGCTGCGTGTGGTTCTTGTAGGCGTGGTAAAGGCAAAATGCCTGCAAGGCTATGATGATGTAGTAGTAGTTAGCGAAGTTCGGCATTTTTCAGCGCACATGGGTTTTATGAAATGCGATACAAACCTACTCACAAAAATGGAAGAAAAGTAACCTATATGAGTCATCACTGATTTTCAACCACCCGTCCCTGCGGGAAGGAATATTGGCAGCAAGCAGCCAATATTCTGCTTTTGCGTGCCGTAGGTACGTTGCCCGGGCACCATCTAGCGTACCTACGGCACGCAAAAACGCATTGGTTGGTTGAATTCTACCAATATTTAGCCCCGAACGGGGCAATTATACAGGAAGAAAAAATTCGGGATGACTTATGCTTGACACACTAAAAAAACAGGGTGCAACCTGAAATTGCACCCTGACTTGCACCATTATTATTTAGCAATAAAGACTGGTTTTGTAAATCTATAGCTGCCAGTATGTGCTTCGATGAAATAGATGCCACTCATGCCTTCAAGTTGGAAGGATGAATTTGATATAAGCTTTTTGTCGGCCACCAATCTACCTGCAACATCATAGACATGGACGTCAAGCTCCTGATTTGGTGTCGGTGTGGAGACGTATATTTCCCCGGCTTTATTGGTGATGGTATAACCATCCAATTCCTTTTCTTCCTTGGTGGAAGTTATTTCCAATGGCAGATAATATAGCTCCCTTCCTATGTCGGTATTCAGGTTGCTGAAGAAATATAGCTTATTATCCTGCACACCTACCATAATAATGGATTTAATGTTGAAAGCGCCTTGCGGGTGTACGTATAAGGTGCCCGAAGTTCCATGATAGGGGTCTGCATACCATATCTGCGGAACGAATCCATTACTTACACCAGCTGCCCAAATAGCGTAGTTACCATAGGTAATGAAATTTGAACTGAACGGCTGGTCTGGTTGAGCGATGGTGGTTGACCCATTGACGGTACCATTGGTAGAAGTTACGATAAAGGAAAAACTTTGGTCACTGCTGTGAAAAATCGCATAATCGCCAACTATGGTGTGATTAACATTTACGCCCGATGAAAAGCCTTGATATTCCGTTGCAATCACATAGTCATTCGTGCCTGTACCATCCACGCTGACAAATCCATTGCTATATTCCAGTACTATGACCCTGTCCTTGTTTAATCTGAAGACCCTGCCTACATTAGCATCAGCAACACCTTTCACCGGGAGTTTGTGCAAGGTATCAAGCGTTGGACTGTAGTGATAAAGCCCATTGAACGCAGGGTCAAAAGAAGACCTTACTGCGAACACTAATCCATCTTTTACTTGATTTAAACCAAAATAGTCAAAATAATAACTGTCACAGGTAGCTTCCCCAAGCTTGACGATACTATCCTGTGCGTACCATAGTTTCATGACTTTATTTTCCTTGGAAATAAAGGCTATTCCTTCTTCGTAAGGCGTGTAATTCAATCCAGTATACGTCGAGTTTTCTGAGAACTCTACGGTCACGCCACCTGGCACAATGCTCGTGTTGGCCGATGTGCCAAACGATTTGTAGAGTTTGTTTCCAAAAGCAAAATACAAGGCTCCATTCTTTGCAACTGTGAGACCAGTTGGCCGATTGGTCGTTGCGCTAGCGGAGGGGGTAAATTCCATCACGGTTCCTGTCGGTGTGCCATCTGTGCTCCATAATGCTCCTCCATTGACGGCATCATAGGCAGTGAAATAGACCTTGTCATTGTAAATAGTAAATTCAGTGGGTGAGGAGGATTCCGCACCGGTGGCAATATCTGACAGCATTTCCAGCGTTCCATTTTTCAACATATAGGGTTCGTAACCTTCCGTACCATTGTTTGCAGAGAAGTACAGGTCGGAGCCAAGCTGCACGGATTTGTAATTGAACTCATCAAGGGCGTCTTCTATACCGACGTTTAAGTCTTGGACTAAATGAATAGTCTGCGCATGAGCAACAGTTAGGGACAAAGCTGTTGCTATCAGAAAAGCGTAGCGATTTTTTAACATAAAATGAATTTGTTTATTGGCTATCTTAGAATGACCTAGATTTTAGAGACAGCTTTTCTTCACCAAAACCTATTAGATTCCTTAATGCCGAGAAGTAATAATTAATTGGACGCTAAATTATCTCAAGTTTTTAACAACTCAACTCGTTTTTTAGGATAGGCTAATTGGCAATTAAAAAACTACAAAGAAAAAGCTCCAAAATCCATACTATTGTAGGTAAAATAGCAGAGTTCCCGATTTCAAAAAAACATTTAACGATGAACAATCTACTACATACGTTTTTCCAGCAGCTTCCCATTTCCCTGCCTCACCAAATAACTGCAAAAACATTGGCAATATGTTTCCTCTTGCTATTGGGTTTTACCAATCCTGCATCGGCACAGTTTACCATTGATAATTCCGTTTTCCCGGTGGTGGGCGACACGCTTTATTTTGCCTTGGGCAATCAGCCGGGCGCTATCAACCAGATATTCACGCCGCCCGGTTTTGACCCACAACATTGGGACTTGAGCGGCCTGCAAGCCACCCAAACCTGGGGTCAAGTCATGAAGCTCCCGCAAACGGGAACAAATGTTGACGCCCAGTTCCCTACCGCTACCATGCTGTACAATCCTATAAATTTCAATGCAAATACTTATCTGGAAGTCACTGGCAATCAGGTCAAGGACTTGGGTTATTATGGCAATGATGAATTAGGGCTGGGATTGAGCCTGTTGTTTAAAAATGTACCGCCGCTGGAACAATCCTGGGCACCTATCAATTTCTTTGACATCAAACAAAGCGCTTCCAATGTATTGACGGCTTTTGATGCACCGATTGCGCCGCCCGTATTGAGCCTTCTTGTTCCTACCGCCGATTCTTTCCGAATCCGTGTGACCTACCAGCAGATTAGCACCATAGATGCATGGGGCACGCTGACCCTCCCCGATAGCACGTATGATGTACTGCGGAAAAAGCAAACCCTCTACAAGTCACAAGCGGTAGATGTAAAAGTAGCGCCACTCGGCTGGATTGATATTTCGACCATCGGTGGCCAACAGTTGCTTCCTTTGGGGACGGATACAATCACTACTTTTCATTTTCTGAACAATGTCTCCAAAGAGCCCATCGCTATCTGCACCCTGAATACGGGACAAAACACTGTACTCAGCGTACAGTACAAAGTAGCACAACCAACGCCGCCGCCACCTTCCGCTACGGGGGATGTTGTGCTGGATAAGGAACATTTCAGTATCTATCCCAACCCTGCTAAAGGTTCTATCACCTTAAAATGGGAACAGTTAGAGGATGCTCACGTCGAAATCGTGGTAAGTGATGTGGCTTGTCGTAAAATGCAAACTATCCTCGATAAGCATGTACCGCCTGGGCCTCAACAGTTGCAATACTTCTTGCCCCCCATGCCATCAGGGATGTACTTGGTGCAGGTATTCACCAATGGTGTTTTAAGGCATTCGGAGAAGCTGTCGGTTTTATAAGGCACTGGTTCTCATAATATTTTATGCCATCAAAAGCCAAGTCATATAAAATTGGAAAATGGATTGGGTATCTATTATTGACAGTCTATCTGTTTTTCTGTTATTTAATGGTGCAGATAACCCTGCAATATATACCCATCAATACTGATGTCGCTTTTCTTCGAATTAAACAAGAGTATGTAGGATTTCTGCATTACAGGCTTGCGTTTTTCGCCCATGCTTTCAGTGCTATTTTTGTATTGCTTGCCGGGTTTACGCAGTTCTCCGGTCATATCAGGATTAAATATCCTGCCCTGCACAAGTATGCTGGTTGGTTATATGTAGCGGTCACGCTATTGCTGGCGGCACCATCTGGCTTCGTAATTGGACTATATGCCAATGGCGGCTTGAGTTCCCAAATCGCATTTTGTCTCTTGGCCGTGTTTTGGTTCTGTTTTACAGGCATGGCCATTTTTTCCATCAAAAAACAGGACTACCTGGCGCACCAACGCTGGATGTTTCGCAGTTTTGCACTGGCACTTTCAGCCATTACCCTTCGTGCCTGGAAATACGTGCTGGTAGCCCTCTTCCATCCAAAGCCGATGGATGTTTATGTCATCGTTGCATGGTTGGGATGGGTACTGAACCTTATCCTAGCTGAAATCATCATCCAGAAAAAAATTGCCTTATGAAAATCCATTTTACCAAGCCAATGCTGCTTTTTTCTTTCTTCTTAATCATGTCCTGCGGCAATCAGCCACAGCCCAGTGAGCAGCCTACGGATACTTCATCTGTTCAAGATACTTCTGTTCAAATAGTAGTTGTACCACCGGCTATACCACCAGCGGATTTAAACCCAGACGGAATTGGCGGCTTGTATGTCGGCTCTTTTGATGCCATTGAGTACAAGACAAACAAGCGGCCTTCCTACTCCAACAGAATTACCATTTCCATTGACTCCGTGGTGGCGGGCAACTTGTATGGCCATAGCATCGTGGCGGGGAATATGCGGGCTTTCACCGGTGCGGCGCAGGAAACAGGAAAGGTGTATTCGGTCACTGGCCAAGAGCCGGGGGACGATCAATACGATGGCAGTTTTGAGTTCAAAATATACCCTGACCTTGATTCCATCGAAGGCACATGGACTGCCAACAATAAGAAATTGGCCGTAACAAAACGCAAGTATGCACTGTCGAAACGGGAATTCAAATACGATGCTAGTCTCGAATTACCGGATTACATGCCCGGCAATGCACTCTATTCCGAAAAGAACATGCCCGAAGATGAATACGGGGAATATGAAGCATTGACAGATGATGTTTTGAAAATAAATGCTTCAAAAAACTTATTGAAAAAAGCGGATGTGGAAAATATGCACAAAGGCGATTTGGAAGTCATCCGCAATGCCATGTATGCCCGTCATGGTTACTCATTCAAAAACAGAAAGATGCGCTATGTATTCGACAACGTGGTTGATTGGTATATTCCGTTGAACACGGATGTCAGGGACATGTTGACGGAAGTGGAGCGGAAAAACGAAGACTTGCTGAAACGCTATGAGAATCATGCGACCAAGTATTACGATTCTTTTGGACGATAAACTAATTGCTGCAATTGCTTTTAGCAATTGCAGCAATTATATCTCAATTCTCCATTCTCAACATCCACCTTCCCTGAGCACTGCATACATTACACCATTATCCACGGTCAGGTTGAATACTTTTTCATCAATGTTGGGTAGTATGAGTTCCCAAGTTTTGCCTAGGTTGGCGGTGCGGTAAATACCTTCGGGATGGCCACAGTAGAGGTAATCGCCCACTTGCTTGATAGAGGAAATGAGCTTGGAAGGTGGAAGTCCATCATCAATAGTTTGCCAAGTTTTTCCACCGTCATAGGAGGTGCAAATCCGGCGGCTTTCCGAGCCATGCTCGTACACAATGGCTGCAAAACCGCTCTTGATAGGCTCCACGGCGATGCCGACACCTCCTTTACTCAACACCTTATCCCAATGCTCGCCGCCATCTGTAGAGCGGAGAATTCCACCTTGGTTAGTACAGAGTAGCACGCCGTCCGACTCCACGATTTTTAATACCCAACCGTTATAGACAATATGCTTCCAGGTCTTACCGTCGTCGGTGGATTTGAATAGGCCATCGTCGGCACTAATAAAGATACTGCCATCCTTGGCCGTGAATACACTGCGCACCAATGTGCTTTTGAAGTCGGTGAAAATGGGCAGCCAAACATCCGTTCCCTTCAGTTTTTGGAAAAACTGACCATTGGTTTTGATGGCTATCGGCCCATTTGGGTTTGCTGATACGCTGAAGAGCTGTTGCTGCAAGGCCATTTCTTTTTCCCAGCTAGGGGGGTTTGCAGTGGTACTGGTTGTGTAATTGCCCTTTTCGTCGCCTAATATAAGCTCGCCATTACCTGCAAAAAACAACCAAGGTTTAATGCCTGCGGGTAGCCCTGCGCTAATGTCCTGCCAGCTTTGTCCCCCATCGGTGGATTGGAAGACGATGCTGGTTGTTGTTGTTTTACCTTCACTGTTGGATTTATCGCCAACAGCGGTATATGAAAAATTGAAAATGCTGTCCGTCTGCGCCTGCTGGCAAGAGATGAACCCAGGGAGAAGGAGGATTAGATAGAAAAAATGAAAACTTTGCATGATTGAAATTGGTTGATGAAACAATGCGACAAAGGTGTAGGCCGTGAGTGCTGACAGTCAATTTTTGGCTGTAAAAGGGTGTAAAGGAAATGTAAAAGGGTGTAATCCGTCAGTGACTAGGTGACTTTGAGCCATCCCGTTACTTTTCGAATTACGATCCCGATCTTTGTCATTGAAAAAAAGAACAATCATGCAAACAATACTGGGTGCCAATGGCCAAATCGCCGTGGAACTGGCAAAGGAACTGAAACGGAATTACACTTCTGACATCCGCTTGGTGAGCCGGAATCCACAGCGGGTGAATGAAACGGATACACTTTTCCCCGCTAATCTATTGGATGCGACGAAAACAGCGGAGGCAGTTGCAGGTAGTGAAATTGCTTACCTGACGGTTGGCTTGCCAATGGATACCGACATGTGGGTACAGCAGTTTCCGGTTATCATGCAGAACGTAATTGCTGCCTGCAAGACTCACAAAGTCAAGCTGGTATTTTTTGACAATACCTATATGTATCCGCAAAACAGTACGCCGTTGACAGAGGAAACTGCATTTGCTCCAGTTGGCAAAAAAGGCAGGGTTCGGGCGAGCATGACCAACATGCTTTTGGAATCAATGGGAAAAGGTGAAATCGAGGCGGTAATTTGCCGTGCTCCAGAGTTTTATGGCACCGGAAAAACCCAGAGCATTACAAACTCAGCCATTTTTGACAATATAAAACAAAACAAGCAGCTCAAAGTATTCATCAGCGACAAAACGAAACGGACCTTGATTTGGACGCCAGATGCCAGCAAGGCAATGGCTTTGATAGGAAATACTCCCGACGCTTATCAACAGACTTGGCACTTGCCCTGTGATGATAATCGGTTGACTTATAAACAGATGATTGCATTGGCCGCTGAAATATATGGGCGACCACTTCCCTATTCCGTGGTCAGTAAATTCGTGTTGAAACTGGCGTCTTTTTTCAATAAACGCATCAAAGAAGTACAGGAATTACTGCCAAGATATGCGCAGGACAATATTTTCGTCTCCACCAAATTCAAGCAGCGCTTCCCAGATTTTAGGGTGACTACTTATGCGCAAGGGATTGAGACGATAAAAGCGGAACATTACCAATTATAAAAATAAAGATAGGGTATATTCAAGTGTAAAATCCGTGAGTGATTCAAAACAATCAACATATACACTCGTTATTAGCTATTTCATAAACCAATACTAAACTATGGCTGAACCAAAAATAGCACACAACCCAAATAAGGCAGGACATAGCCCATTTAAGCAAACCTATTTCCATGGAACAAAGGCGGATCTTTCACTTGGGGATTTCATCGAAATTGGCCAGCACTCAAATTATGGCCAGCGTAAAAATGCAAAATACATCTATCTGACTGCCACACTGGACCCCGCTGTTTGGGGCGCAGAATTGGCGTTGGGAGAAGGGCGTGAAAGGATTTACCTCGTTGAAGCAACAGGCCCAGTAGAGGACGACCCTAACCTGACGGACAAGAAATTTCCCGGCAACCCTACCATGTCCTACCGTTCAAAACATCCCTTCAAAGTGGTTGGTGAAGTGACCGTCTGGCAATCGCATAGCCCAGAGCAAATCAAGGCGATGAAGGATGCTTTGGCCAAGCTCAAGGAGCAGGGTATTGAGGCGATTGAAGATTAATGAAACCTAGGTTGAAAATTGACGTGAAAACAGGTCCCACTCCCTGAACTATCATAGCAGCAGACGCAACGGTTTGAAGAATCCATCGTTTTGTGAAACGGAAAAGGGCATGTTTCACAACCAAGAAACACCCCTCAAACATTTACTGAAGCATGTTCAGGCACCGAGGTGAGGCAAGAACTTTACAGCATAATCTTAGGATTGCGTCTTTGCTGTCCTTTGTAGCAGGGTTGGTGAACGTAACAGGTGTGTTGTCACTCCAGCGCCTGACCACCAATGTTACCGGGCATTTCGCCTTTTTCGTTGATGAGGTTTTCAAATTGAATTTCTGGCAAGGGTTGGCTTATTTCCTTTATATCTTTTTCTTTTTCTTGGGGTCGTTTGTTTCGAGCTTCATGGTAGAGCTGATCCACAATCGACACCATAAACACGAGTATGTAATACCCGTTTTGCTGGAAAGTGCCATTCTGTTTTCAGTCGCCCTGTTTGGTCATTTATGGGTGGCTTCACATCCCGATTATTTGGCTTTCCTCCTATTATTTGCGATGGGCCTGCAAAACTCCCTGGTTACGACCATATCCAATTCCATCGTCCGTACAACACATTTGACAGGGCTTTTTACGGATTTGGGCATAGAGCTTTCTCAGTTGTTTTTCTATAAACTGAGCGAACAACGGCACAAGCTATATTCTTCCATTAAATTGCGTTTCACCATTATTGGCTTCTTTTTTATTGGTGGGATTGTGGGCGGCATATTGTATTCCGCCATTCAATTGCATGGGTTAATATTGGCGGGGGCTTTGCTATTATTTGGTATTTCTATTGATTATATAATGAATGAAAAGATGGAGCATAATAATGTAGCATAAGATTACACACCAAATTAGTTTAATTAACTCAAGTTGCGGATAACTTAGAATAGGCAAGGTTGATGAGGTTGATAAGGGTTGATTTTTGCCAACTAATTCACGAAAATCAACCATTATCAACCAACATCCGCAACTTGGATTAATAATCAAAATTAGGAATTGAGTATTCCTCTATATTATTTTAATAATTTGCCACCACCCTTTCATTCCTGTTCAATTGAAATTGTTACTTGACTTTCGCAAAAAGTCCTTTCGGCGCTTTGTAGTTTTTCACCCAGGAATCTACAGGCGCAGTATTCGCACCTATTTTAAAATCCAATACTTTCCAAGTTCCGTTAGAATACTGTAGTAGTGCCAATACCCGGTCTGCTAAATTATCAGTAGCAGCCTTTATCGGCATTTTTGAATAATCTATTGCTTTGCCGTCGATAGTTTTAGGGCGGGCATCAAGGAAGGAGAAATTGCCACTCGTCTGGTAATTGCCAACTTCTAACTGCACTTCTGTTCCCAGTTTTTTACCTACCGAAGCTGCGACTACAGCAATTGCGGCTTTTTTGCGAAGCCATTTGGCGCCTTTAATGGCATCCGTAATTTCAGTTTTCATTTCGGCACGGGTACCCATGCCAGTTGTACCTACAGTTTTGATAGGAACATCGTCAGGAATAATATCGTAGGCCAAAAGGGTCGTTTGTAATTGTTTGCGCAGTTCTTCAAATGTGGCGATTTTCTTGCCGTTGAGGGCCATTTCATTTTTTTCATTCAGCGTGATGGTTGGATAGGCTGGTTTTATGACCGTTGTTTTTGAAGCGACCTTTTCAGTAGTTTTAACTTTTTCAACACTAGTGGTTTCAGTACCTTTTTCGGTGGCTTTGTTTTCCTGCTTTTCTATTTTTAATTCTTCGTAAACATCACGTATAGCGCCTTGCATGCCCATTAAGCAACCAGCGGTTTTAATCTCGGGCACAGCTTTGACGCCTTGTTTGCGAAGGCCAAGCAGTGCTTCCCGCAATACGGTTTTGAGTCCATCCATGTCCTTTAAAGTTGCGCCAGCAAAGAAAATCTCACCTCGTTCGTTGCAGTCAACGACAATTGGTAATTCAGAAGTGGGCTTCGAACCAGTGTCCGGCAAGGCAAAAGGCACCGTCATTGGCACATATCCATCAGGACTTTCTGTAATCAACGGGCAAGCCACCAAATAACGGTGGTCGCCGAAATTGCTGGCTTTTGCATCCACTAAACCACAAGCCAGCAGATTGTCCTCCGAAGATTTTCGACCGCTGTACACATTGATGAGAAGGTTAATATCGCCACCTTCAATTTTCTTCAACAGGTTTTTGTGAAACTTCAACCCTTCAAAACGGGCAATGCGGCCAGTTCCTGTCAATTCTAGGTCTTTGTTCAGCACTGAGATTTGACCGTCTTCACCCTTCGCCTTTTCCTTTGGGTCCAATGGTTCACCATAAAACATGGCTGAAACGATAACTGTTTCATTGCGTTTCTTCATATCCGCAGCTGCCTTTGGTGATTTCATCACTTCAACTTCAAAGGTAGGAATGACCAAGCTGTCGCCTTTCGCTTCGAAAATATCCGAGACATCTGTCGTCTCATCTCCTTCAACAGTTGGCACAGCAGGTGCTGTAATTTTCAAGTTCGCCCCAAGCTCACTGTAAGGTATCGTAAACTCCGTCGCACCCCCCAACTGGTAAATTTCATCAGGTGAATAGTGCATCAAAAGGCCATTTGCCGTCAAACCATACGCATTGGGAAGTTTAAATGCTTCCGATTTATCGAAATCAAACCCTTCGTAGAAAGTGTCCGCACGTTCAGTTTTCACCCTTGCTTGCGCAATAGGAACTAACGATTCAGGGTCATTCACAAGGTCAGCCCAAGCGAGTTGTTTGCCTGTTTTAACATCAAAAGTCGCAATATCGACTTCCTCCAAGTGGTGGTTTCCACCTTGAAAAGAATAACCATCGAGCATCAAGGTCAGGTACTTGCCATCGTTGAGCAATTCGCCATGCGTGCACATAGCCTTGAACTGGCCTCCCACCATTGAACCTTTTGATTCCTCCTGCATGGCATAAAAACGCTTGATAGCGGCCTCCACTGTCGGCTGTGCTTTCGATGGTTCCAATTCAGGGTAATCGGAATAAACGAGCAAATGAATCAGAAACTTATCCACCCAAGCAGTGACATTTTGGGAGAGGGCCCCTGTTCCTTGAATGTTTGGCACCGTAAAATCAATTATTGCGCAATCGGTGCGCAAAGAATCTGGCTGTTTCTCACAATCAGCCCCCTTGTTTTGCTGGACAACTCTGTTCTCTAGCGTAATGGAAACGCTGGTTGCAGTCTCCTGTTTTTGTGGTTGACAGGAAAAAAACATAGCTAGCACAATTAGGCCAGCGAGAAAAAATGAAAGAATTCTCATTGGAATATGATGTGTTTAATTGGTTACAGAGAAGATAAGTATAATCGGAAAATGTTGGTCGGGAACGAGTATCTGGAAATTATGAAGCCTATAAGGAAACAGCTTGGGTAATAGTGGTGAGAAAAAAACCGGGGACAAAAATAATCACATTTTTTTCCAAAATCAAAATAAACTAGGAAGTGTAGGGCTAATACAATACAGACAAATTAATTACGCCAAAATATAGGCTTAGGACATGATTTCACATTGAATGCACTAACAATATCAAAACCCTTCCTCTAAATTAAAAGTATGAAACAGCAAAACTCTATCCTTTGCTTATTGGTTGAAAAAAGTAAGATTGCCCAACTTATAAAATCAAAAGGAATGTATATTATTACGATACACTCTAGGTTTTGGAGATATGCTGCATTGCCCATTTCAACCTTACTCCTGCCCGTCTCACCTAAAATTTTGCCCGTTTAAATTAAATAAATTTGCATTTGTGACAAAAAGTTGAACATATTGCTGCTGCAAACTTTTTATTAAAGCCTTTATCATTTTATAAAACCATTTATCATGAAACTTATTCCAGATGAGGTTCCAAAGTTGGCGCCTAAATCAACCACAACCCCACAAACTTCAGACAACAAAAAGCCGTCTGATACGACGACTAAAAAACCCGCACCAGTTCCGACTCCGATTTATATAGATCGGGAAACGACTATCTGGTAGCACAAGACTATAGAGAGAGCGTGTTTTTAACGACAGCCCGTTGCAATAGCAGCGGGCTGTAATTTTTTAGAGCATCCGTTATTTGCCGTTTCCAAACTTTTACTTAGGTCAGCTACAAATCAAATAGTTCGGCCAATAGCTCAAAGCTCCGCAACCGGTCGGCCTTCTCTGAAGTCATGCAGGAACAAATGATTTCTTCCACTTGAAAAGCCGCTGCTAGAGCTTCCAATTGCTGCTTCACTTGGGACGGTGTACCTGAAATAATTCTGCCACTGTTAAACTCGATGCGCTGCAATTCGGCTGCTGAAAATGCATAGTCCCGAATATCCTCGTAGTTCGCCAATTCGCTGAAATTTCCCCGTTCAAACTGTAGTAGCGTGTAATCGCTCAATTTGCGCATTTCAGCTGCTTTCTCTTCCGTATCGGCACAAAGTACTGTGATGGCAAGCATGGCCACTGGTGCCTGCAAGCTGTCGGAGGGTTTGAACTGGCTCCGGTAACTCTCCACTATCTCTGGATCGGCCTTCCCGTTGATGAAGCGGGCAATGACCAAGCCCAAACCGTTCTTTGCAGCAATGGCAGCACTGCCTCCGCTACTGCAAAGTATCCATTGCTGCGGCACGGTTGGAATTTGCGGAGCAGCTATCAGGGGGCCATGTGACGAAGCTGCTTCATCATGAAAAAATGCCTGTAAATGCTGGAGTTGCCGCAAATAACTATCCTCACTGAAAGTATTGGACGGGTTCAGCATCGCAGCAGAAATACGGTCGCCGCCAGGTGCCCTTCCAATGCCGAGGTCTATGCGGCCTGGAAACATGGTCTCAAGCAGGCGGAAGTTTTCTGCGACTTTATACGCACTATGGTTGGGCAGCATGATGCCACCGCTACCAATACGGAGCTGTTCTGTTTCATCGGCAAGTTTTACCATCAAAACCTCCGGTGCCGAGCCAGCTATCATGGGGCTATTGTGGTGCTCCGATACCCAAAACCTATGAAACCCCAGCCGCTCAGCCATGCGGGCCGTTTCGATGGTTTCGTTGATGGCATCCTTGGCGGTGCTGCCTTTACGGATAATGGATTGGTCGAGTATGCTGAGCCTGGGTGGTTGTGACATAGTGTTGATTGATTTTGGGAATTGAGTTATTGGGAGGAAACACGTCAAAACCTTTTGAGTTTGATGTTTGAATTTGAAATGAATGCCCTAGCCTACCCTACTAATTCCAGAAAGATTGAATGTTAATTGGATTCACATGCCACTCAAGGTGGAGTGACAAACCAAATAGGAGAATACTCGACGCTTGAAAAAAATGATGGTTATTTCAAAAGCAGTTTTGTAGAGCCGCCATTGTTTGGCATTCATCCGTAAATTCACCCCCATGAAGCGAACTATCGTTTACTATGGAATAGCATTGGCCCTGCTGTTGGGATTCCTGAAGTACATAGAATATCACTACATCATCAAGGATTTGTCCATGGAGTTCTACCTGGGCATTGTGGCATTGTTCTTTTCTGGCTTGGGCGTATGGGCAGGGCTTCGTTGGGCTAACAAACATGAAAAATCAGCGAAATCAGCGAATTCTCCCACCACCACATCTACTGCCCCTCCTGATGTTGAAGCATCTCTGTCAAAATTAGGCATCAGCAAGCGGGAACATGAGGTGCTTTGCCTTATAGCCGAGGGCCATTCCAACCAAGAAATAGCCGACCAACTTTTCCTCTCCCTCAACACGGTCAAGAGCCATTCTTCTAACCTCTTCTCAAAACTGGATGTGAAACGCAGAACCCAGGCAATTCAACGGGCAAAAGAGCTTGGGTTGCTGCCTGAAACCGATGCTACTTTCGGGTGATTTTCAATAAAAAAGGTCAATTCATACTTTCGGGTGAAAGGTTTTAGACACCGATTGGACTTGATTTGCGGCATTGTTTCACTAATCAAAAATTCAAAAATGAAAAAGACGGTTTTGACCTATGGCCTTATCTCGGGCGCCATTGTTTCCATTGCGTTGCTGGCAGGCATCCTACTTATGTCTGGCCCTAATGGAGAAGCCAACATGGAAGGCGGGGCGGTATTCGGCTACACTTCCATGATTGTTGCCCTTTCCTTGATTTTCTTCGGTACCCGCTCCTACCGAGATAAGCATTTAGAGGGAAAAATCGGATTTTGGAAAGCTTTTCAAATCGGAATTTTAATCACAGCAATCGCATCAGTCATGTATGTGGTGACTTGGATGATTTACTACCACACTTCCGATATGACTGGACATTTCGGGCAGCAGTATGCTGAACATATTCGAGAGACACTGAAATCAAGCGGTGCAACGGATGCTCAAATTGCAGCCAAAATGAAGGAGAATGAGGATTTTATGAAGCTGTATGAAAGCAATCCGCTGGTTATGTTCGGTGCTACACTGATGGAGATTTTTCCGGTAGGCCTAGTGATTTCATTGATTAGCAGCTTTTTTCTCCGAACCAAAAAGAATATAGCAATGGTCTGATGTGATTCCACTTCGATTATTTCAAAATGAGCCTTTCAACAAAGCAAATCTGGGCTTTTCAACAAAATGGCTGATGAGGTTTTACCTGCAACTTTGCAGCATAAAAATTATTCATCATGACTAATCAATCAGAAAATACCTTAGTGCTTGTAACGGGCGGAACAGGTTTCGTGGGTGTTCATTGCATCCTACAACTATTGGGAAAAGGCTATCAAGTTCGGACTACCGTGCGCTCATTAAGCCGGAAAAGTGAAGTTACAGACATGCTCAAAAATGGTGGGCTCACCAATTTTGAAAAACTTTCCTTCATCGAAGCAGATTTATCGAGCGACAAAAATTGGGAAGAAGCCACAAAAGGTTGCAAATACGTCCTTCATGTGGCTTCGCCAATTTCCTTGAGCATCCCTAAAACGGAAGAAGAGACCATCAGGCCTGCCGTGGATGGCACCCTTCGGGTTTTACGAACTGCCAAAAAAATGGGCGTGGAGCGAGTAGTGCTTACCTCTTCTTTTGCTGCGGTGGGTTATAGCCACAACGATGACAGCAAATTGATTACCGAGGAAGATTGGACAAACCCAAGCGATGCACATCTTTCCGCCTACTTGAAATCAAAAGTACTGGCAGAAAAAGCAGCTTGGGATTTCATCAACACAGAAGGAGCAGGGATGGAGATGGCGGTCGTCAACCCGATGGCCATATTCGGTCCGCTGCTAAGCAATAAATTATCCAGTGGGCATGAACTGCTGAAAAGACTGTTCGATGGGTCCATGAAAGCTGTTCCTCAGATAACTTTGGGAATTGTGGACGTGAGGGATGTAGCCGACCTACATATCCGTGCCATGACCAATCCGAAGGCCAGCGGACAGCGTTTTTTGGCACTGCATGACGGAGTGATGACATTCCCCGAAGTGGCTTCTTTGCTGAAAAACAATTTGGGTGAAAAAGGTAAAAATATTGCGACGAAACCTGCTCCCAATTGGCTGATAAAGTTGTTGGCATTGTTCAACCCCGGAGCGAAAGCCTTGGTGCCACAGTTGGGTCGGCGCAAAAATGCCAACAATGAAAAAGCCAAAACTTTGCTGGGTTGGCAACCTCGGAGCAATGAAACGGCAGTATTGGCAGCAGCGGAAAGCATGGTGCAATTCAATATTGTTTAATATTGAGCTATGGATTACTCAATGAATAAATCGGACATCAAGGCCTGTTACATTGGCCCTGAAATATCGCCAGAACAGTTCATCTCGGAGCATTTCTTTCTTTTTTTGATTAAAGGGAAAATGGAAGGCTACGATGGACACAAGCACTACACCCTCCATCCAGGAGAATGCTGCATTGTCCGTAAGAACCATTTGGCCAGGTATAACAAGCAAAAAGTCGGAGATGAATTTGAAAAAGTAGTACTGATTTTTGACGAAGTTTTTTTGAAGAAATTTCAGGAAAGGCATGAGGTGGCTCCCTCCGATTTCAGTTCGAACGATGCATTTTTCCTTGTCAAAAAGAATGAATTGGTACTTAAATTCTTGCAGTCTCTTGCCCCGTATTATGATGGAAAAGGGAAAATGGACCAGACGTTTTCAGACCTAAAACGGGAAGAGTTGTTGCTCATACTTTTAAAGTCACAGCCAGAACTGTCCAATATCCTGTTCGACTTTGGCCAACCTGGCAAGATTGATTTAGAGGCGTTCATGAACCAGCATTACAAATTCAATGTGAGCAATCAGCGACTGGCATTCATGACGGGAAGGAGCCTTTCAGCGTTTAAGCGGGATTTTGAAAAAACATTTCACCTTTCACCTAATAGGTGGTTGGTAAAAAAAAGGTTGGAGGAAGCCTATTTTCTTCTTGAAAAACACCAGCAAAAACCGATTGACATTTACCTCGACTTAGGTTTTGAGGATTTGTCTCATTTTTCTTTTGCTTTCAAGAAGCATTTTGGGTTTACCCCATCAGAGGTTTCTAATAGTGGAAAGGTTGAAGCGTTTTAATTATGCTAAAAGCACTGAATTTTTTGCTTTTTAATTTACGCCCATATCACAAATAATCTTGTCAATAAACCATTTGTCTCCCAGCTTAATTAAATCAAATTTCTGTTCCCGATTAACTCCCAATTGCGTGCCCATCATAGTAGCTTTTACATGATTAGTGCCTAGTCCCCCAACAACGATATTGGCTTTCGTCCAGAAATCCAAATCCCATTCCTGTGCACAAAAAAAGCGATCGCCATCCAAGCAGGAATGTATTTCGTTTTTCTTTTCTCCCTGCCAAGCGGCCTCGCATTTTCTCCAAAGTATGCGCTCTTCAGAAATGAAATTATCGCTTAGAAAACCACTCGACTGTAATGTTTTTATATATTCCTCCAATTTAGTCATATCTAATTTCGGATGCGAGTTTTCGTCGCTGACAAAATTGATGTTCCGCTTTTCATCCTTTTGAAAAGCTTCATACCAAGCATAAAAACCATGAACCACAGTTTCAATGGCAATAAGATCGGGGTTCTTCTCTGTTTGATTGGCATTCGTTGTTTGGGAGGCGGCTGTTCCGCTGTCATTTGCGGGTGCGTCCTTGCAGGCAAACAAGCAGAACAAGGATGATAGAATTACAACGATTTTTTTCATGTTAGTTTAATTTATGGAACCAAGACGACTGTTCGATTTTCTCAAAACTTCCTAACCATTCAAAAGCTTTTTGGAATATTCTAATCGAGTTGAGGAACAATTCAATATTACCCCCAAAAGCAATCAATGCTAGTTATGCTTGGTTGTTTTCGGTAAAACGACTGCAATATTATTGAAAAGTAAGGAAGCCCTCCAAATTGAATTAATGAAGCTTCCTGAAATAGCCTTACAGTTTTTAATACAAAACTGAGAAGAAACCTATTGCCAAATTAAGCTTTTACATCCGCAGGAAATCACATTGGATATTACAGATGTGAACGGCAAGCATGTTTCAAACTAAAAGCAATTTGGCACGAGTGGCCTCAATACAATTGTTTGGGATAGTGACTCAGAAAAGGGCGCTTTGCTGAGTTCGGGGCTATATTTCGTTCGAATTACAACTGAGAACGGTAGCTTCACCAAGAAAGTAGTCCTTCAACGCTAATAGCTGTTTTGATTTAGTATCAAAAAGTAAAGTCTAGAAATTACAAACGGGCTTGATTCTTTGTGAATCAGCCTGTTTGTTTTAATGATTTGTCAAGACACCAGCAATTAACCACTAATAACTATTGAGACTAAACTATTCAACAAGCAATTTGACATAATAAAAACGGGCTGAGTTCAATGAACCAGCCCGTTTGATTTATAGAAAAATCTTGTCCAGATTTATTCTTCGTCTTTCTTTTGAGTCGCTTCGTCAGCGGCTTCTTCGGTAGCCTCTTCAACTGAGTTTGCAGCTTCTTCAGCGATTTCGCCAGTAGCAACCATATCAGCTTCCGCAATTTCAACTACTGCCTCAGCAACTGGTACTGCTTCCACATTTACTTCTTCTGATTTAGTAGCTTTAGCAGGTGCGGGTGCAGCAGCTTTAGAAGATCCACCACTGCGACGAGTGCGGCGCTTCTTGCCTTTGCTTTCCTCCGCTTTGCTTTGGCCGTTGTAATCAGTGTTGAAATCTACCAATTCAATCATCGCCATGTCAGCAGCATCACCATGACGGTAGCCAGTGCGAATGATACGTACATAACCACCTGGACGGTCACCTACCGCAGCAGCGATTGGGCCGAAAAGTTCCTTCACAGCTTCTTTGTTCTGCAAAGCGCTGAAAACAATCCTGCGGTTATGTGTGCTGTTGTCCTTAGCCCGAGTAACCAGCGGCTCGAAGTATCCACGAAGTGCTTTTGCTTTTTGTAGGGTCGTGTGAATCCGTTTATGCTCGATAAGCGAATTAGAAAGGTTGGCGAACATGGCTTCACGATGCTCCATTGTCCGGCCCAGCTTCTTGTTCTTGTTGCCGTGTCTCATGGCTTAAAGTTTTTAATGAATTTGGTGATCTTCGCAACACCGGAGGTTAAAGTTTAACAACCCAAACTTCAACGGTCATTGCAGTTTATTCCGAAAAAATAGGTGACACCCTGTAGTAGGATGTCACCCATTTTTTCAAAAAGAAATTTATTCTTCGTCAAGTTTGTACTTCGACAAGTCCATGCCGAAAGTCAAGCCCTTGTCTTGCAACAGTTCCTCGATTTCCACGAGTGATTTTTTACCGAAGTTCCTGAACTTCAACAACTCATGGGTGTCGTAGCGTACCAATTCAGCCAAGCTATTGATTTTAGCAGCTTTGAGGCAGTTGTAGGCACGAACAGAAAGGTCGAGGTCTTCAAGGCTTGTTTTGAACAGCTTACGCATGTGCAAAACGTGCTCATCCACCACATCATCACGACGACCAGTGTCATCAGGGATGCTGATGTACTCATCGGTGATAAGCATCAGGTGGTGAATCATGATGCGGGAAGCTTCTTTGACAGCGTCTTCCGGGTGGATAGTACCATCAGTTTTTACCTCCAACGTCAATTGCTCGTAGTCAGTACGCTGACCTACACGAGTGTTCTCGATTTTGTAAGCAACGTTTTTGATTGGTGTGTAAATAGCATCCAATGGAATTACACCGATTGGGGAATCCTTTGGAAGGTTTTCACCTGCTGGCACATAACCACGTCCTTTAGTGATGGTAAATTCCATCTCCAAGTTAACAAATGGCTCCATCCGACAAATCAACATGTCGGGGTTCATCACCTTGAAAACATTGGTATGCTCTTCCAAATCACCAGCACGGAATTCCTCCTTGCCAGAGATGGTCAAGTAAATTTTTTCAGAACCAAGGTCTTCACCTTGAATAAGTTGCTTCAAGCGTACTTGCTTGAGGTTCAAAATGATGTCGAGAACATCTTCAACTACGCCCTTGATAGTAGCGAATTCGTGGTCAACGCCGGCAATGCGCACGGCAGAAATAGCAAAGCCTTCCAATGAGGAAAGCAGGATTCTTCTAAGTGAGTTGCCGATTGTTTGGCCAAAACCAGGCTCTAGCGGCCTGAATTCAAAGATGCCTTCGAAATCATTTGCTTTTTGCATCATGATTTTATCAGGCTTTTGGAAATTTAAGATGCTCATATATTGAAGAAATCTTTAGATAGGATGAAGGATATAGGCCGTTCGTTCAAATTTTCAACACCTGCTGCTGATTATTTTCAGCCATTCATGCGCTTTTTGTGGCGCAATAAAAACAGGTTTGGCAAGCAATTGAAAAATTGCCTGCCAAACCATAGTATTACTTCGAGTAAAGTTCAACGATCAATTGCTCGTTCAACTTTTCTGGTATTTGCTCACGTTCTGGGTAGGATAAGAATGTACCCTTCATATTATCAGGGTTAAATTCCAGCCAACCGAATTTTTTCACATCCGATTTTTTACCAACTTGTTCACGAACAAGGTCAAGGTTTTTAGATTGACCACGCACTTCCACAATATCACCTGGACGGAGGTGATAAGATGGAACGTTCGTCAAAACGCCATTTACAACAATATGACGGTGAGAAACAAGCTGACGTGCCGCACGACGAGTTGGAGCAATACCAAGGCGAAACACTGTATTGTCCAATCTAGACTCCAACAATTGGAGGAGAACTGTACCTGTTACACCATGTTTATGGCTGGCTACTTCAAACATGTTGCGGAACTGGCGCTCCAAAACACCGTAAGTGTATTTAGCCTTCTGTTTCTCCATCAACTGTATGGCATAATCAGACCGCTGCTTGCGTCGACGTGATTGGCCATGCATTCCTGGAGCGTACTTTTTCTTTTCAAATGCCTTGCTGAAGCCATAAATTGCCTCGCCAAATGAGCGGGCTTTCTTCTGTTTAGGTCCGTTGTACCTTGCCATTATGAATGTTTTCTTTATTCGATTAAAACAGTCTAAAATTGCAAACGCAATTCAGGATTAAACCCTTCTGCGCTTGGGTGGCCTACATCCATTATGTGGAACTGGAGTGAGATCCAAAATCCGAGAAACTTTAACACCGGATTGATCGAGTGCACGGATTGCAGCTTCCCTACCAGAACCTGGGCCCTTCACATATACTTCCACAGTACGCAAGCCAGCTTCAAATGCCACTTTAGCAGCATCTCCAGCTGCCATTTGGGCAGCATACGGTGTATTTTTTTTGGAACCTCTGAATCCTGCCTTTCCGGCTGAACCCCAGCTGATTACATCACCTTTTCTATTAGTTAGTGAAACGATAATGTTGTTAAAGGTAGCTTGGATATAAGCGAAGCCTTCTGGCTCAACCTTAACTTTTCTTTTAGCCTTGACTTTGGATCTAACCTTTGCCATTTTTATAAATTTGATGCTTTGCTATGCTGCACGATAATAAATACATGCTAAGAAACACAGCTGAAGCAAATTACTTCTTAGCTAATTTTTTATTCGCAACTGTTTTACGCTTGCCTTTACGAGTACGAGCGTTAGTCTTTGTGCGTTGTCCCCTAAGAGGTAGACCTTTTCTATGGCGAAGACCACGGTAACATGCAACATCCATCAATCTCTTGATACTCATTTGCACTTCTGAACGAAGTTCACCTTCTACCCTATAATCTTTTTGGATTAATTGCGTAATGGTACGAACGTCATCATCCGACCAATCTGTCACTTTGATGTTTTCATCAATACCAGCATTTTCCAAGATTTCCTTTGCCCTGGAAGTACCAATGCCATAGATATAGGTGAGTCCAATTACTCCACGCTTATTTCTTGGTAAGTCAACACCTGCAATACGTGCCATATTCTATTGATTTACGAATTTCAGTAAATTACTTTCATTCAAAGCGAAGTGGATTAACCCTGGCGCTGTTTGAACTTAGGATTTTTCTTGTTGATTACATAGATTTTACCCTTCCTCCTCACAATCTTACAATCCGTTGAACGCTTTTTGACAGAAGCTCTAACTTTCATAACGCTTTGATTTTCAATGTATTAAAAATTCGCTATAAAATTACTTGTAGCGATAGATTATTCTCCCTCTCGTAAGGTCGTAGGGAGACATCTCCACTGCAACCCGGTCACCTGGCAAAATACGAATGTAGTTCATCCGCATTTTCCCTGAGATAGTGGCTGTAATAATATGATTGTTCTCAAGACGCACCCTAAACATGGCATTTGACAGTGCCTCATCTATAGTCCCGTCTTGTTTAATTAAATCTTGTTTTGCCATGCTTTCAAAATTCGGAGCGCAAAGATACGAATATCAGTCAAAGTTTCACTATTGTTTTAAAAAAAATCAACTTGCACTCAATTCCTATAATTTAAGCCACCAAAGCACTTATTTCCTCTTTGGCCTCTACAATTTTCAATTCAGGGTTGGATTCGATAGCAGCTTCGATTGGCTGATGGTTGGAAAGTATATCAGCTTGTTGCTTCTTCACCGCCACAGTATGTTCATAATGAGCGGATGGTTTCCTATCAGAAGAAATGATAGTCCATCCATCAGTACCTTGCATTACATCTTTTTTCCCCAAGTTTACCATTGGCTCGATGGCGATGACTAAACCTTCTTTCAATAAAACACCGCTGCCTCGTTTACCATAATTAGGAACTTCTGGATCTTCGTGAAGCGATTTGCCAACACCGTGTCCAACCAACTCTCTTACAACTGAATACCCAAAGGAGCGCTCAGTATAATTCTGTATTGCAAAACCAATATCACCTATCCGCTTACCATGTATTGCCTGCTCAATTCCTTTGTAGAGAGAGGTTTTTGTAATGCGAAGAAGCTCCATTGTTGTTTCATCCACTTCTCCTAAAGCAAAAGTGTAAGCAGCATCTCCATAATACCCATTCAAATATGTTCCACAATCCACGGAGATGATGTCACCATCCTTGAATTCTTCGCTCTCTGAGGGAATACCATGCACAACAGCCTCATTACGAGAGATGCATAGGGTCGATGGAAAAGCAGTATCTGAACCCGCACTGATATATCCTTTAAAAGCAGGAGTTGCACCATGATCTCGTATTATTTCCTCTGCCTCACGATCAAGCTTGCTACCTTTCAACCCAGGCTTGAGATTAGCACCTACATGGGTTAATACTTTGCACACTAACAAACAAGCCTCACGTATTAGCTCTATCTCTTCATCCGTTTTGTAGAATATCAAATTCGATTTCGGCTGATTGAGCAAGCTTCTCATCGTCATCACGAAACACTTTAAATAGAAACGTGCTACTAGGCAACTGGGCTAATCAAAAGTTTTTAACCGCAACTTGCCTAGTAGCACGATTGATGTTTTCAAGAATAAATTTCTAACTCAATAATTTGAACTGAAGACCGATGGATTTTGACCATCAGTTCAGTATTAAGAGTTGTAGCCAATACCTTGTAATCTAGTTCTTCCCTGTATCTTTCCAGACTTTACAAGGCCGTCATATCGGCGCATCAGCAAATGGCTCTCGACTTGTTGGAGTGTATCCAAGATAACTGCCACCCCAATAAGAATAGAAGTTCCTCCAAAGAATGCCGCAAATGCTTGGTTGTCAGTGAAAAGTCTAGCGAAAGCAGGCATAATCGCAATCAAACCTAAGAATATTGAGCCGGGAAGTGTAATTCTAGTCGTAATCGCATCAATAAAATCTGCCGTTGGCTTACCTGGCTTAATACCAGGTATAAATGCATTTTGCCGCTTCAGATATTCTGCGTATTGAGTAGGATTTACAATTAATGCAGTATAAATGTATGTAAAACCAACTACCAATAAGAATACAAATATAGATGAAGCTACAGAGTAAGGATTGGTTAATTGACCCAACAAACCTGAAGTGGCAGATTGTCCATTTCCACTAGCGAACTGGGCAACAGTAGCTGGAACAAACATCAAAGCTTGCGCAAAGATGATAGGCATCACACCTGCTGCGTTGACCTTAATAGGAATATAATCACGAGCCCCCGCAGCTGGTATTGAGGTGTTGCCACGTTGAACCATGTGCTTGGCAAATTGAATAGGTACTTTTCGCACACCTTGAATGATGAGCACGATTGCCATTACAACAGCAAAAAGAAGTGCGAATTCAAAAATCAATTTAAACCAAGCGTTTTGTCCAATCTGAATCCCGATTTCACTTGCAAAGGCCGATGGTATTCTTGAAATGATTCCAATCATTATCAACAAAGAGGCACCATTTCCTAAGCCTTTGTCCGTAATCTTTTCACCTAACCACATTGCGAACATAGTACCAGCTGAAAGAATAACAGTACTTGAAATCCAAAACAAACCTGGAGGAATTGATGCATCTACGGCGTTCATAGAGTTAACATAAGTCAAATAACCTCCACCTTGCACTAGGGTAATAGCCACAGTAAGCATTCTTGTTATCTGGTTAAGCTTTTTGCGGCCACTTTCTCCTTCTTTCTGTTGAAGGCGTTGGAAATAAGGCATTGCAAATCCCAACAATTGCACGATGATTGACGCCGTGATATATGGCATGATACCTAATGCCATTAACGAAGCTTTATCAAAAGCCCCCCCCGTGAACATATTGATAACGCCAAGGATGTCTTGAGAAGCACCATTTGTTTGCCTTGTAAGCGCATCGGGATTAACTCCAGGTAGAACTATAAATGAGCATAGCCGAAAAACAAAAAGCATTAGCAAAGTCAAGCCAATACGGTCTCTTAATTCCTTGATTTTCCAGATGTTCTGGATAGTCGTAATAAGTTTTTTCATCGGAAATTCTTATACCAACCTGCTTGGTATGTTGGATTTGATGTTTGACACTCGAAACTTCACACTGAAAGATTTCCTCCCGCTTTCCGTGCGGCAAGCTTCAACCTTCAAACCAGATTAACGCTTCCGCCTTTTTCCTCAATAGCTTGTTTAGCAGTAGCAGATACAGCGTGAGCAGTTACCTTTACGGAACTGTTCAATTCGCCCCTGCCCAAAACCTTTACTTTTTCATTTTTGCTGATGATGCCATTGGCATGAAGTGCCTCCAACGTAATATCAGTCAGATTGTATTTCTCAACAATTTCCTGAATGCGATCTAAGTTCAAAGCAGTGAACTCAACCCGATTAGGGTTTTTGAATCCACGTTTAGGCACACGACGCTGAAGTGGAGTCTGTCCACCTTCAAAACCACGCTTTTCGTTGTGACCAGCACGAGCTTTAGCACCGTTGTGACCTTTTCCGGCGGTTCCACCCTTGCCAGAAGCTTGGCCCCTACCAATTCGCTTTTCTTTATGAACAGCGCCTTTCGCCGGTTTTAGATTATGAAGTTCCATTTTATCAAGTCAATTGAAAATGAACGATAGTTATTGTTGATTAAGCGTTCTCCACTACTATCAAGTGTTGAACTTTAGCAATCATTCCCATGATTTGGGGAGTTGCCTCGTGCACAACAGTTTGATGCATTTTGCGAATGCCCAGTGCCTCAATCGTCAGCTTTTGACGTTTAGGACGATCTATTGTGCTTTTTACCTGTGTTATTTTAACCTTACCCATTATTGATAAATTTCTGGTTTGGTTGCTGTTTCAATTTTGATAAAACAATCTCGTTTGCCTTATCCGTTAAATACTTTGTCCAATGTCAAGCTGCGTTGCTTTGAAATATCAATCGAGCTACGAAGTTTAGAAAGTGCATCAATCGTAGCCTTCACCACATTGTGTGGGTTGGAAGACCCCATTGATTTCGCTAAAACGTTATGGACGCCTGCAATTTCAAGAACAGCCCTCATGGAACCACCAGCAATTACACCGGTACCATCTGCCGCTGGACGAATAAGTACCCGACCTGCACCAAATTTTCCTTTCTGCTCATGAGGAATGGTACCTTTAAATACAGGTACTTTAATCATATTCTTCTTAGCATCTGCAGCAGCTTTTGTGATAGCTTCTGTAACGTCACGGGCTTTGCCAAGGCCTTGGCCCACAGATCCATTACCATCGCCAACCACAACAATCGCAGCAAAACTGAAAGTGCGGCCACCTTTGGTCACCTTTGCAACCCGGTTCAAGCTCACCAGCTTTTCTTTGATTTCTGTTTCTACGTTTCTAACCTTCTGAACGTTGCTATTTGACATTGAAAAATTATTTTGACTCTTTTAAAAAGAGATTTTTCACAATGATTTAGAATTTCAAGCCGCCTTCACGAGCGCCTTCTGCCAGAGCCTTAATCCTGCCATGGTACAAATAACCGCTACGGTCAAATACAACAGCTTCAATTTTTGAATCAATGGCTTTTTTTGCAATCAACTTACCAACTTCCTTGGCCTGTTCTACTTTTGTAGCATTTCCAATACTTTTATCCATAGTGGAAGCTGCCAAAATTGTGTGGCCTTCACGGTCATCTATCAATTGACAATAAATGGCCTTATTGCTTCGAAAAACACTCAGTCGAGGGCGTTCGGATGTGCCAACGATGGCCTTGCGAATTCGCAGGTGAATTTTGCGCCTGCGTTGTTCTTTCTTGAATTTCATTACTTGATTAATGTTTTTGTCTTAGTGAAAGGCGCACGAAGTCCAAACCCAAAACATTATTTTCAACTTAATTCTGAACAAAATAAATTCCAGCGATACAGCTGGAAATAAATTATTACTTCTTGGCAGCGGCTTTACCAGCTTTCCGACGGAGAATTTCTCCTTGGAATTTGATACCTTTTCCTTTGTAAGGTTCAGATTTGCGGAAAGACTTGATTTTCGCAGCAATTTGGCCTATGAGTTCCTTGTCAGCGCTTTCCAAGCGGATCATTGGGTTTTTACCTTTTTCTTGTGAAGTAGAAACTTTCACCTCATCAGGTAATGCAAACATCACGGGGTGAGAATAGCCCAAAGTTAACTCCAGCAATTGTCCTGTATTTGCAGCACGATAACCGACACCAACTACCTCAAGGTCTTTTGAATAGCCATTTGAAACTCCCTCAACCATGTTGTTGATGAGTGAACGGTAAAGGCCGTGCAAAGAACGGTGGCGTTTCTGGTCAGTTGGGCGGGTAACCGAAATAACGCCGTCCTCCATTGAAACCTTGATATCAGGGTCAACTTGCTGTACAAGTTGTCCTTTGGGACCTTTTACTGTTACCACATTTTTGTCGCTGATTTTAACTTCGACTCCTTTTGGCAAGCTTATCGGCATTTTTCCTATCCGGGACATTTTCTTCTAATTTAATTAGTAAAAAATCAATAAACGAAGCAAAGAACTTCACCACCAACATTCTCTTGTCTTGCTTGCTTATCGGTCATAATTCCTTTAGAGGTAGACACGATGGCAATACCCAACCCGTTGATTACTTTTGGTATCTCAGCAGCTTTGCGGTACTGGCGCAGACCTGGACGGCTGAATCTCTCCAGCTTGCGAATGATTGGCTTCCTTGAAACAAGGTCATATTTAAGAGCAATTTTGATAAGGCCGTTAAACCCAGCCTCGTCATCAAATTTGTACTTTAAGATATATCCATTGTTGTAAAGGATTTCAGTAATGGCCTTCTTTTCATTGGAAGAAGGAATTTCCACCACTTTATGGCCTGCCTGCTGAGCATTGCGAATGCGGGTCAGGAAATCTGCTATTGGATCCGTTACTATCATTTTAATTTGTTTGCTATTGGAATCAATGATTACCAGCTTGCTTTGGTTACGCCTGGAATTTTACCATCCAAGGCCATTTCACGAAACTTTACCCGGCAAAGTCCAAACTTCCGCATGTATCCCTTTGGACGACCTGTGAGCTTGCAACGATTGTGCAACCGGACAGGTAATGCATTACGAGGTAATTTGTCAAGTGCATCGTAGTCACCTGCTTCTTTCAGTTTCTTGCGAAGTTCGGCGTATTTGGCGACCATTTTTGCTCGCTTAACTTCTCGTGCTATGATTGATTTCTTTGCCATTTTATTATTATTTGCCTATTCAGCAATTAAGTAAAATCTTAGGTTATGACTGTTGTGCAGTATTTTTACTTTTGAATGGAAGACCAAGTTGCTTTAGCAAGGTATAGGCCTCGTTATCTGTTTTTGCAGTAGTCACAAAAGTGATGTCCATACCAGTAATCTTGGTTACTTTGTCCAAATCAATCTCTGGGAAAATGATGTGTTCAGTCACCCCCATAGAATAATTACCTCTGCCATCAAAGCTCTTGTCATTGATACCTCTAAAGTCACGTACACGTGGCAATGAAACAGAGATGAGCCTGTCCATGAATTCCCACATGCGAACACCACGCAAGGTAGTGCGAACACCAATTGGCATACCTTCACGAAGCTTAAAGTTAGAAACTGATTTTCTAGCTTTAACTGCCACTGCTTTCTGACCTGCTATTTGAGTCATTTCTTCAATAGCAACATCTATCAGCTTTTTATCTTGAGTAGCTTGACCCACACCTTGGTTAAGGCAAATCTTTACCAATTTGGGAATTTCCATTGGGTTCTTGTACTGGAATTGTTCTTTCAGTGCTGGAACAACATCCTTTTCGTATTTAGCCTTTAACCTTGAAACGTATTTCATTGCTTGAAAAATTAGTCAGAAATTAATTAAATAATTCGCCAGACTTTTTAGCATAGCGAACCAATTTGCCATCAACCAACTTCCGGCCAATTCGAGTAGCTTCACCTGATTTGGGGTCAACCAGCATCAGGTTGGAAAGATGGATTGGTGCTGCGATATCTACAATACCGCCTGGTGTGTCTTGGGTAGGTTTACGGTGTTTTTTCTTCATGTTAACATTGTCAACAATCGCACGATTCTTGTCTGGAAATACTTCCAATACTTCGCCCGTTTCACCTTTGTAGTTACCGGCAATGACTTTCACCTTATCGCCCTTTTTTATGTGGAGCTTCGGTGCAAACCTTGTCTTTTTTTCTTTATTTGCCATGATAATCAGCGACTTGTCTGATACAACCTTGTTTTAAAAGTTGCTCAATTTCGAAATTAAGATTTAAAGTACCTCAGGAGCTAATGAAACAATACGCATATAGTCTCTCTCCCGCAGCTCACGAGCTACTGGCCCGAAAATACGGGACCCTCTTGGTTCGTCATTGTTGTTCAACAAAACGCAAGCGTTGTCGTCAAAACGAATATAAGAACCATCTTTACGGCGAACTTCCTTCTTGGTACGAACAACAACAGCTTTTGAAACTGTGCCTTTCTTTACACCACCTGGTGAAGAATCCTTGACAGCAACAACTATTTTATCGCCTACCGAAGCATAACGACGGTGAGATCCGCCTAGTACCCGAATGCAAAGTACTTCCTTTGCACCACTATTATCCGCTACTTTGAGCCTCGATTCCTGCTGAATCATATCTGCCTAATTTTAATTAGTTGTTGTTTAATGCATGTCAAAATTCGATTGACAGCGGCGTTAAATTCAACGACTGGTTATTTCGCTCTTTCAAGTATTTCAATTAAGCGCCAGCGCTTGTTCTTGCTCAATGGCCGTGTTTCTGAAATGCGCACGACATCACCGATGTTGCAATCGTTATTTTCATCGTGAGCCATGAACTTCTTAGACATTTTCACAGACTTGCCATAGAGCGGGTGCTGTATGCGGCGCTCAACCTTCACGCTGATTGACTTTGTCATTTTATTACTGACAACGACACCAACCCTTGATTTTCTTATTTTTCTGGATTCCATTTTTATATGGTTTGTAGTTGAAAGTTGGCAGTTGTAACTGTTGGCCATCAACTATCATCTACTACTTTCTTCTCCTTCTTTCCCTGATTTTTGAACGCTTTGCTAGTTCGTCAGGAGTCATCTGCGCAAGTTCACGCTTGCGAACTTCAGTTTGAATTCTGGCGATGTCACGGCGCATTTCCCTGAGTTCAAGTGGATTGTCCAAACCTTTTACGGAATGATCAAACCTTGCTTTCTCATAAGCTGCCTCCGAGCCTTCCAACTCCTCAATTAATTCGGCGTCAGCGAGTTCTTGAAGTTCCAGATATTTCTTGGTTGCCATTTTCTTAGTTGATATTTATTGATGAAGAGATTGTTAAATTAGTTTATCTATTCATCAGAATTTCACCATATCAGGTCTTGTTGTCAATTTCGTCAAAACCGGTAGTTTCTGTGCCGCCAAGCGAAGGGCTTCTTGAGCAATCTCTTGGCTGACGCCATCGATCTCAAACATAATGCGACCTGGCGCTACCATAGCTACGTAGTGATCAAGTGAGCCTTTACCTTTACCCATCCTCACTTCTTGTGGTTTGCGAGTAATAGGCTTATCAGGAAAAATCCGAATCCAAACCTGACCCTCTCTTTTCATGTAACGGGTCATAGCAATACGTGCTGATTCAATCTGACGACTTGTTAACCTTCCGCCTGTAATAGCTTTCAAACCATAGATGCCAAAAGAAACAACACTTCCTCTTACATCAACGGATTTTCTAACTGGCTTCTGTTGTTTGCGATATTTCGTACGCTTAGGCTGTAACATCTTATTCGTTTTGAAAGCCGGCTTTTGGTTATCACGCCGGGTTAAAAATCAATTTGAAACGCTCCGATATGTCATTTTGCTACCCCTTCTGAAAAATCGGCTGCAAAAGTACATCGAATTATTTGAATCTTAGTTTAATATTTAATCAAAAATTATCTCCGACGACCGCCGCCTTCTCCTCCTCTACGACCACCTTCTCCACGTCGTCCACCGCCATCTCTGCGGCCGTCACGACGGCCACCTTCCCGACGGTCACCGCCACCACCTTCTCCTCCTACACGTTCTTTCTTTTGCAGTCCTGCATTTGGAGAAAGATCACGCTTTCCGTATACCTCACCTTTGCATATCCAAACCTTGATACCTATTTTGCCATAAACAGTTTGAGCTTCGCTCAAAATATAGTCGATATCAGTGCGGAAAGTGTGCAATGGTGTACGACCATCTTTATATTCTTCAGTGCGAGCCATTTCAGAACCTGCCAATCGACCTGAGATACGGACTTTAATTCCCTCTGCCCCTGCACGTATAGTAGACTGTATTGCCATTTTGATAGCACGGCGATAGTTGATACGTGCTTCAATTTGCTTAGCAATTGACTCACCTACTATGGAAGCATCCAATTCTGGCTTGCGAATTTCCACAATATTGATTTGAACTTCCTTACCAGTCAGCTTACGAAGTTCTTCCCGAATCTTATCTACCTCTTGGCCACCTTTACCGATTACAATGCCAGGACGTGAAGTGTGAATGGTAACCGTGATACGCTTTAGCGCACGCTCAATAATCACTCGTGCGATACCACCTTTTGCAATACGGGCTTTTAGGTAGATGCGGATTTTTTCATCTTCTACTACCTTGTCACCATAATCTTTATCGGCGTACCAGTTGGAATCCCAACCTCTGATGATGCCTAAGCGATTCCCAATCGGATTAGTCTTTTGACCCATTATACTTAGATATTAATGATTCTGAGTTTTAATTAACCTTCTGCTTCAGCAGTTGGAGCAAGATCACGTTCAAGCGGAATTTTATTTTCCACTATCAAAGTAACGTGATTGCGACGCTTGTGAATCCGAGCAGCACGACCGTGTGTAGCTGGGCGGAAGCGCTTCAACATAGCTGCTTCATCCACAAAAATCGTTTTCACAATAAGGTTGTAATCATCTGCGCTTTCAGCACCATCGAGTTTGTATTCCCAATTGGCAATTGCTGAGAGCAATAATTTTTCAAGCCAAGAGCCTGCTTCATTTTTTGTGAAACGAAGAATGCTCAATGCTTCACCTACCTTCTTACCCCTGATGTTGTTGACTACCAACCGCATCTTACGGGGAGACATTGGGCAATTTTTTATTTTGGCTACTGCTTCCATTTTCTATTAATTGTACTGTTATCAGTCTCAAAAATTAATGGCGAAATTGTCAACCATTGTTCTTAACTTAACCCTTACGGTGACCAGCATGGCCACGGAAATTGCGGGTTGGAGAAAATTCACCCAGTTTGTGCCCAACCATTGGTTCAGTTACAAAGACTGGAATGAAATTTTTACCATTGTGTACGGCAATTGTTTCACCAACCATGTCAGGAATAATCATAGAGGCACGTGACCAGGTTTTAATCACCTGTTTGCGAGTTGCGCCTTTTGCCGCATCTACTTTTTTCATCAACTTGTGATGAACGTATGGTCCTTTTTTAATAGAACGAGGCATTTCTCGATATTTTTAAAGTGTTGGTAATCAAGAATCTTGATTTAAAATCGCATTTCTTAATTCCACAACCTTGTTTAATTAGTTGTTTTTCTTCTTGAAATAATCAATTGCGAAGAGTGCTTGTTCTTGTTACGAGTCTTAGCACCTTTGGCAAACTTACCGGTCCGTGAGCGTGGGTGTCCACCAGATGCACGACCCTCACCACCACCCATTGGGTGATCCACTGGGTTCATTGCTACACCACGAACTCGTGGACGTCTGCCAGCCCAGCGCTTCGCACCGGCTTTACCTAAAGTAACAAGCCCGTGGTCGGGATTCGAACAAGTCCCCATCGTAGCACGACAAGTAATCAGAATCCTGCGTGTTTCACCTGAAGGTAATTTCACTACTGCATATCGGTCTTCACGACCCATCATAGTGGCAGAAGTTCCTGCAGACCTAACTAAGGCAGCACCTCTACCTGGTGTCAGTTCAATAGCATGTATGGCAGTACCGAGTGGAATGTCTTTCAAGAAGAGACAGTTGCCGGTGTTTGGAGTAGCTTTAGCCCCAGACATTATTTGGTCTCCAACTTTCAATCCATGGGGAGCAATGATATACCGCTTATCTCCATCAGCATATGCTATCAATGCAATGTATGCTGAGCGATTTGGATCGTACTCGATTGTTTTAACCGTTCCAGGAACACCATCCTTGTCACGCTTGAAGTCAATGATACGATAGCGACGCTTGTGGCCACCACCAATTTGACGCATGGTCATCTTACCAGTCCGGTTGCGACCACCAGTTTTGCTCATCGGAGCCAAAAGACTGCGTTCTGGCGTATCTGTTGTGATTTCTGCCCTTGAAACACCTATTTTGAACCTTGTCCCTGGTGTTATCGGATTGTATTTTTTCAGTGCCATTTTCTAATGCTATTCGTAACTAAACTAGTTGTCACAGTATATTTGAAATTCTGCTACAATTAGCTCATCACTTTTTTATACTTCACCGAAGAAATTGATTGTTTCGCCTTCTGCCAAGGTAACCACTGCTTTTTTAAAGCTTGCTACTCTGCCTTTTATGGCATTGCGCTTTGAGTTACGACTCTTGGTTTTGGACGGCATAATCAAAGTGTTAACGGAATCAACTTCTACATTGTAGAGGTCGGCCACCGCTTTCTTGATTTCAATTTTATTGGCATCCTTGTTCACCACAAAAGAGTATTGCCCTCTTTTCTCGGATAACAAATCCGCTTTTTCTGTGATGATAGGTTTAATTAAAATTCGCTTTGCCATTTCTTTTAAGATTCTATGTTGATTGACATGACTGAATCATTTCAGCACTATCAAATCAAAGACTTTCTACAATTTTCCCAATTGAACCTTCGGACAAAATCAAGGTATTGGTATGAAGGATTTCATATGTATTAAGGTCTTGAGCCCTTGACACAGCCGCTTTTTGGATATTACGGCTTGAGAGATACACATTCTTTTCGTAGTCGTTAGTTACCAATAAAGACTTTTGACTATCCAAATTGAGTGACTTGAGCATACTCAAGTAAGCCTTTGTTTTTGGTGCATCGAAAGTGAAATCTTCGAGCACAACTATTTGACCATTGCTAGCTTTTGAAGAAAGTGCTGAAAGACGTGCAAGGCGTTTAACTTTCTTATTAAGCTTTTGGCTATAATCACGTGGCTTAGGCCCAAAAACCCTTCCCCCACCTTTGTAAAGTGGGCTGTTGATATCACCCTTACGTGAGCCACCAGTCCCTTTCTGCTTGTGAAGCTTCCGAGTAGAACCGGACATTTCGCTACGCTCTTTAGACTTGTGCGTGCCTTGGCGTTGGTTGGCCAAATATGCCTTAACTGCAAGCCATACAGCATGTTCATTCGGTTGAGCACCGAAAACTGAGTCTGGAAGTTCTACAGTCTTACCAGTTTTTTCGCCTTTGATATTGAAAACTTCGAGTTTCATAACTATGAAGTCATTAATTGCTTTAAGAAAATAACCCTCTCAGGCCGATTACTACTGCTTCTTTTCAAGGACTACGAACGAGCCGTTATGGCCTGGAATCGCACCTTTGATAAGAATGAGATTTTTTTCAGCGAATACTTTTACAACTTTAAGGTTTTTCACCTTTACATTATCAGTACCCATATGGCCAGCCATCCGCATACCTTTAAATACCCTTGAAGGAAAGGAAGATGCGCCGATAGAACCTGGAGCACGGAGACGATTGTGCTGACCGTGAGTCCTATCACCAACCCCACCGAAGCCGTGGCGGCGAACTACACCTTGGAAGCCCTTTCCTTTAGTAACACCAGATGCATTAACAGAATCGCCTTCTGCAAAGAGCTCTTCTACTCGCAGGACGTCACCCAGTGATTTAGATACTGCATCAAAGTCACGGAACTCGACCAATTTTTGCTTAGGAGCAGTCTTCGCTTTATCGAAGTGCCCCATCATTGGCTTTGTTGTGTTTTTGACCTTGGCTTCGCCAAAACCTAACTGTAGCGCCGTGTATCCGTCGCTGTCTTCAGATTTAACTTGCGTAACCACACAAGGTCCTGCTTCAATTACTGTACAGGCAATGTTTTTCCCAGCTGCATCAAAAATGCTGGTCATGCCTATTTTCTTTCCGATTATGCCATTCATCGGGCAGAAGTTTTTATGATTTGCTATCTGACATAATGAGCTAATCCATGGAAAACCAACACACTAAGCTCAGAAAGCAAGTTATTAGCAAATATTTTCGCCAAAAAAACCTACAGCCAATGGCTTGAGGAATAAAATTGGTCGAAGGTGTTAACTTAGCAACACAGCGTTGCCTTACAAAAAATTGGCGGAATTACGTCAACTTTACCTGAATATCCACTCCACTCGGAAGTTCCAGTTTGGATAACGCATCGACTGTCTTCTGGGTAGGCGTATAAATTTCTATCAGTCGCTTGTGGGTGCGTAGCTGGAACTGCTCACGAGATTTCTTGTTGACGTGCGGCGAGCGCAGGACTGTAAAAATCTCCTTCTTTGTGGGCAGCGGAATCGGACCAGTTACGACAGCACCGCTTGAGCGAACCGTTTTCACGATCTTCTCCGTTGATTTGTCCACCAAATTGTGGTCGTAGGAACGGAGTTTGATTCTAATTTTTTGATTCATGCCTTGTTAAAAATTGATAATCTCTTTAGGAAAAATTTGCCCGCTCTAAGGGCTTTTTTCTAAGAGCGGGCAAAGATACAAACTTTTATGCTTTTACCAAGCCTTTTGCTTTTTCTATTACTTCTTGAGCAATATTTTTTGGCGCATCTTGGTAATGCGAGAATTCCATGGTCGAACTTGCACGGCCAGAAGTGATGGTACGCAGTTGAGTCACGTAGCCAAACATCTCTGAAAGTGGTACTTCTGCTTGGATTGCGATAGCACCACCTGGGCGAGGCTCTTGGCCTTTCGGCAAACCACGACGACGGTTCAAGTCACCAATCACAGGTCCAGTGTATTCATCTGGAGTGATTACTTCTAATTTCATGATTGGCTCTTGGATAACAGGTCCGCATTTTGGCGCTGCTTCCCGGAAGCCTTCTTTTGCACAAAGTTCAAAAGCGATTGGCTTAGAGTCCACGGCGTGCATAGAACCGTCCTGTACCCTAACCTTCATACTTTCAATAGTGTAACCAGCCAAAACACCATTGTCCATCATGGCATTAAAGCCATCCTTGATTGGCTTTTGGTAGTTCTTGTCGATGGCACCACCAACGATAGCCCAGTCAAACTGAAGGCGAGTTTTGCCACTCTTGAAATCTTCTGATTCCAAGAATTCTTCATCGGCAGGACCAAGCGTGAATTCCATATCAGCGAAGAGACCAGAACCACCTGATTGCTTTTTCAAGCGCTCACGGTGCTGAATAGTTTTTGTCAAACATTCTTTGTAGTTAACCTGTGGCTGACCTTGGTTACACTCAACCTTGAACTCCCTGCGGAGACGGTCAACGATGATTTCCAAGTGGAGTTCACCCATACCACTGATAATGGTTTGGTTGGTTTCTTGGTCAAACCTTACTTTGAAAGTTGGATCTTCCTCAGCCAGTTTTGCCAAAGCAAGACCAAGTTTATCCATATCTTTTTGAGATTTTGGCTCAACAGCGATACCAATTACTGGATCAGGGAACTTCATGCTTTCCAATACAATTGGATGCTTTTCGTCACAAAGTGTATCACCAGTGCGAAGGTCTTTGAAACCAACAGCGGCTGCAATGTCGCCAGCTTCTACCCTTTCGATTGGGTTTTGCTTATTAGCGTGCATCTGGTACAACCTCGAAATACGCTCTTTCTTGTCTGAACGTGTGTTCAAAACAGAATCACCAGCATTCAAAGCACCTGAGTAAACACGGATGAAGCAGAGACGACCTACATATGGGTCAGTTGCAATTTTGAATGCTAGAGCTGAAAACGGCTCAGACGCAGTAGGCTTGCGGCTTTCTTCTTGCTCAGTTTCTGGGTTGGTACCAACGATGGCATCAACGTCAGCTGGTGAAGGAAGGTAAGTGCAAACTGCATCAAGCATTGCTTGTACACCTTTATTCTTGAAAGCTGAGCCGCAAAGAATTGGCGTGATGCTCATGTCAATGATGGCCTTGCGAAGTGCAGCACGGATTTCATCTTGGCTGATGGAATCTGGATCTTCGAAGAACTTCTCCATCAAATTGTCATCGTATTCAGCAGCAGCCTCAATCATCTTGCCACGGTATTCATCAACTATTTCCACCAAGTCTTCTGGAATTGGCACGACTTGATATGTCATGCCTTGGTCTTCTTCGTTCCAAATACGAGCCTCATTGGAAATAAGATCGACTACCCCTTTGAAACGCTCTTCAGCACCAATAGGAACTTGAAGTGGAACAGCACGAGCACCTAATTTAGTCTTCACGTCATTTACAACGTTGAAGAAATCGGCACCGGAGCGGTCCATTTTATTTACAAAGCCAATGCGTGGCACCTTATAGCGGTCAGCTTGACGCCAAACAGTCTCAGACTGTGGCTCAACACCAGATACTGCGCAGAAGAGTGCAACTGCACCATCCAATACACGCAAAGAACGCTCTACCTCAACGGTAAAGTCAACGTGGCCTGGAGTGTCAATAATATTAATGGTGTAGGTGTTGCCAGCCCATTTCCACTCAGTCTTGGTAGCAGCAGAAGTGATAGTGATACCACGCTCTTGTTCTTGCTCCATCCAGTCCATGGTGGCAGCGCCATCGTGTACCTCACCAATTTTGTGAGTCATGCCGGTGTAGTAAAGAACACGCTCAGTTGTTGTGGTCTTACCGGCATCAATGTGAGCAGCAATCCCGATGTTCCGGGTAAATTTCAGATCTCTTGACATAGCTTTTCCCTTACGGGTTTATTGAATTTGGATACTAACTAATTTGTGAAACCTCAAAAAAATCTATTAGAAAACTTCAGGTTTCAAGACTTCACAGGATATTGATAGTTTCCAGACTAATTCGATGGATTGAAAATTAAGTGCGGAAGTGAGCAAATGCACGATTGGCCTCTGCCATGCGGTGCATGTCTTCCTTACGCTTAACAGCAGCACCTTCACCCTTGCTTGCTGCAATGATTTCAGCAGCAAGTTTTTCAGCGAAACCCTTGCCGCTACGCTCACGGGCAAAACGAATCAACCACTTCATTCCGATGGAAACCTTGCGCTTAGCACGGATTTCCTGAGGAATTTGGAAAGTTGCACCACCAACACGGCGTGCCTTAACTTCCACCTGTGGCATGGCGTTGTTCAATGCTTTTTTGAAAATCTGGTGCTCGTCCTGCTTGAGACGGTCAGCCACCAAATCCATGGCATTGTAAAAAAGTGAGTAGGCTGTAGATTTCTTGCCGGACAACATCATGTTGTTCACGAACTGAGTAACCACTGTATCGCTGTACCGGGGATCCGGCAACAATATTCTTGGCTTCGGTTTATGCTTCCTCATTTTGAGTAAACTTTATATTTTGATAAAAACCTTTTTGATTCAATCATCCGACAAAGACCTCTTGCGAATTTTGACTGCATTAATGAAATTATGCAATTCCTAAACTGCAAACTGCCATTTGTCGAACTGCCACCTTATTTCTTCTTGCCACCTTTGGCTGGAGCTGCAGCTGCTTGCCCTGGTTTCGGACGCTTGGTACCGTACTGGCTACGGCTTTTCTTCCGGTTGTTCACACCAGCAGTATCCAATGCGCCACGAACGATAGTATAGCGCACACCAGGAAGGTCCTTTACCCTACCGCCACGCACTAGAACAATGGAGTGCTCTTGTAGGTTGTGTCCTTCACCTGGGATATAGGCAATGATTTCAATTTGGTTCGTCAAGCGCACCTTGGCAACTTTGCGAAGCGCCGAGTTCGGCTTCTTTGGTGTGGTCGTGTAAACCCTAGTGCAAACGCCACGACGCTGAGGGCATGCACCCAAAGCACGAGATTTGCTGGCGACCACAACTTTCTTTCTTCCTTTACGGACTAATTGATTAATGGTTGGCATAAATGCTTTAATTTACTCAGCTTTTCATTGCTTCAAAAGGTGAAAAAACGCACTATTCCAAGCGATTTTGACCAATTTACTCCCGCCAAAAAGGAGGGTTCTCGAAAAGCGAGCGCAAATGTAGCGCTTTTTAGCTATTATTTTTCAAGTTTTTCCAAAAATAATTTTGTTAAAAACCAGTCAAAAGTTCAAAGCTGTTTCAAGGGTACTCCAGTCACTCCGACTTTGAATTTTTCACAAACCAATCCCTCTTACTGGCTTGCCTTGATTTGGTTTCAAAACACTATCCCACAATTTTAAAATATGTCGTGGTGGCCAGCTATGTTCGCATTAGGTTTGCACCTTCAAATTGCTCGCAACAAACGTCATCTGTCATGCAAAAGTTTTTGATTCTACTACTGGTCTTGTTTCTGTTTTCTTGTCAAAAAAAGCAAGCAGCAGCCGACACCATCTTGCTCAACGGAAATGTGTACACCGTTGATGAAACCCAACCTTCCGCACAAGCAATTGCTATCAAGGATGGTCTGATTTTGAAAGTCGGCTCCAATGAGGAAATCGGGGAACTGAAAGGTGATAAAACCGAAGTCATTGACTTAAAAGGCCAATTCACGATGCCCGGCTTCATCGAGGGGCACGGGCATTTCAGTGGGATGGGTTACAGTTTGATTGACCTCAATTTCCTGAAATCGAAAAATTGGAATGAAATCGTGGCACAAGTAGCCGAAGCTGCTAAAAAAGCAAAGCCCGGTGAATGGATAATCGGAAGGGGTTGGCACCAAGAAAAATGGAACGAGGCATTGGAAAAACACGTGCAGGGTTACCCTTACCATGATCATTTGAGCGAGGTTTCCCAAAACAATCCTGTATTGCTGCGCCATGCCAGCGGACATGCCCTCATGGCCAACAAGGCCGCCATGGACGCAGCAGGTATTTCAAAAGAATCGCCTGACCCTTCAGGAGGCCACATCGTCCGAGACCCATCTGGCGAAGCCATCGGTGTTTTTGAGGAGCGGGCGATGGAGGCCATAGACAAGGTGCACGACGAATACCTCGCCACGCTTTCGCAAGAGCAACAAGTGGAGCGATGGTACCAAGGCATCGAACTGGCACAGGCAGCGTGCCTCAAGCACGGCATCACTACTTTCGAGGACGCAGGTTCCCATTTCGATGAAATCGAGCGCTACAAAAAAATGGCGGAGGAAGGCAAGTTGCAACTACGCCTTTGGGCAATGGTTCGCCATTCTTCCAAAGACCTGACTGGACATCTCGACGGCTTCCCTATTATCGACATCGGAAACCGCCACTTCACCTGTCGGGCTATCAAGTCTGAAATTGATGGGGCACTTGGTTCTTATGGTGCATGGTTACTGGCTCCCTACAACGACAAACCAGGTTTTACAGGCCAAAACACAACGCCCATTGAAGAAGTAAAAGCCATTGCAAAATTGGCTTTTGATAAAAAAATGCAGCTCTGCGTACACACCATCGGTGACCGGGCAAATCGGGAGCTTTTGAACTTAATGGAGGAAATCACGAGGGAAGGTGGTCCGCCGCTGACAGACCTTCGCTGGCGCAGCGAACATGCACAACACATTGACCCAACGGATATCCCACGCTTCGCAAAATTGGGTGTCATCGCAGCAATGCAGGGAATACACTGCACCAGCGATGCACCATTCGTGGTGAAACGATTGGGGGAGGAACGTGCAAGAACAGGAGCCTACCCTTGGCAAAGCCTGCTCAAAGCTGGTGCCATTGTTGGCAACGGCACGGATGTACCAGTGGAAGATGTCTCACCCATCGAATGTTTTTATGCCAGCGTCACCAGAAAGCGCCACCAACCGACCGAAACAGGGCTTGAACTTTTCCCTGAACAAAAAATGACAAGGGCACAGGCTATCAAAAGCTACACAATATCCAATGCCTATGCAGCTTTTGAGGACGAGTGGAAGGGAACGCTGACACATGGTAAGGTGGCAGACATTGTTGTGTTGTCAAATGATTTGCTCAAATGCTCGGACGAGGAAATTTTAAAAACAAAGTTAGTGATGACAATAGTCGGGGGAAAGGTGATGTATAAAGCTCCCTAACTTGAATTTTCATTATTCAAAATCACCATCATTTGAAAAGTCTATGGACGCCTCCATTGTCTTGCTCGACCCTGCTACCATTTTCTCGATTGTAGCCATTTCAGGTTCTGTTAGGTATCGCCATTTCCCAAGGGGGATATTGTCTAAACGAATGTTCATGATTCGAGTGCGCTTCAGTTTGGTGACTTCGTAGCCGAAAAACTCGCACATGCGCCGAATCTGGCGGTTCAGCCCCTGCGTGAGGATGATTTTAAATCCAAATTTATCTGTCTTTTCAACAAAACAGCGCTTTGTAATTGTCTCCAAAATCGGCACACCCGCACCCATTTTCCGAATGAAATCATCCGTTACAGGCTTGTTTACTTTCACAAAATACTCCTTCTCATGGTTGTTCCCAGCCCGCAGTATTTTGTTGACAATATCGCCGTCATTGGTGAGAAAGATTAAGCCCTCTGAAGGTTTGTCCAATCGGCCTATCGGGAAAATCCGCTTGGGATAATTGATGTAACTGATGATATTTCCCTTGACGCTAGTCTCTGTAGTACAAGTGATGCCGACGGGCTTGTGGAAAGCGATGTAGATGGACTTCTCCTTGGTCTTCAATGGCTTTTTGTCTACCAGCACAGTGTCGTTTTCCCCTACCCGATTGCCGAGAACGGCAATTACTCCATTAATGGTCACCCGGCCGTCTTTGATGAGTTTGTCAGCCTCCCTTCGGGAACAAAATCCGGTATCGCTAATGAATTTGTTAAGGCTGGTAGTGTCCGTGTGGATTTGTGACATAAAATTGAAAAAAGAAAAAGTGGAAGTGGAAAATCAATTCAATTTTAGGCGGCTCTACTTCCATGAGGACAGCCCAGCATTTAGTCTAACAGTTTGAACTCCAATGCGTTAGGTTCATTTTTGGCTATGTAAATACCAATTTTATAATAGCCTGGGTTCAGCCAAGTACCATGCGGCGCTGAGGAAGTTCCACAGATTCCTTGGCATGCCGATCCCGTGAAATACTTCTTCCCGTCAATCGTTCCGACTGCTTCCACCAGCGCAAAGCCGAACTGCTGCCCAAACTGTTCGTAGCTGAAGTACTCACTCGTTTTGCCTTTTTTCAAATCACCGACTTCAGCTCTGCTGACACTTAGATACTTAATGTCATATCCAGTTTTGTTCTCAAATTTTACCATCACAGTTTGAGTAGCAGGAAGGGCGTCGTCTTTTTTGCATGCAAAAATACTGAGAAGGGCTGCCAGCAAGAGTAATTGCAATAAACGCATATTAGTTTTTTAATGTAAACGCCTCAAACGTCATTTTGGTCTTAACCGTAACACGGACTAGCAGTCCGTGTTACAAATAGGCGGCCAAGGCTTTCAAATCCACGTTACCACCGGAGAGGATGACGCCGACCCGCTTGCCAGCAATGGAAGTTTTTTCTTTCAGAACAGCAGCCAAAGCCACAGCGCCACTAGGCTCCACCACAATTTTCATTCGCTCCAGCAACAGGCGCAGAGATGCCACGATTTCAGTTTCATCTACTAGCACAATTCGCTCCACATTGTCACGAATGATAGGCCAGGTTTTATCACCAAGTGAGGTACGCAGGCCGTCAGCGATGGTTTGCGGGTTAGTTTGAGGGATGATGTGGCCTGCTTTTTTACTTTGCCAGGCATCATTTGCTCCAGTTGGCTCCCCTGCCCAAACCTTTGTTTTGGGTGAAAAATGATGTGTCGCCAGCGCTGTTCCTGCTAGCAAGCCACCTCCACCCACAGGTGACAAGATAACGTCCAGATTGTCAACATCTTGCAACAATTCGAGCGCCGCTGTGCCTTGTCCCGTTATCACATTCTCATCATTGAACGGATGCACGAAAGTAGCCCCAGTCCGTTCCACTACTTTTGCCAGCGTTGATTCACGTGCTGCTAAAGTGGGCTCGCACTCGATGATTTCACCGCCATAACCACGCACTGCTGCCTTTTTTACCGCTGGTGAGTTGGAAGGCATGACGATGTAGGCTTGGATGCCTAACATTTGCGCTGAAAGTGCCATCGCTTGCGCAAAATTCCCGCTGGAATGGGTAGCTACGCCCCGTTGCCTTTGTTCATCCGTCAATTGCAAAATAGCATTCGCAGCACCACGCATTTTGAAGGCGCCCATTTTTTGAAAGTTTTCACATTTGAAAAACAAGGATGCACCTGCCATTTGGTCAAGTGCTTGGCAAGTCAGGACTGGCGTCCGGTGGATGTACGGCTGGATGCGGGAGTGGGCAGCGAGCATTTTCGTTCAATGTAGTTTACGCAAGTATTTTTGAGGGCTTGTGAGGCAATGTAAATGCCTAACACAAAAGCACTAATCCACTATTTCGTAAGTTCAAGGATTTTATCAAGGTTCGGTGAGAGGATGATTTCCGTGCGACGGTTCTTGGCCTTGTTGGCTTCGGTATCGTTAGGGACGATTGGGTGATGCATCCCCCTTCCGGAGGCAATCATTCGGTTGGGAAGCACACCATTCAATGCCAAAATTTTTACCACACTGGTTGCCCTGCTGACACTGAGATTCCAGTTGTAATCCACCCCTCCTGTATTATCGGTATGTCCTTCTACAATGATTTCGATATTGGGATTATCATTTAAGGCTTTGGCCAACTGGCCAAGTGCTTCTACTCCTTTGGGGTCAACTTTGTCACTGCCTGATTTAAAAAGCAAGTTCTGACTCAGCGACACATATATTTTACCATTTCGTTCTTCGACACTGAGGTCAGTGGCATTGAAGCCATGAAATGCTGCATTGAGGCTATTGCGAAGCCCGTCCATCTGTGCCTGCTTTTCAGCAACAAGGCGCTCCAATTCTGCTACCCGTTGCTCGCGGGTCATCAAATTCACCTTCATGTTTTCAAGGCTAGCATTTTGATCGCCGATAGCACCTTCTAGCCCCTCTAATTGCAATTGTTTGCGACGAAGTTCTTCCAAGCTTTGGGCAACCTGTGCCTCGTATGCTGTCTTATCTGCGGAATATTCCGATAAAAGCTTGGAGTTTTCCTTAGCTGCCTGCTCGTAGCGAGTTGACAGTTCTTCGTTGTATCTTTTTAAAATACTCAGTTCAGTATTCTGTTGTTCGTAGGCATTCTTGGCCTGCTGCAACTGGCTTTCCGATTGGCGAAGTTTGTTTTTCAACTCTTCGTTTTCTTGGCTGGCCACACGCTCGTTCTCATATTCGGCCTTGTAGTGGTCACGAGCCGTCTGCATATCCTTGTATTTTTGTGTAGAAACACAGCTAGTCGCAAAGGTTGCGGTGACAACCGCTACAATCAATAACTTGTTGATTTTCATAGGAAAATGATTTTGTGATACTGAGCAAAGATAGCTTGGATTGTTGAAATTGCTGAATTGTTGGATGGTTTGATATTCAAGTAGGGGACTGTCACTTAAGTCTAGGGAATTACCAAAACAGCAGGACAACTGTCGCCAAAGTCATACCAATGATGAATTTGCGATACACCGATTCGCTCAATCGTTTAATAATGAGGATGCCCAATACCGCTCCGATAGCAATAAATGGAAACATTACAAGGTCCATTTTGAAGCTTTCCCAGCTAATGGTTTCCCACGAAAAAATATGAAATGGTACTTTAAAGCAATTGATGGAAAGGTAGAACCAGGCTCCAGTGCCGATAAAATTGTTCTTTGGCAGCCGCATGGATAACAAATAAAGTGAGGTAACTGCACCAGCCAAATTTCCTACCATAGTAGTATAGCCCGCTGCCAAGCCCATTGCTGCTGCAAATGCCCTATGACTGGGTATCAAATGCTCGGTGCGTGTTTCCTGCCATATCATGATGACCACGCTAAGCACAATGATGACCCCCATGATTATTTTGAAGGTTTCATCGTCAATTTGCTTGCTGGTCACTGTACCGATGACAATGCCCACAAACGCCCAAGGCAGCAGTCTCACCAGTACAGACCAATCGGCGTGTCTTCGGTAGTAAGCAACTGCAAATATATCGGCCATGATGAGCAAGGGGAGCACGATACCAGTAGAAGCTTTTCCACCGAACACATGCGCCAAGATTGGGACGAACAATGTGCCTAGGCCATTCAAGCCAGTTTTAGACAGGCCGATGGCCAGTGCTGTGAGGGCTACCATTGTCCATTCAAAGCCCGTGAGTTGGAAGTGTTGGAGGAATTCCATTTTTAATGGGCAAAGAAAGGCTGTTTTAGTAAAAAACAGAAAAACAAAGAGGCTGCCCCTTACGGAACAGCCTCTGCTCCCCGAAGGGAGATTCTTAATTAGAAAACTGGTGAAATATATTCCCAGCCCAAGAAGGCAGTGCAAAGCCTACATTAATATTGTATAAACTTTGCGGGAACATGGAATCAAGCCGCTAACTTCTCAGATTTGACATTGGCGGTTTCTAAGAACATTTTCGACAAAAATTCCACTTCGCCAGTCTCTACACTGTACATTGCACCAACTACCCCTATTTTTCCTTCTTCGTAAAGATTTCGCAAAATTTCACTCTGTTCGAGCACTTGCTGCATTTGCAGGAGCACATTCTCCGTGGCTACCTCCTCCACAAAATCTGCCGCATCTAATTTAGTTTGCTGCAAAGTGACCTTGTTGATGGAAGGTTGGATTTTATCCAAAAGCCCTGTCAAGTGTCCCATTTTCACGTTAGCGCAAGCCCCTTTGACTGCGCCACATTTCGAGTGGCCAAGTACCACCACTAGCTTTGAGCCAGCCACATTGCAAGCAAATTCCATGCTGCCAAGGATGTCGTTGTTTAGAACGTTCCCAGCGATTCTGACGCTGAAAATATCGCCCAGCCCTTGGTCAAAAATCAGCTCAGCAGAGGTGCGGCTGTCAATGCAGCTCAAAACCACTGCGAATGGGAACTGTCCATCGGAAGTCTCGTTCACTTGTTGAAGCAGGTTACGGTTATAGCTCAGGTTTCCAACGAACCGCTGGTTGCCTTCCTTCAAAAATTGTAGCGCCTTCTGGGGCGTCAAACTCGATTGAGTTTCTTTGGTGTGAGTACGCATGATTTTTAATGTTTATTATGACAAACGCCGACAGCAATGAAGCCATCGACGCCTGTCAAGGATAATGGTCAATTAGCTTGTTGTTCCGTCAATTCCAGTTCATTGGCCAACCGCTGTTCCCTTCGGATGACCCGCTTGATACGCCGCACAGAGTCGTTCTCTTGTTTCATGCTAGAGAAGCCTTTCAGCTTAAGTTCCGTGCCGTTCATCCTAGCTTTTTCTTCGTAATTTTTTATCAGTTCGTACACATCGTAGTCGATGCTGACGGAGCGGCTGGCGTCAATTTCCACCTTAGCATGTGGCGGGATTTCATCCAGGGTACGCATGATGCTCGCCCGGTTGAGGAAAGTCACTTCTTCCGATAGTTTTATCTGAATCAAATCACCAGGCTTGTGCGGTTCATCAGCGAGGAAGTATGGGTTACGGTAATTGTTTAGCAGAATAAAGAAAATCGCCACACCCATTCCTAAGCCGATGCCAATGAGCAAGTCGGAGAACAAGATACCTAGCACCGTTACGACGAAGGGTGCAAACTGGTACCAACCTTGGCGATACATAGCTTTGAAAAGCGCTGGCTTTGCCAATTTGTAGCCCACCACAAATAGGATAGCTGCCAAGCAAGCGAGAGGAATCATATTCAAAACGGTAGGGATGGCCAATGCCGCAATCAAAAGAAATACCCCGTGCAGCACTGCTGACGCCTTTGTGCGCCCCCCCGACTGGATGTTTGCAGAGCTGCGAACAATCACTTGTGTTATGGGCAAGCCACCAACCAATCCAGAAAAAATATTGCCAATCCCCTGTGCTTTCAACTCCCGGTTCGTAGGTGTGACACGTTTCTGTGGATCAAGCTTGTCGGTTGCTTCGACACAGAGCAGTGTTTCGAGACTGGCCACTACCGCAATGGTGAGTGCTGTGGTGTAAACGGCCATATTGCCGAGTTGGCTGAAATCTGGGTATGTGAATAAACCCAATACTCCTTCCCAGCTGTCAGCTACGGGCAATTGCACCAAGTGTTTAGGGTCAATGGCCAAAGACGGGGCTACTGCATTGAAAAGCAAATTGAGTAAAATACCACTAACCACGGCCACTAACGGACCTTGTACCCACTGCGATATTTTGAGTTTTTTCATAAAAGGCCTATCCCAAAAAATCATGATGGCTAATGAAATCAAGGTGATGATGATAGCGCCCGGCTGTACATAATTCAGCATGTTTGTGAACTCAGAGAAAGTATTTTGGGCATCTGCTTGCGCAAACTCAAGGTTGCCCTCCGGTACTTCATCATAGCCAAAAGCATGGGGGATTTGTTTCAAAATGATGATTAGACCAATGCCAGAAAGCATTCCTTTTATCACCGAAGAAGGAAAATAATAGCCGATAACACCAGCCCGCAGGTATCCTAGTGCCAACTGAAATATACCAGCCAAGACTACCGCAAGGAGAAAGGTTTGGTACGAGCCAAATGCCGCAATTGCATTGAGCACAATAACCGCCAAACCTGCCGCAGGGCCAGATACACCAAGCGGAGAGCCACTTACCATACCTACCACGATGCCGCCAATGATGCCTGCAATGATGCCCGAAAACAGCGGTGCTCCAGATGCCAAGGCAATGCCCAAACATAATGGCGTTGCCACCAAAAACACGACGATACTAGCAGGGAGGTCGTTTTTTAAATTACTGAAAAAGCCGGTTTTCGGCTGTTCCAAATGAATGTTATTTTCCATTATCACTTATTGATTTTTGAGTCAAAATGTCTTGCGCTACCTACAATTTGGAGATGGCGCAAGCCCACTTCTCGTATTGATGACACAAAGTTCAAGGCAATGGATTAGAAGGAAATAAGAGCGAGATTAGAACCAGATTAGAAATAAGATTCAGTTATTTCGAAGCAGTAATTTGGAGGAAAATTGACGCCGTGGTGCCCTTGCCCTCTTCGGAATGCACCTCCAATTGGCCACCATGCAGTTCAATTATTTTTTTGGCCAATGGCAATCCAAAACCTGTTCCTTTAAACCCTCTTGCATTGCGGGCTCGAAAAAGCGGCTGGTAAATATGCCCCATCTCTGAGGCAGGAATGCCAATTCCCAAATCTGTGATTTTGACCAAACACCCAGTCGCACTGGCTGACAAGCTGACTGTCACAGGCTTGTCACCACTGAATTTGAAGGCATTCTCCAACACATTGTTGAAAGCAGAAGTGAGCAATGACAGGCTGGCCAATACGGTGGGTGGGGTAGTTACTTCAGCAATATCGAGCATCAACCGCTCGGCGGGGTATCTCTCCAAAACTTCAAGCAAAACCGTATCGATGGCGACGAGCTGCGGAGCGGGCAGTTGTGTCATGGAGTCAGAATTGGCGAGGGCTAGCAGGTCATTGGTAAGGCGCTCCAACCTGGCTGCTTCTGTTTGGATTATTTGCACTGCGGCCCGGTACTCGGCCGGTGTCCGTTCCCGTGAGAGCAGCACTTCGGCCTCGCCGATGATGGCCGTCATTGGGTTTCGAAGTTCGTGGCTTGCGTTGCTGACAAAACGTCTTTGAGCCTCAAAAGCAGCTTGCAAACGGTCAAGAGTGGAGTTGAAGGCAAGAGCAAGCTGACCAAGCTCGTCATCTGGGTTTTCCACTGCCAATCGAAGGTCGAACCGATTGGCACTGATGCGGCTGGCATCGTGAATCTTGTTTTCGAGGGGCCGCAGTGCCCGGCCTGTTACCCAGTAGCCCACAACGATAAGAAAGCCGCTGCCCAAAAGCGCACCAGAAAGCAAGATATGCTTTAAGTTTTCCAACTTCTTTTGCCCAAAAAAATCGGCTGCGGTGACCACCACGGCATATTCGCCGGCTGGGAGATGATAACGTTTGCAAACACCCTGCCGTCCGTTTTGCCAAAAAAAAGCCACATCGTTTTGCAAAATCTGGTCACCCAGCTCTGGTAAAAACTGGTTCAACGAGTCTAGTCCGCTGGGTTGTAGCGTCACCGTGAACTCAATTTCTTCGTCGAGTGTATGCAAGAATTTCTCCCGTACGGCTTGGGTAACAGTTTCGTTTTTTTCCAAAAAAATCTGCTCCGTGATGTCCACTCGTTCTTCTAAGCGCCGAAAAAAATCCTTGTGATGAAAACGTGCGCTAAACCAATAGATGAAAATGCCCCCTGCAACCATCGTTGCGAAGGCAGTCAAAGTGTAAATGATGGTAAGGCGGTTGCGGATTTTCATGCTCGAAGCTTCTTGGGTTTGCTATCGAAAATGGAGCAATGAGTCTTAATTTTTAGCTCAAGTTTGTCGAACCAAGCTCAATCCCGGATGACGTAGCCCATGCCAACCACTGTCTGAATAAGTTTCTGGTCGAATGGCTTGTCAATTTTGTTGCGGAGGTAATTCATGTACACGTCCACGACGTTGGTGCCCGTATCGAAGTGTATGCCCCAAACTTTTTCCAGAAGGTCTAGTCGGCTGAGCACCCGGTTTTTGTTACGGACAAGACATTCCAACAGCAGAAATTCCTTGAGCGTTAGCTGCAATTCTTGGTCGGCCCTCGTCACTATTTTTTGGTCCAAGTCTATCGTCAAATCAGCTACCCGAAGTAGGTTGAGGGGTTTGTCCACCAACCCTCGGCGGCGGCCCAAAGCTCGAACCCTCGCCAATAGTTCTTGAAATTTGAAGGGTTTACCGAGGTAATCGTCGGCGCCGACGTTCAAGCCTTCCACTACATCCTCAGTAGTATTCAGGGCTGTGAGCATGAGGATTGGCGTCTGTATTTGGTGCTCCTCCCGCAGTTTTCGACAGACTTCAAGACCATTGATACCTGGCATGATGAGGTCGAGAATGATGACGTCGAAACTACCTCCACGAGCAAGCCGCAGGCCCATTTCACCATCAAATGCTTGGGTGACTTCAAAGCCATTTTCCTCCAATCCCTTGTTGATGAAGCCGTTGATAGAAATTTCGTCGTCAATCAGCAGTACTTTCATGCGATGGTTTTGCTAATCCTCCTTCGATTTCAACTTGAAATTGGTAATCAAATTTACTTGAAGTCGATTGAATTCCTGGTCATTTTTCACTTTGTGGAACAAATAAGCAAGCTCAAATTTGGTGTGTTTGCCCAGCGGATGACCAAGTCCGATATGCAGTCGGCCCTGGTCAAATTTCAGGTCAGACCAGGTCCAAAAATGCTCGTAGGCCAAGAAGGCGTAAAGTCTGTCCTGCACCGGATGCGATACCATGAAACGATACCTAGAACGCAGCACTTCTTTTTTTGCAGGGGTTTGAATCAGACGCTCCTCCAAGCGAAGTCGATGATTGAAAGAGAATTTTTTGATTTTATGTTTGATAAAAGCCTGCTGGTAGGGGCGGTGCTCTTTAGAATTGGGTTTCAAATCGGCTACATCACCGTAGGGGTAGAACTCAAAATAACCGTAACCAGCACCTAGTTCGACCGCAGGGTGCAGTACATAAGTCAATTGCCCACGAAGGATGAGTGTGTTGGGGTCTTTCCCGAACTGCCAAAACCGAAAATGGACATCAGAATCCAGCTTCCATTTTGGACTAAAGTTGAGGCTATTTATCCAAGCATTCCAGTTACCAAATTCTTTTTGAGGGTCAGCATTTTGGCCTAAAATAGCGGCAAAAGGGAAGAGGCCAAAAGCCAAAACAAACAAGTTTCGCATAAACATTTTAATTTTTTAATGGGGCTAAAAGTATAAAATCTTTCCAATCGAGTGAATGGCTACATTTGCTTAGCCATATTTGAACATACATGAAAATAAACATATTACCGCTGCTATTGCTGGGGTTGATTCCGGGCATGGCCACTGGACAAAAGCATACCACACACCAGCCGCAATACTGGCTTCGCTATTCGGCAGCCGTAAATTTCCCTGCTAAAACGCAACTGCTTTTTGATGCAGAAAGTCGCCGCTTTTTTGAAGAAAAAGGCTATGCCGCTGCCTTTTTGCGGGGTCAACTGCAAGTGCAGCTTAAGGGCAACTTCGCCGTAGACGCTGCCGCTGCCCATTTTCATTTTTATGGTCAAAACTATTCGGAAGCCGAGCTGCAAACGCACCCACACTATGCTGACATACGCCTACACCAAAGTATTTTGCAGAAGCATGTGTCAGGCAAGTTTTCGATTACCAATCGCCTAAGGTTAGAAGAGCGTTTTGTGCAACAAAACAAGGCAAAGGGAAGTGATAAGTTCGACCTACTGCCACGTCTGCGTTTGGCCTTGCTCGTCAATTATTTAATGGGTGAAAAATGGGAGTTGCGAGCGTCCAACGATGTGGTTTTCAATGTATTCCAGAAAGATGCACTCAGTCTATTTGAGCGCAATTTGTTTGGGTTCGGCGTTTACCGAAAGCTTTCCAAAAACACGGGGATTGAATTAGGGTATTTGAGTCAGTTGATCAGTCGTCAGCCACTTGGCGAATACCTCCAGCGAAACGTGCTCAAGCTGTATTTCACCCAAAATTTTAATGTAAAAAAACTTGGGTAAACAGTCCAAGCTAGTCTTGGCTTAAATGATATTCCGAAGAATATAATACATCAGCCCTGCCAGTAAAATAGTGGCTGGCAACGTCAATAGCCAAGCGATGGCGATGTTTTTGATAGTGCCGCTTTGCAAGTTCTTGGTGCCCTTAGTGGCTACCATTGCGCCAGCAACGCCCGACGAAAGGATATGGGTGGTGCTCACAGGTAGTGAAAGGCCTGATGCCATAAAAATAGTACCCGCAGCTACGATTTCCGCTGTAGCGCCTTCGGCATAGGTGAGGTGGTTTTTCCCGATTTTTTCACCGATGGTCACCACGATTCTTTTCCAACCAATCATTGTTCCCAAGCCCAACGAAATGGAAATGAGCACAATACACCAAGTAGGAACATAGGACGTGTTCTTGCCCAATGTTTTCAATTCGGATACGATGGTGTTCTGAGATGCTTGGCTGAAAATAACGTTTGGCACCGATAGCAAAGCCTTCATGCTTTTGTCAAGGATGCCAAGGCGTTTGCGGATATTGAGGCGTTGCTTGACATTATCTGGCTCAAGAGATGCTACGTCATTTTTTAGCAGTTCCAGTGTTTCAGTTGTTTTTTTGAGTTCTGGCAAGGTTACATCTTGCGGCAGTGCGGCTTGAATGGTAGTGATGGATTGTGTCACTTTTTGCGCATCAAAATCTGGAGCAAGTGCAAAATGCATCGGCAAAAAAGTCATCAAAGCGATCAGCATCAAACCAACACCTTTTTGACCATCGTTGGAGCCATGAAAAAAGCTGACCAATGTGCAAGTACCAATGAGTACCGCACGAATGCCTAATGGGGGCGTACTTCCCGGTTCAGGTTCTTTGAAAATCTTTTTATTCTTGATTACTTGACGCAATATGAACATGAGGATAATGGCCAAGGAGAAACCAAATGCGGGCGAAAAAAGGAGGGCTTGCCCAATTTTGATAGCTTCTCCCCAATTGACACCAGCCTGGTCAGTGTTTTCAGGCATCATTGTGAAGACCATTCCCACGCCCAACAGCGCACCAATCATCGTATGCGAGCTAGAACATGGGATACCAAAATACCAAGTAGTGATATTCCAAATTATTGCCCCCAACAAAGCCGAAATGACCATGGCAATACTATGGTGAAGGTCTTGGCCCATGATGGCATCAATGGGCAACAAACTGGCAATTTTTATGGCTACTCCCATCCCAAACAGGTGCGCACTTGTTATCACCCCTAAAAAATTCATTAAGCCTGACCAAACAACTGCTTGAATTGGCTTCAAAGTACCCGTATAAATTACGGTAGCTACAGCATTGGCGGTATCGTGGAAGCCATTCACAAATTCAAAAATGCACACGACAAGAAGAGTGACCCCAAGCATTACGATGAGTCCAGTAGAAAGTCCTAGGTCGTAGCCAAATAGCATAAAAATAGTTGTTTGTTTTAAAAATCGGACAAAGGTATTAAATGAGCGCATCTACCTTGCTTACGCTAGGTTAAGTTTAAATTAACATTGACTTAGCTTATCAATGGTTGGGCGCAAGAACACTACCTTTGCCATGCAAGGAAAAACAGCCTGCCTAAAGCGTATGAGATACATTTTTTGTTTATTTTTCACGATTACAACGTTGATTTTTACTGCTGGCTGTGGCTCAAAAAACCAACAATCGACGACAAGCATCACCGTGAAGGGTTCTGACACTGTTTTGCCCATTACCCAAAAAGAAGTAGAAGAATTCACTAAATCAAACACAGAAGCTGCCATTTCCGTCGTCGGAGGTGGCTCTGGTACTGGCATCACGGCCTTGTTGGATGGTACTACAGATATCTGCATGAGTTCAAGAGAACTTAGAATTGACGAGAAGCTCCGCTTTGCGGAAAAGGAGGTTGACATAAAAAAAGTAGTCATTGGCTACGATGCGCTTTCGGTGGTAGTGAATGCTGAAAACCCCGTTGACAAGTTGACACAGCAACAAATTGAAAAGATTTTCACAGGGGACATTACTAATTGGAAGGAAGTAGGCGGCACTGACCTCAAAATCACGGTTTACAGCAGGGAGAGTTCATCTGGCACTTACGAGTTTTTCAAGGAGGAAGTAATGGACAAAAAGAACTATTCACCCTCCGTCCTAAACATGCCCGCCACTGGTGCGATCGTTCAATCAGTTGGGCAAACGAAAGGTGCCATCGGATATATCGGTCTGGCATATTTGACAAAAAAAATAAAGCCGTTGGCTGTATCTTTTGATGGTGGCAGAAGTTTTATGCTACCATCCATTGATGGGGCAAGAGATGGCAGCTACCCAATTACACGGCCACTTTACTATTTGTTTGCGACAAAAAATGAAACGAAACTTGGGGCTTTTGTTGACTATGTTTTATCAGAAACTGGCCAAAAAAATATTGCCGAAACTGGATTTGTACCTTTGAAATAGCATTGTCGAGAAAATATACAGCATGGACCTGCGCCGCTACACGGAACCTTTTTTTGAGAATTTGATAAAAGTCTGTGGTTATTCCTCGGGGTTCGTTGTGTTGCTCATCGTCATCTTTCTTTTTAGAGAAGGCATTTCTTTTTTCAATTTTTCGCCCGTAGAAAAAGGGTACTCACTTTGGGTACACTCCAACAACCCCGTCAAAAAACTTGAACCAGCCCAAATCAAGGACATTTTTGACCAAAAAATCACCAATTGGAAAAGCATTGGCGGTAAAGACGAACCCATTCATTTACTTTCCTTTGACGAATTGAGTCAGGCATATTCACCAACTCAACTAGGTCCTAAATTCGAGCATTTACCACGCTGCCTTGATAGCTTCATGGACAGCCTGCCCGGTACCATTGGCTTTTTCCCTGAGGCCCAAACCGTTGGTCAACTCAAAACCGCCAGGGAAGTTGAAGTGGACAAGATTGCCCTGTCCAAATTCCTAACCGACACGGAGTGGTTCCCAACCAGCAGGCCAGCCGCACGAATGGGGGTAATGCCGCTATTGCTTGGAACGATGTTGGTCTCGTTTTTCGCCATTTTGTTTGCACTACCGTTGGGTTTGGCGGCATCCATCTACTTGGCTGAAATCGCCGACGAACGGGTACGCAAAATCTTGAAGCCTATCATCGAATTGCTGGCGGGCATACCATCTGTGGTGTACGGCTTCTTTGGGCTTGTTGTCATTGTTCCGTTCGTGCAGGACGCCTTTAATTTGCCGGTAGGCGAAACAGCTTTGTCCGGCAGCATCGTTTTGGCAATCATGGCCTTGCCTACCATCATCACCGTTTCGGAGGACGCCCTAAGAACCACCCCCCGATCCATGAAAGAAGCGAGCCTTGCGCTAGGTGCTTCGCAGTGGCAAACCATCCGAAAGGTAATAGTGCCATACGCAGCTTCAGGCATTACGGCGGCGGCCATTTTGGGCATTGGCCGGGCCATTGGGGAAACAATGGCAGCGCTCATGGTCACAGGCAATTCAGCCATCATGCCGCATTCACTTTTGCAACCTGTACGCACTATTCCAGCCACCATTGCTGCCGAGTTAGGAGAAGCACCCTATGACGGTTTGCACTTCAAGGCATTGTTTGCGCTTGGCTGTGTACTATTCTTTATAACCCTGATAATCAACCTTTTAGTTGAACGAGTTTCTGCCAAAAGATAATCAATAGTTGAAAATGATATTTCCTGAAAGCAACGAGCGGCGTAAGAAACTGGGACAAGCCATCATGTTTGGCATTGCAAGGGGTATCAGTTACGGCATCGTGGGGCTGTTGCTACTCATCCTTTTTTTCATCGCAAAACAAGGCATGGGGGTAGTCAACTGGCAATATTTGACGAGCATGCCTACCGATGGGATGACAAAAGGCGGCATCTACCCAGCGATTGTCGGCACCTTGTATTTAGTGGGAGGCAGCATGCTGTTCGCTTTTCCAGTGGGCGTCATGGCAGGTATTTATGTCAATGAATACGCTAAAGAAGGTGCTTTAAAGCGTTTTGTGAAAACAATGACCAACAACTTGGCGGGTGTGCCAAGCATCATTTTCGGGCTTTTTGGCATGGCACTTTTTGTGAACCAAATGGGATTTGGAGCCAGCATCATTGCTGGTTCGCTGACCTTGGGCCTGCTTGCATTGCCCATCGTCATCCGTACCACGGAGGAGTCGCTTAAATCGGTAGATGACACCTTCCGACAGGCCAGCTATGCGCTTGGCGCCTCGAAACTATATACGATTCGAAAAGTGGTGCTGCCCATCGCCTTGCCGAATATTTTGACTGGGTTAATCCTTGCTGTTGGACGGGTATCAGGGGAGACAGCACCTATTCTTTTTACGGTTGCCGCCTATTTTTTGCCCAAACTGCCCAGTAGCATCATGGACCAGTGCATGGCATTGCCCTACCATCTTTATGTGATTTCGACGAGTGGCACCCAGATCGAAGCCAGCCGCCCAATGGCCTATGGAACAGCATTCGTGCTGGTGGCTATTGTCTTAATTGTCAATATTATAGCAGCTTTGCTCCGCAATTATTTTGGAAAGAAAGTTAAAATGAATTGATTGTTGAATTGCATGAATGCTTGATTGTTTTATTGTTGTCGTAATTCAGAGAACAACAAACCAATTTAACAATCCCAACAATTTAGGATGTCAAACAAAATAGAGACCATAGATGCCCATCTGTACTACGGCGATTTTCATGCGCTGAAGGGCATTACATTGGGCATTAAAGAAAATGCAGTGACGGCACTGATTGGGCCTTCGGGTTGTGGAAAGACGAGCTACCTGCGGTTGTTCAACCGCATGAACGATTTGATACCCTACACGCAAATATCGGGGCAGGTGCTGCTGGACGGACAAAATATTTACCAAATAAAACCCGCTGAAATTGACTCCCTGCGCCGTAATGTGGGCATGGTTTTTCAGAATCCGAATCCTTTTCCAAAAAGCATTTTTGAAAATGTGGCGTATGGATTGCGGGTGAATGGCATCAAGGACAAGTCGTTGATAGAGGCACAGGTGGAAAAAACCTTGCAGCAGGCAGCTCTTTGGGACGAGGTCAAGGACAAATTGAACCAATCTGCATTCGAGCTTTCGGGCGGACAACAGCAGCGACTTTGCATCGCAAGGGCATTGGCAATCGAACCTACCATCCTGTTGATGGACGAGCCCGCCTCTGCACTTGACCCCATTTCCACTGGCAAAATCGAAGATTTGATATTTGAACTTAAAAACCAGTTTACTATCGTCATCGTAACGCACAACATGCAGCAAGCTGGTCGGGTGAGCGATTACACTGGTTTTTTCTACCTTGGCCAGTTGATAGAATATGGCAAAACCAGAAAGATTTTTACCAACCCAACCAAACAGGAAACAGAAAATTACATTACAGGCAGGTTTGGGTAAATTAATATCATGACTCATTTAGATACAGAGCTAAAAATCCTCAAAGCCGACTTGATTGAAATGTGGCAGTTGGTGGTAAATCAGTTGGAAAAGGGAATGAAAGCCCTCACCAACTTCGATCGTGACCTCGCTGAGGAAGTGATGGAAAACGAGAAGCGGGTCAATTCCTTTGAATTAAAAGTTGACAAGGATTGCGAAAACATTTTTGCACTGTTCCAGCCAGTGGCTTCCGACTTGCGGTTGGTGTTGGTGGCCTTGAAAATTGGCAACAACCTGGAGCGCATTGGTGACATTGCCGCCAGCGTGGCAGACTTCGTTCTGGAAGCGGATACGGATTTCAACAAAGCAATTTTGGAACATACCAAAATCTTGGAGATGTATGCCGTGGCCAACGAAATGATAGCGGATGCATTGGAGGCATTTGACCAAGAAGATACCAGACTGGCACGCACCATTTTTAAAAGAGACAAAATCCTAGACGATATTGACAACAAAGCACTAGACCGGGTGCTGGAATGCATCCAAAACTACCCAGACCAAGCCCGAAATTCCCTGCTGGTGATGTCGATGATGCGGAAGCTGGAAAGAGTGGGTGACCAGTCTAAAAACTTGGCAGAGGAAATCATATTTTACTTTGAGGCAAAGGTTTTGAAGCACAAAAAGAAAAAGAAAAAAGAAGGTGACGAGTGATTTACGATTGGGTGGCGGGGGATTTTTCAGTTAGCTTTGAGGCAAAATCCATCGCTGGTCATGCAAAGATTAACGACGATCCTAATTTTTATCGCCTTGGGCAGTTCGCCCGTATTTTCCCAACAAATACTGACAATTGAGGAGGCTGTAGGCGCTGCATTGGCACAAAACTACGGCATTCTTTTGGCCAAAAATGAAGCTGCCGCCACTGCGTTAGATGCAGACTACGTCAATTGGGCATTTGTCCCAAGGGTGAATGCGACACTCGGCACGGTTTGGAACAACAACGACCAGCGACAGGAGTTCTCAGATGGCACCGTGCGCCAGCAGGATGGTGTCAAGTCGAACAACCTCACCGCTTCTGTAGGGCTAAACTGGACTCTTTTCGACGGCCTGAAAATGTTCACCACACGTGACAAAACACTTGAAATTGCAAGAACGGGAGAACTGGTCGTGAAGGCGCAAGTGGTAGAAACGGTAGCACAGGTGCGCAATATCTATTACAATATTGTCCGGCAAAAGCAACAACTGAAAGCTATTGAAGAACAGATGTCCGTGAGCGAGGAACGGGTCAAAGTTGCGGAGCGAAAGCTCTCCACGGGGTTGGGGAGTAAGCCGGAATTACTGCAGGCTAAAGTGGATTTGAATGCCCAAAAAGCTCGGCAGTTACAGCAACAAACGCTCATCAACCAACTCAAGGAACAGCTTAATCAGCAAGCCGGAATGCAGCTCCCTGCCACATTTGATGTGACTGAAGACATACCTTTTGATACTAGTTTGAATTTTTCGGAAATTGAGCAAAACATTGCCAGCACAAACCCTTCGCTATTACTCGCCGATAGAAATATAGGCATTGCCCGTCTTGCACTTAAAGAAAATGAAGCCGAGCGCTACCCTACCTTGAGTTTCAATTCCGCCTACAATCTAAGCCGGAATAATAACCAGACTGTGGTCAACCCGTTCCAGCCGCTCACCAGTGGATCAAAGGGTTTCAATTTCGGCTTCACTGCCAATATTCCCATCCTCAACAACCGCCTAGTATTGCGCAATATCGAGCAATCGAAAATTGCCATCAGCGGCTTGGAACTCGACCGTGCCGACCAAGAATCAGCCATTGGTGCCAACCTTCGCAATGCCTTCCGTGACTACGAATACGAACAGCAAGCACTGAATTTGGAAGAAGAAAACATCGAACTGGCCAAGGAAAATGTGGCTATTGCCTTGGAACGCTTCAAGCAGGGCGTGAGCACTTACCTTGAATTGCGGGAAGCACAAAAAAGCCTTGAAGACGCCTATGACCACCTCATTGCGGCACGCTACAATGCCAAGGTAGCGGAGACAGAAGTGCTAAGGCTGAAGGGGGATTTGGTGCGGTAGTCAACTGCCTTTCCGATTTTAAGATATTGATTTTTCGGATTTGAAATACGTTAACAGCGAAGCACTGCTGTATTTGGTGCAAATCCAGCACCTCTGGCACTAATCTTGCGTTCCCACCTTCACAATTTCCTTCTCAATACCCTTCCCCCCTCAAAATTTTAAAAATCGCATAGCCATGGTTTCTACAAAATCACTTGCCAGCGCAGTGTTTGTGTGCCTGTTTTTTGCAGCCACACCTACTTTTTCACAAGTCAAATTCAAACTCCAATGGTTACAGGACAGCCTTGCTTGGGGGGTTTTCGCAACACCTGATGATGGCGCTGAACCGTCCGATTACCTCATCATAGGTTCCGGCCAAGTGACACTGGTAGCTGAGCCGGGTTCGCAGTTTGGCAACTTGAAATCTTTCAGCGGTACATGGGAACAGAATGCCTATGTCCCTACGCCAAAAGAAAACCCTGAGATGGATTATATTTCTTTCGGACTAGTGACCGCTGATCCGCCGATGTTTTTCCATGCTGGCGAGGAAACACTTTTGTTCACATTTGCGAACAAGCTGCCTGACTGTCCTGAAACATTATACTTAATGACTAATGAAGACCCATTCAATCATTTGCCAAATTCGATGAATTCAAATCCTGGCAACGATATTAGCGTACTAGACCCAGGAAACGAGAAAACCGTATATTTCTTCTCAAGAGTTTACGCCCCTGATGCATGGGACTGCCATCCGGATAGGCAAGTGAAACAAGGGCCTTATATCCAGGGCTATGAAAAACGACGCAACCGTCGGGTAAACAAGCCTTAATTTTTTGCAAACGATAAACAAAGCTGGCAGTCAGAGGGTAATCCTCCTGACTGCCAGCTTTGTTTTTGGCTGTTAGGTTATTCTCCAACTAGGCTTTCAAGGAGTGGTACTGAAATTGGCAGTCTACAATTTGGGCTATACCCCAGTAACACCTGCCAAAAAGTCTCACCTTTTTTCACAAAACCTGACACCACGTCCGATTTAGCCTTCCGGTACGAATTGTGTAAAACTTTCACACCCAATAGAACATCAGCTTGTTCTATCTTTGCACACTTTTTTCAGACTTTAGATAATAGACCTTAGACATTGGAAGACGCAAACTGAAGTCCCGCTAATGTCTAAGGTCTAAAGTCTCTTATCTCCACTTATCATGCTAGGTATTTTCAAATCGCTTTTCAAATCAAAAAATGAACGGGACTACGACAAGTATGCCCCCATCATAGACGCCGTGAATGAGGAATGGGAAAAACTCCAAGACCTCAGCAACGACCAGCTCCGCAACAAAACCCTTGAATTCCGCCAACGCATCGCCGACCACTTGGCTGGCATTGACCAAGACATCGAGAGCATTCTCACCCAAGCCCGTGAAACGGAAGACATCCATCAAAAAGAAGAGCTCTTCAAGGAATTGGATGAACTTAAAAAAGAACGAGACACGCACCTCGAAGATATCCTTCGGGAATTGATGCCCGAGGCTTTCGCTGTCGTAAAGGAAACCTCCCGTCGTTTCAAAGAAAACTCGACTATTGCCGTTCAAGCCACACAGCACGACCGGGACCTCGCAGCCAACCAATCGAAAGGATATGTGAAAATAGAGGGCGACATGGCCATCTGGAAAAACTCTTGGATGGCAGCCGGAGGCGAAATCACCTGGAACATGATGCACTACGACGTGCAACTCATCGGTGGTTCGGTTTTGCACGAAGGTAAAATTGCCGAGATGGCCACTGGTGAGGGTAAAACATTGGTCGCTACTCTGCCCGCCTACCTCAACGGCCTCAGCGGCCAAGGTGTACACGTCGTGACGGTGAACGACTATCTCGCCCGACGGGACAGTGAGTGGATTGGCCCAATCATGGAGTTCCTGCTGCTCACTATTGATTGCATCGACAAGCACAAACCGCACTCCGAATCCCGCCGCAAGGCGTACATGTCAGACATCACTTACGGCACAAACAACGAATTCGGCTTTGACTATCTGCGGGATAACATGGTACGCTCCCTCGATGAAATGGTGCAACGAAAGCACCACTTCGCCATGGTGGATGAGGTGGACTCGGTTTTGATTGACGATGCCCGTACCCCGCTCATTATCTCCGGCCCTGTAGGCGAAGGTGATGAAACGCAGGAGTACAAAAACCTGAAACCTGAAACCGAAAAATTGCTGGCAGCTCAGCAAAAAATGGCCAATCAGTATTTGGCGGAAGCCAAAAAATTGTACGCAGATGGTGTGGTTGGACATGACGAGGGAGAAGCAGGATTGGCGCTGCTCCGTGCTCACCGGGCATTGCCCAAGAGCCGTCCACTCATCAAGTTTTTGAGCGAGGATGGGGTAAAAGTCATGCTTCAAAAGGCCGAGAACTTTTACATGCAGGAGAACTCCAAGAACATGCACCTCGTGGATGAGCCGCTGCTTTTTACCATTGATGAAAAAAACCGTGGCGTGGAACTCACCGACCACGGCGCAGAATGGCTGGCAAAAGGCAAAGAAGACCCTGGCTTCTTCATCATGCCCGACTTGGCTGCCCGCATGGTAGAAATTGACAACAACCAAGCGTTGAGCAAGGCCGAAAAAGAAGAGGCCAAAGTGAAACTTTCACAGGATTTTGCGGTCAAATCCAGTCGCCTTCATGCCATGCACCAGTTGCTGAAGGCATACACCCTTTTTGAAAAAGACGAGGAGTACATCGTGATGGAAGGCGAAGTGAAAATCGTAGACGAGCAGACAGGCCGTATGATGGAAGGCCGCCGCTACTCCGATGGTCTTCACCAAGCTTTGGAGGCGAAGGAAAATGTGAAAGTTGGTGAAGCCACCCAAACTTATGCGACCATCACCCTCCAGAACTACTTCCGGATGTACCACAAACTCGCTGGTATGACTGGTACTGCTGAAACGGAAGCCAAGGAGCTTTGGGACATTTACAAACTTGACACTTCTGTAATTCCCACCAATGTGCCCATACAGCGCCTCGATTCTGAAGATGAAGTTTACAAAACCTCCCGTGAGAAATATAATGCTGTCGTGGACAAAATTGCTCAGTACAGCCGGGCAGGAAGGCCAGTGCTAGTAGGTACGACCTCCGTTGACATCAGTGAAAAACTCAGCCGTTTCCTCAGCCTTCGGGGTGTGAAACACGAAGTTTTGAACGCAAAGCAGCACCAACGGGAGGCATCCATCGTTGCTAAAGCTGGCCAACAGGACGAGAACGGCCACGGCAATGTGACAATCGCCACCAACATGGCTGGTCGGGGTACCGACATCAAACTGGCACCCCCTACCCTCTTCGATGTTATCAACGTCGGCAGCAGCAAAGGAGGCTACCCCTACACCCTCAAGCAGCGAGGCACTGGCAAAGAAATCGTCATTGACAGTGATAAGCACGAACTAGCGGGTGCTTTCCAGCTAAAACCCGAAGCAAAAACTGTAGGTGGGCTTGCCATCGTTGGTACGGAACGCCACGACAGCCGCCGGGTGGATCGCCAGTTGCGGGGACGTGCCGGACGTCAGGGTGACCCAGGTTCTTCACAATTCTACGTTTCGTTGGAGGATAATCTCATGCGCCTTTTCCAGAGCGAGCGCATCGCTGGTTTGATGGATAAAATGGGACACCAGGATGGCGACGTCATCCAACATTCAATGGTGACAAAGAGCATCGAACGGGCACAGCAGAAAGTGGAGGAGAACAACTTCGGCATCCGGAAGCGTTTGCTCGAATACGACGACGTGATGAACATCCAAAGAGAGGCCATTTACAAAAAACGCTACAACGCCCTCAGTGGCGAGCGCTTACAAGTGGATTTGGACATGATGTTCCACGGCATGTCGGAAAGCTTGATTGCCTCGCACAAGGAAAATTCAGACTTTGAGACTTTCCGTCAGGACTGCATCAGTGCGTTGGGCGTTGACCCTAATTTCACTGAAAAGGAATATGCCGCTGGCTCCGTTGAAAGCCTTACTGATAGCTTTTTGGAACAATTCTATGATTTCTACCACCGAAAGGAGCAGCAGCTTATTGCCAATTTGCTTCCAACTATCCAACAAGTTCATGAACGTGAGGGACAACGTTACCGCCGTATCGCCGTACCCTACACTGACGGCAGCAGTCGAATTTTGCCGATTGCCGCCGAACTGGAAGATGCTGTAAAATCGAAAGGCAAGAGCATCATGCGGGATATTGAAAAAGCTGTGACCTTGGCTATTTTGGATGAAAAGTGGAAAGAGCATTTGCGTAGCATGGACGAGCTGAAAGAGTCAGTTCAGTCAGCTAGTTTTGAGCAAAAAGACCCACTTATCATTTACAAAATGGAGGCCTACAAACTATTTGAGGACCTCGTTTACCGCATCAATGAAGATGTGTCGTCCTACCTATCGCACGGCACACTAGCTATGGCACCGAACCAACAGGTGCAACAGGCCAGAGAACCACAGCGGGTGGACATGAGCAAAATGCGGATAAGCCGTCCCGGCGAAGGTTCGAATGGGACTCCAGCCACCGAGGCAGAAGCCCGGGCACGTGCCGCTGCAGAAGCCGCTTCACAACCCGTTCATCAAGAAACTATCAGACGACAAGACCCAAAAGTTGGTCGCAACGACCCTTGCCCCTGTGGTAGTGGAAAGAAATACAAACAATGCCACGGAAGGTAAACAATTGAAAATGGAGGGTAGAAAATTGATGCATGAATTTTCAATTCTCCATTTTCAATTAACTCTTGCTTTCACAAACAAAAACAACATTAAATGAAAAACCTATCCCTAATTCTCAATATCGTCCTTCTTTTGGCGGTGGCCTATTTGTTTGTTGACAAATTTTCTGGGCCAAAGAAACCAAAACCTGCAGTGGTCGAAAACCCCGTAACTGGTGAAGAGGAGCCAAAACCACTTAGCATCGTGTACGTGAATATTGACACACTTCATGAAAAAAGTACTGCCTATCAAGCTATCAAAAAGCAGATTGAAAAGCAATACGCCGCCACTGAAGCATCGTTGAAAGCGAAGCAAAGTGCATTTGAGAAGGAGTATAAAGAATACGCCGCCAAAGCACAGGCAGGCACCATCACACCCAATGAGGCGCAGAAATACGAAGAAAGCTTGGGTAAAAAACAAGACGCCATCGCTAATCAAGGTGAGAAAGCAAGCCGTGACCTTAAAGAACAAACTGACAAATTCGATGAAGAATTTGTAGGTGACATCAAGCATTTTGCTGACTCATTGCAAGTGGCCAACGGTTATGATTATGTACTAATCCATGGTGGGATTGTCAGTCCGATGTTGACTGCCAACGAAAGCTATGATATCACCCAATTGCTGGTTGACCTCTTGAATGCCAAGAAATAAACCTAATCGGGCGGAAATACCTCAAGGCAAAGGGCATTTGCTAAAAAACAAATGCTTTTTTTGCGGACGTATTTGCGGTCTTATCACGGCCCATCAAAACATGAACAAACTAGTTTGAGTTTTATTTTTCAAAATAGTTTGCCATTCCAATTGGGTAGCCTATCTTTGCGCCCACAATCAAACAAACGATGTTTGATTCAAATTAAATCGCGGGATGGAGCAGTTGGTAGCTCGTCGGGCTCATAACCCGAAGGCCGCAGGTTCAAGTCCTGCTCCCGCCACAAAATTTAGAAATAAACCCTTGTAACTCTGAGAGTTGCAAGGGTTTTTTATTTTGTGTTTCTGAACTTGGAGCCCCTGTTCAATCCTCCTCCCGAACAATGAAAACCGGGATGTTTACATTGTGTCTAACGGAATCCACCGTCGTTCCAAAAACCAAGTCTTTGAAAAAACGATGCCCATGGGCTCCAAGCAAAAGCAGGTCTGCCCCGAACAACTGTACAGCCTTTGGTATTGCCGTTTTAGGATTTCCAAACCCAAGATGGGTCTGTGTTTTATAGCCTTGGGCTTTCATTTCTTGTGCATAAAACGCCAACCGCTCCGCATCCTCCGCTGTTTCCCTATCTCGAATCTCATCACCAAGCAGAATGGCCCCAGCCGACTCAACGATATGAATAAGTTGATATTCAGTCGAGGGTGTTCCCATTGAAATGGCGTAGCGCAACGTCTGCTGGTCCATGTCGCTAAAGTCAATGGCAACGGCTATTTTTTGGAATTGCTTTTTGTCAAAAACAGAAAGCGCCCCATGTTCGGCATGAAGTTTCAGTTTTGGTTCTTGTAGCATGGATTTCACGAGTGGTGCAAAAGTGACATACAGTAGCAGAAAAGCTGCCCCAACTGCTGCCGGTACAACCGTGAGCCATAAAATCAGAGGCGATTCGGTGGTAGCAAACCAAGAAGAAATTTCCTCAATGACCAATTGTACGTTCAGTGCCACAATGATGGTGGCCACCAACCACGACATTGTTTTAACCACTGGCCCAATGGCTAGCTTGCCCATCCGCCGTTTGTCACTCACAAAATGGATAAGTGGGATAATGGCAAAGCCAAGTTGCAGACTCAACAAAACTTGGCTAAAAATGAGCATTTTGCCCGTCACTTCTTCCCCAAATAAAAGAATGACTACCACTGCAGGGGCAATGGCCAGTGTACGAGTCACTAGCCGTCGAATCCAAGGTTGGATACGGAGGTTAAGATACCCTTCCATCACCACTTGCCCTGCCAAAGTGCCTGTCAATGTTGAACTTTGTCCCGCTGCAATTAGCGCCACGGCAAAAAATATGGGCGCTAAACTGGTGCCAAGCAAAGGCTGCAAAAACTTGTGTGCATCCTGAATTTCAGAAACATCGTACATGCCAGCCCGGTAAAAAGTAGCCGCTGCCAGCACCAAGATGGCTGCATTTACAAAAAAAGCTAGGTTGAGGGCGATGGCAGAGTCAATGAAATTGAAGCGGAGCGCCTCCTTGGTTTCCAAAAGTTTGTTGGAAAATTTTCGGGACTGTACCAAGGATGAGTGTAGATAGAGATTGTGCGGCATAACAGTCGCACCGATGATGCCAATAGCAATGTACAACGCCGTTTTATCAGGCATCGAGGGGATGAACCCAGTCGCCAGCTCCCCAAAATCAGGCTTGGCAAGGAACATTTCTACCAAAAAAGCCAAGCCAATAATGGCTACCAGCGTCAAGATGAACGCCTCCATGACTTTCATGCCTTTATTGATAAAAAAAAGCAAAACAAACGTATCGAAAAAGGTGAGTACCACGCCCCAAATCAACGGCAGTCCAAAGAGCAATTGCAGACCAATGGCCATGCCCAGCACCTCTGCCAAGTCAGTAGCAGCGATGGCAATTTCAGCCAACAGGTACAACACAAAATTGACAGGACGGCTGTAGGTTTCTTTGGAGGCTTGCGCCAAATCCCGTTTGCTGACGATACCCAGTCGGGAGCTGAGACTTTGCAGCAATAGCGCCATGAGGTTGGACATGAGCAGCACCCAAATGAGTGTGTAGCCATATTGGCTCCCTCCTGCAATGTCCGTTGCCCAGTTGCCGGGGTCCATATACCCCACGCTGATGAGGTAGGCCGGCCCCATGAAGGCCATCAGCCTGCGAAAGAACCCACGCTTTTTGGTGTCAACACTTGCATTGACTTCTTCCAGGGATTTGGGTATTGGTTCTGACATTGATAATATACTTTGTGAAAATTGCCGTTCTCATTCAGGACACGGCTTCGGCCCCAATTTCCAAATTTTTTCCAAAAAACAGTCAAAAGAATTTAGTGCAGGCAAGCCAAACAGGGTTGTTAAACTCACATTTCGCTTGATATTAAATTCTGAAGAGAGGCTCAAAACTCAAGGCTTTGAGTTGACGAGCCCTTAGAATTAGCTTAAAATTCGACACTTTCTAACCTTGCAAAACCCAGCAACCATGCGGGTTTTCAATTTTAGATTGACAAAAATCACCGAATGGCAAAGTAAGTTGGCGCTATTTTCACGAATTGAACGGAGAAATAGCGAACCTCCCATGAGCAAAATTTACACACAAATACAGGTTTCTGAATCACTTCTTGGCAATGAAAAACTGCTTTGGCGCAGCTTGCAGTGGGCGTTTTTCATGGTGGGCCTTGGCCTGTTCCTAAGTCTAATTTTCTTTCCCGATTTTGGGGTCGTGGCATTTTGGGACGTCCTCATTCCCCTCGCCCCGCTACTTTTTTTATTGGGAGCTGGCGCTTGGCGCAATGTCTGCCCGCTCGCCTCCGTGGCACTTTTCCCGCATCATTTCAAATTTTCTAAAAGACGAAGATTGTCCACCAAATGGCAGGGCGGGCTGTCCATGGGAAGTGTGGGTTTGCTTTTCCTCATCGTGCCAGCTAGGCACTTGGTGCTAAACAACGACGGGGTAGCAACAGCCATCACCTTGGCATTTTTGGGAGGCATGGCCCTCATTGGCGGGATGTTCTTTGATGTAAAAAGTGCTTGGTGCGCTGGCCTTTGCCCTGTCCACCCAGTAGAAAAACTCTACGGACAAAAAGTCGGATACACGCCAGCCAATGCCCACTGTGGTGCTTGCCACAACTGTGTCATCCCTTGTCCTGACTCTATTTCGAAGCAGGTTGCTCCCAAACCTCGTAGTTTGCAAGACCTCTCCAGCACCTTGCTCACCGGCGGCTTGCCTGGCTTTATCTGGGGCTGGTTCCATGTGCCGGATTGCCGCAGCGGTGGCAACTTAATGGAGTGCCTCACAGCCTATGCCTTGCCTTGGGCTACCCTGGCGCTTACCTTGATTACCTACGTTTTGCTCCGCAAATTTTTGCCAAAAGACTTGGAGAAACGCTTGGCGAGTGTCTTTGCGGCAGCTTCCATTTCCTGCTACTACTGGTACCGCATACCTTCCTTGCTTGGCTATGGCCTCTTCCCGCAAGATGGACGACTGATAGACCTTAGCCAATCGCTCCCACTTTGGAGTGTGGTGGCAATGCAAGTAGCTGCTGTGGCATTTTTCGGTTGGTGGCTTTTGCTCCGCAAAACGGAACAAACCGTGTGGGCAGTTAGGCCACCGTATTTGGTGAAGAGAAAATGATTGCCGAGGTAGGGTAAAAATAACCTAGGTCGTTTTTAAGGGGAATCCAATGCTGACGTCAATTATCTAAAAACTGAAAATCAACAGCTTGGGACAATTTTTCATCCCTTAATTAAAATCTTAGGTTATGAACAATCAATTGAAATCATCACTGCTGTTTCTCACAACCGCCTTCCTTCTTATTTTTTCTGCCTGCAAAAAAGAACCGACAACAACTCCTGCCGCTGACCAAGCAACGATTGCGAAGGCAAAAGAGGCAATGGTCAACCAACAGCTCATTCTTTCCTCTTTCAACCTGGCCAAATGGGGTGCCGACAGTGCGAATGGCTTGGTAGAAGGTAAATTAGAGGAGCGTTCTGACACTTGCGGTTCTGTTACCGTGGTACCACCCGACCCGTTTGTTTTTCCCAAAACAGTCACTATCGACTTTGGAGCCGGCTGCACCGACGAGGATGGTAAGTTCAAAACTGGCAAGGTGGTGATGACTGTTGAATCGATTTGGCAAACCAACGCCAGCATCACGGTCACTTACGACAACTACGCTGAAAATGGCGTTAAAGCAGAGGGGCAGTTCATTTTCACAAATTTGAGCACTGCCGATGCAGCCATTCTGAGCATTGATGCCCAGAACATCAAGTTCACCGATCCGAACAACTACACCTTCTCGTTCAGTGGGAACCAAACCTATACTCAAACGGCTGGGCACCCAACCTGGTGGGATTGGCACGACGATGTTTACGAAGTAACTGGCAGCATTTACAGCACGCTGACCAACGGGGAAACCGTCAACTGGTCTATCCAATCACCTCTCGTGAAGGCCAACGCCTGTTACTACATCAGCAAGGGCAAAGGCACGCTCGACATCAACGGATTGCCTGTTTACGTGGATTACGGCAATGGGAATTGTGACAACCAAGGCACTTATACCATTAATGGACAAGTGTACCCGTTCGTGATGTAAGCCAATTGAAGGGTATCGATGAAACAGAAACCTACTAGGCCATCAAGCCTAGTAGGTTTTTTACTGTCCAACCATTTTTATTAAAGCAGCCGCTTCAAAAACGGCTGAGTTGGCAATTTAAAACGGCTCAATCCGGCTTCGTCATCATGGCCCGGAAGCCGCAGAGCGGGCGTTCGTCCAAGTCGGCAATGGACAGGGTGAGGAGCTTGCTCTTCTTGGAAACCCAAGCTACCGTGCCTACCTTTTTGGGGTCAAAGACTAACACCTGCAAATGCTTAGGGTTGAAATTGGGGTCGTCACGCCGCATTTCCAGGTCTTCTTCTGAGCAGGCCAATACGAATCCATTCTTGTAGTATATCGCAGGCCATTGTTGTTCCATGCAAAGCAACGGCAGGTTGGCGTCATCCTTTCGTTTTGCCATTTTATCCAAATCCGACGCTGCGACGGGGCGGATGCCTAACGTTTCCAAGGCCGATTTCAGAACCGAATTTTTCTCATTCTCGGTGGGAGGCTCATACTGCAGAAAGGCAAACTTGGGCTGCGTCTTTAGCCATGCCAGCAAGGAATGCTCTGGGGCTGGTGCTTCGCCCTTGGTCTTTTTGGGAATGGGAAGTTCCGAAAAAAGCTCTTGGGCAGTAGGCAGCCGGAAATTGGCAAAAGGCTGAAAAATCCGAGTGGAGTCATTGGTTTGGTAATTGTACTCCGCCATATTGAACTGCTTGGGAAATCCCTCCGCACTTGCTGCAAATTCACCCTTTACATAGTCTTGCTTTCCACCAGCGGCTTCATAGGCTGCAAGGTTGAGCATATCTGTTTTCCACCAGAGGTAAAGCCGAACCTGCTCAAAATCCAAGCCCACAACGGGGTAATGTTCGAACTCTGCCGCCGTCCAATAATTTTCCTTCAAGTACGCCTGTTGCACCTCCGTCAAGCCCTTTACTTCCCAGACAGCCGGGTCCGGCTGCGCCAATTCAAACAGTGAATCCTGCCCCCAAGCCTTTAGGCAGCGCAAATACCATTGGTATTGAAAATTGGACTCAACATACTGCGCCGCATAATGGTCGCTGATACGGATTTTTTTTTCCTGGTCACGCCAATAATCGTAGTTCAGCAGGGTGTGGGGAACATAGGCCATGCCGGGCGGAAGTGAAGTTTGTGCAGCGACTGAAATGGCGGCGGCAAGGAGGAGGAAAGTGAGAAGTGTTTTCATGTTCTGATTTTTAGAAGGCTCTAAAGTAGGGGAAAATTGATTTTACCTTGATTAAATCATGGCTTGTCTTCAATTTCTGTTTGAGAAAACATCTATTCTTCTCAAGTTATCACTGATGTTTTTTACAAAAAAAGCTTCATTGCAATCTGAGAAATGGCAAAAAACGTGGTTGCACTGGCTAGGCTGACAAGGTATATTTGACAGTATCAAAGTATGAACACTGTAATACCATGAAGATTTGCACCCCACTCACTTGTATTCTATTACCCACGCCGAAGCTTCTGGCACAAGGCTGGCCGGATACTTTGCTCTTATCATCATCTTTAATTGTTTCCCGCCGTCACTCATTTAGTCCTTTTTACACGACCGAATTTGGCTGCCTGTTGACCATCACAGAGCATGTGACGGTGGGGCGCAGCGCAGTCAAAGGCTTTGAAAATGAGTTGGGATTGAGGGTTTTCCCCCAACCCCACCAGCGGTGAGTTTTTCATCGAAATGGACTTGGCGGAGGCAATGGAAATAAGTGTGGAGGCGGTGGATATGTTCGGCAGACATGTGGCGATTATAACAGGAAATGAGTTTTTCCAAAAGGGGAAACAACAGATTAAAATAAAAGCAACGCAATGGCCTAGCGGCATTTATCGAATTAATTTAAAGGCTAGTGGCTTATTATTTTCAAAAAAAATCATTAAAACATAAATGACTCAGCCCAGAACTGGGTGAGGCTTGTGTATCCGCCTTTTGTGTTTCTGCCCACGTTCATTGAGGAGATGAGCAACAAATCCTCAGTATTGGGAGCAAAATAATCTCAATAAGGCCACCTTCCATTTGTTCGACTCAATGGGACGGCAGTTGGTAAGCGATGATTTCACTAGTAACCAATATCGCTACCAGCGGAATGGCCTTGTGGCGGGTGTTTATTTTTATCAAGTGGAATTGGACGGTGGCGGATTTTAAAGTGGTAAAATCATTTTGAAATAAATTGGCTGCCATCGGGAGATGGACAGTACATTAGATACAGGATTATTAATCAGTGCCGCTACGACCGTTGTTCTGTGGCGGTTTTTTTAATCCAATTTCTCCAGCAACCACCCCTTCTCCGTCAGCACCTTTTCATTCTGGATTTGCTGCCGCAATTTCTCCACCGCCTTTTTCTCTAATCGGTTCACTTGCAGCACTTTGTCGAGGTAGCGGATGAAATTCAGGTAGTTGGTGCGGTGGTAGCCGATGACCTCTGAGCGGTGGATGTAATTGCGCATGGCATCGAGGTGGGATTGTAGCAGGTCGAATTCGCCAAGGTGGTAGCAGGTTTTGAGGAGGAGGGTCTTGGCGGCGAGGTTGGGCAGGGGGTCTTTATAGCTGGCTTTTTGCAGAAGCTCCAACACCGAATCGTAGTTGCCCACGGCCATTTCGAGGCGGGCGAGATTGAAACTGTAGGTGCCTTCCCGGTACTTTTTCTCGAGCTGGTCTTGATATTGATGAATGAATTCCCTGGCCCAAATCAGTTCGCCCGTAGCCAAGGCAGCCCCAACGATGTTGTGGTAAGTGAAACGGGAGAGGATGCCGTTTTCCAACAAAAAACCGCCCTCCAAAGCACTGCGGTACAATTGCACGGCCTCCAGCCCAAATGCTTTGTTCCCCTCGTTTAGCCGCCGGATGCAGTAGTTGATGGCGAACAGGTAGCACTCCTTCATTTCACTGGATGAAAAAGCTGGCTCGGCCATCACCATCATGTCTTTGTATTGGTGGTAAAAACCATCGTTTTCGGGCTGGGTGAGCATCTCGTAGGCCCGAAGGTAGAGGACGACGGCTGGGTAGGTTGCCCATTTTTCCTGCTTGGCCAAGGCCACGATGTCCCGGTCGGTGCTTTCGGTTTCCTTACTTCGGTAAACGCCTTTTTGGGCGGCTTCGAGGCAGAGCAGCCGCATCCGGGTGGCGAGGTAATGCACGTCCGTCGTTTCGATGACCTGCCGATTGGTGGCCGTGTCGGTGGGGTTGGAAGTGGTCTGGGTTCGTTGTTTTTCGAAAGCAAGGTCACGCATCATCTGGTGGTAGTGGCCGTTGCGGAGAGGTTGGGTTTCGAGCTGTTTTTCGAGGGCGTTCAGGTGGCGGCTGTACTGCCCAGCAAGGCCTCTGCGGCGGTAGGCGACGGCGAGCTTGAGTTTGTTGCGCATCGGGTCTTCCTCATTTTCATAAAATACAAGGAACCGTTCCAGCAGGCGGTTGAGGTAGCTCATCAGCAGGCGCATGGCCGTGTCGTCGTATGCTGTTTCGGGGGAAATATGCTGCCAAGCGGCTTCTTTCTGCGGGTTTTCATTTTCATAAATAAAGTCGAACAGCAGGCAAAGGTCTTCCCTTGTGTTGAAGAATGGCGAGGCGAGAAAGCGGCGTACGTCACGGGCTTCAGTTTTGGAAAAGGATTTTATGAGAAAAAGAAGGTTAGCAGTGTCCATGTACTTATTTTTTTACTCTACAAATCTAAGTTCATTTTTAACTGTAAAAACTGTTAACAAAGACATTTTTAAAATAAAATTTCTTTCATAGCAAAAATAAACTACTCTACAAACCTCGTAATTTGATTTTGGAAACCGTCCTCTCCCCGTCCATTTTTGCAGCAGGATTTGGGAAAAACTTCCTGACCTTCCATTTTTCAACCATGGACAATCCAATAAAATATCCGATTATGAAATCATCTTTTACCCTTCTACTTGTTTGCCTGCTTTCTTTTTTTGGGCTATTGCAGGAACTGACCGGACAATGCATGCCAGCCCTCGACATCCATTGCCAAAGCGCTGCTACCGTTTACACCCTCCCCAATCAACTAGTTGGAATAGTTGGGCCAAACGATGTGATGGACACCACCTTTGGAAACCCTTGCCCCGATTGGTTTCCGTGGATGTACGAACCCTCTTATGGCTCATTTTCCGAACTTGCCTTGGGCATTGGCACCTACCAAGTCTCATTGATGAGCTTGGTCACCTCCAACCCGGTAACATTTTTAGACACTTGTACCACCACCGTTACTGTTCTCGAAGACCCAAATTGCATCCCCGGCACACCGCTTCAATGCAAGGATTTGGTGGAGGTGCAGTTGAATACCAATGGGACAGCGAGCAGGCATTGGTCCACCTTGGTCGAAGGAACATATTGCCTAAATGGATGGTCGTATCAAATGGATTTAGAACCTTTTGGTGGCAATTTGGAAACTACTGTTTCGCTGGACATCAGCCACGCTGGAGATACGTTGGACTTTGAGGTGTTTTCCTTCGAGGGAAGCAACCAGAACGCTACTTCCTCATGCAGCGGGCAAATTGTAGTCACATCTCCACCCTGCAACATAATCTGCAATGACTTCCTCCAAGTTGTACTTGATTTATGCAACGTTGCAACTCCTGACCACGAAGCTTATCTCGAAGGCCCCGCTTGCATTGGTAATTACTTTTACTTGTTCGATTTAGCGCCACTGGATGGTATTTACACCCCTCCCGTAACTTTCAACAGCTCTCATGTTGGGGATACACTGACCCTGGTAGTTGCTGCTTTTGAAGGAAACAACAGCACGCCGGCGTCAACCTGCACGACTCATGTGGCAATCTATGACTTCTTCCCCGGAGAAAATCATGTCGTACAGGGAAGCGTCTTCCACGACCAAAATGAAAACTGCGCTTTTGATTCGGGTGAAATGCTGTTCGAAAACTGGACGGTGATGGTCACTGGACAGCCCTCTGGCGAGGTGTATTCCACAACGACCGACGCACAGGGCAACTATTCCATCAGCCTGTGTCCCGATGAAACAACGGCGCAAATCTTCCTTGACCTGCCCTACAATTACGGCGGCACATCCTGCCCGACCACCTACGAGCTAAGCTTTACCCCCGGCATGGCCGACACCCTCACGCAGGACATAGGTGCTCAACTTGACGACGAATGCCCGCACATGGTCGTGGACATGGCTTCGCCAAGAATCCGCCCCTGCTTCGACGGTTATTATTCCGTCAGCTTCGCCAACGTCAGCACCGAACTAATTGAAGATACTTACATAGACGTACACCTCGACGACGCCCTATCATTCACCTCCTCCCCACAACCGAACACCGACCTCGGCAATGGCCTGTTCCGCTTCGATGTGGGCGATTTACAACCGGGCGAGGCGGGCCAGTTTCCCATCTACTTTTTCACCGACTGCAATGCCACGCCCGGTGCCACGCATTGCTCAGAAGTACATATCTACCCCGACACGCTCTGCCCGGATTCGCCATTGTGGTTCGGTGCCAATATTGAGGTGGAAGGTTTTTGCGAAAATGACACGGTGTTTTTCACTATCAAAAATACGGGCACGGGGCCGAGCCAAACCCTGGATTTTGTGGTGGTGGAAGATTTCATCATGTACATGAAAGGCACGTTTTCGCTTCCTTCAAATACCACTTTTCCCCTCGACCCCATTCCAGCCAATGGCTCGACCTATCGCCTTGAAGCAGATCAGGAACCGGGCCACCCTTACGGTGGCATGCCTGCCATTGCGGTGGAAGGATGCGCAGGGTTCACGCAGGGCATGGTGCTGCAATTCCCCATCGGCAATGCCAGCCCCTTCATCGAAAGAGTCTGCCAAGAAAACGTCAGTTCCTTCGATCCAAACGAAAAGGAGGCCAGCCCACGGGGCTACGGCAACGACCACCTCATCGAGCCGAGCACTCGACTGGACTACACCATCCACTTCCAAAACACGGGCACAGACACCGCCTACCAGGTTGTAGTAATGGACACGCTTTCCCAATTCCTTGATGCTTCTGCGTTGCAAGTGCTGTCGGGCAGCCATCCCTACCGCTTCGAGCGGCTGAACGGCAATGTGCTGCGCTTCACTTTCGAAGGCATCAACCTGCCGGACAGCACGACCAATTACCTTGGCTCGCAGGGTTTTGTGAAATTCCAAATCCCGCAGATGCCCAACAACCCCATCGGCATGGTCATCGAAAACCGGGCGGCCATTTACTTCGACTACAACGACCCGATTTTCACCAACACGACCTTTCACACGGTGGATACGAATTTTGTGGAGACCATCGTCATCAACGACGTGAACAACCTAACGAGCAGTTTCGGCGAGCTACTCGTTTATCCAAACCCCTCCGCTGGGGATGTGACTTTTGAAATCCCTACAGAAATGGACGTGAAAGCCACTTTCCACCTGTTCGATACGATGGGCAGGCAGGAGGTTCTGGGAATTTTCACCGAAAACAAGTGCCACTTTCAACGCAACGGCCTTCCATCGGGCCTGTATTTTTACAAGGTGGAAACGGATGGCTTTAGAATCTATTCAGGAAAGGTTATTTTAAAATAAACCAACCCAGTTTTATTAAAAAGCCCGTCACAATGTTTTGCGACGGGCTTTTTTGCTACCTTAGCAACTTCACGTCTGACACCACAAATTGAGCTGTTTTTATGCTCAATTTCCTTCCCGTACCTGAAATGCTGATAGAATTATTCAACGAAGTGCACTCGTGTGCCTACTAATTTCATTTCAAAAAACAAACACCATGAAGTTCAAATTGACTACCCTAATCCTCTTATTAGTCCTGAAGGCTACCTCGCAAACCTTCACCCTTGAAGACTTCTCCACCGGCTACAGCTACCTCGTCGGCATCGCCCACCCGCCCGGCGACGACCGCCTGTTCGCCTTCCAAAAGGACGGCCTCATCAAAATCGTGAATGTGAATGGAACACAGGGCGGCACCTTCCTAGACATCGGTGCCAAGCTCACCAATGTGGACGAGTACGGGCTGGTCGGGCTGGCTTTTCACCCGAACTACGCTTCCAACGGGCGCTTTTTCGTCTTCTACAATCAGGTAGGCACGGGCGATTGCGTCATTGCCCGTTATAGCCGCAGTGCCAGTGACCCCAACGTCGCCGACCCGAACAGTGAGGTCATCCTACTGACCTTCCCGCACCCGGAGTCGCACCATGTGGGCGGCTGCATGAAGTTTGGGCAGGATGGATACCTATATATTGCCACTGGCGATGGAAATGGGCCGACTTCGCCGCCCGTTAATGCGCAGAATTTGCAATCATATCTGGGCAAAATATTGCGCATTGACGTAAATAATGGCGCAACATATACGGCTCCAAATAACAACCCATTTATTGGAAACAATAATGCCCTACCGGAAATATGGGCGTATGGCTTGCGCAACCCTTGGCGTTTTTCTTTTGACAAATATACAGGGGATATGTGGATAGCCGACGTGGGGCAGGACAATGCAGAAGAAATTGATTTTCAACCAATTAACAGCATTGGTGGCCAAAATTATGGTTGGGCCTGCATGGAAGGAACGCAACAGTTTAATACTTCTCAATGTAATGGCAACTCGAACTATACTGCCCCAATATTTGAATATAATCACAATAATAGCGACTGCTCTATCAATGGCGGAATCGTATATCGGGGTGGTGAATATGCCGATTTATTTGGCAAATATATTTACACTGATTTTTGCTCAGGAAAAATATGGGCCTTGGATAATAGCGGCACTCAACCAGTAGCCGTGGAAGGTGGTGATTTCAACAATACCGACCTCACCATGATTGAGGAAAACGACCAGGGCGACCTCTTTGCCGTCGGTTTTTTTACCAATAAAATATACCGGATAAAGAGCCAAAACTGCGCTCCAGTAGCTTTTATTGAAGGTGATGCAGTACGGTCTTTGCCTAATGGTGGCAACTTGTCGCTCAGTGCATATCCTGTGATGAGCGGCTACAGTTACCAGTGGTTATTTAACGGCAATCCCATTGCCAACCAAACCAATGCCGTGCTTTCTGTCACGCAATCAGGCAATTACACCTTACAAGTGACGAATCCGGCCAATGGTTGCTTAAACACTTCAGCAGCAGTAACCGTGACCAGTGGCGATAATGGCATCAGCTTCGATTGCCCTGCTGACTTAACAGTACAGGCTGGCCCTGTTGGCAGCCCCGGCCCCTGCAATGATGGAGCTCCGGTAAGTTTGCCTTTGGCAACGACTGATTGTGCCACAGGCGACCTCTCGGTGGTGCTGTCCAGTTACAATGTCCTGAGCGGGAACATCACAGTGGACTACCCCGGCGGCAGTTGCGGCCCCATTTACATTCAGGGAACCGGCTCGGTGCAGCTCCATTTCACCGCCACAGATGCCTGCGGAAATACAGCTAATTGCAGCTACCAGTTTACAAGGGAGGCGGTACAGCATACTGTGCAATTTACCAATTGCCCCATTGACATACAGGTGACTGCTACAGCAGGTGCTAATGGTGCGGTGGTGTCTTGGCCTAATCTGGAAGTTGCACAGACTGGCTGCCCATCAGGCAGTGGAACGCCTTCACCCATCCAATTGCTTGGACTTCCTTCCGGCAGCACTTTTCCTGTCGGTACCACAGAGGTTGGCTTCCATGCTTATTCCTGTTTCGATCAGGAAGCTTTTTGCTTTTTCAACGTGACAGTGCAGCCAAGCGGTACAGGCTCCAACCAAATTGACCTTGCCCTTACATTGGATCAACTCAATACCTCTCCCTCCCAATGGAGCAATTACGCTGTGAAAGCCACCATTGCCAACACGGGGCCGCAAGCCGCCACGGGTGTTCAGGTAAAATTTGCGAAGCCAAATGGCGTGGTGTATGTAGGTGGAAACGAATTCACCGCTTCGCAGGGCACGTTCAACCCGAATGGCGACGAGGTGTGGACGGTGGGCAGCTTACCAGCAAGCGGCTCGGCCACCTTGACGGTTAATTATTTTTTGTTAAATACCTCATCACCAGTCGCTTATGCACAGGTCATCGCCGCTAATGAAACGGACTCAGATAGCCAACCGAACAATGGAACGCCCCCGACTGTGAACGAGGACGATGAGGCCAACACAGCAGGAGGAAGCATACCAACCTGCTCCATTTCAGCCATCGTAACCGATGCTTACTGCAACGACAACAACACCAGTGCTAACCCTGCGGATGACGAATATGGATTCTCCGTGACCGTCACTGGGAGCAATACTGGCAACCAAGGATGGGAGTATGTCGGGCAGGGTTACCCGCCCAACAGCAACGCCTATGGCACCTCCACTCCAATTGGAAATTTTTTCATCAGCAATGGCCCTGTCAGCTTCCTGATTCGGGACAAAGCCGACCAGACCTGTTTTACCAATATTACGGTGCAGCCACCTGCACCCTGTTCGAATGGCAGTACGCTACCCGATTTTGAACTAGTGTACTTTACCGCTATTGCGAATGTGAATGGACAATACCTGACTGTTTCAGCGAATGACACGATACTGGCTGGTTCATTTATTGATTTTGTGAGCCATTTTGCAAACCTAGATTTCCCTCAGCCTTTGCCGACGTTTATATTAGACATCAGTGGTTATCTATCCACCGATGCTGTACTCGATGCCGGCGATATATTGCTCGCTTCTGGCTCCCGCACCATTGATGCCAGCGTGCAGATGTTTGGTTTCACGGAAGGAGGCTTTGGACAAGGCATCATTCCGGCCTCTACCCCATCTGGAAATTACTTTATCATCACCAAGTATGATTCAGGCGACATTCAAAATGAAAGCGACGAAACAAACAATTTGATAGCCCTCCCAGTGAGCATCATCAATGGGGGAGGCAATGGGGATATTGACCTGGAATTGAGTTTGGTACAGCCCAACACTTCCCCTGCCCAGTGGTCCAACTACAGTGTGATAGCCAATGTGAAAAACACCGGTAGCGAACCAGCTACGGGCGTAAAAATTTCATTCAAAAAGCCAACCGGCGTGGTGTATGTCGGTGGCAACGAGTTCACCGCTTCGCAAGGTAGCTTCAATCCAAATGGAGATGAAATTTGGACAGTTGGCAACATTCCAGCAAACAGTTCAGCGACATTGACCGTGAACTATTTTTTATTAAATACCTCAGTGCCAGTCGCTTATGCACAGGTCATTGCTGCCAACGAAACAGATTCGGACAGCCAGCCCAACAACGGCACACCACCAACGGTAAACGAGGACGATGAGGCCAGTACGGGCAGCAACCCACCTTCCGGTTTGACGCCCGACCTGACCATCTCCAACTTGCAAATACCTAACCCTACGGTACAGGCAGGTCAGGTTTTGAACTACAGTTTTAATGCTGCGAATATCGGCACAGGGAATGCCACAGGGAATTTCAACATCAAAGCATGGATTTCAGCGGGACAGGCTATTTCACCGGATGACGTCCAAGTCGGTATCGTCATGACTGGAAACTACCCCGCAGGCTTTTCCCAAGCAGATATTCCGGGGGCTTCGACTATCCCGGCAAATTTAGCCGCAGGCCAATACTATCTCATACTTTGGATGGACGCTGATGAAGTTGTCACGGAGAGCAACGAGAGCAATAACATTATTTACAAAACCTTCACCGTTGAGAGTGGAAACAACCCACTGCCCGACCTTACCATCCCAAACCTGAATATTAATAATTCGACTATCCAAACAGGCCAAACGCTCAGCTACACCTACAATATTGACAATATTGGAGCGGGACAGGTCGCAGGTGCCCTTAGTATCCTAGCCTATTTTTCAACGGACGGCAATTTGAGTAGTGACGACATCCAGGCAGGTGTCAATACTATCAACATTGTCCCCGGTGCTCCATTCCCTAGCGGCACTTACCAAGGTTCCGCAGCTGTTACTTTGGGTGATGGCAGTTATTTCCTCATTCTAAAAATTGACGATGGAAACGCAATAGCTGAAAGCGATGAAAACAACAATACGGTGCTGAAACCATTCACAGTTATTGGCGGTGCGCCAGACTGCTCGGCCATCAACATTACCTCTGCCACCGGCCAAATCACTATCGATGGCGCATCGGCCCCACATGTTTTATTAAAAGTCTTTAAGCCAAACTGGACGGTGGCATACGAATGCCTCGACGGGCAGTGCGCCAATCCGACCGTGGTAACGGGTCTCAGTACAGGCAGTCACTATGTGGAGGTGAAACTAATGAGCAACTCTTGGGGAGAAATCTGCAAGGTGCAGGAATTTATCAGTGTGACCAGCTTTAACAACGGTGGCACCAATTCGCTGGTTTTCAAAAACAACCGCCAGCGACTGGCATTCGATAAGATTTACCCAAACCCTGCACAGTACAATGTCACTTTAGAGGTTTATTCCAAAGATGACCAACATGCCGTTTTTGACATATACGACCAGATTGGCCGGGAAGTCCAACATATTGAGATGGAATTGAAAAATGGTAGGAACGAGTTAGAGTTGTTTGTTGAAGAATGGAAATCAGGGACTTACAACATCATCGGCCGAGGAGAGTCGGGCCTGCCAGCTTATGGGCGCTTTATGAAGGTGTGGGAAGAATAAGATTGTAGAAAACTTACTCGACGGTTGCCTGGTATTCTCCAGGCAACCGTTTTTGTTGAGTGACCGACAATTTACTTGTATAAAAAGCAAATGGCGAACGGGCGGGTTATCTTTGGCAAGAACCAATTCTCTTCACTTAAATCCTGCACGCATGAAAACGTCCTTTACGCTTTGCCTACTTTGCGCCAGCATTTTCTGTTTTGGCCAAACCATTCCTAATGGCAATTTCAACCAGTTTGAGACCATACCTTGCCCGTTCAATGATGCTGTAACCATTCAAACCTATAAGGATTGGACCCTGTACCAAACCTTGGATGATCATTGGGATGGGCCTATCGACAGTTCTATATGTATAAATCTTGCCGCCACACCCTCCCAAGGTATTGACCTGCAATCGGTTGATATAAATAAGCCAATATTTGCGAGGTGCAAATTTACCGAAAGCAATAAGGTCTATCTCTCATCGAATATGTTATACAATGTTTCTGCCAGCACCTATAATTTCGGGAATCAGGTATATCTGGAAGGCGGAACCGATTGCACGGAAAATATGTGCTCAGGGCTCATCGTAGGCATACAAATCCCAGACGAACCAGGCACTGGAACCCACATCCGTTGGTATGCAGATATTCCAAGCACAGATGCATCCATATACGGCTTCGATACTTGTGTGCCTACGGAATATTTTGCCAATAATTATCTACGGGAACTTATTATTAAAATGAAACCAAAAGCAGGAACTACAGCTGATCAGAAAATAAAGTTATATGACTCATATTTTTATTCGCCAGGCTATCCAAATTATATCAGCAATATCGTTGCCCCGCAATTCACTTATACGGGTTCCAGTTATCAAGTCCCAGTTGAGTTAGTCTCAGAATTTCCTAATTCTTGGGAATTCGACTTTATGCTAAGATATACCAATACAAGCACCTGGCCCAGCTCCATGAACCCATCTTATGTGGAAGGCATACCAGAAGTTAATACGCCTGACCCGCAAACTATCAACCTGATTGTAGACCAATACCAAACCTTTGTCCCCCAACCTTTCGCTTTTCTCCGTGGCGCATTGGTAGAGGGCAGCGACACCATCCGGCATGAAGTAAACCTTATCAACAACGGTGGAGACATGTGTCTTGGCGGCATCATTGATTTCGTATTTGACGACAACACCAAGTATATCCACAAAGGCGGCCATGTAAATATGGAAGGTCTTAAGTCCTGCATGATGTTCCGCAATGGCGGCACCTTTGAAGTGGCGGAGGGCGTCACCATGCAGTATGGACAGGATGGCCGGGGCATCTTGGCGCTACGCTCCGGCGGGCAAATGATTTTGGACAAAGGCAGCACCCTGTTGTTCGATGGCACACTTTGGTTACAGGGCATCCCGACAGCGAAACACCCCGACCCGCAGTTTTATCTGGATTTAAAACCGGGTACAAGCCTTATTTTTAGTAAAAAAGCAGGGGTGCTCAATGCCAATAGCAGTAGCTCAGATGTAAAACTCAATGTGTTTATGAACGGCGGCATCTTGGACGACAGTAGGCTGAACCCAACTGCAAGGTTGCTCATTAACCGTATATACCCCAAGCCTTCCAATCATTTTTCAGACAATGTCAAATTAATTCAAAACCCCTCGTCAGCTTTGGCGCAGCTTGAGTATATATCATTGGGACAAGAACAGGTTATACTTTCGCTTTATGATTTACAAGGCCGCTATATTGCGTCAAAAAACTTTAACACCGTGGAAGGGCATAATCACCTTGATTATGATATCAGTGATATAGTAGCTGGAATTTATATGCTGCATATTAAAAGCAGTAATGGTAGTACTTCGCTAAAGCTTATAAAATACTAAACAGAAAATAATAGACTGTTCTGAACCATTGGGAATTCCATAGCTTACACTACTTTGGAATTCCCAACATATTCCTACCTTCACCATACTGGAAAAAATCACCTGCAGCATTGAGCAAACTCACTGTGGCCACATCCCGATTCAAATATATTTGTCACGCACGTAGCCTTGCCCGTTGAATACTTGCGGGGCTTCTATCCCACTCATCCTTAAAATTTTGGACAGATGAACAAGCCTCTTCATTCCTTTACAATAACCCTTGTAGGGCTATTCTTGTTTTTCATCAATGCCAATGCTCAATGTGCAGGCAACCTCATAAACAACCCTGGTTTCGAGGGCAATTTGACAGGCTGGACAATTGTTGGCCCTTCTTCCCTCTCCGCTGATGCCCATTCTGGCAGCCATGCCGCAGACCTGACCAGCGCCAGCTATGGTTCCATTGGGTATGTATTACCTGCCACACCTGGCACGAGTTACACGATGTCCGCATGGACAAAATATACTTGCTCAGTTGAACTCCGATTTCTGAGCAGCTCATGGAACAAGCTACCTGGAAGCGTAGAACAACAGTCTGTCTCGGTCTTTTACCAACAAACCACCTTGAACGGCACGGCCCCAGCAGGCACGGCCTACGTGTATGTTTTTTTCGCAAAAGACGGCAATGGCAGTTTCCTGGTTGACGACGTTTGCCTAACCACGGGCGGCCCTGCCTGCATCATCGTTGCCACGACTTCTAACACGGTTTGCGACGACAACGGCACACCGAACAATCCTAACGATGACCTTTTCGGGTTCACGGTAAACGCCAATTTCACTGGCACTGGTGGCGGTACAGGCTACCTACTGAACATCCCACAGACAAACCAAACTTTCAATGGCACCTACGGCACAGCACTGAATATCCAGAACGTGCCCATTTCAGTAGGGAGTTTGACGCTGAACGTAACAGACATTTCAACGTACCAGTGCAGTGCAACAGCTACTGTGGTACCACCTCCGCCATGTTCCGTGTCGGGGTTGCCAGATTTGTCGGGCTTCCTTCATGAGTTCATCAATGGCAATTTTTGCTTTACAGCTCCGGGCGGGAACTTCGGCTTTTTATCCATGCAAATAAATAACATGGGCACGGTGGCAGCCTCGGCTTTCAAAGTCAAGTTCTATTTTTCCACCGACAGCGTGCTATCAGCCGACGACTTGCTCTGGGACACCGAGGATGTGCCATCGCTCGGCCTGTTCAACAATAGCGGCCCAGCTTTCATCAGTCCGACACAAACTGTACCTGCCAACTTGGCCTATGGCCACTATTACATCATCACCACAATAGACGAGGACGACCAAGTCACGGAATCAAATGAGACGAACAATATCATCTCACCCCTTCCCGTGCAGATTGGCGCATCGGACGTCACTATGCAGGGCTATTGGGGTGTACCCGCCTCCGTGGTGGCTGGCGGCAATTTCACCGTGCAGTTGACAGCGAAATACCACAGCAACGGCTTCGTACAACCAACGGGGACTGGCTTTGCAGTAGATGTGGTAATGACCGACCTCAGCCCCAATCAGACTATCGGCACGGTTAATTTCACGCTGAGTGAGTTCAGTTCAAGCAATACGGTTACGAAGTCTGTGGTGGTAAATGTACCCACTTCATTGGTTGCTGGCACTTACAACCTCCGCTTCCGTGCCAGTGCTGCTTTTTGTGAAATTGTCAATTCTAACAACTGGCTGGACAAGTCCATTTCTGTCACTTCGGGTCCGGGAGGCAGTAGCATTGACCTGGAGCTTGCTATGCAGCAAACCACGGCCAATCCGGTCATTTACAGCAACTACACCACCACCGCCACGCTCGTGAACAAAGGCCCGCAAGCGGCAACGGGTGTGAAAGTGAAATGGACGAAACCTACTGGCGTGGTTTACACAGGTGGCAATGAGTTTGTCGCTTCGCAAGGCAGTTTCAACCCGAACGGCGACCAAATTTGGACGGTGGGCAACATCCCCGCCAACAGTTCAGCCACCCTCACGGTGAGCTATTTTTTGTTGCAAAATGGCGCACCAGTCACCTACGCCCAAGTCATCGCTGCCGACCAGCCAGACGTGGACAGCCAGCCCAACAACGGCACCCCTCCCACCCCGAACGAGGACGACGAAGCGACCAGTGGCGGCAGCGCCCCGCCTGTTTTGACACCGGATTTGACGATTTCAAACCTGGAAATCCCTAACCCAACAGTACAGCCTGGACAGGTTTTGGGCTACTATTTTGACCTTGCCAATATCGGCAACGGCAACGCCCCGCAAGATTTCATAGTCAGGGCTTGGATTTCGACCGATCCAATTTTCAACACCAGTGGCGTTCAGGACGGCATAGTGCCTACCGGCAATTTTATTGCAGGATTCAGTGTAACGGAAGTGCCTGGTGCATCTACCCTGCCTACCAATTTGACACCGGGTCAGTACTACCTGCATCTTTGGGTGGATGCTGACCAACAGGTTGACGAGTTGAACGAAAACAACAACACCGTCACGAAAGGATTTTTGGTTATTCCTTCACCGGGGCCAGGTGTTTGTGACGACCTGATTGGAGCGGGGACTATCAAATGCATTGGGCAGGACGCCAATGGTTTGGCGGAGGTCTACTACAATACACCCAACGGCTACCGCCTCGCCAATTTGGACAATGCTGGACAAGTAGCCACTGACCAATCGGCAGGTACAGCACCTGTTTTCCCGGTATTCAGAATTTCGAACGGGAATTTTGAAAAATTGGAAAACAATGTCATAGTTTTCAGCATACCGATACCGACGGCGCTCTCCAGCCAGTACTCTGGGTTCTTTTCCTTCACGAGCTTCAACGATGGCTACATCATTTTCGCTTTCAGCAATGTCAACTACGGACTTTATGCTATCCGCACGGATGCCAATTTTGTGGCACAGCAGACCGTACTTAGGGGTGTTTATTCATACAGCGGGATGCACATTGTAGGGGACGTGTACCAAATTTCACCAACAAGGTTGGCCTTCATCGAAAGTTATAACAGTGGGGGTACGGTCAGCGACCTGAAGATGATGGATGAGACGTTGAACGATGTATATTCCACCAACCTTCACTCGCCTAATTATTACGGTGCTGGAGCCAGCCTATATCCTATTGGCTGCGGCAATTACATGGTCAAGGTATCGCTTACTTTTTATTGCCACCGAGGCGCTTGTTACAGCATGTATTACCGGGAAGGTCATTTCACCGAAAACGAATTTGTGACAGCTCACCTCTACAGTACGGGACTGCAATCTTCCATGGGCTTCGGTTCAGGATACCACAACTGGGAACTGAACGCCCCAGACGGCAGCATCATCACAGCTTCTTACAATGTATCAATGATTAGTGGCGTATACATCAATACAAATGTGGTGAAAGTGGTGAAAACGCAGGGAGGAACGACCATTTGGACAAAATATATCAAACTTTCCGATGCCAGCAGTGTGCGTCGGATTGCACTATCGGGGGATGAACTGGTATTTCTTTCAGAAAAGAACAACGCTATTTTCGTGGAGGCAATGAACTGTGTGGAACCTGCCGACCCGCAGGCAGACCTCTCAATCATTGTGGTTTCTGGCACTTCCCCGACCACCGCCGAGGCCGGAGGGACTGGCAATATTTATCCTTTTTTGATAAATCTCGGCACAGCTCCTGCAACAGATTTTGACCTTAAACTTGTGCTTTCCACGGACAATGTTTACAGTCCTGCGACTGATATCGTTATCGGTAACGTAAGCGGTCTGAACCATACTCCCGGCATTGCTTCGCAACAGAGCATCAGCTATGCCTTACCTTCAAGCATCGCAACTGGCACCTACCAATTCATGTTGGTAGCCGATGCTAGCAATGTCGTGTCTGAGAGCAACGAGAGCAACAACATCGTCATGTCCCCTGTAAATGTAATCGGTGGCACTACCCCACCTGTCGGCTGCGCCGCTATAAATATCTTGCCAGGCACAAACCAGTTGGCCATCAGTGATTTTTCAGCACCACACGTGCTAATCAAGGTCTTCAACCCAAACTGGACGTTGGCCTACCAATGTCTTGATGACTGCACCAACCCATTAATCATCAACAACCTGAACGCTGGCATCTATCACTTGCAAATCAAGCTGATTGACAATGGTTGGGGTGAAATTTGCTACCTTGAACAGGATGTAAATGTCAACAGCGTTGGCAGTAGTAACGGAACAGCTATCTATCGCTCTGAAAACCGCTTGCGGCTCAGCTTTGACCGCTTCTACCCTAGCCCCGCCAGTTATCTGGTCACAGCGGACATATTTTCGCCCTTGGAACAGGCTACGACCTTGGAGTTTTATGACCAATTGGGCCGTCCTGTGCACACGATGAAACTGCAATTGGACAAGGGCAACAACGCCGTGCCAGTGCTGGTTTATGACTGGAAATCAGGCGCTTACAATGTGATAGCGAGGGGAGACGAAACTGCGCTGCCCGCTTATGGGCGTTTTTTGAAGGTTTGGGAGGAATAGTTTCCAAGCAAATTACCTAAGCAACCGAATAGACCAATTTGTCTATTCAGTTGCTTCTTTTTGAGGAAGAAGGATGTGGGGAGAAATGTTTTCTGATTAGCTTTGCAAGGTCTTAATCACTGTTGGCCTTTCGCTGCCGACTATTCAAAACGTTTTTACCAGAAAGTTCCCTTGGCATTTTTATCGACCTGAGAAGGTCGGGCTATTTTGCTTTGCACCAATCGAAATTCAATTATAAACCCGCTATCCTGACGCCTTTTTAGAGTTGGGCTGGCAATTCTTACAAAACTTATGAACAAGCTACATTTTTTCTCTAAGTCACAGACTTTTTTGGCGAAAATGCCACTCCTGTTTGCCTGCATTTTCACACTTTTTTCCTTCGTAAATGAAATGGCAGCCCAAGGATGCGACACCACCTTCATTCGCAAGATTGGGGAATATGCCGTTCCGGAACGTGCCTTTAAAATCATTCCTACCCCCGAAGGGAATTTCCTCATCGGTGGCTCGAAAGGCAATTCAGCTTCGATTACGATGGCCACCCCCACTGGTGAGGTGATTTGGGAACGCACTTTCAATTACAGCACAGGGGACGACTTTGTGTATGACTTGATGATTGATTCGGAGGGCAAATTGGTCGCTGTAGGGCGTGATGTAATCAACCCGTCCTCCTACAGTTTCATCATGCGGTACGACTACCAAAGCCAGTCCATCCTATGGAATAAAAAAATGACCAATTTCACGAATGCCCGTTTCGAGTCATTGGCTCAGTTACCAAACGGCAATTATATAGTGGTGGGAATGATGCAACCAGGCACCACCGGCGCTGACAATCTGGCACTGGAAGTGAACAAGAACAACGGCAGCCTAGTCTGGCAAAAATCCTACAACAACGGCCCAACCGATGTCTTCTTGGATGTCATTGTGAAAAATGGTAGCTGCTATACTGCCAACGTTCAGCGGTACGGAAGTGGTTTGGAAAAAATAAGGGCTGCCGTTTCAAAATTGGATTTGACGGGGAACCAGATTTGGACGAAAAGCTATATCCGGGACCAAGCGGCCAATGCCCGGACTTACGCCTATTCGATGGAGGAAGTCAATGACACTTTCATCGTTTTTGGGCACGGCAACCTGAACGGTACTACTGATGCGGATTACAGTTTCCAGCTATTCGCCACTACACTGGACGGAAATATTGATTGGGCAAAAAACTACCAATTGCCAGGCAACAACCACAACGCAGGTAATGTAGTGGTCGTCCCTGGAGGGTATGTGGTTTCCGGCACATTTACCCAATCGGGTAAAACCGAGATTTTCATCATGAAGGTGAACCGAAAGGGCCAAATGATATGGGCGAAAGCCATTGGCAGTCCTGAAAACGAGACTGGCCGCTCCATTGCTTACCACGATGGCCATATCTACTTTGTGGGGCATTCCAACGCTTTTGACAACAGCAACGATATTCTTTTTGGTAAAATGTCCATGAATGGCGAAGTACTGGGTGCGGGCTGCAGTTTTGTGAAAGATGTACAGGTGACTACCACCAATTTGACAAACCCATATAGTGCTGTTTCGAATATGATTCCACTAAGCAACAGCTATTCGCTCTCATCCACGACGGTCACCCCAGTGGCGGTTGCCTCTCCCATCTCGGATGTGGCGGGATGCGGTTGCCAAGTATTTGGAGGTTGCACCAACTTGATTGTCAATCCAAGTTTTGAAAATGGATTGGCTGGCTGGAGTGTCACTGGCAATGTGGTGACCACCAATGATGCCAAAACCGGCGCTAGTGCAGCAAGGATTTGCGGTACAGCTCCGGGCAGTATTGGCCAGATTTACCAAGCCCAGGCTGGGCAGACGTTTACAGCTTCCTTTTGGGCAAAATCGGATAACCCACCGAACAATGCGAGCGTGGAACTGAGGTTTTTGAATGCCTCCTTTACCCCTTTGACCACAGGGAATGACGTCCAAAACATTTACAGTAATACTTACCAGCTTTACAACCTGCAAGCTGTGGCACCAACGGGTGCAGCCTACGTGCATCTTTTGGTTTGGAAACAAGGCAGCCAATGCGCCACTATTGATGACATTCAAGTCTGCAATCAGAATGCACCTACGGGCAATCCAGACCTCAATATTTCAAGCGTTACCCTACTGACCATCAATGCCAATACCGTACAGGCAGGCTCACATTTACCTGTTACATTCACGCTCTCAAACTTGGGCACAGGCGCTGCTCCCAGCGGCTTCGATGTAAAAATCTATGTGAGCAGCACGCCGACTTTGACGACCAACAGCGTTCTGCTTTCCAGCCTTTCGCAGCAAAGTTTGGCGGCAGGAGCTTCCCTTAATTTGTCGCCAAGCCCTGTGCTTTCCAGTTCGCTCACGCCGGGGAATTATTACTTGGTGGTTGTGGCGGACCAAGCGAATACTGTAGCTGAAAGCAATGAAAACAACAACCAAGCGAGCAGTCAAGTATTTACAGTTTATGGGAGCTGCGCATTGGTCGCCAATGTTTCCACGGCTACATGCCATGATAACGGCACGCCAAATATTGTCTCGGATGATTATTTTAGTTTCACAGTCTCTGCCATCAACACTCTCCAAAGCATCGGGTACAATTTGCTGATACAACCGACAAATCAGACACTCGGCATTGCCTATGGGGTCAATTTCGACATTACGAACATGCCCATCAGTGGCGGCAATGTGACGCTGAAATTTACCGACTCATTGAATTCTGATTGTACACAAACCCTGACCGTGACTGCCCCGCCAGCCTGTTCGGCCAGTCTTCCCGATTTGGTTGCTTCCAATTTAACCGCTCCAAACACGGTGAATCCGAACCAAACCTATCCTTTCAGTTTCACCGTGACCAATAACAGCAGTGCCAGCATTTCTGGGCTTTCTGGTTTGACCCATTCGCTTTATTTGTCCACGGATAATCAATTCGACAATGCGGACGTGCTCGTTGGTGGCAGCAGTTTTTCCTACTCTTTTGCCGCTAATGCACAACAGAATTATGGCCCCCTGAATTTCACAATACCGACTGTATCTGCTGGCAATTATTTTTTGATTCTTTTTATCGACAAAGACCAAGTAGTCGCTGAGTCCAACGAGACAAACAACAAAATTTTCATCCCCATCACAGTGCAGGCACCGCCGCCAAGTGGGAACATTGACCTTTCCCTCACTGTCACCAGCCCTGCCACTGCTCCGATTTACACCAGCTATCCAACGGCGATTAAAATCACCAATTCAGGTAGCATTCCCGCTACGGGCGTGAAGGTTGTTTGCCAAAAACCCAACGGTGTAGTGTACACGGGTGGCAATGAATTTACTGCTTCGCAAGGCAGTTTTGAAGCTCTGGCCTCACAAGAGTGGGTTGTCGAGACACTTGCACCGGGTGCTACCGCTACACTGACTGTCAACTATTTTTTGCTTCAAAACACCCTCCCCGTCGTGTACGCCCAAGTGACAGCTGCCAATGAACCAGACGCCGATTCCACCCCGAACAACGGCACACCGCCTACGCCGAACGAGGACGACGAGGCATCCAGCACTGGCACACCGCCGCCTCCACCACCTTCCCAGCCTGATCTAACTTTGAGTGGCTTAACAGCTCCAGCTTCCATCTCTCCTGGACTTGGCAACTTCACCTTTACCCTCAAAAACATTGGAAACGCAGCTGTGCAGGGCAGCTATCAAATCGGTAGCTTCCTATCGACGGACAATGTGCTGAGCACTGACGACTATGCGTTTGCGACCATTCCAGAGCAGAACACGGCGGTCGGCAGTTTTAACCGAACAGGGTCTTTCGACTTGCCGACTGGCTTTGCCACTGGCAATTACTACCTTATCGTGAAGGCGGACGTGGGCAACGCCATTGCCGAAGGCAACGAAAACAACAACACTGTGAGCAGCCCGATAGCCGTGACGGGGGTTGTTTGCAACAACGACTATATCCTTAATTCGCAAGCCGAAGTGGATGCATTTCCGGGCTGCGATTTCGTCAATGGTAACTTGCGAATCGAAGGGGCGGATATTGTGGATTTGACGCCACTGGCCAGCCTGTCTGGGATTTCTGGCCTTCTGGAAATTCAGAACAACACCACACTCCTCAGCCTTGAGGGACTCAACAACCTGACAACCGTTGGCGGCTTGCTGATGAGCGGCAATCCTGTGTTGGCGAGCCTTTCACCGTTGGCAAACCTCCACAGTGATGCCATTTTACCGCTTGTTATCGAAAGCCAAGCGGCGCTCACCAATTTACACGGCCTCGAAGGCATTACAGGCGCCAACTACTTGAGAATTCAAGGAAATACCAACCTCCAGACGCTCACTGGCTTGGATAATTTGGCCATCGTTCGGGGTGAATTTTTGCTAACGCAAAATCCTGCCCTGTTGCATCTTGACCAACTTTCAAAACTCACGGCGCTGCAAAGCACTTTGATTTTGGACGACAATCCATTGCTTGAAAACCTGCATGGACTGAGCCATTTGACCAGCATCGGTGGCACTTTGTTCCTCAATGGCACGAACAAACTGACCAACCTGCAAGGCTTGCAGAACGTGACCTCCATGTATGCCGTGGACATCAAGGACAACGAGTTTTTGCAAAACTTGGATGCCCTCAGCAGCATCACTAGCCTCAACTCGCTACGGGTTCGGAACAATGCCGTGCTGAGCGATTGCTGCGGTCTCTATCCAGTTTTGAGTGCAAATGGGGTAAGCGGTGTCATTGAAATCTCAGGCAACCCCAATGGCTGCAACAGTCAGTTGGATATTGTGGACAACTGCACCCCGCAAGGCATTGACCTTGAACTGGCCATGACAGCCACGAACCCAAGCCCCGGCATTTACACATCGTTTCCCGTAAAATTGACCATCAAGAATGCGGGCGGGCAAGCTGCAACGGGTGTGGAAGTGGCATTCCCACGACCAGCAGGGGTTGTTTACGAAGGGGGAAATGAATTCACAGCATCGAAGGGTGCTTTCAATGCCTTTGGCAATGAGCATTGGTACATTGGCGACCTCGCCGCTGGCGAATCGGCAACCATCACTGTAAGTTATTTTTTGCTGACCAGCAATGCGCTCCACCCTTATGCCCAAGTGTTTGCCTGCAACGAAACGGACTCGGACAGCAGTCCTAACAACGGTACCTCCCCCACACCGAACGAGGATGACGAGGCGACCGTTAGCATCAACAGCTTCAGTGGGAACAATGGCATCAACTCTTTGATACTCAGCGACAACCGCCAACGTCTGAACTTTGACCGCATTTACCCAAATCCAGCGCAATACATGGTCACACTGGATATGTATTCCCTCCACGAACAGGCCGCTACGATGGCGTTTTACAACCAACAAGGGCAGCTCGTCCAGACAATGGAGGTGCAGTTGGAAAAGGGGCAAAACATCTTTGAACTAATGGTAAATGATTGGAAATCAGGAGCCTACAACATCATTGCCAGAGGCGAGAAAATGGGACTGCCTGCTTATGGGCGGTTTTTGAAGGTTTGGGAGGAGTAAAACTTGCACTTGAAAACCATTCATTTGAGCAAGCAAAAAATGGCTGCAGGAACCATATCCTACAGCCATTTTTTTTCTGCTCAAAGTCTTGCCAATAGTCGATTAAAATTAAAATCCTATTATTGTCTTTTTGAAAACTGGGGCATTTAGATTGTGCTTGGATTTTAAATTATGGCAGGACAAAAAAAATTTGGCGCCTTCGACGGCGTGTTCACACCATCATTGTTGACCATTTTAGGCGTCATCATGTACATGCGCTTAGGCTGGGTCGTCGGCAATGCAGGGATTTGGGGTGCGGTGATCATAGTCATCATTGCGCATGTGATTTCCATCAGTACTGGCCTCAGCATTTCGTCAATTGCCACAGATAAAAAAGTGGGGGCGGGCGGTGTTTATTATGTCCTTTCTCGAAGCCTTGGGCTCCCGATTGGTGGGGCCATCGGAATGACACTTTTTACAGGCACGGCTTTCAGTATTGCACTTTACTTGGTTGGTTTCAGCGAGAGTTTCAACGCATATCTAGGCTTGGACACTTCCATTAACGGGTTGCGCAGCACGGGCAGTTTGACGCTGTTGGCCCTAACAGTTCTGGCTTTCATCAGTACCTCCATCGCCATTCGTGCCCAGTTTTTTATCATGGCAGCCATTGCCATTTCGCTGGCAGCCATATTTTTTGGCCACTCACCGTTCGTGCCAGAAAGCGTGCCAGCCTTTGGTGGGGAAAACGGGGTTTCAATGGAAACTGTTTTCGCTATTTTCTTCCCGGCAGTGACGGGCTTTACGGCTGGCATTGCCATGTCAGGTGATTTGGCCAACCCGAAAAAAGACATCCCGAAGGGGACGATTGCAGCCATCGCCGTAGGTTTTGTAATTTATCTTGGCTTGGTGGTTTTCGTAGGCATGAAAGTCAGGCCAGACATCCTCAAAACGGACAATAATATCATGATGAAAATAGCGCTCTTTGCTCCTGCTGTGGTGGCAGGGATTTGGGGTGCTACCTTGTCATCGGCACTGGGAGGAATCCTTGGCGGACCACGAATATTACAAGCGATGTCCGTTGACCGCATTACTCCTAAACTATTTGGCAAGGGTGTAGGATCGGATAACGAACCCCGAAATGCGCTTATTCTGACAGTGATTATTGCGGAAGCAGGCATCCTTATTGGAGAGCTGGATATGATTGCGAGAGTGGTGTCCATGTTTTACCTCGCCGCTTATAGTTTTATCAATATTTCCTTCTTTTTGGAAAGTTGGGCAAGTTCAGATTTTAAACCAACTTTCAGGGTCAATAAATGGGTAGGCTTTACAGGGTTTGTGGCCACTTTCATTGTCATGTTCAAACTGGATATGGTAGCAATGATTGCCGCTTTTATTATTATTGGAGGCATATTCGTATGGTTGCAACGCAAACAAATAGCCCTCGGCACAGGTGACATATGGCAGAGCGTTTGGTCAACGGTCGTAAAAAAAGGCTTGAAGCGCATGGAGTCGGCGGAGGACCATAAGCGCAACTGGAAACCCAATATCTTATTATTCAGCGGCATATCAGAACAAAGGGTTCACATGCTCGAATTCAGTAGGGCGCTGGCAGGTCAGGCAGGCATGGTCACGAACTTTGACCTAGTGGAAAATAGTGGGTCGGAGGTATTATTCACGAAGCACGACCAAAATGTTAGGGATGAACTTTTGCAGAAATATGGCATTTTCGGTCGGCGAATTGAGGTAAATAATGTGTTCAAAGGCATTGAAACCATTGCTACCACATTCGGGTTTTCGGGCATCGACCCCAATACTGTCCTGATGGGATGGGCAAAGAATACGCAGGATCCAGTATGGTTTGCTGAAATGACCCAAAGATTGATCGACCTAGATTATAATGTATTATACCTAGATTATGATAAACGGTGGGGCTTTCGAAAAAAAGAACAAATAGACTTATGGTGGCGGGGACTCAGCAATAATGCAGAATTAATGCTGCATTTAGCAAAATTCATCGTTGCATCACCGGATTGGCGCCATGCCAAAATAAGAGTACTATTAATAAATAGCTACAATGTTGACCGAAAGGTCATCGAGAACAGAATCCAGCGGCTTTTGGACGAGTATCGGATGGAAGCCGAAATAAAAGTGATTAATAATGAGGTGGATAAAATTCCATACTATGAGTTAATGAAGGTTATATCTGCTGATGCCGATTTGATATTCACAGGTATTCCGAATATAAACCCAGGTGAAGAGGCATTTTTTGTGGAGAAAACAACGGAATTGGTTAGCGTCATTGGCACCACGTTGATGGTCAAGGCATCCACTAGGTTTGAAGTAACAAAATTGGCCATTCATGAAATAGAGAAAAAAGAAGACTACCAAGCCGAATTGCAGGATAAAGTGACAGCTTTAAAACTACCTGCACAAGCTCAGTTGGCACATCTTATCAACGCTTTGGAGGAGGAGATGGACAGTGCTGTTAGCGACTTTGCAAATCAGACCCTTGCAACTATACAACAACAATATTTACAATTCACAATTGAAATTGAAGAGGCGCTATCCAAATTTATTAATAGTCGGCAAGATAAGATAGAGGCATTGGCCAATATTAATGCAGTTATAGAAGTTTCCCGGAAATTCAAGCAGGACGAGTTGCCGATTCTTAAAAACATTCTTTCCGATGGAATTAATAAATACCTGAACGACCGAAAAAACATGGTGGCAGCAGCACCAGCCTCCTTTTCATTTGATGATGCAGGAAAAGTAAGGTCCATTAAATGGCGAAATGCCTTGGAATACTATCAAACTGCAAAAGGCAATAGTAATTTGCATAAAGCATTATACGAAATGGGCACAGCCAATGCAGTGCTTATCATTCGTTGCAGCAAGTCAATTAGATCTTTTGTAAAACAGTGGAGAGAACGTGCCGAACCAGCTACCAATACAGAAGTTTTAATAGCCGATTTAAAGGAAGAATTCAGCAAAATACGCCAATCTGTGTTGGAAATTGTGCAGAAACCATTGCTGCTGCTCCGCAATTCTGACCGAAAAATATGCAATCAATTAGCTACTACAACACCTGAACCCTTCTTTAACAAACAGATAGTCTCAGCTGAAAGTAAGTTGAATAACAAGAAAGTAATAGCCGATAAAACAATAGTGAATGGATATACTTTAAACTGGTTTCGCAACCAAGGCTTAATTCACCAACAATTCGAGACGGGCTTGCAACTTTCACAGGCTATTTCAAAATTATATTACACCAAACAGATAGCTATTCAAAAAGTACAGGCTGATTATGAAGAAAGGATAAAAAACAAAATAACAGCATTTCAAAAGTCATTGGAAAAAGTAAAAGATAAGCTGGAAAAACAGCAGTTGTCCAGTATATCCTCCCTTCCATTTCAATCGCACGAAGGTGAATTTGAAACTACAGAAATGGTTTCTCAATCGATGATGGAAAGTCTTCGTGCCATTGGTCAAAAATTACCAGAGGAGGTGGAATTAATGGACGCTAAATCATTGGATGTCTTCATGGAAGAACAAGGGGATGGCGTTGAAACAGTTAAATTATCCATCGCAAAAATCGCCGATTATTTAATTGAAACGAATTTCATATCCCCTTTCCAAGAAAAGCTTTCTATACTTGGACTCCAACTTAACCAAGTGAGTAGTAGTGTATTTAACAATACCAGCTTATTGGCCTATGGAATCGACACTGCCAAGGAAGAAGACAATATAACCATACTACCTGATATTATTGAAAAAGCCAGTACTGAATTTGCCGCCAACAGGGATATGGCGGAGACGATAATTCGAAACTTCACATTTGAGATTAATGAAAGATATGATGCTACGGCAGGAAGAATGGTTATCAGTCGAATTGTTTCTGAAGCGGAGGAACTGCTACAATATGTCCGTTTAGATGGACGTAGAAAAGGCATAAAAGTATGGCAAGAAAATGCAGAAAACATTGTTCAAGGAAAGATTAAAACACTCATAGATTTTATCGATAGGCGAAAGGAAGACGTGGCCATGGCCACCTTCGAACGGGAACATGAAGCCCTACGGGACGACCGTGACATTCTTCGCAGTTTTGTAGATAAAATAACAGTTGACAAAGAAACCGCTGCCAAACTTCCTTTTTATTATTGTCAATTATTCTCTGGGAAACACCTCAACCTCAGCAGAAAGCAAGAAAGCCGACAAACAGAAATAGCGGAAGTTAGAAATGCATTGGATCAGATAACGGAAGGGATATCCGGCGGCATTATGATTACGGGTGAGGCCTTAAGTGGAAAGACATACTTTTCTGAATACATTGCCCAACAGATGCTAAAGGGTAAGATATGCCGTGTGGCACCTCCTACTTTTACAACAGTGACGGCAAACCCTTTGCAGACTGCTTTTGAACAGGCAACTGGATTGGAAGGCCCTCCCGATGCAGTATTACGCATATTAAAACCAGGTGCTACTATCTTATTGGATGATATTGAAACTTGGTGGCTGAAAGCGCCAGCTGGCGAAATCAACTTGAATGCCCTAACTGATATTATTCGAAAATTCGGACGGCGCCATAATTTCATATTAAACTGCAATCTGCATACGCTCAAGATATTGCGACGCACAACGAATATTGATAGTGCACTAATTGCAACGATAATACTAACGCCGTTGTCTCGTGAATTATTAAAACGAGTAATTTGGAACCGACATACAACAGGAGGATTACGAATCGAATACCAAGGTCAGAAAGAAGAACAGCTTTCAGAAAGTACAAGGTATAAGCTCTTTGCCCAAATCCACAAACTTTCTGCAGGCAACGTTGGGTTTGCATTACGGCTTTGGTTGGCGAATTTACAAGTAACAGAAGGTGAAATCATTGAACTAAAGTACCCAATTGATGCAGAATTCCCAAGATTAAAAGACAGTGCTTGGCATTATTTGCTATTGCAATTATACTTGCACAAATCACTATCAAAAACCCAATTGGCACACATATTCGACAAAGAGACTCTAGCATGGCTTGACCATACTACTGACGAATTAATAAAGTCCAAAATAATAGAACAACACGCCAATGATTGGTATGTATTAAAACCTGAATTCCGGCACTATCTGGAAAAATGGTTGAAAGAAAAAGAGATGATATGATGGAGATAAAACCAATTCCAATAGCCTTGTTGATATTGCTGGCACTTATGGCGGTGATATTGTTTCTGGTATTCAGACTGAGCAGGCAATATGTATTGCCCCTTATTAAAAACCGCAAATCATATCGCCGATTTGATTTGTGGTTGTTCAGAGGTGAGTTGATTGCTTGGGTGCTGTTCTTGACTTTTACAGCTTATCGGGTATTTATCGTCAGCCCATATATGAGCTTATTTATTATCGGCCTTATCTTATTGTCTGGCCGCACATTGTGGAAAGATTTCCTACCAGGCTTGCTTTTTCGCTTTGAAAATCATGCAAATATCGGAGACAGCATGCGCTATGGCAGCAGCAGTTGCACTATTGAACGCATCGGCCCCCGGAATCTTCATTTGCGGAGCAAAGAAGGTGAAACCATCATATTGCCATACAGTCATATTGGCGAGGCTGTATTATCCAAATCAGTGCAACGAAGCAAACTGTACCAATTCACCTATGTTGTCAGGTTTGAAAATGAAGACCCCACCACGGATGCTGCCCAGCTCGAAAAATATTTGATAGAATGCCCTTGGTCAATTCCTTCCAAACTCCCTAAAATCAGCTTCATTGGCAATGGAAAATATGAAATCACCTCTTTTGCCACGGACGAACACGCCGCTGGGAAGCAGCAATTGTACGTCGAGGGAAGAGTAAGGACAATGGTCGATATTAGTTCTCCTGATTAAATAACAATAACCCATTGCCAAAATAATGACAATCGGTTTATTTCTTTAGCCAAGATTTATCGACCTAGCAGTGTCGCATTACCTTCGCCTTTCGGTATTTTGTAACCAGCTTTTATTGATTGATTTACAACCGTTTACAAAAACAAAAAAGTATGGCCATTATCCCAGCTTCATCCCAGCCATTCAGAAAGGCATTCATACAAATTTTGGCGCTTGCATCTTGTCTTTTAGTTAATTCAAATGATACATCGGCGCAGCCCAATGGGCTGCCATGGCAAGTTGATCCCGCTTGCCAGAGCATCATCACCAACAGCATTGCAGCCATTACCTGCGGCACCTCCAAGGATGTCCCCCTACTCCAACGCTATACTTTTGGGTTGATGAACCTTAAAGGCGTATTACCCGCAGCCGGGCGGCTGGATGTTAGCAGCCAAGTAGAAATGTATCACCACCCATCTTGGAGAATCGATTCTATAGGCAATGTATTTGGCATTACGATGGATCGCTGCGGCAATACTTATATCGCTGCTTCGTCCAACTACAGCTCCTATTTTTTCTTTACGGAATCCATAATCCGATATGGCGATATTGGGGGTGGAGCCGAGAGCGCAGAGGCCGCCGGCACGGTCTATAAAATTGATGGGAAAACCGGTCAGGCAAGTGTTTTCTCAGTGCTGCCGCAACAGGTGGACACATTCTTTAACCGTACCTGTGAAGGCATTATAAATATTGTACGAAATACAGGCCCTGGTCTGGGCAACCTTGTCTTTAGCCATCTTACCAAACAATTTTATGTCACCAATTTTGAAGATGGCCGCATCTATCGCCTTGATGAAAACGGCAACATACTCGACTCCTACGACCCAGGCCTCTATGACACAGGTGCACCTGGCGAACCCAATGATTTAAACGACATTCCCTATGGCATCGAATTAAATGCCGATGCCTCAAAATTATATTTTGGTACCTGCGGCTACACGAGTCCTACCTCCGGCCCACTACCAAAAATCTATTCGATTCCGCTCAACACTGATGGCAGTTTTGTCGGAATCATCAACAATACCAGTTTGCCAGCTGGTGCAACTTGGGACAATTACACCGGCACCGAAACCTTCCAAATGGAAATGGGTGCAGAGCATGCCCTTAGAGACGTTATCTACTTGTCCGATATTGAAATTACTCCGACCGGAGATATGCTAGTAGGTGGTAGAATGGGCTGTTTTTCCTCTTTACACAGCTCCTACAACCACGGTGGGCTGGCATTTTTGCTGGGCCAAAATGCGGGTATCTACAACAATTTGATCGGGGTCATTTATACAGGCTATCCCGGCAGCTTGGGTGGAAGCAGCGAAGCTTACGGTGGCGTATCTATCTTGAAAAGTAATACTGGCCCAGCTTTGCAGTTCATTAGTTCAAGTGCTGATATTTTGAACGAGGATGGACCGCATGGCCTTTGCCTGGTAGCTGCGAACAATTTTGGCAGCACGGGAAATCCGGCCACACCAATTGGCGCCATTTCATACGGAGTGGTCAGCAACAACGGTACCGACCCCAAGGGTGTCGGTGGCGACGTGAAGGTGTTCGTGCAATGCGATTGTGCCATTGTCTGCCCAACCGAAATTGTCGCCACTGCAAGCGATACGGTCATTTGCAGTGGGTCGTCCATTAGTTTAGGATACTACGTGGAAGGTGGAAATTCGCCCGTGACTCCAACTTGGACTGACCAAAACGGCAATACAATTGACCCTGAAAATGTGCTCTTATCCAATCAGGATTGTGCGCCCGCTACCTACACTTTCACGGTCACAGCCAATTGCGAAGAAGACCCAAGTATCGTGCTGACGGACGAGGTGACCATCAAGGTTTTGGCCACTGACATTCTTCCCTTCGTCTCAACGGTGCAGGAACCATGCAATATTGCCCTGAACATTGATTCGGCCTGTGCCCAATACCTTACCGTGGTAGGTGACATTCCAGTCATCAACGCTGGCGACTCCGGTTCAGTAGTGCTAACTGTGATGACAAACGATTCACTTATTTGCGCCAGCCAGCCTTATACCTTGAATTATAATTGCCCGGATTGTGTCATTAGCAACCTGACTGCAATGCCACAGGAATGCGAGGACACAACTTTTTTGGTGGAAATTAACCTAGATGCCAACTCGGTTAGCGACTCCTTCACCGTGACTGACCTAAACGACGCAATCCTCGGCACATTCGCTTACGCAGACCTTCCCGCGCTAGTCGGGCCACTTTACGGCGACAGCATCACGACTTATACCCTCACAGCAGTGGATGCGGGTGTGCCGCTTTGCCGACAGGAGGTCACAGTTGGCCCACAGGATTGTTTACCTAAATGCGGTTTCTTTGAAATGCCCAATGCTTTCTCCCCAAACAATGACAGCATGAACGACCAGTTTTACCCTGTCAGCCACTACGAATTCAGGGTACTGGACTTCAAGATTTACGATCGCTGGGGCAACATTGTACATGATTCCACAGAGCCTTGGGATGGCAAAGACCATGACAAGGATTGCATTTCAGAAGTGTATGTTTATATCATCACAGTGGACACATTTTGTGGGGTGATCAAGGAACATGGCGATGTGACGCTGGTGCGGTAGATATACTCAATGATCAAGGTGTTCCCATCACAACATGACAAGATTAGAGACTACCTTTTTCCCAAAATACATCAATCCTGATTTTGATATTTATTTGTCAAATCTGGCTTTTGCTATGCATCTGATACAATTACAAAAACTATCCAAATTACCTTGTGCCAGCTCCAGCAATAGCAAATTATTGAAACATGAAAAATCAACGTTTCCTTTTCCTATACCTGTTGTTTTTGCCAGTTTGGGCGGCCACTCAGACAGCCCCCAACCTCACATGCGGCAGCAATGAAATGATGCAGACCCGTCCTGTGCTACTGCATCAGCAGCAGCAATTAGAGGAACTATTTTTGGCTCAAAAAGTAGGCGGTGGTACTGCAAAATCGGAGGCACTACCTTACGTGCTACCTGTGGTCGTACATATCATTCATAATGGCGGTTCGGAAAACATACCGGATATGCAAGTCTTCATGGCTATTGAGCACCTGAACCAAGCGTTTGCGCACGAGGGCTACTACGCTCAACAAGGCGATGGTACAAATACACAAATCCAGTTCTGCCTCGCCCGCCGAACCCCAGATGGCCAGTTGACCAACGGCATTACCCGCACGGTTTCAACCCTGACCGAACTCGTCAAGGAAACGCAAGACCAAGCAATGAAAGACCTCGTGCGCTGGGATCCCACGCAGTACCTGAACGTCTGGGTAGTGAAGGCGATTGACAGCCAATCCAGCGGACCGGGGGTGGCAGGCTATGCCTATCTCGCTTCGGCACATGGCCAGCCTTACGACGGCATGGTTTGCGAAGCACAATATTTCGGCACTAACGCTGCGGAGGACGCTGTTTTCATCCATGAAATCGGGCATTACTTGAACCTCTACCACACTTTCGAGAGTGGCTGCCCCAACGACGACTGCACCACTGCTGGCGACCGGGTCTGCGATACTCCACCCGACCAAGCCACGCATACCAACTGCGTCTATAATTCCTGTGGCACTGATGCTGACGATGCCAGCGCCAACAATCCTTTCAGCACCGATGTGAACGATGCAACGGAGAATTTCATGGACTACTCGCCCTTTGGTTGCTACCGCAATTTCACGGAAGGCCAAGCCGGGCGGATGCGCCTGTCCATCGAAGGGTTTCGAAGCAGTTTGCTGGAATCGGAAGGCTGCAAAGACCCTTGCACCTTGCCCATTGCCGCTGCTTTTTTGCCTTCGGCAACGGTCGTGCAGGCAGGGGATGTGGTCAATTTCACGAATCAGACCAACGGTGCCACCAATTTCGAGTGGTATGTGAACGGCAACCTAGAAGCTACGACCACCGATTTTAGTTACCAGTTCCTTGGCACGGGCAATCTCGTGGTGGAGCTTCGTGCCTTTAACGCCGACCTGAACTGCTTGGGCAAGGCGCAGGCTAATGTCCAAGTAAATTGCGGGGTGACAGCAGGATTTACGGTGAATTCGACGGAATTACAGGTGGGCGAGACGCTCGTTTGCACCAATACAAGCGCTGGGGCGACGGGGTATGAGTGGTTTATCAATGGGGTGAGTGTGAGTACGGGGGCGGATTTTAGTTATGCTTTTAGCAATGCGGGTTATTATACAGTTTTGCTGCAAGCAAATGGAAGTTACTGTGGAGACGAAACGACCCTCGGCGTGAAAGTCCTACAAGATGGGCCTTGCCAAGGTGTTTCAGGAGAATGGACTTGGACACTAACGGGCGGAACCAACCCCTATATCTTTTTCGGTGACCAATATGAGGGCGGCGGCATTTACCTTGACAACTACCTTTATCCCAATGGAGTGGTCACGAAACTCAGCCCCACAGGAGACGTGATATGGAACAAAAAAATAGAAGTACCTACGAACGGGTTGGGTGGGTTGCACACCACCGCTGACGGTGGATGTGTGGTCAGCATGGTCTCAGATGGCATTATCCAAAATAAACTTTGCAAATTATCAGCAGATGGAACAGTAGAATGGGCCAAAAGGATTGGGTTCCCCAGCAGCGGTTATGACGTTGTACTACAGCCCGTAGGGAACAAGGTAATTGCTATCAGCCACAGTGACATCCCTGACAAACTTATGGCAGTAGGATTCGATGAGGATGGAAGCGTAGAATGGACCAAAGTATATCTCATGGATCCTGACTTTTACACATATGCCACGGCCATGAGCAAGGATAGCAATGCAATATGGTTAGCTGGAAATTTTGGGTTTCCAAGGGGAGCAGGTTTCATAAAAATGGACTTTTCAGGAAATATCATCCTTTCCAAACGATATGCCGTCACAGGAAATAACGACCCTATAGAACTCAGAAACATGGACGCAACACCGGATGGAGGATTCATCGCTGCGGGAAGAGTGAACCTGCCAAACAGCAACAATGATTTCCTCATCATGAAGATTGATCAAGCCGGGGAAATCGAATGGGTTAAAAAAATTGGAAGATACACTGGATCCGAGCTAGAAATTGCTGGTGCTGTGATTGCAAAACCCGATGGTGGGTATCTCGCCAAGTATACCGCCCTCAATGTGTTCAGTTCCATCGCTGCCTTTAGGAGCGACGGCAGCCTTGATTTTGTGGAGCAATTCAAATTTAATGGCAACACTACACCTTATATCGGCAGATTCACGGAAAAAGACGGAATGTTGTTTGCTTGGGTGCAATCAACAGTCGATAAAATCTCTTCCCTGGACCTCGACTCGGCTGGCCATCTCCAAACTTGCGCAGAAACCAACCCAATGGAGGATATCATTGCAGAGGATTACCCACTCTCTGAACAGCCTTCACTTTTTACGATTACATCAGAAACCCTGTCAGTGACCAACTCCCCCATTGTGGAACTTCCAATTGCCAATCCAATTTCCAAGCAGCCCGTTTGCACCATAGAAATTCCATGCCCAGAAGATTGCACCAACGCTCTCGACGACGATGAAGATGGCTACGTGGACTGCTTCGACTCCGACTGCCAGTGCTTCGACGGCGCTGATTGCCAGCCTAGCATCTCCTCTGATACGCCCGTCACGGCTCGGTTGGCTTGGCAAAGTCCCGTCAATCTGCCAGGCATCAACAACACGCCCATCGTGGCAAACCTCGACCCGCAGAACGGCGAAATACCAGAAATCATCGTGGCGGAGGGCATCTCCGACAACCTCAACCAGACCACCGTTGGCAAGCTGCTCATTTATCAGGGCGACGGCTCTAACGCCGCCAACCCTGATGTGCTGAACATCCCGCAGCTTATGTCCGAGCGCAGCACAGCCCAGTGCGTCGGCGACGTGAACTCGGACGGCATCCCCGAACTGGCCGTGGTCTGTTGGGACAGGCGCATTCGGGTTTACACTAACTTCATACCCGGCAATAGTCAGCCAATGACACTGCTCGCTACTTCAGATTTGCAGACCGAATGGTTCGCTGGGCACCTCGGCATGGCCGATTTCGACGGCGATGGCAGACCCGAAATTTACAGCGGTGACCACGTCTTCCAATTCGATTTCACAAATCCGAATGCACCGCTACTCAAGCGAAAACTGATCGGTGGCCAGCACAGTGGCTTCAACGGAGTCAGCACCACCTCCTCCATTGCCGCCGACCTGCTCTCCGTCAGCGACTGCAACGGCGACCCTGATTGCGAGGGCCTCGAACTGGTGGCAGGTGCCTATATTTACTCTGTTGACCTCGACCCACTGGATGGCGATGGCGTGGAAATAAAAGTAGCCCGCAGCTTGAACGCCCTTGAACCAACTGGCAATTTCAAGGATGGTTACAACTATGTCGCCGACCTCGACCTCGATGGCATTCTGGACATCGTGACCGTCGGGCGACACGGTGCCAATTCCAACGCTGGGCTATATGTTTGGAACAAAAACGGGCTGCTCGCCAGCTTCACCAATCCTGATTTCAACCCCATCGTGGACAAGCAGTTTTTCACGGTCAGCATCGCCAATGTATTCGACGACAAAACGGCTGGCTTCCAGCAGGATTTCCCCGAAATCATTTTCCCCTCCAATGCCAAACTGACAAGTTTCAACCTGCAACAAGCAATGACTAACCCGAACACCCCTTACTGGTGGTCGGTGAACACGCAGGATGCTTCCAGCGCTGCCGGGCCAAGCTGCTTCGACTTCAACGGCGATGGCTACGACGAAGTCGCCTACCGGGATGAACGGTATTTCCGCATCCTCTACGGTGGCCCACTGCCGCTGCCTGCCGGGGTGGATGCCGACCGCAATTGGGTCAAAATGGTCTGCAATTCCCAGACTTTGGACGAAAGCCCCGTGGTAGCAGATATCGATGCCGACGGTGAAACCGAGGTGGTGACGGTGGGCTATCTGCCACCTTACGTGTTCGGGCAACCTGACTACCGGGGCAGGTTATACGTTTTCAAAAGTGATGGCCAACCTTGGTCGCCTGCACGGGCCGTCTGGAACCAGTTCAACTACATCGGTGTCAATGTCAACGATGACCTCAGCATCCCAAAGCAGCAGCAACTGCACCACCTCGAAATCCCCTCGCTTGGCAGCGGCAAGCGTCCGCTCAATTCAAGCCGGGCACAGTGGCCCATTTTCAATGAAAACTTCGACCCGAACATGCCCGTGCCAGATGTGCTAGTCACCGTGGACAGCATCGCTTGCGCAGGTGACAGCCTCCAAGTCTGGCTCACGCTCTGCAACCACGGCAGCAACTCTCTTCCTGTCAATTTGCCGATCGCTTTTTACCAAAATGACCCACGCCAATCGGGTGCCGTTTTGAAAAAGGTTTCGCTTTCGCAAACAGCCGTCCCCGTTGATTCTTGCGTTTCCTTTTCGGTGAAAATGCTGGCAGTTTTCAATGCCCCTGTCTTCGTCGTGGCCAACGATGATGGGTCGCACAGCCTGCCCTACGCTGTTGCCAATTTCCCCGTCACCAACGTACAGGAATGTTATTTTGAAAACAATTTCGATGGCTTCGTCTTCAATCACCAAAGTCTAAGTCTCGACCTCGGCCCCGACCGCAGCCTTTGCAGCAATAGCATCGTTGAGCTCAATGCTGGTGAGGGTTACAGCAGCTACCGCTGGCAAGATGGCAGCACGGATTCCACCTTCACCGCCTTTGGCCCCGGTACCTATTGGGTGGACGTTTGGGACGGCTGCGGCAATTGGCAGTCAGATACCGTTGTCATTTCGCTGAACCAAACCGCCAGCATCGAACTGGGCAATGACCGAACTATTTGCGAAGGAGAAAACATTCAACTCCAAGTGCCGGGCTATACCAATGTGCAGTGGTCGCCCGTTGCTGGCCTCTCTTGCGTCGACTGTTCTTCGCCAACGGCATCCCCCAGCAGCGACATTACTTACTATGTCACCGCTGCCGATGGCAACTGTTTCGTGAGCGATTCCATCCGTGTTTTTGTGGAAGAAAAACCTGTTCTAACAATAACAGCTCAAGACGGCGATTGCCTCAATATTCCTCAAATAAGTGTGGCTGTATCGGGCACGGCACCTGTTGGTCTCATCTGGTCAACTGGCGCTACCGGGAGTTCCATCATGCCTGCAAGCTCAGGAAGCTACAGCGTGACCGCCACCAGTGCCAATGGCTGTGAATCCATCGCCACTGCATCTGTCACTGTTACTAATAGCATCGTGCTCACCCTGCAAACGATGCCTCTAACTTGCACGGGAGGCATGGGCGAAGCAAGCGTGTTGGCCAGTGGCGGCTTAGAGCCCTACAGCTTTAATTGGTCAAATGGCGAAGACTCATCCTCCATTTCCGTTGCTACAGCCGGGCCGATTAGTGTTACTGTCACCGATGCAAATGGCTGTATTGCTACTGCCACCACGATGGTTGCAGTGGCGGGGCAACTCAACTTGGGCATTACCGTCAGCCCTATTTCTTGCCATGACGGCTCCGATGGTATAGCTACCGTAATGTCATCCAATGGCCTGGCACCTTTTTCTTGGCTTTGGGCAGATGGACAAACCACCCCTCAGATTACTGGCTTGTCTAGTGGCGGTTACAGCGTGACCGTCACGGATGCAAATGGTTGTTCCGATGACCTCAGTTTTACCATCACTGCCCCAACTGCCTTGGCGCTCACTGCCAGCAGTACCGATGTGAATTGTTTTGGCGCAATGAACGGCACGGCCACCGCCACAGTAAGTGGCGGCACGCCTGGCTACCATTATTTTTGGAGCAACACTCAAGCTACGGCCACGGCCACACAGCTTACACCAGGTTGGCATACCGTCAGTGTCACCGATGAGAACGGATGTACGGATACTACAGGTGTGCTAGTTTCTCAACCACCACTGCTGATCGCTGCCGCCATGCCTGCCGATGGTATCGTTTGCCCCAATGAATTGGGAGCCATCACTGCTTCGGCCACTGGCGGCACACCACCAGTTAGTTATTTGTGGAACAATGGCAGCGGGGGTGCCCAAATTTCAGGCGTGACCGCAGGCACCTACACCGTGACCGCCACGGACGCCCATGGATGCACAGCCTTGGCAATGGGCAGCATCTTGGCACAGCCGCCTTATTCTGTGGTGCTTGACACTATCATAGCAGCCAGCAGTCCTTCCGCTACTGATGGTATCATTTCGATTGATATCGTGGGCGGTAACGGCCCATTTAATTACCTGTGGAGCAATGGCATCAATACACAAGACCTCCTAAACGTAGCAGCTGGCAACTATTCCCTAACTATCACGGATTCGGAAGGCTGCCTTCAGGAAATGAGTTTCACAGTTGGATTCTTGTCAGCAGCAGAACAGCAAGCAGCACCTGCTTGGGAAGTTAGCCTCCTGCCGAACCCAACACAGCAGGGGCGACTTTCTCAACTTATCCTGAAAACTTATGCCCCCCAATCAATTGATTTGCAATTGTTTGACATCACGGGCAAAGCGCTCTGGAAAGAGCAGCTTGAAATTCCGGCAGGCTTGTTTGTGAAAGATATAGCCTCACCTGCGGCAGCTGGGGTTTACCTAGTTGTGCTGTCAAATGAACAAGAAGTAGTTTGCTTGAAATGGGTGGTGATAGAATGAGGGAAATGGCAGTAATTTTCAAAACCTAATCAATGTGAATTATGGCAATAAAAAACTGATAGTCAAGTCTGTAGGACTTACATTTTATAGAAATTTGAGACAAAAGGCGAACTCGTTTCAGCGGAAGGTGCTGCTCTTGGAGCGGAAACCCGCAATAATTTCAAGTTCTACAAAGATTTCACTTCGCTGGAGTGAAGATGATGCCATAACACATGTTAAATCAGTAGTCCTTGATATTCGCCTGAATAAGCAAATTCGCTACGCTATATTTGCCAAAACGATTCATCAAAACAACAAGGTCATGATTCAAAGACACGCTATGTTGGTGGTTTTCAGTTTTACCATCCATCTTTCCCTTGCTGCGCAAATCAGCTTCACCGACCGGACCAATCTTTTATTCAATGCCAATGGCGTGAAAAGCTCCAGCCCACTCGCCATTGCAGACATGAACAACGATGGCAAGGACGACGTGGTACGCCTGCACCAAGGCAACCTGCTTTTCATTGAGTACCAACAAGGCAGCAACCAACCGTTCAGCCATGCCACCATCACCAGCGCTCCGGACGAGGCATGGGCAATGGTCGTTGCCGATGCCAACAACGACGGCTACGGTGACGTGATGTTCGGCGGCTACTACGACGGGGTAAAGGTCGTGCTCTCCAACAGTAGCGGCGGATACGGCATATCTTATTTGCCGGGCAACGGCATCTTTGTGCAAGGTTCTAATTTTGCAGACATCAACAACGACGGCCTGCTTGACATCTTCGCCTGCCATGACGACGGGGAAAGTCGAATCTGGGGAAACAACGGTTCTGGTAATTTTTTCAATGCCGATAACTGGATTGATATGGCCACTTCCCCGCCATCCGACAATTCTGGCAACTACGGCACCACTTGGACGGATTTTGATAACGACGGTGACCTGGACCTCTACATTGCCAAGTGCAGGGGCGGCGTTACCAACCCCGCAGACCCACGGCGTATCAACGCCCTTTTTGTCAACGATGGAAATGGAAACTACACCGAGGCAGCTGCCACATACGGCATCAATGTCGGATGGCAGTCCTGGGCTGCCGATTTTCAGGACATTGACAATGATGGGGATTTTGACTTGGTCATTGCCAATCACGATTATCAAATGCAGTTGTTTGAAAATGATGGCACCGGACATTTCAACGACATCACTGCCACAGCAGGCCTCGGCGCCCCCGGTTATTATATTCAATGCCTCATGCGTGATTTTGACAACGATGGCTATGTGGACATCATCACGGCAGGTATCCCGCATTTTTACCGGAACAATGGGAACAAGACCTTCACTGAAATCTCTTACCCCATTGCCACGGCCAACTCACTTTGCGTGGGCGACCTGAACCACGATGGGTTCCTCGACCTATACACCAGCAGCAATTTTTCCAATGTTAATGACAAACTCTGGATGAACAACGGCAATGCCAAGCACTGGCTGGCAGTACGTTTGCAAGGTACCGCCAGCAACCGCAACGGCGTTGGGGCTAGGGTAAAAGCATATGGTGCATGGGGTATGCAGGTTCGGGAAATCAGGGCTGGCGAGAGCTACGGTATTTCAAACTCGCTCACTGCTTTTTTTGGTCTCGGCAACTACACGCAGGTGGACAGCGTGGTGGTGAACTGGCCTTCCGGCCAAACAGATGTGTTGGTCAATCCGTCCTCCAACCAATACATGCTCATCGAGGAATCGCCCCTTTGCACAGCCCCTGACGCTACTTTGCTAGTGGATGGTTTTGCTTGCGCAAATGGTAGCACCAGCATCAACATCACCCTATGCAACAATGGCCAAAGCCCATTGCCGACAGGTATTCCAATCACATTTTACAAAAACGACCCAAGACTGCCTAGTGTCCAGCTCTTGTCCACCTCCCTGACCAACATGGCCATTCCAATTGGAGGCTGCCAAGCGTTTACCTTTCCGATAAATGCCTCGCCGAGTAACGTCATTTTTGCGGTTGCAAACGACGACGGCACTGCCCCACTACCCTACTTGCTGCCCAACAGCCCAGCACTTGAATGCAACTATGCCAACAACTTTGGCAGCAAAACCTTCAATTACCAACCTCCCTTATTGAACCTTGGCAACGACCTCAGCCTTTGCAACCAACCCAGCGCAATGCTCGATGCTGGTGTCGAGTTTCACAGCTACCAATGGCAGGATGGGTCTAATTTGCAGAATTTTATAGCCACCACTTCGGGTGTTTTTTGGGTAAATGCTTTAGACCAGTGCGGCATCGCACAGTCCGATACCGTGGGAGTTACCCTCACGCAAGCCACCCCGGTGGAATTGGGCAGTGACCGACAGATTTGCGCCAGCGAATCCACTACCCTTTCTGCACCGGGCTATGACGCCGTGCAATGGTCACCATCGGTGGGCCTTTCCTGTACCGATTGCCCCATGCCAACTGCCAGCCCAAGCACCACCACGACATACCAAGTGACTGCGACCACAGGTGCTTGTGTTTTTACCGATTTCATTCAGGTGATGGTAAACATGCCGCCCAATCTTAGCCTCAGCGCTACCGACGGCGGTTGCAGCACCCCCGCAGCCATTGTCGCAACAGTGAATGGGAATTCCCCTTTTACCTATTCTTGGTCAAGCGGAGAGACAGCAAATGCAATATACCCCACGCAATCAGGTACTTATAGCCTCACCGCAACGGATATCAATGGTTGTACTTCAACTGCGGAAACTACCGTTACGGTTACTGTCCCATTTAGCCTTTCCACCACGACTGCCCCTGTGAGTTGTTTCGGAGGAACGAACGGCGCAGTGGATTTGAGCATCCAAGGCGGAGCAGGTGTTTTCGATATTGTTTGGTCAAATGGTGAGACAACGGAGGATATTTTTGGCCTCATAGCAGGCAATTATATTGCCACCGTGACCGATGCGAGCGGCTGCACTAACACCACCACTGCAACGGTGGAAGAACCAGATGCACTTGATTTACAAATCAGCGTGACGCCTATCCAGTGCAACGGTGGAAAAGGTTCTATTTTCACTCAACCCATTGGCGGCACAGGTGCCTACAGTTTTGCGTGGTCCAACGGAAGCAGTTCCCAGAACCTCGAAAATGTCATGGTCAACAACTACAGCCTGACGTTGACGGATGCACTTGGTTGCTCTGCAATATTTACCCAAAACCTCAGTGAACCTGTCCCCATTTCCATACAAATCACAGTCGTACCCATCCCTTGTTATGAAGGAACTGGGTCGATACTGATTCAACCCATCAGCGGTGTCGGGCCTTTGAGTTACCACTGGTCAGACGGCAGCACTGCCCAGAGCTTAGAAAATGTGACCGCTGGAGACTATTTTCTGACGGTAACCGATGCGAATGGCTGCACAAAACAATTCGGTCGGATTCTGAATCAGCCAATAGACATTCAAGTAGGAACAACGGCTACAAATATTTCTTGCTGGCAGACAAACCCGATTGGCGAGGTCAGCCTGTACACTTTTGGGGGAACTCCACCGCTCAATTACCTATGGAGCGATGGCAGTACCAGTCAAAATTTGAGCACCAACATCCCAGGTAGTTACACAGTCACGGTCACGGATGCCAACGGGTGCGAGACATCAGCGTCTGAATTGGTCTATTTGGCTGGCGACCTATCCTTGGACAACAGCAGCGGCACAGTTTCCTGTCACCCTGACAATGGTGTTTCGGACGATGGGTGGATAGCAGTGCAAGCCCTCAGCGGCACAGCGCCCTTCGCTTGGCAATGGCAAGGCGGGCAGACAGATTCCTTGCTCTCGAATCTTACCGCAGGCACCTACCTAGTTAGCGTGACGGATGCCAGTGGTTGTACAAAAAGCACTTCCATTGTACTTTCTTCACCAACCGTTCTGACACTGGACATCGAAGGGAGCGATATTTCATGTTTTGGAAATATGGATGGGGAAGCCTCGGTGCAGGTAAGTGGCGGCACACCAAGCTACCAGTTTGATTGGAGCAATGGGCAAATTGACCAGACCGCCCAGCAACTCGATGCTGGCTGGCATGTTGTCTCCATCACTGATGTCAACGGATGCACCGACACAACTGGCATCCTCGTTTCTGAGCCTGATTTGCTCTCGGTTGGCATACAATTGGGCGACTACCTGCTCTGCGCTGATGAAGTTACCACCATTGCCACAACGGTGATGGGTGGTACACCACCATTTGATTTTTTGTGGAACAATGGACAAACTGAGGCCCTTCTCTTGGACGTTTCGGCAACTCCCGGTGAGACTGAAGTTTATCAAGTAACTACCTCTGACGCCAACGGATGCACCGCCACAGCAATCGCCAGCATCACGGGACAACCACTTTTTGAAATCATGCTCGACACAATCCTAGCAGCCAGCAGCCCAACGGCAAGCGATGGCAGTATTTATCTGGAAACAGTCGGTGGCATCGGCCCATTCAGCTTTTTATGGAGCAACGGAGCCACCAGCCAAAACCTCGAAAATGTGCCTCCCGGCAATTATTCGCTTTTAGTGACCGATGGGGCGGGTTGTGAACAAATGCATACGTTCATGGTGGATTTCCTGAATACTGCCTCTCAAAAAATGGGCACTGCTTGGCATGTTACACTTTTGCCAAATCCAATTTTTGGGGGCAGTCTTGGCCAATTGGCAATTCAGTCAAATCTTTCACAACGCATTGACTTTCAGCTATTTGATTTAACGGGCAAACGTTTACGCAATCTACAGCTAACACTTGCTGAGGGTAACTCTCTGATACCGATGACTGCACCTGAAGTATCAGGGGTTTACTTGATTACGCTGTCCAACGAGCATGGAATTTTCACACAAAAGTGGGTAGTTGTGGACTAGGAAAAACCTGAGAAGTTGAGGAGCAAAATTTTGTCAAAATTTCATCGGAAGAGGTTCGCAAAAGCAGAACAAGACGCCCATTTTCCCGTTCATTTATCACAATGAATTCTCATATCATCCTGTATTTTCTGCTGATATGCCTAGCACCAGCTTTGTCAGCACAGTCTTCCGCCGACAGCTTGGTTGCGTTGTTGCCCGATATGAGTGAGCAGCAGCAAGCCGAGTTCATCAACGAGCAGTTCTATACATTTTACTCCAACGATTTTGACAAGGCGGTGGCGCTTGGCCAACAGGCGTTGGATATTGCAAAGCGCCAAAATTTGCCTACAATAGAAGCGCTCACGTTGAAAAACCTAGGCGTAGTACATTACCTAAAAGGCGACTACGAGAAGGCACTAGATTTTTACCAGCATTCTCTTGACCTTTACGAAGGCCAAAAAGACCTAGTTGGCGAAGGAGACCTGCTTCGGGAAATGGCCAATTATTTCAAGAAAACTGGACAACACGAAAAAGCGCTGACCAACCTCGAAAAAGCCATCCAACTCTGCATGGAAGCAGGGGACACGGCCTGTATATCGGCATCCTACGACATTCGAGGTGTGGTGTATTTGGAACTTGAAAAATTGGACGAGGCTGAGCGTAATTTCAACCAAGAACTGGATTTACTGGAACGAAGCGGCGACCAGAAAGGGCTAAGCTATGCCCTCGACAACTTGGCCGCCGTGGCCACGATGCGGGGATTTTATGAAAAATCCGTATCCCTGCTCCAGCGTTCATTAGGTATCCGGCAACGAATGGGCGATGTACACGGGGAGGCCATCACCATCAACAACATGGGTGAAACGCAATTACAAGCGGGGAATCCGTCCAAGGCACTGCCCTACTTCTTGGAGGCGCTCCACAAATCGGAAGCCATCGGGTACAATGACCTGAGGCGGCACGTGATGATGATGCTTTCCGACTGCCATTCTGCCATGGGCAGCGATGCACTTGCGATGGAGTGGCTACAAAAAAGCTATGCTTTGAAGGACAGCATGTTCAACGAGGAGCGCAGCAGGCAGCTCGCTGAAATGGCGACCAAATACGAGACTGAAAAAAAAGAAAAAGAACTGGTCCGTCAGGAAGCGAAGCTGCAACGGAGGAATGCTTTCCTGCTATTGGCAGGGGTTCTTTTCCTAGCTGCCTTGGGTGTTTTTTGGTCCGTTTTACGCCAGCAACGCCAAAAAAGAAGAGAAGCTGAATTGCAGGCAGAACTAGCCACTTCCGAAGCTGCGAACCGCTTGCAGGAGGAACGCCTCCGCATCAGCCGTGACCTCCACGACAACTTGGGCGCAGAGTTGACCATCATCGGCAGCACCTTGTCCCGCAAGGCTTTTCAGTCCAATGATAATAAGGAAAAACAGGAACTGGAGGCCATCGGTGGCAATGCCCGGCAGGCGATGGGGATGCTGCGAGAGACAATATGGGCCATCCGACACGAGCAGTTCACGGTGCAGCAGTTGGCGGAGAAGATTGGGGATTTTGCAGTGCGGGCGACGCCGCTACCTGTTGATTTTGACATGACTGAGATGAGCTTGCTGCTTTCCCCTTCGCAGACACTAAACCTCTACCGCATTGCGCAAGAAGCAATCACAAACGCATTGAAACACGCTGAACCAAGTGATATTAAAGTCGCTTTCAGCATCTCAGACAATTATTTGAAAATGAGCGTCATAAACAACGGAAAAGGGTTCAACACTCAGCAGCAGCCAACCGGGAATGGGTTGGGAAATATGCGAACCCGTATTGAGGAATTGGGCGGCAAATTGGCAGTTTCAAGTGGTGAAAATGGAACTGTTGTGACAGCGGAAATGCCCTTTTGAAAATGGGAAATACAATTTTACACCCCAAGTAACCAAAAAGGCAGGAGGCCGACTGTGTCATTCCACCTCCTGCCTTTTTTATGCTAGTCAGTCGCCTGTACCACCTCACGGATTTCGGTTCGCACAAGTGTCCTAGTTGATTCAATCCGGTGGCCAATATGAGCATTGCTCATGCCTGGATAAATGGCCTCCCAAGCCTTGCCGTCCTGCTCATTGTCTATATCCTCCCATTTGTCGAAGAGGTCAACGGTTGAGCAATCATAGGGCATATCTGAGCCCTGAGGTGCTACCACAAAACCCAAAACCCAGCCAGCTCGATTGCCCATGTCAATATTTTTTTGATGGACGGGCTTTACGAAACGGGTCTCCATTTCGAGGTAATCGTCCCAGCCATTGGCTGGCACTTTGAAGAAGTTTTCGACGACATATTTGGCACCTTTAAAATCCTTTTTGAAAATGCCATCCTGCTCCCGCCATATTTCTGATTTTACCCGGTCACGGTAGGTATCCGTTTTTTCGACAATGGCTTTTTTATCAGCTGGCAATGCTTTTTGTTCGGCTGCCCAGTTGTCCCAGAGATGCCCAATATCATCCCAATTTTTTACGAAAGTGACAGCGAGGTAATCATATTCGCTGCTTGTTCCACCCGGGACTATCATTTCCTCAATGTGCCAGCCTGTGATTTTCCCTTGTTGCTTACGGTTCATATGTATTTCCTTCCATATTTTTTCACATTCCATTGCTTTATCATACATACCGGGCTTTATTTTCATATAATCCACCAAAACATAACCTCCTTGCGCTTGGGAGGAGTTGTAAAAAAAGCAGCAAACTGCCAGTGCGAACATTGAAATTATTGCTTTCATCTTAAATGATTTAATTGTGAAAAAATTAAAAGTTGAATGCTTGATTTAAAAAATATAGGCTGTTTGAGGTGAGCATTATCAATTCACCCGACCCCGTTCCTCTTCCGAGCCAGTTGCCCGCTTGCGTTGGCTTTTCAGCTTTTTGTTGCCAAAATTTTGGGTGTAGGTGAGCTTGATTAGTGGGTTCACAAATTGCAGCCTGCCATATGCATTCACCCCTTCACTAGGAATCTTAATGGAATATCTGAATACTTGGGTTCCAAGAATATTGTCATAACCAAGTCGCAAGGTGCCTTTGTCGTTCCTGAACTTTTTCTGTACACCAAAATTCAGCGCTCCATGAGGCTTGACAGTGTAGGAGCCAAATAGTCGTTTGGAGTTATAGTTGCCAGAAATTTCAAAAGAGAAATCCTTGGGTAGCGTAAAGGTTTGCGAAGCAAAAATATTGAAGCCCTTTTGACTGAACGTGTATAAGCTCTCCTCATAGTACCTGCGCAGCGCTGTGTATATGGCGGTACCGCTGAACTGCATACTCCACCAAGGTGTGGGATTAATTGGGAAGGACACAGTGAAGGAAGCCACCTTTGTATCTTTCAGGTTTTCAGCATAGTTCAGTTGGCGATTGGTGGTTGGGTCAATATGGACCTGGAACCGTGCAATGGAACTATCTTCCTTCGTGAATTGCAGGGAGAACAGTACCGTCGAAAGCCGATAATCCAGTTTGACGGCATTGGCAATGGCGGGTTGAAGGGCTGAGTTCCCTGAAGTGAACGTGAACGGGTCATTAAACAGGATAAAGGGCGCCAATTCGTTGAAGCTAGGCCGGGTGATGCGGCGAGTATAGCTGATATTGGCTGAGTTCTTTTCATTAAAATCCCTTGAGATGAATAGGCTGGGGAAGAATTTCCCATACTCCCGATCCACGATGTTGGCCTCTTGCGCTGTGCCCAAGTTGGAGTCTGTAAACTCATAGCGCAGCCCAATTTTTACACTGGTTTTTTCATTCAATTTAAGACCCAGCGTTGAGTAAGCTGCCAGCACCTTTTCCATCAGGTTGGCCTTGGACGTCAGTTGTTCATCTGTTTCCCAACCTGCCCCCTGGTTGTATTCCACGAAAACATCGTTCGTGAAATGGGAATCAGTAGCTTTTAGACCAACCTCAAAATTCAGTTTTTCGTTGAAAGATTTGGCATAATCCAACTTGGCAACGGCAATGTCCAACGGGGTGATTTTACGGCTAAAAGTTAAATCTTCACCGATATAATTTCCTGATTCATCAAAGTAAGAATTCACATAATCGATAGGCTGATTGTCCTTGTAGTAAAGGTAGTCAGCGTCGAAAGTGAGTGTTTCGCCTTCTTTGAAAGTATGCTGAATATTGAAATTAGCACCGTAATGCCGCCAATTATTGGTTTCATTGTTCACCAATTTGACAACCTCATCCAGTGCACTGTTCTTTGTGAAAGTGGCTGTGTTGTTTGAAACCATTGTCCAATGGGTATTATAAATGGAAAATAGCGCTCCTACCACTGTTTTTTTGCTCAATTGTATATCCAATCCCAGTTTCCCGTTGTGGTCGTTTTCCAAAGCATCCCTTTTCTGGATTGTATAGCTTTTCGTTTCAACATTCTCAAAATCCACCGACCTACCGTTCCTCAGTTCTTGAAAAATTGCTTGCCGGAAATAGGAATAATCCCCGAACAGGTTCAGCCTCCCCTTGCGGTAATTGAAATTGACGCTGCCGTTGGCCAACCCACCGCCCTTGCCGTAGCCTCCCGTGAGGGAGTAGGAACCGTTCAGCCCGTAATCAGCAGTTTGCTTGAGTACGATATTGATGAACCCAGCATTGCCCTCTGCATCGAAATTGGCGGGTGGCGTGGTGATGAGTTCGATTTTCTCGATGTTGTTGGAAGGCATTCCCGCCAGAAAATCCACCACGGCAGAAATTGGCATCCGGTTGATTTTACCGTTAATCATCACGACAACACCTTCTTTTCCGAGCAAGGAAATGCCGCCTTGCTGACGATTTACGAGTACACCCGGCGAGCGCTCCAACACTTCTAGCGCTGTGCTTCCTGCGGAGGTGATGCTAGTCGCCACATTGACGGTCAAGCGGTCAATCTTTTGTTCAAAAAGCGGCTTTTTCGCCACAATTTCCACGGCGTTCAGTTGTGCCACATTTTCTTGCAAGACATAGGGTTCCAGCGTCAGTTGCTGCCCGGCTTTCAGTTGGATTTTTGGGGAATATTTGTTCGAATATCCAACCATCGAGAGCAGCAGCCGATAGTCTTTTGCAGCGATATTTTCGAATGAAAAACTGCCGTCGTTGTCCGTGATTTCCCCCCTGACGAGGGAACTATCCTGTGCATTCAAGAGCAACACATTGACGAAAGGCAATGACTGGCCTTGGACGGACAAAATTGTCCCGGATATCTTGGTCTGTGCAGCGAGTTGATGAATAGTGCCCCATAGCAGAAGGGTAGTCCAGGCGATAGTTTTGAAAATTGTTTTCATGCGGATGATTTAAAAAAGAGGTTTAGCCGAAAAACCAGTTTTCGGCCAAAGCCTTGGGTAATGATGAAACGATATTATTTTTTTGTCGCCGTATCGGTGGGCGATGTTGTTCTGTCAAGGATAATGCGAAGTTCCTGACGATAGGGTTTGCATGCGTTTCCCGTCTCTTTCAAGAGCTTGCCCACATCTTCGCCTGGGTGGGCCTTGCTGAAATAGGACATGTAATCATCGCCTACATTTAGGTATTGTTCCATGCTGCCGTACATATCCACTGTGGCGTAAGCGTAGTTTTCGGAGGTGCCAGTAGGCATGACTTTGTACACAAATGCCCACCCGTTTTGCCTGTTCGCAGCCTGGAGTTCCTTTTCGACGGGCTTCCAGATTTCCTGCTGTACCCGCTCCAGTTCGTTGGGATTGTAGGTATCTCCATAATCCAAGTAGTTGAAGACGACAACCTTGATGTCACGATGCTCTTCGGGATATTGGCCGTCCACTTCCTGCCATACTTCCGATTTTACACGGGTGCGAAGCTCACTGGTGCGGTTGACCAATTTGATTTCTTCCGGTGTCAGGATGGAGCTAAGGTTATCCGGTATGTCAAAATTTTCGACGAAGTCAGCCAGTTGTTTGCGGTTTTTGAAGCGGATACGGGTGGTGTAGTTGTATTCTGGGTCATCACCGCCAGGATATTCGACACGGGCGAGACTCCAATAATCATATTTACCAGCCTTGATATTCGCTTCATGGATTTTCTTCCAAGCTTTCTCCGCTTTCAGGTAATCACTATGATTGCCAGGTTTCACCTTCATATAATCCACATGGGAGTAGGAGTGCTCGTTGCCGCTCTGTGCGGAGAGGAAAAAGGCAGAGAGTAAAAAAATGGTGGTCCAGATTGTTGATTTGGTAAGCTTTTTCATAATTGTTAGAATTTGAAGTTGGTAAAAAAATAAAGCCTTGATTTTAGGTGTCAATGAATTTTAGGGGCATTGATATTTATGTGTTCTTCGAATCTTAATATGCTTTCCACCACCATGCCCGATACACTACCATCCTTGCTTCGTATGAACGCAAATCGGCGATTTAGTATGTCGGATTGGTATTCGTCGGTAGCCATTTGCCGCAGTTCCAAAGGGATGCTACCTTTTAGGATGACCCTAAGTCCAGTGCCAAACCTGGCAACTTGGATGGAGCATGGCAGTTCTCCGGGAAGCAGGTAATCGTATACGCCCAGGCAAGCCTCCAAATGGGAAGGGAGCTCAGCCTGGATATTTAGGTTTTTAAAATTGAGGCTGTGTAGTTGGGTTGGGGATTCATTTGCGCTTCTTAGCAGTTGGCTAATGAATTGGCAATGTTCAGCTTTTGGCGTCTTCAACAAAATAGATTTGCCTAGCACGCTGTGTATCATTTTTTTCATTTAGTTCAGGTTTAAATTTTAAGTAATACCGACTTGTTATGCTTAAGTGTTTACTTGAAATGGAACTAATAAAGCAGGGTAGCGTGAGGCAGCGAATAGGCCCTTTTGTGTTTGCCTGTCGTAGGGTGAATGTTTTCATTTGTTTTCCCCGATAGGGGTAAGGCAAATATGGTATCACTGCCCCCGCAAACCCCTGCACCTTGGTTGCAAAGGACTGGACTGAGATTGCAAAACCAAGGAATTTTCAGCACTCATCGTGCACGATGGCTGCTACAACTATTTACAAAGCATTGAAATTCAATATTTTGCGTCTTGCATTGACCCTTATCTTGCTTTTTCAAAATTTTCACGGGTAACACCAAGCTGCAAGCCGATTGAATACATTTGATACTGCAAATTTCCGGCGGAAAGTGCAGCCTTGGAAGGAGTGAAATACGGCTTTTGTCAATTCAGGTAGAAGTAACCGAATGGACAGGTAGAAATACCTGTTTTGGACGACAAGGCTTGGGCGGTGGTTGGAGGGTGGCTACCTTCGGCATTCTAAACTCGAAATCAATTTTCTTAACTAAAAACAAAACGTCATGATGAATTTAAAACCCAACCTTTGGACACTGCTTTTTGTGATTGCGGCGGGAGCGTTTCTGTATTTGCTTTCTGCAAAGAAAGAGCCTGCGGTAACTACCGTAGAAAATAATGTAAAGAACGAACAAAGCAATGTTACATTGAGAGATACAATTTCTAAAGAAGAAGCTGTTCACAGATATGAAGCTTATGCCGATCGAATGATTGTAAATATTGCAACATGTGGATTGAATAGTAAGGCTAGAGTTGACAACGCCGATGTGGTCTTTTTCCACCTGCCTAAAGATGAAGTGAGAGAAATGTTATCATTATTCGGGGGTAAGGATGTGTATGGAATATTGAACATCGAAAACCCTAATGATAGTATTGGAATAGTTGATTTAATGTTTAGCGACAAAAAACCACGGAGTGAAGGTGCTGTTTATTTCGATTTTTCAACACCTTGCCCAACACTTTGTGATGGGTTACAATGAAGAGCTAAATTGCCCAACTTTTGGAAATATTTCAAACCATAGCACTTGCTTTATCAAATATAGCAAAAGCATGTCTTTTCGCTAATGTAATCATATACTTTGGAAACAGAAAGAATATGCCTGAAGCATTTTATGCTTTGGGCATATTTCTGATAATAGATATACTAACTGAAATTGTTGCCACGACTTTGTATTATCAGCATATCAACAATTTGCCATTGTTGCATATCTACACCTTACTTGAATTCATTTCTTTTTCATTTTACTACAGAGCGACCTTAAGAGAAAGGCAAATTTTCTCAAAATATTTTTATGTTTTCGTAATTCTAGTATCCCTATTCATAGTTCTTAATTCAGTGTTCTTTCAGCCTTTAACTGAGTTCAATTCCAATGCAAAAACTCTAGTGCAGGCCATTTTAATGGGATATGGAATTTACCATCTATTCAGCGTATTCGGAAAGATAAATTTGTCTGAACCTGCACAATTTGCTAGTTGTGTAGTTAGCATGGCGGTAATAATATACAATGCTGGCAGCTTTTTTATCTTTATGTTTTCAAACGTTTTGCTAGAAAATAATTCTTCCCGTACTGTTCAATATGGCTTTTGGATGCTCAACAGCCTATTATTCCTGATTTTTCAAATTCTTATCCTGTTCAGCCTATGGAAAGTGGCTTCGAGACCAAAGAAGTTTTCCTACTGATGTCGGTGGGCATCGCTGTGATGTTGTTGCTGGCGTTAGCCTTTGTGCTGTTTTTTTATTTTTCGCAACGGAAATTCCAAACCGAACAGGCCAAGGCACAAGAAGAAAAGCTGCGGCACCAGGAGCAATTGTTGTACAGCACCATCGAAACACAGGAAAACGAACGGCAGCGCATTGCCAAGGACCTGCACGATGTCATCGGTTCGAAGCTCAATATCATCAACCTCGGGCTGCACCGACTGAAAGCCGCAGATGAGACTACGGCCAAGGAATTGTTCGGCCTGCTCAACGATACCATCGCCAGTACCCGCCAGATTTCACATGATTTGTTGCCACCTATTTTGGAAAAATTTGGCCTGAAAGAGGCCATCGTGGAGCTCTGCGAAAGTTGCCGCCAGACGGCCTCCCTCCATATTTCCCTCGAAACCAAACAAACCGATGCTCGCCCAACCGACAAACTGGTCGAACTGAACCTGTTCAGGGTATTGCGGGAATTAATCAGCAATTCCATCAAACATGGAGAGCCCGAAAATATCCATATCCTTTTCCACCAAAATCAACAAAACATAAAACTGGAATACCGGGAAGATGGGAAGGGTTTTGACCAGCATGATGAAAACCATAAACCCGGCCTAGGCATGCAAAATATTGAAAGCCGCTTGAAAATGATTGGCGCTGATTATGATTTAAAATCCTCAAAAGGCAAAGGCATGGAAATGAATATCCTTTACAATTATCCAAATGACTTAAAATAGAACACCATGATAAAATTAGCTATCGCCGATGATGAGGCTCTTTTCAGAAAAGGATTGATAATGCTCTTGGCTGGGGATGAAATTGAAATCGCCTTTGAAGCCACGGACGGCGAGCATTTATTGGAGCAATTAAAAAATGCAGAGACGCTACCGGATATTTTGCTTTTGGACTTGAATATGCCAAAATTAAATGGCGTGGATGCCGCCAAATATATCCACGAGCATTATCCAAGTTTAAAATTCATAGTATTGTCCACTTATTTCAGCAAAGCATTTATCACCAATATGCTGGAAATAGGAGCGGCGGCATATTTAGCCAAAAACTCCTCGCCAGAGGAAATGAAAAAAACCATATCTGAAGTATATACCAACGGTTTTTGCTATAATCGGGAAGTACTGGAAGTTATTCGGGAAAATATGGTGCATAAAACAAAGCCCAAATTGTCCAATCCTTTTGGGGTGCAGCTTTCCGACAGAGAAAAAGAAATCCTGCAACTGATATGTGAGGAATATACGACGCCGGAAATTGCGGAAAAACTCTTCATCAGCCCCCGCACCGTGGATGGTCACCGCAATAATATGTTGCAGAAATTGGGCTGCAAAAATGTGGCTGGCTTAGTGATTTATGCCATACAAAACGAACTGGTCGCCGTCAATCCTGAGACGTTTTGGTTTAGAGGTGGCGTTTGAAAATTCAATAGTTACATCCCCCTCAAATTCACTTCCGCATTTCACTCGGGGGTGCTCCAAATTCCTCGGAAAAAGCACGTGAAAAATAATTCGGGTCGGAGAAACCCACAGCATAAGCGATTTCGGAGATGTTCAGGTCAGCGGTTTTCAGCAGTTCCGCCGCTTTTTGTAGGCGCATTTTACGGATGTAAAGGGTCGGGTTTTCACCAGTAAGTGCCTTTAGTTTCCTGAAAACCTGCGTGTGACTGAGGCTCACCGCCCGGCAGAGGTGGACGATGCCCAATTCCGTATCGTCCATCTTATCCTCGATGACTTTTTGGATTTTTTGAAGGAAAATATCCTCCAGTGTTGGCTCTACTGACGTGATAGTTTGACTGGGATCTCTCTTTTCATTTGAGCCAAAATTGAGGGACGAAACCTGCCCGCCCGCATCACCAATCACCAGTCTCCAATCACCATACTTCTTCTGCAAAACCCGCCGCAGCGCCACTAATTTTTCCAGCCGCACCAGCAGTTCATCCTTGTTGAACGGCTTCATCAGGTAAGCGTCGGCGCCTTTTCGAAGGCCAATGAGACGGTCGGATTGTTCTGATTTGGCTGTGAGCAGGATGATGGGGATGTGGCTGGTGCGCTCATCGTTCTTCAGCGTTTCACAGACTTCGTAACCGTCTTTTTCAGGCATCATCACATCGCTGATGATGATGTCGGGCACAGATTCCAGCGCTTTTTCGATGCCCGCTTGGCCGTCTTTTGCCACTAGGACTGCGTAATCTTTTTCCAATAAACCAACGATGTAGGTGACCACATCGGGGTTGTCCTCGATGACCAGCAGCACAGGTTTTCCCTCGTCCTCATGGCCATTGTTTTGGGATAAAACTGGTTCCGAAACCTCCTTGGGCGCAGGTAGCATATCAACAGTGACAGGTTTTAGGCTTTTTGAAACCTGCTGCTCTGCCGCCGATACCCGCACCGGGAGCAGTATCGTAAAAGTAGTGCCGTTGCCCAATTTGCTTTGAGCTGTGATGTTGCCGCCCATCAGTTCCACCAGTTCCTTCGTCAGCGCCAAACCGATGCCGGTTCCCTCGCCCCTGCGGGTCAATGAATTGTCTGCTTGGTAAAAACGGTTGAAGATTTGGTGGATTTGCTCATCCTGAATGCCGATGCCCGTGTCCTGAACTTTTAGCTTCAAAAAAGACTGGTCATTTTCTTCCACCTGATTGGCATGAAGCACCACTTTGCCGCCTTCCCCCGTAAATTTCAAGGCATTGGACAGGAGGTTGAAAACGATGTGTTGTATTTTACCCTCATCGAAATCCATGAGCAACTGCTGTGCTTCTGAATAAAAAGTCAGCTTTATCTTCCGCTCCTGCGCCATGGAGTAGAAAGATTCCGTCAGGTATTGCAGGTAATTGATGATGTCTCCCCTCACCAAATCCAATTTCATCGTGCCAGCATCCAGCTTGGACAGGTCGAGCAGTTGATTGATGAGACGGAGGAGGTTTTGGCTATTGCGCTGGATGAGTTTCCGCTCTTTTTCATGGCCGCTGATATTGTCCACCATACCCATGATGACGGTCAGCGGCGTGCGGAATTCATGGGTGATATTGGTATAAAGCTGGGTTTTCAGCACATCCATTTCCTTCAGGCGCTCGGCTTCGGCCTGTTCGAGTTTTCGCTGAAGCTGGAATTTGTACAGCGCATAAACGGAGCCTGCAAAAATCAGGGCATAGGCCAAATACGCCCACCAAGTGGCCCACCAAGGCGGCAGGATGGTGATTTTCAAGACAGCGCCCTCTTCGTTCCAGACACCGTCGTGGTTGGTCGCTTTTACCCTAAAAACATAATGGCCGGGGTTGAGATTGGTGAACGTTGCGCTATGCTCCGCTCCGATGTACTGCCAATCGTTGTGAAAGCCCTCCAAGCGGTAAGCGTACTGGTTGCGCTCTGGGGCAGAGAGGTCGAGCGAAGCAAATTCAATGGAAAATATCTTGTCCTTCCAGGAAAGAGTGAGGTTCTGGGTCTCCGTTATCGGCACTCGGAGCGGCGAATTTGGTGTCTTGAAATCCATCGGTTTGTTGGCTATTTTCAAGCCGATGAATTTCACATTGGATGGAATCGTGTCATCCTTTACCGATTCAGGGCTAAAGACGTTGAACCCATTGATTCCTCCAAAAAGCAATTCCCCATTCTTGCTTTTGAAATAGGCGCATGAATTGAATTCATTGTCTTGAAGTCCATTCTTGGTCGTGTAGTTTTTGAATTGGCCTGACGTGGGATTGAACTTAGATAGCCCCTGGTTGGTACTCAGCCATAGGCTGCCCTCCTTATCGCTCAGTATCCCGTACACCACATTGTCCGGCAGCCCATCTTCTACCTTGTAATTTTTGAAAATACCTTTGGTCAGGTCAAAACGGTTGAGCCCACCACCTTGCGTACCGACCCAAAGCACCCGGTTGGGTTCCTGGGGGTCAGCTTGGATGCAGTTCACGACGGGGTTGCTCAGGCTGTTCGGGTCTTGTGGATTGCCCGTTACAAAAATGAATTTTTCTTTCTTCGGCAAATAGTGCAGCAGCCCCCAGTGCGTTCCCAGCCAGAATGTTTCGTCCGCCATTTGGTGGATGCAGAAATAGCCCCCTTGCAGCCGCTCTCCTTTGACGATTTCAAGATAATTATGGCCATCAAAGGCCCCAGTGGTCGGGTCGAATCGCCCAAATTCGTAAGGCGTGAGCAGCCATAGCTGGCCTTTCGTATCAAAATGAATATCCAGCACGGTGCTGACTTTGCCCAATGCCTTCAAATCCTGAAATTCATAAAAATTCCAGTCTTCGATTTCCCCGTTGCGGAGCATAAACTTGAAAAGCCCTCGTTGACCGCAGAGCCATAAATTGCCTTGGCCATCTTCTGCCATGCTGTAGATATGGTCGAACTCATCCTCGAAAGTCCTGGACCAGCGTTGTCGATCCAGCATGATTACTTTGCCAAGCCCCGTGTTTCGGTTGATGCGGTAAAGGTGGAGGTTGTTGAGGCCGACCCAAATGATGCTGTCATTGGTTTCGATGATAGAGCGGACACTGCCCTCGTTCCATTGCAAGGTGCCGTTTTGCCCATCAAACTTATGGATGGTTGGCGAGTATTTGTAAAGCCCTTTCCCGTTGGTTCCCAGCCATATATTTCCAAATTTATCCTTCAAGATGGAGCTGCCCCCTGCATCGGGCGGCAAGCCAATATCGGTTCGGTCATGTTGATGATTCCTGAGCAGAATCTTGTGTGTCAAGGTATCATACACCACGATTCCGTAGCCACCCGTCAGCCAGATATGGCCATTTTGGTCAAAAATACTGGAGCCATTGACACCCGCCAACGGCAGCACTTTGTAATCGCTCAGATTGATGTTCAGGTCATACGCTTCAAACTTGCCCTGCCTTGCGTCCCATTTTCCAAATCCGCCTGCTGTCATCACCCAGATATTGTTTTCACCATCTGCAAACAATTTGAGGAAACGTTCATCCTTCAGTTCAAAACCGTTTTCATTGTACTTGAAATCGTTTTGGCTGTACCTTTTCCAATCCGGATTGAAGTCCTTCCAATAGAGCCGTTGAATTTGGTAGGAGGTGCTACCGGAGCCAAGTTTTATGATGCTGGTTTTCCCAAAACCAGCTACCCAAACATCCCCGTTTGCCGCCAATCCCATGCTAGTGACCGGAAAGTCCCACAAGCTGTTTTCATCCTCCGTTTTGGTAAAAACCGTGAATTCCGCCTTCGTCAAATCGGAAGATCCTTCAGGTAATTCCATTTTCACCACTCCACCCTGCATCGTTCCCATCCAAAAATTACCCTCAAAATCCTGTACGAAACAATTGATGTCTCCGTGGCTAAGGCCTTTGAAATGCTCGCTAATCGGCACATTGGGTCGAACTACTTCCACCGGGCCATTTATCCGATGGAACTTTCCGGTTTTCCGGTCAAAGAGGTTCAAACCATTGGTGGTGCCGACCCAGAGCCTCCCTTGCTGGTCTTCGAAAATGACTTTGATGTAATTGTCGGAAATGGAGGTTGAATCAGCCGGATCGTGCTGGTAAGTCTTGAAATGATAGCCATCAAAACGATTCAGCCCGTCCTTGGTGCCGACCCAAATAAAACCGTCCTTGGTCTGGCACAGGGCAGCGATGAAGTTCTGGGAAAGCCCCAGTTCATTGGGGATACGCTCGAATTGGATGTTTTGGGAATACACCCCCATTGCGCCGAAGAAGCACGATGAAAACAAAAGAACTTGGGTAAGCGAAGGTAGATTTTTTCTCAAGTGGTTTTCCATCACAACACAAAGTCAGAACATGGCAATTTCAAAGGTAGAAAAAATCATTTTTCATTTCAAAATCCATTTGGAACGGATGGCTATCTATTAGCCAAAGTTGGTCTAATACGCAATTCATCGTATTGACGGCGATGGTGAAAACCCTTCAATTTGCAGCAAATCCTATGCACCCTCCCAACTTCGAAGCAATCCCTAAACCAAACTCGTGGATTCAGGCCGGGGACTGGCGTTAGCTGGTTTCCGGCAAGCTTTTTTCAGTATTGAAAAAAACAAATTCCATGTCAGAATTGGAGAAATCCCGTTATACCCGAATTTCGCAATTGGCGCAAATCGTCATTTTCAACGCCATTCCGCTCTTCGGAATACTCTACCTCGGCTGGAGTGCCAAGCTGCTGATACTGGCTTATTTTCTCGAAACCATCATTGCCATTGTTTTTCATGCGTTGCGGCTCTGGTACGTGAACTACCGCTGGGGCAATGAACCTGAAACCAAAAGCCGGGCGGCCGAAATTGCGAGAATGAACAAAGGGCAAGGAATGCCCGCATCCTGCCTTCCATTGTTCATGCTGGTGTTTTTCGGTTTTTTCTGTTTTGTGCAGCTTTTTGTGTTGGGAGGCTTCGCCAATGAAGCTTTTCCAGAGGGCATTTTCACAAGCATGTATCAAGCTGCAAAGGGCGAATTGGCCTGGGTGGTGCTGTCATTCACTTTCCTCCAAACCGTCCGTTTTTTCATGGAAGTGATTCGCAGCGAATATGCCTTCACTCCATCGGAAGCCCTGTTTTTTCAGCCATTCCGGCGTATTTTGACCCAGCAATTAACCGTCATACTCGGTGGTTTCATCATATTATTTGCTGGCGCAAATTCCTATATCATCATCTTGGTATTGGTCACCATTGCCATCGATTTGTTTTTCTTTTTCATCAATAATGAAAAACTGAAAGCCTTTCTGACCAAGGGTGACCCTAAGGCTGAAAAAGACTTTGAGGAACTGAAAAAGATGATGTAAATACGCAACCTATCGTATTGCGAAGAACAAGAATACTGCCCCAAATTGCTGAATATTTCAAAGTTGTAAATCATCCCATTTTCATGAAAAAATCCTTTCATCCCATTCTAATGCTGACTTTGCTGACAGCCATTTCCATTTTCACGGCTGGCTGTCCGGTTGGCGTGGAATACCCGTTTTGCGAAGAAAACCAAAAAGAAAAAGTGGACAGCAAGCTGCTCGGTACTTGGAAATGCCAATCGAAGGATGCTGAAATTCTGGAAGTCCGTATCAGCAAAGCCGATGCAGTCACTTACAGCGTTGAAGTGCTGGACCAAGGGGAGAATTTCATGTCTGACGATACCCAGTTCTTCAGTTGGGGCTCAAAACTTGACGGCCACAATTTCCTTTTTTCACAAGGTGCAGAGTCATCCAATGAAAGCTACTTCCTGTACGAGTACAGTTTTGATGGTAAAAAACTTGTCATCCATGATGTTGGATTATTGGTCGGCGGTTTGGATGCCGTGACGAGTACAGCAGCATTTCGCCAAGAAGTCTCCGCTTCCCTAAAAAATCCGGATTGCCTTTCAGATAGGTTTGAATATGTAAAACAATAAAAGTCGGTCAACTAAAATCCCGTCGGGCGGCCCTGCTGTCTGGCGGGTTTGACCAATTTCCCTGCATACTTCCCATCCAACTCAAATGAAAACCGTCGGCGCAAAATGCTGATTGGGGCAGCAATATTGCTGTCCCATCCTAGCTTTAAAAATAATGGAGGCAGACGATGTATTTCGAATCGCTATTTAGAAGCGTATCGAGCGTTATGAAGTAGTCCAACATGGATAACTTTGCCCAACTTCCAATGATAAATGAGACCACTGCACGTACATATCACCGAAGACCTCCCCCGCCTCGCCAAGATGCTGCGTGAGAATCTGGAAATGTCATCTGATTTTAAGGTGACAGGCCATGCCCTGAACGGGCAAGATTTGCTAAATCAGCTCCCAAGCATGCCTAGCCTGCCCGACATCGTGTTGATGGACATCCAGATGCCCGTGATGGACGGCATTGCGGCGACCGCCGCACTCAAAGCCAAGCACCCACAAATCAAAATCGTGATGGCTACCGTCTTCGACGACGATGAGAATATCTTCAATGCCATCCTCGCCGGAGCCGATGGTTATTTGATGAAGGACGAACCGCCGCAGGTTTTGCACCGGGCACTGGCGGAAGTGATGGAAGGTGGGGCACCCATGTCGCCCGCCATTGCCCGTAAGGCGCTTTTGTTGCTGCGCAAAACGCCTGCACAGCCCATGCCCAGTCAGCCCGACCACGACCTCAGCGAGCGGGAAATCGAACTGCTGGAACAACTCAGCAAGGGCCTGCGCTACGAACAAATCGGCCAAAACCTGCACATCAGCACGGGCACTGTGAGGAAGCATATCGAGAATATTTACCGGAAATTACAAGTACACAACAAGGTGGAAGCTGTGGAAGCCGCAAGAAAAAAAGGCGTCATTTGAGAGCAAGATTGTTCTATTGTTAGATTGTTACCCGAACCTCGAAAACAATTCAACAATAAAACAATTCGCAATACCTTGCGCCCTCACCAATTTGCGATTCATGCAGCTCAAGATATTTAACGATTACCAAACCCTCTCGGAATATGCGGCCAACGCCATGCTTGCAGCCGTACAGCAAAAACCGGACTGCCTCATCGGCATTGTCTCAGGCGATTCGCCCCGATTGGCCTATGACCTTTTCTGTGAAAAATGCAGGGAGAGCAATGTGGACACCAGCCAGCTCCAGTTTGCCGGCTTTGATGAGTGGGTAGGCATTCCGCCTGAGAATGAGGGAAGCTGCCAAGCATTTATGCACCGTCATGTCTTTTTGCCATTGAATTTGCCGAAGGAAAACTATAATACATTCGATGCCATGAACGAGGATTTGCAGGGCGAATGCGAACGCATGAACGCTTTCATTTCGGAGCGGAGCGGCCTTGATTTGCTGCTAGTTGGTGTGGGCATGAACGGCCATATCGGCTTCAACGAGCCGGGCGTTTCCTTCGAGAACTATGCCCATGTGCAATTGCTAGAGGACATCACTTTGAATGTCGGGCAGAAGTATTTTCAGGAAGCCACCGAACTGAAATACGGCATAACGCTTGGGCTGGCGCACTTGATGGAGGCAAAGCAGGTGCTCATGTTGGCCAACGGTCAAAAGAAAGCAGAAATCATGAAACAGGTGCTGGAAGGACCGATTGGAAATGAAATGCCAGCCAGCATCATCCGACAACACGCAAATTCCAGCGTATTGCTAGACATTGAAGCCGCTGCTTCGCTTCGGAAATAATCGCCAGCATCCGTGAAAAATCAATTCATTGAAAAAACGGGGGCCTCGGCGTTTACACCAGAATAAAAAGTGAGCAGGCTGATTTTGTACCGCATGAAACGGGTAAGCGGGAGCTGCGAAATGAACTGCAATACATCCAGTTCCGAATTGGCATTGACAGTTGCCCAAATCTTTGAATTGTCAAGGGAAAGGGCATAATTGACGAGCTTGCCGTCCCGGAAAAGTTTATTGACTTTGGCCCGCTGGTGCGGTATCTGGCGTAAGAATTCTTCGGACAATACTTTTGGAAGCGTGAAATCCACCATGAATTGGTATTCCTGTTGCATTCAATTTACGAGTTAGAAAGTTAGGAAATGTAGTTGTTCATAATGTGTGTCCTGGCTTTCCGTCTAACTTATCTACAGTGTCTTGTTTTTCAGCGGGCGCAAATGTATTAGATTTTTTTACCCTTTGCTTGGTTGGGATGTTTATTTTTTCAACAATTTATCTTTGCAACGGATTAAGCCGTCTTCCATTCCTTCCACATTCAAATAACCGAAGCGTTTTTTAAGCCTAAAGTCGAAAAGAAGCTTAAAAATCCCTGCGGGCTTTCCAATCTTTGAAGGCTAAGCTGGCACTTCCATACCAGCATACAAAGCCTCCCGCTGTGTCCGCATCTTGTCCGATTTTATATAATCGTCAAAGCTCATCAGGCTATCGATATAGTGCTTTGGCCCGACTTCGATGATGCGGTTCGTCACGGAAGAAAGCAGCGCATGGTCATGCGAAGTCATAATCAAGTTACCTTTGAATTCCACGAGGGCGTTGTTCAGTGCAGTGATGGATTCGAGGTCGAGGTGGTTCGTCGGCTCATCCAGGAGCAGAAAATTGGGGCCGCCCAACATCGCCTTCGACAACATGCAACGCACTTTTTCACCACCCGACAAGACACTTGATTGCTTGTAAACCTCCTCGCCGCTGAAAAGCATCCGACCGAGGAAGCCCCGGATGAACTGCTCGTCCTTTTCCTTGGAATATTGGCGAAGCCAATCCACAAGGTTCAGGTCGTTTTTATCAGTGAAAAACTCCGTGTTCTCGTTTGGAAGGTAGCCCACTGTAATGGTTTGGCCAAACTCCACCGTACCGCTATCCGGTTCCACCTCGCCCGCCAACACATCATAAAGCATATTGACGGCGGTGGTGTTGCGGCTCAGCAGCGCAATTTTTTCGCCCTTGTTCAAGGTAAAGCTCAGGTTGCTGAACAGCAGGTCGCCGTTTTGGTCATGCTTGCTCAGGTTATTCACCCGAAGTAGCTGGTCGCCAGGCTCCCGTTCCATACGGAAATGGATGAACGGATACTTGCGGCTCGACGGCTCCATTTCATCAATATTCAGCTTTTCCAAAGCTTTTTTGCGGCTGGTCGCTTGGCGTGATTTGGAAGCGTTGGCACTGAATCGAGCAATGAACTCAATCAACTCTGCCCGCTTGGCCTCCGTCTTTTTATCCTTTTGCGCCCGTTGCTGTATCATGAGCTGGCTGGTCTCGTACCAGAAAGTATAGTTGCCAGAGAAGATTTTAATCTTCCGGAAATCAATGTCCACCATGTGGGTGCAGACCATATCGAGGAAGTAGCGGTCGTGCGATACGACGATGACCGTGTTCTCGTAGCCGGCCAGGAAATCGGCGAGCCAAGTGGCCGTCTCAGCATCGAGGTCGTTGGTAGGCTCATCGAGCAACAGCAGGTCGGGGCTACCGAAAAGCGCTTGCGCCAGCAACACCTTCACCTTCTCTGGGCCGGTGAGTTCCTTCATCAGCTTGTAGTGAAGGTCTTCCTTGATGCCCATGTTGCTGAGGAGTTCGGCGGCATCGCTCTCTGCTGTCCATCCACCCATATTGCCGTATTCGTTTTCGAGTTCGGCAGCCTTCAGGCCATCGGCCTCGCTGGCGTCGGGGTTCATGTAGATGGCGTTCTTCTCCTCGGCGATGCGGTACATCTCCTTGTGGCCCATCAGCACGGTGTTCAGCACGGTCTCCTCCTCGAACTCGAAGTGGTTCTGCTTCAGCACCGCCATGCGGTTGCCCGGGTCAATGCTGACGCTGCCCCGGTTCGGCTCGATTTCACCAGAAAGGATTTTAAGGAAAGTGGACTTGCCCGCCCCGTTGGCACCGATGACACCGTAGCAGTTGCCACGGGTGAACTTCAGGTTCACTTCATCGAATAATACTTGCTTGCCAAACTGGAGGCCTACATTATCTACGGTAATCATGTTTGCTGTAGCACGGACTGCCAGTCCGTGATTTTTTGTTTTGTCAACACGGACTGGCAGTCCGTGTTACCTTTTTTTTGAAAAAGGTTGCAAAGATAAGCAAATAATAAGGCGTTTGCAGGCAAATAGTTGTGTTAACGAAAAAGTAAAGCTCTAAAACAGGAAGCCCATCGCCAGTAACTAACGATGGGCTTCCTGTTTTCAAATTATCCAAAATCTAGTTTGCTTTGATAGACTTCACCAAGGAAGTCCCCTGCGCATTTGAGATGCGGTAGAAAAACGCCCTAGCTGGCAAATCCTGTATATCCACATTTATTTGATGGACACCTTTGGTCATATTGCCATTTTGAACCTGCTTAATCAGTTTTCCATCTTGTGATACAATATCAATAATGACGATGCCATCAGCAGCTAGGGTAAAGTTCAATTTTTGAAAATCCTTGGCGGGAACTGGAAATGCCGACAATTCATGGATAAGGCGGTTGGACTGCAAATCGGAAGGATTGTATTCGCCCGGCCTTACTAGCAAGAAAGCAATATTGCGATAATACTCCACTTCCTTGGTGTCATACACTGGTTTGATGATTTCATTCCTGATTTCTTCTTGGACATTCTCAGGCATAGCTACCGATTCGGGCAGCTGCGGAACCAATTGCATGAACCAAGCCACTATGAGCAGGTCCGTTTCTTTTGCGGCATCGTCCATCACTTTATCGTAGCGGCTGGCCAATTCCTTGCACAAATTAAAGGTGGCCCGGTCTGCCTGCACCATTTCTTTCAACACATTTGTTCTTTGGCTTTTATCAAAGTTTAGGATTTCCTTTTCAGCATATATTTTTGCCTCTATCGTATATTTTTCCATTTCAGAGACTTCCCGACCTGATAAGCTATATCGTTCCGCTATGATTTGTTCGTATTCAGCAACTAATGCTGCATATTTAGTTCTTAAACCCTCCAAAACGGCAAGGTCTTCAGCGCTAATACTGGCTTCTATTTTTGCCCGGATAATGGCACGCTCTGGGATAAAATAGGTTTTAAAAGACGCCATCATTGTCTTCATAAAAGCAAGTTGTTCCGCCTCTCTTTGCAGACGCTTTTCCTCAATTTTAGCCATCCGCTCGTTTAATTCATCAACATCGACATAGCTTTCCTCTTCCGTAATTGATTGGTCTTCCTGAATAACCTCCTCAATGCTGACATCTTCCGAAATTTCATCCATATCTGCATTTTCCATCTCCATTTCTTCCAATGCCTGCTGTTCTGCAATGGCCTTCTGTTCAGTTTTATTAATCGCATATTTTTCAAACTGTTCTGGCGTAAGCACCTCCTTAAAGGTTAGTGCCATAAGTTCCTCATATTCCGCTGATTTGTTTTCCTTGAAAATGCCAGCTTGCTTTTGCGCCAAAGCAGTTGCCTGTTCTTGGCTGATGTCCAGAAACTCAAACTCAGACTTGAAAAATTCAGTGGCAGCTTTGACAAATGCCGTTTCATCCCAGTTGCTGCCATCGAAAATAACGTCATCATCTTCGTCGTCGTAGTTGTAGCTGTATTTTTCCAAATCAGCGAACTGCTTCTCCGTCAAAATTTCCCGAACCTTATTGATAAGTGCTGCTTCGATATTGGCTTCCTCTTCATCCAAGTCCTCGTGGTAAATGAAAGCATATTGCAGCTCATTCAGTTGCTCATAATATTGATCGCCTGCTAATAAAACTGCCTCAATTTGCGCTTCCGAAGCTCCAATCGACCTCAGACTTTCGGAGTACAGTTTGTCAAGAATGGTTGGACTTGCGGGTTCATAAATGGAAAAGTCCTCTTGTTGAGCTTGCAGATTGGCACTGTAAAATGACATGCAAACCATCAAGACCAGCACAAAACAGTAGTGAAAATTCTTCATAAGATAAGCGTTTAGTGATTATTGAAGTAAAAGATGCACGAATGTAACTATCAACTGGCTGAAAGTCAAGAAGGAGATGTTTTTTTGCCTTGCTTTGGTGGTTTTGTTACTGGTTAATTGTTGCAAGTGAACCAACGTTACCTTTCCGTTTTGCAGTACTTACCAATATCCACCGAACTACTTTTTTCATGCTCAAACTTCTATATTTAATCATTATATTACTGCTTGCATATTGCAGTTTACTTGCTGCGCAATGCGAATCCTGGCCAAAATCTGAACTAGGTTTTGGGCTTTTTACTTGGCCACAACTATCGCTATACGGGAATAATGGGCACGCTGGGTTTGACATTTAGTCCGAACAAATTGCTTACATTATTGGCATATACATCGTACAAGATGGGGGGGTTTAACATCAAAAAATAATTACAATAGTCATAAACATGAAGGTATAATTATGGATGGGGTATTAGCATAGTTCTCCATAGGATATATGTTTTGACACATAAAGTAGGATATTAATAAACTTACCTATCCAAAGGAATTGTATAAAACCGCACTAACAGAAAACCGAAACCATCCACCTGCTCGTATATCCAGTTGTAACGATTTTCAAATTAAATACCCACAACATGAAATACCTGTTGTTTTCCTTACTTATTTCTTTCTTTTTTGCTTGCAACTCTAAGGATGATTCCATTGCTCCAATCGTGGAAACACCAACGATGGAAAGCACTGACAGCGCTAACCTGAATGTGGTTGACCCAAATACTGATACAGAAAACGAAGCGACGCAATCCGCATTTTACGATTTTAAAATGCCAGATTTAGTCAGTGGCGAACTCATTAATTTCAAAAAATACATGGGGAAGAAAGTCGTTGTGCTGAACGTTGCTTCGCAATGCGGCTACACACCACAATATGCTGATTGGCAGGCATTTCATGAAGAATATGGCGACAATATCGTGGTACTTGGCTTTCCGGCCAATAATTTTGGTAGCCAGGAGCCAGGTTCTAACCACGACATTGCCCAGTTTTGCGCCAATAATTATGATGTCAGTTTTCAAATGTTTGAGAAAACCGACGTAGTAGGGGCAATGCAAAACGAACTCTACAAATGGTTATCCCACAAAGAACTGAATGGATGGAACAACCAAGCGCCGACTTGGAATTTCTGTAAATACGTTGTGGATGAAAACGGCAATTTGACACATTTTTTCACTTCAGCAGTCAAGCCTAGCAATGCCGATTTTAGGGCAGCTGTTGGACTTTAAAAAATTGAAAACACTATTGTGGTATTTTAAATTTTTACAGCTTACCCTTGATGTAATGTTTAGCAATTATTCCGTTCTGACGGAATAATTGCCCCCCCTTTTATCCATGTTAATTTATTTAAATTAGTGGTTAATTCCTCGCCGGATAAATACCTTGCATAGCAATGATATAATTTAAGGCCAAGTATGGCTGTCTATTTTCATGGGCCTGTCCACTGCCCGTATTGCCAATAGAATTAGAAGACATCTGCGTATTCACGGTGCCGGATTTGTTGTAGTCCCGGTCACTGCCCTTCGAGTCGGCCAGTGATGAGCCGGGCGTATCGGAAGTGTCGCCATTGTACTTGTTGGCATTGAGTGTATGGCTATGGATGGGAAGCTGTGGAATGGTCAAAGTGACCGTTTCTTCTCCGCCTTTTTCTCCTATATTATAGTCACTCAAGCCAGGCCCGGTTCCTCGATGAATAGCTACCCTACCCCTTAAGTCTGGCATTGCAAAAGTTGTTCGTCCATCGCCGCCGTAAATGGTGCCAAGGATGCTAAAAAGTGCTTGCCATTGATTGATGGGAAGTAATTGGCCGTCGCAAAATGCCCAGCCACGTGGGGCGAAGTTGCCTGCAAATAGTTTGATTTCTCCGATGAATGGTTCCATGTTTGATAGATTGTTTTGTTAGGTAATAAGCATTGGCTAATAAAGATTGGGCTTGCTGCAATGTAGTAAATGATTGCCAAAAAGGCGTACTGACGAGCATTCCTTTCTACAGATGACGGCTTTTATTCATTTCATTTGACATAAATCATTTTGTCCAAAACAAACTTTTTCACAAACCATTGTTTTTTAGTTTTGCGGGGATTTCGGCAGCAGCCACTCAGATTAACAAACATACATGACCTTCCTCGAAAAAAACTTCCCCATTGAAAGTCCCGACACAGTGCTTTTGTTAGAGGAGCTTTCGCTTTGGTCTTCTTATTTCGGTAAAATGCTGCTGGAGCAAGTGCCACTCCGCAAGGGTGTATCGCTGTTGGACGTGGGCTGCGGCCCAGGTTTCCCGCTTTTTGAGTTGGCCAACCGCCTAGATGCCAGTAGCCAAGTCACGGGGATTGACCCTTGGGCCGCCGCCGTAGAGCGGGCAAATTGGAAAAAAGACCACCACCAGCTTTTGCCCAGTATTGAAATTGTACTGGGCGATGCCGCCAAGATGCCCTTTGCTGACCAAGTCTTTGACCTTGTTACCTGCAACTTGGGCATCAACAATTTTGACGAGCCAGCCCAGGTCGTGCAGGAATGCCGACGGGTGCTCAAACAGAACGGGCGGCTTTGCCTCACCACCAATATCGAAGGGCATTTCATGGAGTTTTACACGGTGTTTGAGTCCACGTTGCGTGAATTGGGGCTGGAAGATTGTTTGCCAAAACTAAAAACCCATGTGCAACACAGGGGTACAGACGAGTCGATTCGTGATTTGTTGGAAGAAGCCCGTTTTAGCATCGTCAAAATGGTGCGGGACAAGTTTCACATGCGCTTTGTCAGTGGTTCGGCATTTTTAAACCATTTCCTAATTGTCATCGGTTTTTTGCCGAGTTGGCGCAGCTTGGTGCCTCCTGAAGAGGAAGTTCGGGTTTTCGCTTACCTTGAAAAAAAATTGAATGAACAGGCTGACTGGGACGGCGAACTAAAGATGACCGTTCCAATGCTGTATGTGGAGGCAATTAAGTGAATTGGCAGCCTTTTAGCCTGTCCGTTGTTTAATTTCAGCGGCTTCCCTGGCCATATGCAAACTCTTAACTTTAAAATATTGCAGATACTGCCAAACAGCTGCCGAACTGACTTCCAGCTTCTATTGCTTCACGAAAAATTGCTTAGAACCCCGCCATCCATCCTCTGCCAACAAGTCTACATAGTACATGCCTGTCGGTAGTTCATGGGTAAAAAAATGTACTCCCCCTTCTCCTTTTTCATAAATCATAAGTTGGCCGGATTGGTTGTAAACTTCCAATTCAAAATTACCGGGAAATTCAACGGTCAAGCCACCTGACGTTGGATTTGGGTAAACATTAAAAAAATCAGCGTCACTGGTCGTGTCATTCACCTCGGTCAAGTCATCAAGCGATAGCCGCCAAACTTGGTTTGTCACTTGCTGGCCAGCGGTCATACCTCCCACGATAATCAGCACATTGTCAGCTATTTGCGCAGCGCCACGAAGGTCCATTACAGCAGGTATATTTCCGTTGGTTTGGAAAAAATTGTCATTAGCTGGGTCGTAAAGGGTCGTCCTGTTGAGGGGAACAACGCCGCCCGAACCATTATAGGCTATGCCATCATAATTATAAGTGACATCAGCGCCGCCAAGCCAAATGGGTCGGCTGCCAAAAGTAGCAGCAGCCATGCGATAACCTTTTGCGGCAGGAGAATCATAGCCAGTCCATTCAATTTGAGTGGGGTCGTCCGGGTTGATAAACCCCTTGCGGAAAAAACTGGTGGCAGGGAAATTCGAGCCAGTACGGGCACCACCTGCATAATAAATTGTGTCACCGATGATGACCCCACTAGCACCAAACACTTTGAAGTTGGTATTATTTGGAACGGAAGTGCCAGGCAGCCAAGTATTGGTCGTTGGGTTGAAAATCTGCACGTTGGGAACATTGGTCGTGTTGCTCCAACCAGTTACGACATACAATAAACTGTCTCGCCAAGTAGCTTGTACATGGTCATCAATTGGTGTAGGAATTGGAGCGGCATCTGGCAACCAAACACTGGTAGCTGGGTCAAAAACATGTATTTTGTTGCTGCTCGTTTCGTTGCCGTTTTGGGCAACATGGTAGCCGCCTGTCACATAAATCTTGCCTTTTAGGAGGCTGGCAGCGGTGGCAATCTTTCCACCCGCTGGATCGGGAACCGGTGGCAAGGACGCCCACTCGTCGGCTTGCAAATCATAGCGCCAAGCATTGAGATGAATGCCTGAAAAAGCTTTGGTGGAGTCGATGCCACAGAAGGAGTAGACGTAGGTTTTGCCGTTTGACACAGCTGCGACGACGGCATTATTAGAGGTAGCCTCTGGCAATGGGGCAAGGGAAGTGTACTGTGAAATAGCCGCATTTACCAATAACAATAAAGGTAAAAGCAGGCAAAGTGCTTTGTTCATCACAAAATTTTGGGCGGAGGGAAGAATAGTGCTAATTGAAAAAAGCGACGGAACGCCTTTAGATGGATGCCCAAATTTAGCAAAAAAATAGAATCGTCATTGGATATAGAGGTCAGCTATTTCTACCAAATGACTTTCTTAAAAAGACAGTGACGAGTTAGTCCTGAGCTTGTGCATCAATTGGCATTTCAAAAAAACTGAAGATAGTGCCACCATAATTGCGCTGCTGTACATAGCGGGGATGCATTTCAAATTGATGCAGGTAGTTGTGTTCCAAAACGAATTGACCGCCTGGGTGGAGCATGTTTTTTTCAAAAATCAAATTTGGAAGGGTCTCGATGGCTGGCATTTGAAAAGGTGGGTCAGCAAGGATGAAATCGTATTTTACAACTGACCGTTCTATGAATTTAAACACATCGGCGTTTACGATTTTAATAAACTGCTGAATATCAAGCGCTTTAGCTGTTTGTTCCACAAATTTTACGCAACCTGGAAATTTGTCCACGTAGGTGACATCCTCGCACCCACGGGAAATGAACTCGTAACTGTGATTGCCAGTGCCCCCAAAAAGGTCCAGCACTTTGAGGTCTTCAAAATCGAGGCTATGCTGGAGAATATTGAAAAGACCTTCTTTTGCGACATCAGTAGTTGGACGAGTAGGCCACTTATCGGCTGGAGGGTTGAATCGCCTGCCTTTGAATTTGCCAGAAATGATGCGCATAAAAGATGGGTTAAGAAAATGTAGATTCCTGACAACTACTTGCAAAGCGCCAGCGAGAATAAATCAAAGTAGAAATGTGGAGGTACTTCATTGAATTTTCGGCTAAAATTCAGGAAGTTGGGAAATGGTACAAACCGAATTTCACCGATGTAACGGAAAAGTGTTTTGTAAACCTCTGCGTTTTCGAGTAGTTGGCCGGAAATATTCAGTGGTTGTTGCGTTGGGTCAAGGCTGTGCTGGCTGTAGGTTAGCAAGACGTAGTAAAGCACATCACCTGCCGTTTGGTATTTGAAGGAATTAGAAAACTGTAGGTTCTTCTTGTCGAAGAGCGAGATGTAGATGTTTTTTTTAGTGAAATGTACAAAAAGGTTGTGGGTGCGCTCCTCGTCGATGGTTTTGCGGCAACCTAGCAGGTAAGGTGTGGCGTTGTTGTAGAACTTTGCTGTAGGGAATTGTTTTTTCAACAGCGCCATCAAGGTAGGGTCGGTCGGATACAGGATTTGGAGGGCCAATTCTTCAACCTCATCATTCTGGATGCTGTCTGAATGGCCTTGGCTCATTAGCTCAGTGAAGTAAGTGGTTTTCTCGTATTCATTGTAAAGACGAGCTGGCACGAGCACTGGCTGTACATCCGGCATAGTGATTTTCACCCTTCGGAAAAGATAGCTGAGCAGGTCTTCCCTCGCAAAAATTTTCTTAAGCTCATCTGTCAGACTAAACCCCTCGGTCCCTGGCATTTGAACATAGGGTATTGCCCTCAACAACAAGGCATTGTTGTTATTGGTATCAAAAGCGAAATAAACCAAACTGTCCATCCCAATTAGGATGGACAGTTGGTAAGCAGTTGATAATTTCTTGTTGAAGTCTGATTCGAGGATGTCGTAACTCACTCCCAGCTTCCAGTTAAGATAGGCTTGTTAAGGTCGCCAAATTTGATTTTCTTCTTTGGGTCGTACTTTTCATCGTACTTCTTGAATTTTGGATCCTTGAACTCGCCCATGAAAGTTGAATAAGGTGTGCCAACTTGAACCACATCCACTAGCGCAGATTGGTAGGTAACCGTGTCGGCATGGATTTCAAACTTTGCACCTTCACCATAAGGCACAAGGTCTATATCCGTAAGATCAATGCCCATTGTCTTGATGGAATCCAGCGCATTGACATAAGAAGTATCGTAAGTAATCTTCACTTTGTTGATGTCATCTGCATCACCATTTACCTTGACAATTGTAAAACGACCATTTGTAAGGGTTTCTGTCAAGGCTTCGAAGGAAGGTGCAAACTTACCAGTGACGCCACGATAGGCTTCCTGTGCTTTACGGATTTTGACAAGTTTGTCTGTCACTGCTTTTTCCCGTTTTTCTTTTGTCAACTGAAAAGCGATAGGTTCTTGGATTTGCTTGTAGAGTATGAACCCAAGGCCAAGGATGAGCAGGAACATCAACGCATTAAAAATCGTTCTCTTTTTCATTCCGGTTTGTTTTGATGCAATGTTAGAAGTTTTTTTTAGTTGTACGGCATTTCGTGCCGCAATTTTAAGTATTCATCCGGTTTTGAAAAGGAGAGAAGTTTGATTTTTAAAAGAATAGGCTTGCTTTTCTTCTTATCGAGCCAAAATTACAGACCTTCCCAGCTTTGATAGATGCAAATCTTCAAAATCAGGGTGTATCGCTTAGTGTTTTTTTCAAAATAAAATTGGAAGTTGGTATTTACCCGATTTTACACTCCCCTACATAACGGGCTCCCTCATCTACGGTCATGTTTTTGGCTGAGATAGTGCCTCGAATAACCGCCGTACTTTTAAGGTGAAGCAATCCTTCGGCAATCAACTCACCTTCGATGGTTCCCATGATGATGGCGTCCTTAGTGCGAACATTGCCCTCAATTCGGCCTGTTTCCCCCATCACCAATCGGAGTGCGCATTTAACTTCGCCTTTAACTTGACCGTCTAGCCGTACATTTTCAGTTGAGTTAAACTTGCCCTCAATAGTCGTACCCGCTGCCACCACACAGGTGTCTTGCGATTCTTTGGAGGCGTTTGCGACTACTGTTAGGGTCTTCTCGTTTGTTTGCTTTGATTTTGCACCGAGCATCTTGTGTTGTTTTGGATAAAGTTATTGAATGGATTGTAGCAGCAAAAATTAGCTGAACACTTTCACAATGCTTTGAATATCAGGCATTCATGCTGAATATTCAACTAGGGTTTTGCGCTACTGCTGAAATCTCTTTTTTGTTCCTCTTAATGCTTAGGCTATGTTTGCAGTAAGTTCTACTGCAGTGAGCAGATTCGTTCAGGGCATAAAAGTATAATAAACAAATAAAAAATCTATTGGGTGAGCACAATAATTATTTTGGCCATTGAATCTTCTTGTGACGATACCGCCGCCGCAGTCCTTAAGGATGGCGAGATACTAAGCAATGTGGTGGCAAGCCAAGCAGTGCACCAGCAGTACGGTGGTGTAGTGCCGGAGGTAGCTTCTCGTGCTCACCAGGAAAATATTTTGCCAGTAGTTGAAATGGCGCTCCGCAATGCAGGCATTTCAAAAAAGGAACTTTCGGCCATCGCTTTTACCAAAGGCCCAGGGCTGATAGGGTCTTTATTGGTTGGAGCCTCCTTTGCAAAAGCGATGGCACTCAGCCTCGATATTCCATTGTTGGAAGTTCACCACATGCAGGCACATGTGTTGGCACATTTTGCCGAAGCTCCCAAGCCTGCCTTACCTTTTCTATGCCTCACCGTGTCTGGCGGTCACACTCAGATCGTGTTGGTTAAAAATCACTTGGAAATGGAAGTGCTTGGGCAGACCATCGACGATGCAGCAGGGGAGGCGTTTGACAAAACGGGAAAGATGCTCGGGCTTGACTACCCTGCTGGCCCGTTGATCGATAAATTGGCGCAGACTGGCCAACCCGTTTTCCAGTTTCCAGAGCCTCAAGTTCCTGACCTTAATTTCAGTTTTAGCGGCTTGAAAACCTCCATACTTTATTTTATCCGGAAAGAAACCAAGGAAAATCCCAATTTCATCCATGAAAATTTGGCTGACATCTGCGCCTCTGTCCAAGACCGCATCGTAAAGATTTTGCTAAAGAAACTGAAACTAGCTGTTCGCCAAACTGGTATTAAGGAAATTGCAATAGCTGGTGGTGTTTCTGCCAATTCTGGCTTACGGAATGGATTGGAGGCACTAGGTAAAAAGGAAGGCTGGAAAACGTATATTCCCAATTTTGAATACTGCACCGATAATGCCGCTATGATAGCAGTGACAGGATACTACAAGTATTTAAATGGTGAGTTTGCGGGGCAGGATACTGCGCCCGTGGCAAGGATGCCATTTTGAGGGCTTGGGTGATTAAGCCATTGAAAATAAATTTCAGCATCCTAATCACCCAAGCTCTCCCTTTCTATTTTAAAATACGTTTTTTCATTTTTTCAAACTCGGCATCGGTAATGATACCAGCCGCTTTGAGTTCACCTAGTTCTTTAAGGCGGGTAAGCACGGTGGCATCGGCTGCCGCTTCAGCATCAATGGCAGTAGTGGCTACTGGATCTGGAACAAAGTCCTCTTCACTTGTTGTAGCAGCAGCACCGGCAGCTTCTTCAGCTTTTTGCTTAGCTTCCTGCTGCTTACGAAGTTCATCGGCTACTTTTTTGCCCTTCTCAAATTGCTCTTTGTAAAGTTTTTTCAGACGCTCCGCATCAAAATCGAGGATGGTACCGCCAGTGCTGAAATGCGATTTGAAGACTTGCCCAAGCGCATAGGTTGAAGCACCTGCCATCACTGCATTCACAACCCCTCCCACTACAGAACCAACCACCGGCACGAACTTTAAGAGGCTTTTTGCTCCCATCCTGGCCAGGGTAGATGTGGTCAATGAACTGACAATGGCCTTACCTTGGGTTTCACTAAAATCGATGTCGTAAACCTTGCAGAGCTGGCGAATCATATCCAATTGCGAAGCACTGACAGCCAATACATCGGCAACAGGCACAGGTATTGCGCCAGCACCCATGCTGAACATTACGTGGTTCCGCACAACTGTTTCTGCATGTTTCTCACGTTCGTTTTTTACGTCTTTGAAGTCATTCATAACTTTTGATTTAAGCCCTTCGGCTGCTGATTTGATAAATTCTTCCATTTTGAGATTTTTTGAAAATTGGCGTTAGGCAGTTCGCCTTTATTCCAGCTGTTTAAATCAGGTTTCAAGTTTACGAAAGCTAATTTGCCGACGCCATTTTTCTTCGACAGGTCAGAGCGTTTTACCGACTTTCGGAATAAAAATACATGAAGCTTACTCACTGGCATGCTTTGCTCGTGGCTTTTTTTCTTTTCTTTTTTGCTGCTCTGCAAGGAGTAATAAATGTTCTGCTTCTGAAATTGGAGCAAAGCGTTCCATTGCCAGTGTAGCGGCCACCGCACAAATCACTGATGCAGCAAATGCACCCAAGATTGGCACGTACATTAGTATTTGCGTAACAACTCCGGTGCCCAGAGCTACCCCAATTGCCACTTTCCGGGTACGCCGCTCGCTCTGTGAAACCTTAAGTTCAAAGCATTCGTGGTAATTGTCTACCATCGCAAAACCAAGAAAATAGCATTGGATAAGAAAACCGGCGGGTTGTTTCAACCATTCAATTCCCAGTATCCCCAAAGCCAAGTTGACCACCATGAACCGGGTGAAAGTTTCGAAGACCCAAGCCAAAATTGTGGAAGAAAGTATGCGAAATTCAGCATCGATAAAAGCCTTGGTGGTGAGCGTTGGCTTACGCCCTGTTCGTATCTCAAGCGTCCGCTGGATGATGTAAAACACCACCAGTTCCATTACAATCATAATGAGGTACTTGCGGCTGCCATGTACAACCCAAGCTAGCTTTTCTATAGAAAAAACTGATGCCAAACTGGCAGAAAACGTCAGTTGTTCGGAATGGAATTGCTGAATTTTAGCTACTATTTCTTGGTAAAATTGATAGCTAAGTATAGCCCCAGCAATGATCATCGCCCAAAGCACCCAACCAAGTTGCTGGATACCTCGCCAAGGTTTTTGTTCTCGGATAAATTCAACGGCTTTTTTATGCATGAGAAGTGTACCGATGAATTGATGCAGAATGTCAATTCCTTTGTCGAGATAGCTAGGATTGCTTTCGTGATTGTCAGGTTCTGCCGACATTACAGGTAGCGGTTGGTGAAAAATGTAGTCATAACAAAAATATAAAAATCAATTCCTAATTTCTGGAGAAGCAGATGGTTCTTCCTTTTTTTCCCATCCTGTATCCTCTTCAGCCAAAGTTTCAACCATTTTCTCTAAGTCCTTCAATGCAGCAGGTGAGCCGTAGTAGTCTTTGATTGTTTTTGTAGTTGCACCGTCGTGGTAGGTGATCCAGGTAGTAGGCAAGTCCGTCACTTGCGAAGTATATTCATCCTGGAATTCTGAAAATTTACTTTGCTGAAAGGCAGAAAAAATGGCATTGGTTTCATCAGGAGATAGCTGTCGGCTCCATTCTCCTTCCTTCTCCACATTTCGCATCCCTGTAAAGCTCGCAATACCTTTTCCTTCAATTTTAAAACTGTAAACCGGACAAACCCCAAAGCAGGGGTCTTTTTTCAGTTCAATAAAAACGGTTTCATCAAAATGATAAGGATCACAAGATGCAAAGAGCATGACAAGCATCAATAGATTAAATATTTTCATCATCGAAAAGATTTTTTATTGTTGACAATCAAATACTTATGTAATTGAACCAACTTTTAAGCCTCAAAAGCCAAAGCCGAAAGGTAGCTCAAAACATAAAAATCGGGACGAGGTGGGTTCTTTTTTTTAATCTTGTGTCCTAAATTAATAATTCAAAGATGGAGGAATATCGAGAATTGCTTGTTCGTGAAGCGCACCGAAGGTTGATAGAAGAAAACTTGCCTCGCATCAAGAAATGTCTGTCTGAATTAAACACTGAAGAAATATGGTACCGACCCAATGAAAACAGCAACAGTGTCGGCAATCTGGTGCTACACCTTTGTGGAAATGTTCGTCAGTGGCTGTTGAGTGGGTTGGGAGGCTATACCGATAACCGTCAGAGAAAACAAGAATTTGACGAGCGGGGACCATTTCCAACTTCCGTATTAGTCAGGCACTTGGATGAATTGATGGAAGAAGTGGACAAGGTGCTAAATAAGTTAACTGCCGAGCAGCTACTACAGACCGTTGAAATACAGGGTTTTACGGAAAATGGCATAAGTGTGCTAGTTCATGTAATCGAACACTTCTCTTATCACACAGGCCAAATAACTTATTTTGTAAAGTGGAGAAAAGACATCAATATGAATTATTACAGCGGTATCAATCTAGATGCGGTGGGTCGAAGTTCTTTTGATTGAAGTACTCATACTTTCGAATGCTTAGTTGTCTTTTGTCTTTGGTATTGTAAAAACAAACGTAGTGCCGTCTAGTTTTTCAGGTTCTACCCAAATGGTGCCTCCTAAGTTGTTCACAATTTTCTTACAAGTTGCGAGGCCAATGCCACTCCCTTCATAGTCCTGAATGGAGTGCAATCTTTCAAAGATATTGAAGACTGATTGACGGCTTTTTTCTGGAATACCAATACCGTTGTCCATGAACATGAATCGGTGCTGCTCCGATTCCTCATGATAAGTAATGCCGATTACCGGTGCCGTATTTGGCTTACGGAATTTGATTGAGTTCGCAATAAGGTTCTGAAAAAGCTGAATCATTTCCACAGAGGAAGAACGTACAACTGGTAGTTTATTGCTGTAGATAGCTGTGTCGGTTCGCTCCATGGAAGTCATCAAGTTTTGCATCACGACCAAAAGTGTATCATTGAGGTCATAATCTTTCAGTTGCTCTGAATTTCGCCCTAACCTAGAATATTGAAGCAGGTCGTTCAGCATTTTTTCCATTCTGCTCACTCCTCCAGTAATGAATCCCATGTATTCTTGTGTGCTCTCATCAAGGTCAACACCTAGTTTTCGCTTGATGAGCGTTACATAGCTACCAATCATGCGGAGGGGTTCCTTCAAGTCGTGTGAGGCTGAATAAGCAAACTGTTCAAGTTCCTTGTTGATGGCTGTTAGTTTTTCTTCGGCTTCAATTAGCGCCTGAGTTTGCCGGGAGAGTTCGGCCTTTTGCTTGGAGAGTTCCTTTTGTTTTTCATCCAATGCTCGGATGATCATTGACTGGCCGGTAGCAAAAATGAGAACGATGCCAATCAACATAACAAATAAACCACAATAAGTGATGAGGTAATAAAGTCCATCCAAACTTTCAGTTTGGCTCTTATAAAAGCCAGGTGATTGGATATCTAAAACATATAAATAAATTGTAACTCCAATTAGGATTGCCAACCATACCATACCAGATCTGGAATTGGCAAAAAGCAAAGCAACTAGCGGCGTTGCCATCATCCACAACAAGTTGTCAGAGTACAGCCCCCCCGTAGCAAATACAGATTCAAGGAAAAGTAGAAATAGGATAAATGCTAGCAAATTGCCTGAAACCCAAAAATTGCCAAATCGTTTAAAAATGAAGGTTAGAATCAACCCGATGAGCACCCCTAGCAAAGTTGCTGGGCTATCAACACTTGGATAAAAAGCATTTGCAACTGCAAAGGAAAAGGCAATAAATATTAAAAATAAGTGGATGAAAACAAGTACACGAGCTTTCCGGAGGCTTAGCGGAGAATGAGTCAATTCTTTAGCGATGAAGTAATAGTCGTACTTCATCGCTAAAAAATTCATAATTCTATTTAGACTCTGCATCTACTCTCAATTGATTTTTGATGTTCTCAATGCAAGTAGTGCAATATTTCTGCCAATTAGGCAAATCAATTTTTATCGTAATAAATTGACTCCTTATTAAAGGCTTTCATAATTTGTTCCACAGAAAAATTTTCTGATGCCAGAATACCGGGCAATAACTGCGCAATTGTTTCAAGCAGGTTATCAATATCTGCTTTTGAGTGGTTTAGTGTCAACAAGAACCTAATACCGGTATTATTATAAGGGACACTAGGATAACATGCGATGCATGAGAAGAAGCCAGCATCAAGGAGTGCCTTGACCAGTTTACCACCCACTTCAAATCGCCCAACTCCAAGGAAAAAGATGGGTGTATCACCTTTGCTAATGAATGGCAAATCCAAAGACTTTGCTTTAGCAGTAAAATAGTCAACGTTTGATTTTAGCTTTTCCTGCATCCCAACGATCTCATCACTAAGGTGAATCTTAGCAGAGGCAACGGCAGCAGCTAAAGTAGCAGGTTGAAGCGGCCCCGTAAAAATAAGTGGACTCCCAGTATTCCTTACCAGTTCTCGAGTATGTTGATCATGAAAAACGGCTACCCCACCGGATGCCCCAAATGCCTTGCCCAATGAAGTGGTCAAAATCAATTGAGGATGAAATGGCATACGCTCCAAAACAGAACCTGAACCATGCTTTCCTGTCCAACTCATTCCATGAGAATCATCGATGTATAAATGGAATTGTTCATATCTGTTCATTAACTCGTACAAATCACCCATAGGTGCAAAATTTCCATACATCGAGTAAACACCATCTGCCAGGTACCAAATCTTCCGATAATCTTGTTTCAGCTTCTGAATTCTGGATTCCAAATAGTCCATCCTATTATGGCGAATCATTTCAAGATGAGTGCCATTAGCCTTCAAAATTTTAGAAGTCATTATGACACTAGTGTGAACTTGGTGGTCCAAGATTACAGCATCATTACTACTGACCAAAGATGGCAAACAAGAAAGGTGGCCTAACATTGTTGTAGGCATCACAATCGCTGGAAATCCAAATATCTGTTTCATTTGTGCTTCCAATTCTTCATAATAATTCAATGAAGTGTAGGCACGAACACAATAGTATTGCGTTCCAAATCTTTCAATACCATCGATTGCGGCACGCTTAAGTCGCTCATCAGCCTCTAGGCCGACATAGTTACATGAAGAAAAATTAAGCACTTCCCTACCTTCCAGATTTATGATGCGCCTGTCGGACATCGGTTCATCATCTAGGTTTAAGTGTATCACGCCCATTTCTCTTAGTCTAAAGGCCAACTGATTGACCATTTCTACCTGACTGTTATTTTGTTTTGTCATGCGATTAAGAAGATTCTAGTTTAAACGAACAATTAACCCATTTACGACTGCTCATCGTAAACAAAAATTTTATCAAAGTGGTATACCACCACATTGTTATTAGAGATTAATTACACTTAAGCAAGTGCAAAAAAATCCCATGGCTTTGCTAAGCCAATGAACTTTTACTACTTATTTTAAAAATCTGGGTAAGCAATTGAAATCAAGAGGAGATATCACATATTTACTATAACATGACAAAAAATAGCAATATACTAAGCAAAAAATTGAGCTTCCAAGTGGCGAGGATTACGGTACAAAAGTAAACAGAACTTCCATTTGGCAAAAATAAATTCATCATTTTGTTAAATAAACACTTAGCCGCAAACATTATTCTGAAAAAGTAAACTAAGCCTCAAATACATTTCCCACCACATTCAATGACTCCAGAATTACAAACAGAATTGGCGTCTTATATTTATAGCATCACTGAATAAATAAAAATTTATTTTTCCGAACACTTGTTCGCTTTTGTAGCCAAAAATTCATTACCTTTGCGGACGGAAATTGTATTTTCTACTTCAGCCTTACCAAATTATGACTAGCTTGAATCTTGAAGCGTTATTCCAGTCTAAAATTGACGAAGAAATTAAAATAGAACCAAAAGACTGGATGCCGGATGCCTACCGGAAGACCTTGATTCGGCAGATTTCACAGCACGCTCATTCCGAAATCGTAGGGATGTTGCCTGAAGGTAACTGGATTACTAGGGCACCATCCCTCCGCCGGAAGCTCATCTTGTTGGCCAAAGTGCAGGATGAAGCAGGGCATGGTCTTTACCTCTACTCTGCGGCAGAAACCCTTGGCGCAAATCGCGATGATCTTGTGCAGCAGCTCCTTGCTGGCAAAGCAAAATATTCCAGTATTTTCAATTATCCGACCTTGAACTGGGCAGACCTTGGTGCCATCGGTTGGCTGGTAGATGGCGCTGCCATCATGAATCAGGTCATGCTAACCCGTACATCTTATGGTCCTTATGCCAGAGCGATGGTGCGCATTTGCAAGGAAGAAAGTTTCCACCAACGCCAAGGCTACGAAATCATGATTGCTATGGCGAATGGCTCGCCTGAACAAAAGGCAATGGCTCAAGATTCCCTCAACCGCTGGTGGTGGCCCTCTCTCATGATGTTCGGACCACATGACAGTGAATCTACCCACTCAGACCAAGCCATGAAGTGGAAAATCAAACGGAAGTCCAATGATGAATTGCGTCAGCAGTTTGTGGATGTGACTGTGCCACAGGCTGAATATCTTGGGTTGACCATTCCTGACACCAAACTTCGCTGGAACGAGGCAAGAGGCCACTATGATTTCGGTGAAATTGACTGGGAAGAGTTTTGGAGCGTGGTGAAAGGCAATGGTCCATGCAATAAACAGCGCCTTAAGGCCCGCATTAAAGCATATGAAGATGGTGCATGGGTGCGTGAAGCGGCTGTAGCTCACGCAGCAAAGAAAGAACAAGACAAACTCCCAGAATCCTCAGCTAAAGCAGCTTAAAACTGCATCGACGCTTTTACCAAGCAATCTAAAAATGAAGACACATGAAAAATGAATGGCCACTTTGGGAAGTTTTCATCCGCAGCAAAAGCGGATTAAGTCACAAGCATGTAGGTAGTCTTCATGCCTCCGATGCTGAAATGGCCGTTGAGAATGCCCGTGACCTTTACACACGGCGCAACGAAGGTGTGAGCATCTGGGTCGTAGCTTCCAAGGACATCACTGCCTCAGACCCTGACGATTCTGACCCACTTTTCGAACCAGCCAAGGACAAAATTTACCGTCACCCTACATTTTACGAAGTGCCAAATGAGGTAACGCACATGTAGTATTATTAATTGAGAACTGACATGGAGAGCCCCAGTCAATCCATTTTTCCTTTCCAACTTCGTATTTTATGAAAAACTACCTGCTTCAACTCGCTGACAACGCACTCATTCTTGGCCACCGCCTTGGTGAATGGTGCGGCCATGCCCCTGAAATGGAGTTGGACATCGCACTCACCAATATTGCTCTTGACCTGACGGGGCAAGCCAGGAGCCTCTACCAACGAGTTGGTGAGTTAGAAGGTGCAAGCTCCGATGGAGTAAGCAAAACCGAAGACGACTATGCCTATCTGCGTGATGTTTGGGAGTTCCGAAATGTGTTATTAGTTGAGCAGCCAAATGGCGATTTTGCCCAGACCATTGTCCGTCAGTTCATTTTCGATTCTTATCATTTTTATATGTGTCGGGCACTGACCCAAAGCACAGACGAATGGCTTTCTGGCTTTGCTGAAAAATCATTGAAAGAAATCACCTACCATCTTCGGTTCAGCTCGGAATGGATGCAGCGACTCGGCGATGGCACGGAGGTCAGCCATGCAAAAATGCAGACAGCAATAGAATCGCTTTGGACCTATTCAGGCGAGCTAATCACCCCGAATGAAATCGAAAAAGAATTGGCCAGCCAAGGAATTGGTGTAGATTTAAATAAAATTAAACCCGAAGTAACAGCCAAAATTTCCGAAGTACTGGCGGCCTCAAACCTTACCGCCCCTGAAGGTATTTGGATGCAAAAGGGTGGAAAGGATGGCAGGCACTCTGAACACCTCGGTTACATTCTCGCTGAAATGCAGTTCCTCCAACGTGCATACCCAGGTCAGGCTTGGTAAGCAGCTAAACCATTGGTTAAAAAACTTGTTCTGAGGGTAATTTATTTAAAAATCCAGTGGAGTAGCCCCGCTTTTTTTTCTTCAGAACAATATGATAACCGTCATTTCTGGTACCAACCGTCACCACAGCGAGGCTTTGCATTTTGCGAAGCATTACACTGACCTCCTCACAGCCAAGACTGACGAACCCGTCAAACTTCTTTGTCTGGCTAACATTGCCCATGACTGGTTTCATCCCAGCATGTACGAGAAACAACACCAAACCCCTAGCCTTGCTGCTTTACAGGACGAGTATATTTTGCCTGCAAAAAAATTCGTGTACGTGATTCCTGAATACAACGGTGGATTTCCTGGAGCGCTAAAGCTCTTCCTTGATGCATGCTCCATACGTGACTACCGAGCCAATTTTGCAGGCAAAAAAGCAGCGCTGGTAGGGGTGGCGACAGGCAGAGCAGGTAACCTGAGGGGCATTGACCAACTGACTGGAATCCTGCACCATGTTGGCACTATCGTTTTGCCTCAAATCCTTCCAATTTCCAGCATCGAAAAGTTGATGGATGATCACGGAACCATCACCGACCCAGGCACATTGATGGCGCTTGAAAAGCAAGCTGACGCACTACTAGCGTTTTAATCTTGATTAAAATTTGGTGAAAATCAATGTTACGGCCTTGTCCAACACAACATCAAGTCTATTTTTGCTTTTATTTTCCTAGCTTACGGGCACTTAAAATTATCCATTCAATCTTTTCACCTTCAACTTTAAATCCTTGTATAAATGGACGCTAAAAAAGGTTTGCTAATACTCGTTATCCTCTTGTTGCTTGGCCTCATTGGCTTGGGAGTTTGGGGTTACAAAGCCAACAGTGCAAAAAATGAACTTGCATCTCAAAACGAAGAATTGACCGGGCAGGTAGGCGACCTGTCTGGGTTGCGGGATAATCTGCAGCACCAAGTTGACAGCCTTCAAACGGCTTATGTCACACTTGCCGAAGAAAATAAAAACCTGCAAGGCTCAGTAGACAAAGCAGAATCTACCATTGCTTCGCAATCTGCTGCCATTACGAAGATTAAAAAACAGCGAGCCAGCGAGACATCCAACCTGAAGTCCCAAATTGAGGAATTGCTGAAGGCCAAGATGCAGCTCGAAGGCAATATCAAAGACCTTCAATCAGAAAATGACAGCCTGCGCATGGTAACAGGCCAGCTTACCAACGACCTTGCCACTGCAAAAGGCGAGAACGACGCTTTGGCGACCCTGAACAAAACCATGCAGGATGAAATGAAGAAGCTGACCCTAGCCAATTTCAAAGCCAGTGCCTTCCGGGTAGAAGTAGAGCGGAAAAGGCCAAAAGCTACTGCAAAAGCTGGGCGTGCTCGTCGCATTCTCATAAGCTTCGACTTGACAGATGTCAAACAACAATACCGAGGCTTGCGGCCGCTTTACCTTGTCATCACCGATGATAAGGGCACACCAATCAAATATGCTAACCCGATTCAAGCACAGGTGACTGTCAATGGGCAAACACAGGATATCCAAGCTGTGCAGAAAAAGGACACTGACATTGTAGAAAATCAGCGTCTCACATTCACCCATGAGTTGGAAGACAAGCTGAAAAGTGGATATTACCGGGTTGCTGTCTACACAGACATTGGCCTGCTGGGAGCTGCTAGTTTCAGGCTCCAGTAAACCCAAAAATTCAGCATTGGCTGGGTGTCTCACCCAGCCAATGCTTCCTAAAAACCTGCCACCGAAGACACGCTGGCAGGTTTGTTTTTTGATAATTTCAGCTTTAAAAAATGAAAATTCAATTTCAATACCTTTTCCCACTGGGGATGCTGCTTTTACTTATTCTCACAACTAACACAGGTTGCGTTGGCAAGAAAAAATTTCGAAGAGAGATGGCTAACCGTGACAGTCTTTCCTATGTGCTGAATGTGCGAAACTTGGAGCTAAGCCGTGAAGTCGGACAACTGAAATTAAAAGTTGCGGAAAAAACAGGCGAAGGAAATGGGTTGCGAGAAATTTATGACAAGCAGGTCGTAGAAATAAAAAAACTGGAAAAGGAAATTGAAAGACTTGGGAAACAGTCTTCCTCCACCCAACAATCGCTGAATGAAGAGATACGGACAAGAGATGCACAAATTGCTGACAAAGAACAAGTTATCAGCAATTTAGGTACTACCATGCAGAGCCAGGAAGATGGCATAGAGGCAATTTTGAACGAATTCAAAGCAGCATTTCAAGATGCACCTCCTCGTGATTTCAGCTATGAACACAAGGACTATAAAGGTTATTTGGTGGTCTCAGAGCGGCAGCTTTTTAAACCTGGCACTGACCAGTTTTCGAAGACGGCAAATGCCGTTGTAGAAAAAATTGCAAGGGTGCTCAACAACCACCCAGAGCTGCAAATTCAAATCGTAGGACACTCAGACAGCCAGTCGGCAATGAAGGGATTCAAGAACCGCCTCGACTTTAGTTCCAGCCGTGCGGTTGCAGTGACGGAGATGCTGACCCATGATTTTTACATGAATGGGGTACAACTTACGGCGGCAGGTCGGGGAGATTTTGAACCAAAAACCTCCAATGAAACTGAAGACGGCCGCTCCATGAACCGCCGTATTGAAATCGTGTTCCAACAGCGGGTGGATGATGTGCGGAAAATGTTGAAGGAAGTAAAAAAACAGTGATTATTCCTTACGTATCAGCACCACTGCCGTCAGGATACCGGCAATACTAATAGCATGTACCCAATGAAAAACCTCCCCGTCCAGCAGCCCCCACATCACTGCCACGATAGGAATGATATAAGTAGTGGAACTGGCGAAAATGGCCGAGGTGTTTTTTATCAATTTGTAAAAAAATAGTTGTGCCAATGCGGTGCTCATAACACCCAACAAGGCCAGCGCCCCCAGCGGCAGCCAGCGTTCTTCCGTCATGACGTAATGTTCATGGCGTGGCAAAAAGATGAACAAGAAAGAAAGAATCCCCCCAAGGATACCGACACCGTTGAAAGCGCCACAGACGAAACATCTCCCAAGAAGTTCTTGACCAAATTGATATTTAGACCGTAGCATATCGTAGCCAATACTATCAGCCCTGCATAGATATTCAGAGAAAAAGCATCATCCGACCGTTCAACGATAAGCATGGTGGCACAGACCAAACCTAACAACAGGCCAGCAACATGGCTCAGCCGGTAAGCTTTTTTGAATAAAAAAATGGAGAAAACAAAAGTAAAAACTGGTGTCAGCGCATTCATGATACCAGCCACGGCACTCTGCACATGTTGTTGCGCTAAGCAGAACAAAAAAGCGGGAATGAACATGCCAACAAACGTCACCAGCACCACGTATGGCCAACTTTTTTTAGGAATGTTTTTGGCATGATAAATCCCAAATGGCAAGAAAACCAAGCCACCAGCCATTAATCGGATGCTAGCCGCTTCCACGAAGCCAAAGCCCTGCAAACCTTTTTTGATGAGGATAAAACTACTGCCCCAAATCAAGGATAAAAAGATCAGGGTAAGCCAGTTGGCCAAGGAAGGTGATTTCATGAACTGGGCGATAGCTTCATTTGGAAATTATGAAAATGAGGATTCATCGCTGATAATTTTTCACATAATCAGGCATTTTAACATTGGCAATGCCCGCCTCATCCGATTCTATTTGTTGCGGCGCAAGTTTTAGCGGAATGACGCCAGACCAAATACCCATCCCTAAATCCTCCTCATCATCAACCACACCGTGCGCTCGGTATTTTACACTGGCTTCTTCTATTTCTACTGCGATGAACATGGTCTTTTTCAATTCAGATTTGTTTGGCTGCCTAGCCTCCTCCCAACGACCAGGGATAACATGCTCTGTGAATTTTTCTGCAGCCAACCAGCGCTCCTCCTCGGTCTCAACTAAGCGTGTTTTGCCAAAGGTTACCACCGAGCGGTAGTTCATGGAGTGGTGAAAAACGGAGCGGGCCAGCACCAGTCCATCCACATGCGTCACTGCCACACAAACAGGGATACCCTTTGCCATTTGCATGAAAAAATGGCTCCCGACAGAGCCATGCAAATAGATGGTATCGTCCACCCGGCAGTAGCTAGTAGGGATGATAAACGGCTGATTATCAACCAAGAACGATACGTGACAGACCAAGCCTTCATCCAAGATGGCGTTTCGGGAGTTGGGGTCAAAATCGTAGCGTTTCGGGTAGTAACGGCTGCCTTCGGTGCGGGAGTTTTTAGTTTTCATGGCAAAAATTAAGCATTAAGCAGAGGGAAATACCGTTCCACTAGTATGTCAAAATGGTGGATTTGGTGGCCAGCTAACGTAAACCCAAGTGCCAAAACTGGTAGTTCCATCCCAGCCATCACGCCAGTTCTTAGCAGTGACTCATCGCTGAAAGTATCGAACAAGGCAATGGTGCTCGCCCTTACTAGCTTCAACTCTTCCAGCACTTGCTCCAATGGGCGAGTATTGGCACCAGCAGTTTCAGCAAATAGGTTTTCATCAAAGCTTGGCATTGGGGTCTTATCGTTGCGCGCAAAACGGAGTGCACGGTAGGCGAAGACCCGCTCACAATCACTGAGATGCTGGATGATGTCACGCACCGTCCATTTGCCGGGAGCATACACTTGATCGCCGAGGCTGCGCAACTTGGCCATGTCCAGATTGTGAAGTTCTGAAATGCTTTGAGCGAAGGCTTCGGTCAGTTCAACATCAGGAACCTTGTTGATGTAGGTATTGAAGTAGCCGGGAGCCCAGCTTAGGTCGGATTTTTTCATGAAAATTGTTTTTCTTGGGACAAATGTAGCGAGTGGCGGACTACTGGAAGCGTCCGGTTTTGGAATTTGAGAGTAGTCCAGTTAAATCGTACTGAATATTTTCGAACAGACTAACTGCCTGTGAGGTAGATTATATTTTTACGAATATTTTAAGTTGAAATCATCCTACCTTCACTATACATTAGAAATATTTCCTAGCATTTTCAACCATATTGTTTGCCAAATGCGTAACATCAGGTGCTATTTTAAGCCATAGAATTAGCAAGACAAATAAAAAGGCAAATAAACCTGAGCGTATAGCTGCATCAATTAATGCTAAATGTGTTAAGGGTATCAAACTTGAAAAGAAGTAAGCGATACCTGCCGCCCCCAATATTAAAGCAGTTGCTCTTGTAAATGGCTGCATACCTAGTCGCCATTTCAATACGACATATTTTGCTAAATTAAAAAGCGTGAGCGTGGTGAGCGTAGCAATTCCAACGCCAATGAGGCCATAGTTTTTTATAAAAAATAAATTGGAGCATATGTGCACCACTGCCATAAAAAGTATCAAATAGAAATTAAATCGGTAATCTTTTGAAAAGCTCAATATTTCAGAATTGACACCTGTCATCATGTCAACAATTCGGGCAAGACCTAGAAGAAGCACAATATATTTTCCTGTTGCAAAAGATTCCCCATTGGGCATTATTTGAAATATCTGGTCAATAGAAACCCAGATGGAAAGAAACACCAATAATCCAACTATAAGTTGATTCAGTGAAGTTCTATGATATATATCTTCGATTTCGTCCAGTTTTTTTTCTTTGAATTTATCAGCAATTAATGGCGAAACAATCCGGGAAATTGCTTTTCGAGGCACATCAATAACATTGGATATCGAATAAGCAATGGTATAAATACCTGTATTTGCCAAGGTTGAAATAGTGCCCAACATGAAAAAATTGATGAACTCAGAAGAGAAACGGCTCCCCAAACTTCCAAGAAAACCGTACAAACTGAACTTGGACATTTCCTTAATGACGCTTGCATTTAATTGCCTAAAATCGGGTCGAAGGTGCAGTTTACCCAGGTAATTCAAATACCATATTTGCCCTAAAAGAACGGCTACATAAATGCAAAGCGAACCGTACATGATATATTCAAATGAAATCCAATTTTTGTAAAATGCGAGCACCAATAATGGAACACCAATTTTAGGGAAAAATTCATTGAATATGGCTGGCACGACTATTCGTTGAAAATTCGCAGCATAAGTAGAAAATAGGTTACCGAAAGCTATTAAGACAGTGAATGGCAATATCAAGAAAGCAAATTGCAGGTATAATAATGGCTCTTCTTTTCCCCCATAAAAATCATAAATCCTATGCTTAAATATCAGACAAAGTATGGTAAAAAACAAACAGCCCAATGTAAGTATGGCCGTTATTATAAAAAGGAAGCCGTTGTTTTTCTTGGCATCATCTTTAAAATGAGGAAAAAAACGGACGATTAAATCCGCACTCCCAAGAAACACAAAAAGGGAAAGCATAGCTGCTGTTTCACGCACATAGGAAATGATGCCAATTTGGTCTTCTTTCAAAAAAGCAGGATAAACAAAAAGCACGTTCACCATTCCGATGGCGACTCCCATATATGTTACCACGCTCTGCTTAATACCTTGCCGTTTGATGACACCCATGTAATCTTAAAAAGATTTTGTTTTTTTGCAACTGCTATGAATCGCAAAACTCGTCAACTTTTGACGCAAACCCAATTCAATACCTAAAATCAATTTCATGCTACGCTTCTTCACCTATCTTGTTCCGTTCTTTTTAACGCTGCAAAACAGCGCAGTCAAGCAACATTTGCCCGAAACCACGGCCATGACCGACGCTCCACAGGAATGTGGCGAACAAATTCTAACGGAATTGCGCTTTCGCCAACATCCAGAAAAACGACAGCTGCAACTACAGTTGGATCACCTTGCGGCTGAGGCTCACCAAAAAGGAGATAGTCACCAAAAAATGGCTGACTACACACTCCCCGTTGTTTTCCACATCATCCACCAGAATGGCTCTGAAAACATCACGGATACCCAAGTGCTCACGGCATTGAATAACCTAAACGATGCTTACGCAAACATCAACTATTACGGTGGGAACGAAGGCGTTGACACAAAAATCCAATTTTGCCTAGCAAAACGTGACCCTAACGGCAATGCAACAACGGGCATTAACCGAGTCGTTTCCCCTCTTACCAATTCCACATTCGATTCGGAAATTCAAATGAAAGACCTCATCCGATGGAACCCATTGGAATATATTAACATATGGCTTGTCCGTAGCATTGAGGCTGGCAATATCGCTGGTTATGCCCACTTTCCAAGTTCGCATGGCGACCCAGATGATGGCGTGGTGATGCTTGGCAGCCTACTACCCGATATTGGCAATGGCCACTCCACATTAGTACACGAAATGGGGCATTACCTTGGGCTCTATCATACGTTTGAGGGTGGTTGCTACAATGTTGACTGCCTGATGGATGGCGACCACGTTTGCGATACACCTCCGGACAGCACCACCTCCCCGCCCGGCGACTGTTCTGCAATTATCAACTCTTGCAATACAGATGCTCAATCTGGCTTCATGACTGACCAAAATGACATAAACTGGGATTACATGGACTATAACAACAAGCCCTGTAGAAACGGCTTTACCCAAGGCCAGGCCGATCGCATGGCTTTTTTCATCGAAAATGGTCGGGAGAGCCTACTCAATTCCATTTCCTGCCAAGACCCTTGCTTGAGTCCCATCACTGCTAATTTTTCTGCTAGCGCTATGACCGTGAACATAGGTGGAACTGTAAATTTCACGAATACAACCACTGGTGGGACCGACTACATTTGGACGGTAAATGGGACGCAGTTTGCCGTAGCAACCAATCCCAGTTACACTTTCAACAGTCTCGGCAACTTTGAAATCATGCTTGATGCAAAGAATGGCGACCCGAATTGTAGTAGTAAAAAGACTTTAACCATCGAAGTAGTTTGTCCTGTAACCGCCTCATTTTCAACAAGCAACGTTTACGCCACTCCTGGTGAAACCGTAAATTTCACGAACAACTCCACTGCCGCCAACAGCTACGCTTGGACTGTGAATGGAACAATGGCTGGCAATGCTGCCAATTTTTCAAATATATTCAGCTCCACGGGCCAGTACAATATCTGCTTGGAAGCTGGAAATGGCCTTTGCACCAAACAGTTGTGCCAGTTGGTTTTTGTTTTAGAGCCGACCACAAATGGAGATTGTGAATCCAGTTTCGTACGACGCATTGGCAACCAAGGAGAAAATGAAGAGAGTTATTACATGGTACCTGATGGTACAGGAAACTACTTTTTGGCAGGTTCGGCAAGTAGCAAGTCACTAATCATGCGGCTTGATCCTTCGGGAAATATTTTGATGCAACGCACCTATGATTTCACAAATGGCAATGACTTTATTAGTTGCATGATGGTGGATGACCAAGGGTTTCTAGTTGGTTCGGCCCGTGACCAACTAAATTCAAGCAACTCCAACGTCCAATTCAAAATAAATTGGCAGTCAGGTGGCGTCTTATGGGAGAAACAAATAACAAATCCATCACTGGTAGTATTCAACAAAGTCTATCAGGTTCCTGCTTCAGGAAACTATGTTTTTTATGGATATGCCACCAATGCAATTGACGAATATATTGCAGAGGTAAATAAAAACACTGGAGCTGTCAACTGGCAATCGCAATCGGATTACGGCGGCAACACTGATGTATTAATTGGCAATTTCATTACCAATAATGCTATTTATTTTTCAGGAGTAGCAAGGCCTGGAAGTGGGCTTGATGAAATACGTCCCACTTTGTCCAAATTCGACTTAAATGGTAACCGAATATGGACAAAAACACATTTGCGGTCACCCGCTCAATCTGCCAGATTATATAATTTGGACTTATTAGTTGAAAACGACACAATTGTAAACGTGGGGAGGGGGTCATTAACGGATGATTATACGAACAATTTTAAGTTGCTTTTTTACAAAACCAACCTCAATGGAAACCTAATTTTAGCAAAAAGTTACGCTGTAGGAGGAGCCACCAATACGGGTGGATTCACAATTATCCCGATTCCGGATGGATACATAGTCCAGGGTACTTTTGCCGAAGGAGGCACTACTACCCAAATGTTAATTACTCGCTTAAACAAGCAGGGAAATGTCATTTGGGCAAAAAAAATAAACACTTCAATGCCTGGATCGGCACTCACCATTCCTAAGAGAGGTATTTTGGTAGATGGCAATTTTGTGGTTTTCTCGACTCAAACAACCCAATATGATTCAGGGCTAAATAACGACCTTCTTTTTGGTAAAATCGCCCTAAATGGCCAAGTCAATAATGCCAATTGTCCACTTATTGAAGACATCACGCTTATTGAGCAAAATATTCCCAATCCCTACGAGGGGACACTAGCTCCTAATACGTTTAGTACAGCCTATCCCTATCTAAATGTTTCGCATAGCCCCGAAGACGCTAACCTCCCACTGAATGACATCCCCAGTTGCGAATGCACCAATTCCAACGACGGCTGCAATGGCTCCTACATCGAGAGCCTTGGGGAATCGAATACCACTGAATTTACTCATGCTATTCTCACCTTGCCTGATGGAAATATCCTCATCGGCGGCAATCACGCTAATGCTTCTTTGCTAATGCTGACTACACCTGGTGGCGAAATTATCTGGTCAAAAACCTTTGATTTCACCAGCGGGAATGACTTCATTTTTGAAATGATGCTCGATTCGGATGGTATGTTGGTGGCTACGGGCAGGGACCAACTCAACACCACCAATAACTCCTACCTATTCAAATTCAACCTTCAAACCCAGACTATCATTTGGCAAAAATTGTTTCCTGTCAGTTTTGCCCGCTTGGAAGTGCTTTTGGAAAAATCGACTGGTGGCAACTACTACGTGCTTGGCATGGTGAACGACGACAACATGTACATGGAAATAGAGCGGAACACTGGGAATCTAGTGGCCATAAAGGAATTCGACTACGGCACGACAGACCACTTTCTGGCTGGCAAGGTTTACAATGGTGCCATTTACACGGTAGGGGTTCAGCGGAATGGAGGCCTTGGGGATATTCGGGCAGCCATGTCCAAGCTCAGCCTGACCGGGACTCAAATCTGGACCCGATTCTATTTCAACAGCTTGAGTGAAACGGCTCGCACTTATTTTTATGAAAACCTGATTGAAAACGATTCCATCATTGCATACGGTCGTGGCGATTTGAACGGCTCCTCCTTTACCGATGGTGAAATCCTGCTGATGAAGGCAGACCTTGACGGCAATTTTGCCTGGGCTAAGCGTTACAATATCCCAAATAGCAATACGGAATTCAGCGGCTCTTTCATACCGATACCTGATGGCTACATCATGCAGGGCAACCACATCCTAAACAGCAACGGGCAAAGCCAATTTTTCATCATCAGGGTGGACAAGCAAGGCAACCTTATTTGGGCTAAAACCATCAAAAACATCAATGGGGACTGGGGGAAATATGCTGCCTATCAGAACGGCTTCATATATTTCGTGGGCCGCTCTAACCAGATTGATGCTTCCGGCGACATCATGCTCGGCAAGATTTCGCTGGAAGGTGAAGCGATTGGCCCTGGCTGTACCAACCTTGACGACTTGACCGTCACGGTCAACAACGTGACCAATACCTACGATGGCCAGCACCTGCTTACAAATGTCAACACGCCTTACACTTGGAGCAATGCCAACCTTTCACCTGTGGATGTGCAGTTGCAAACGACGTATTTCCCCGGTTGTGAGTGCACGGAAACTGGTGTTGACACTTGCGCCAATGGCCTCCCAATCAATACCACGCCAGATGCTTTTTTGCAAAACATATCAGCCCAGTGCAATGGTGACAGCATGTTGGTCAACTTCGAGGTTTGCAACGCAGACAGTGTGGCTTTGCCGCAAGGGACACCCATCAGTTTTTACCAAAACAACCCGACTAACACTAATGCCAGCTTGCTGGCTACTATCCAATTGGATAAACAGGTTCTTCCCGGTACTTGTGAGCAGTTCACACTATCCGTGCCGTTGCCACCCAACCAGCAAATCTTCGCTGTCGTGAACGACGACGGAACTACTCCGACGCCGTTCGACCTTGCCACCGATTTTCCGAATACCACTACGCAGGAATGTGATTTCACCAACAACATCGCCAGTTTCACCGTGAACTACACGCCACCCGTACTTGAACTTGGCCCCGACATCTCCGCCTGCGATTTCAGCGTGACCGAATTGGATGCGGGAAGCGGTTTTGCTAGTTATCTTTGGTACGACAATAGTACTGAACAAACGCTAACCGCTTGGCAACCAGGCACTTACTCTGTCACCGTGACCGATCTATGCGGTGGGACGCAGACCGATGAAATCACCTTCAGTACCATCCCCAGCACTGTCCTCGAAATCGGAATGGACACTTTGTCTGTTTGCGAAGGGGACAGCGCTACGTTGACCGTTAGCGGGTTTTCGGGCTATCAATGGTTTCCAGCCGATTTGGTGGACTGCCCGACCTGTCCAAGCATCACCGTAACAAATCCAGTGGATACCTGCCTCATTTTGGTAGCCACTGACGGCAACGGTTGCTACTCTACTGACACGGTTTGCCTGAAAACCATTCAAGCGGTATCCACGACGGACACCATGCAGTTTTGCCAAGGCGACACGGTGATAATTTTTGGAAATCCAGTCACTTCAGCGGGCGATTACTCCATGGTTTTCGCTTCGCAAAATGGTTGCGACAGCACCACTACCATCACGCTGGTAGCCGCTACGGATACAGTTCAAATCATGGAACAGGCGACCATCTGCATGGGCATGAGCTACGACTTTTTCGGAATGCAACTGACTACTACCGGGCAGTATGACCATGTGGATATTTCTGGCACTTGCCCAGTTAACAACCAATTGATTTTGAGCGTATTGGACACATTTTTTATTTCGGAAAATATCACGATTTGCGAAGGCGATACAGCTATCATCTTTGGAAACCCAGTTACATCGCCGGGCGTTTTTTCGATGGTTTTCGCTTCGCAGAACACTTGCGACAGCACCCACCAGATAACTCTCACTGTGCTGGATTCTGTGCTGGTGAGCGAGACTATCATCATTTGCGAAAATGAAACTGCCGATATTTTTGGCACGCCAACCAATGCCCCCGGTATTTATTCCCAAACATTTGCCATGACTAACGGCTGTGACTCAACCGTCGTCATTGAACTGGTCGTTCATGACACTTTTTCCATCAACCAAAACATCAATATTTGTCAAGGTGATTCCGTCCTGATTTTTGGTAACTGGGAAACGCAATCAGGCATTTTCAATCAAAACCTCTCTACCGCCAATGGATGTGACTCCACGGTTACCATCAACTTGACCGTATCCCCGACTTTCCAGACCGCTGAATCCATCAGCATCTGTGAAGGGCAAAATGCCGATATTTTTGGCACACTAACCAGCATTCCCGGAACATATTCCATGACTTTTCCTTCCCAAAATGGCTGCGATAGTACTCATACAATTGACTTGATGGTGCTGGATTCGGTGCTGACGAGCGAGACTATCATCATTTGTGAAACCGAAACCGCCAATATTTTCGGAACGCAGACCAACCAACCGGGCACCTATTCTGAAATCTATCCATTACCTGGCGGTTGCGATTCGACGCATGTTATCGAATTGGTGGTAAATGACACTGCGCTTGTCCTCCAGAATTTAAGCATCTGCGCAGGTGATTCTATCCTGATTTTTGGTAATTGGGAAAGCCAACCTGGTATTTTCACCCAAACCATCGCTGCTCAAAATGGATGTGATTCAACGACCGTAGCAAACCTCTCGGTCGGCCAATCCTTCCAAATTAATTTCGAGAAGGAGACGGCCTGCCCATTGCTTTTCGATGGTTCTGTAACTGCGATTCCAAACGGTGGCATGCCACCCTACATCTTCAATTGGGAAAATGACACCGTTTTCACCAATCAACTTACCCACCTCGATGTGGGCACCTACTACGTCACCGTGACCGACCAATCCGGTTGTGCGGTGGTGGATTCCGTGACTCTGGGCGCTGCCATGCGCCCAGAAGTAACCTCCGAAGTAGAAAATGCGAGTTGCTTTGGGGTAAATGATGGCACGCTGACCATCGTCGCTGACGACCCCACTTTGCAGTTCAGTATGCAAGGTTCCCCCATTAGTTCACAGGTTTTTTATGACAGCATTTTTGCGGGCAGCTACCAATATTTTGTGGTGGATACCTTCGGCTGCATTTGGGAAGAGGTATATTTCATCACTGCCCCTAACAAAATCGTGCTCCAATTACCGAACAGCATCGAGGCACCGATGTGCGATTCTGTTCAACTCAATGCAAGTTCTACGACTTCGCCGCTGACTTGGAGTTGGAGCCCCCCTGATTTCTTGAGTTGCACCGATTGCCCCGACCCAATTGCTAGCCCGTTCATGACCACGACTTACTACCTCATGGTGACGGATTCGAACGGCTGCAAGGCGCTTGACAGCATTGTGGTCAATGTTGATTTTGAGGGGAAAGCCTACATCCCAAATGCCTTTAGCCCTAATGGTGATGGCATAAACGATGTGTTTTACGTGCTGGGAAGATGTGTGAAGGAGGTAAAAATATTACGAATTTTTGACCGCTGGGGGGAGATGGTCTTTGAAAAAAGCAACACCCCACCTAACGACCCGTTGTATGGTTGGAATGGCAAGTTCCGGGGCAAGGACATGAATTCCGATGTTTTCGTTTACTATGTGGTGGTCGAATTGGCCGATGGCAACACATCGGAATTGAAGGGGGATGTGACCTTGATGCGGTGATGCAGTATGGGTTTTTGCCCTTATTTTTGCAAGCGATTATGAAAATCTCCATCATCATCCGTTGTTTCAACGAAGAAAAACACATCGGGCGACTGCTCGCTGGTGTGATGGAGCAGACTGTGAAAGATATTGAAATCATCGTAGTAGATAGTGGCTCTACGGATGCCACGGTGAGCATTGCCTCAAACTTTCCAACTAAAATCGTCACACTCCGGCCTCAGGATTTTTCCTTCGGTCACGCTCTGAACCTTGGCTGTGATGCTGCCACAGGTGATATTTTGCTGTTCGCCAGTGCCCATGTTTACCCGGTTTACAATGATTGGTTGGAGTTGATGCGGAAACCGTTTCTCGAAGATGAAAAAATCGGTCTCGTTTATGGCAAACAGCGGGGCTGTGAACTGAACAAGTACAGTGAGCATCAGATTTTTGCGAAGTGGTTCCCCGAGGAAAGCACGATGAACCAGCTTCACCCATTCTGCAACAACGCCAATTGCGCCATTCGCCGAAGCCTTTGGCTAGAGCAACCTTACGACGAGTCGCTCACGGGTCTCGAAGACCTGGATTGGGCGAAAAAAATGCAAGCCAATGGCCACCGCATCGCATACCAGGCTGAAGCAACCATCATCCATGTGCATGAGGAGACTTGGAAAAACGTTTTCAACCGCTATCGACGGGAAGCTATCGCCTTGCGTTTGATTCAAAAAAACGAGACTTTCAACTTCCTGACGTTTTTGACTTTATTTTGGAAAAATGCCCGCCATGATTGGCAGCAGGCAAGACACGACGGGGTGTTTTTCAAGGAATTTTTTAACATACTGCTGTTCCGCTACAACCAGTTTTGGGGAACCTATCGAGGCTACAAGCAGTCGTATCTGATGGACAACCAGGTTAGGGAGCGGTTTTATTACCCCAAGGGTTTTGTGGCAAAAAAAGAAAGCCTTGAGGAAAAGCGCCGCATGATTGATTATTCGAAAATTCATAAATAAGGATTCGAGACTTGTGATTGGTGATAAAAACATGCCAGTCATAAGTCACCAATCACTTTTCATCGTCACTATGAAATTAATCGACATCTCCGTCCCCCTCAACCCAAAACTACCTGTATGGCCAGGAGAGCAGCACCCAAGCATCACCCATAAGTTTCGCATGAGCGAAGGCGCAGATGCCAACGTGACACAACTTGCTTTTGGCAGCCACACAGGAACGCATATTGATGCCCCACTGCATTTTGTGGATGGTGGTAAAACGACGATTGAAATCCCACTGGAAAAACTCGTTGGCCCATGCCAAGTTGTTGACTGTCAGGGCAAAACAAGCATCACAGCTAATGACTTAAAGGCCCTCCATTTGCCGTCTGGAACTGAAAAAATCCTTTTCAAAACGGACAACTCCCGCTATTGGGCTGACCCTACGCACCCCTTCGTGGAGGACTTCTGCGCACTAACCGCCGATGCTGCGCAATGGGTCGTGGACAATGGCATCCACCTTGTGGGCATCGACTACTTGAGCATTCAGCTCTACCATGACTCGTTGGATACACACGTCATTTTGCTGTCCAAAGAAACGGTGATTGTGGAGGGGCTTGATTTGCGGTTTGTGGAACCAGGACCTTATCGGCTAATTTGCTTGCCTTTGAAAATTGAAGGCGTGGAAGGAACCTTGGCAAGGGCGATTTTGGAAAAAGATTGACGCAGAGAAATATTGTATTCAGGTAAAATGGCGAGGGCTACCTAAAATTCGGGTAGCCCTCGCCATTTTCACAAACTTCATTTTTAATCAATCCACCAACGAACACCAACATACCCCCTTGCCCCTACCAATGGGCCCCAAACCTGCATGGCATCGAAATACTCCCCAAACGGGTGCTCCCAATCCACGATGGCATTTTTCTGGGTAAAATTCGTGAGGTTTTCCCCGCCCAAGTAAAACTCCAGATTATTGAAACGCCGGGTAACCTGGGCATTTACGATGGTGTAAGCAGGTGCATCGCCTGTAAAACCATCAATAAGTGAAGACGGAACTCCATGGCTGTGCGCAAACCGCTGTTTACCTGTGATTTGCATATTAGAATTGAACATCCAGAGTTTGTTCGGCGTCTCGTAGTTGAGCGTAACGAGGCCCCGGTGGCGGGCCATCAACGGACGTTGAACGGGGTCACTGTACAGTTTGTAACTTACTTTTACATCGTTCAGTTTGTAGGCCAGCTTCATATCGAAGCCCTTGAACGGTGCCCAACTGCCCAGTACCAGCAGCGAGTTGGAGAAACTTTTTCCATCCAAATTGTAAAAAAGCACTTTGCCTTGTTCGCTCTCCATGTCCATCACCACTTGGTTCACGAACTGGGTACGGTACAGGTCGGCCACGAGGCTAGCGCTCTTGCCAGCAATTTTGAAATTCTTCGTAAAATTCAAGCCTGCATTCCAAGCATCTTCGATTTTCAGTTGTGACTGATCCACCACGAACTGGCGGTTACTGGCCATCACAGCCATGTTTTCGGATAAAATTTGAGCGGTGCGTACGCCACGCCCCCCACTCAATCTAAGAATGGTATTGTCGTTGAAATTATATTTCATGTTCAACCTCGGAGTTGCGAAGAAACCATAACGGTTGTGGTGGTCGAAACGCAAGCCAGCAATAAGGCCAAATTTATCACGGGTAAAATTATACTCACCGAACACACCCGGCATCGCCTCGGTACGGCTGAAATCTGTATCGTTCAGGAATTCATCATAATCGTCGTACTGAAAACTGGCTCCAACGTTCAGCTTGTGGTCGGTGGTACCGATGAAGCTGGCGTAAATCAGATTGGCGTAAAAATTCCGCTGTTTACCATCGTAATGGGTGTTACCAAACTGGTTTTTCATGTCGTGCAGTGACCCCGAATAAATGAAGCCTATAGAAGTTTCCGGCTTCAAGAAACCATAATAGCCAAACTTCCCGAACACGTCCACCCGTTGGTTTTTTTGGTCAATGCGATAAGCGGAATTGGGGGCATCAGGCTGATCGTCGAAAGCCGTAAGTTGTCCGCTTTGGCGTTCATCGCTGAGTACCTGCACATTGAACTGGGCGCTGAAGTTATCAGCTTGATAGAAATTACGCCAAAGCGCATCCAAGCTCATTTTCTTGGGCTGGTCAATAAATCCGTCGTGATTTTTGTCAAACTCACCTTGTGCTGTGCTACCATGCAACAACAGCCCACTGCTGTACTTGTCGTTGAACTGCTTGTTAAAATGCAGGTTCAATTCGCCTCGTCCAGTTGTTGAGCCATAAGCGTTCACAAAGATCTTTTTATCCTGAAATGGTTTGACAAGCTCAGTATTTATCTGGCCGGTCATAGCCTGCGGGCCGTTCTGCACTGTGCTGGCACCTTTGGAAACTTGAATGCCCTGCACCCAAGTTCCTGGGATGTATTCCAGCGCCAACGGGCTACCAAGCCCCGTAAAAGCAGGGCGTTTTTCCACCAATAATTGCGAGTAAATGCCACGCAGGCCAAGTATCTGGATTTCAGAAGCAGAGGTGACGGCATCCTGCCGCATCACATCCACACTCCCACTCGTTTCAAAACTTTCGGCGAGACTGCAACAGGCAGCTTTTTTGAGTTCGTGGGACGTGATATGCTCCATGTTCCTAGTATTAAGTGTGGAAGTGTAGGCATCGTCACGATGTTCGGCTACCACGACCGTCTCCAGTTCCGTCACGCCTTCTACTTTGACAAAAACGGAGTCTTCATGAGGGTACATCTCCACTTTGACTGGGTTGTAGCCGACATATTGGATAACGAGGTTGGCAGTGTCAATTTGTTTTTGAATCCAAAAATCGCCATTTTCATCGGTCACTGTGCCAATGTCGGTGCCTTCCCAGAGGACAGTAGCTCCGATGAGGCTTTCGCCCTTCTCATTGAAAACATTGCCGTAAAGCTGCCTAGTAGTTTGGCTTTGAACTTGGGTTAAAATACTGAATATCAAACAGATGAATATACTTAGCGCTCTCATTTTTTTTAGAATTTGTTGTGTTCCAAAACGAAAGTCGGGAACACTGGATTAACTGATAAAACGGATGAAGCTGATTTATCAGCGAGCACTAACAGAGGTAAGATTGTATCCAAGGCAATAATTCATTGCCAGCAGGCGGCGGAGAAAGGTCTTGATGCCAACGCTGAAGATTTTTTTGAGAAGTAGACCACTCGACGATTGGGCAAGGCATCAGTTGGGGTACAACTAAATCCAATGATTTTAACGCTAACGTTGAGGCGGGGATGTACTTGGCATCCAGCTTGACAAATACGCTTGTACAGTCCGAACAATGGTGTTTTTTTTCTCCCTCCACTTTGCCGCAAGCAATGCCTTTGCAACAGCTTTTTGTTTGGCTTTGCTGCTCTGCAATACTGCAAGGCTCGTCCGAATGGAAAAGTGTCGTCACCATTTTGCCCTTGCAAATGCAGTACAAATGATGAACGCTTAAGCCATTAGAAGCTACGAGTACGACCGCAGTTAAGGCATATACAGTAATATTTTGAAGAAGCTTTTTCAATTGGATAGTAAAAACACTGCAAAAATAAGGTCAAAAAGCTTGGGATGCACGATTATCCATAAAAATGAACGCCTTGTAGAATATTAAGTTGGGCATTTGACCTGATTGAAACGAAAAACTTATCTTGGTGGGCAAAAATCGCTTGAATGAAGAATAAGACCACGGCTGGTTTGTTTGCCTTGTTTTTTGGCCCACTGGGTATCCATCGTATCTATCTTGGTGAGCGGAAGTTGGGAAGGTTGTATGCAATCGCCACGGCAATTTTATTTGTAATGTCAATAAGGGCTGACGGTCCATTTGTCTTGCTGATGGGCGTCATTTCATTTATTGATGCAGTGCTCTTGTTGTCAATGGACAGAGAAGAGTTCAATGAAAAATACAACCAGCGATACTTAAACCGCCCTCCTCTGGCTACCACTGCCCGTCCAAAAAGGCAGTTGCAAGTAGCTGCTATCACGACTGAAGCTGCTAATCCTCACAAAGCTTTGGGTATAGAAAAATTCAAGGATTACGATTACGATGGTGCTGCAGAAGAATTTAAAAAATCGCTGGCCATCAAGTTTGACGACCCCGCCGTTCACTTCAATTTGGCCTGCTGCTACTCCCTAAGCGAGCGCCCCGACCCTGCGTTTTTTCACCTTACGAAAGCCGTTCACTTTGGCTTCATTGATTTTGACAAAATCGAAAAACACGAAGGACTTTCCTATCTGCGCACCTTGCCGGAGTTCCGTGATTTTGTGAAAAAGGGCTACCAAGTGAACAGTGCCATACCTGAACAAACCGCAGATTTGTTGGCTCAAAAACCCACCGAAAAGCAGCCTTCCCTACTTGAACAAATCAAGAAATTGAGTGAATTGAGGGAGCAAGGAATCCTGACCGAAGAAGAATACAATGGAATGAAAAAGGAAGTACTGAGAAGCTAATTGAAAATGGAGAACTGAAAATCCTACTGTTTGGTTAGTTTTCAATTCTACATTTTCAATTTTTAATTGTTTAGGCTCTGCTGAAATCCAATTTCTTGAACACGGTGAAGGAAAGGTGCAAAGCAACACCTAAAAGCGCCCAGAAAATGACGCTGGTTCGGCGTAGTAGGCTGAAATTGAATATGACTGTGTCAGAATAGCCCAAAATATTCAGGGCAAACAAAATCCCGATTTCATTGACGATGAGGCCGCCAGGCATGAAAAACACGGATGCACTTACCGCAATGAATCCGGCAATTGTGATAATATCGCCCATCGAAGGATCAAAGCCAAGCAGGTTGAAAATGGCATACATTTCTACCAAACTGAAAATGCGGCTGATGAATTTGTAGCCCATCGCCTTAAAAAAGCGGCCTGCCGGAATTGGTTCGTTCCGATAGTCTTCCACCATTTTTAGCTTTTTCAGCACCACGTTCACCAATTTTGAAGGCGCTTGAGAAAGTGAAACCCAAGTAATACCAATCCCGACAACAAGATGTGCAACTGCCAACAGCATGACAGTAATAAAGGTTGCACTGCTAAGTTTCACAATGGCCAAAGTGATGAAAAGGCAAGTAGCTGCAAACAATATCCCTGTGATGGCCCGGATCAAACGGTCGGCCAGCACGGCACGGCTGGCATCGTGGATGTCAATCCAATTCGAAAGGTGCTGAATCCGGTATGGCTCTCCACCAACACTGGCCAGCGGCAGAATAGTATTGTAACCCTCGCCTGTTATTTGGTTGTACAAAACATCCCAAAATGGCACTTTGCCCCGAACTAGCGTGAATGTGCAGAGCGTATTGGTCAAAATCCAGAGTATTGCTACTGAAAAAACGAGGAAAACCTTGTTGCCAAATTGTGTGAACGCATTACCTACCAAGTCGAATGGCACGTAAAATACCAATGATGCTAGGATACCAAGTCCCAGAATGTAAGGCAGGTATTTTTTGAACTTGGCGATGAAGCTACTCTTCTGCTGTTCTTCCTGTTCTTTAGGTTTTATCAACCTAGCAGCTTCGGGCGTTTTGAACATGGTTTTCAAGCGACGCTCAGCTTCCTGTTTCATATTCGGGTCGTCCACGTCCTGCCATTGCGCATTGTCGAGCACCACTGCACGAACGCCATCGCCATCAATGAAATGTTGAATGATGCCGCTGACAGAGTGTGCACCTTGATTTGCCTTCTCAGCAATGGTGCTTCCGTAGCCTTTGGGAAAATAAAAAAGCCCAGTATCCACTAAATCGTACTCCTTGATTTCCTTGCCGATGTTGTGGATGAAACCGTCACGACTGGCCACTTTGGTGGCATCGTCCATGTCGAAAATATTTTCGAGGTCAGCATCGCAGGCGAGTGCTGGTAGATGCGGCGTTACACTTGTTTTTTGAACAAAATCCGCAATAGTCTCCGGTGCGAAAATATGGTCGGACATGGTGAGCAAGAACGCATCCGTGAAACCAGCTGCACCAGCAGCGAAGCTCACGCCATTTCCGAGTTCGTAGTCATCACATTCAACATACTCAATATCAATGTGTTGCAGACGGGGGAGGCTTTTCATTTCCGCCAAAACCTGCTCCTTGTAGGCTCCAACCGTTATGCGGAAATGCTCGATGCCAGTCGAATGAAGTGTTAGGATGGCTCTTTCGAGAAGGCCCAAACCACCCACTTGCATCAGCACCTTGGGCTTTAAGACCCCTTGGTCACGGAACCGGGAGCTTTTGCCTGCTGCAAGAATCACGGCATTTTTTACAGGTTTATTACCCGGGGCAATAGGATTTTCTGTGAAGGTAGCCTCTGGCTGAAGCGAAATTGAATTCATTGAAAAATGCTTGGTGCGGCCAGGCAGTGATTGTTTTTTTGTTCTAAAATTGCTGTGTGGCAAAAATCGCTAACAAAACTAAAAGGAATCAAAAGCCTTGTGTCCGTATTAATTATTTTCTGATGTCGGATAATTTTTGAGCGTGTTTGATTTTTGTTTCGGGAAATGGAATCCACTTAAAGTGAATGAATTATGAAATAGTTCGAGAGAATTGCCGATTTTTTTAAGATTTTTTAACATTTACGCATTTCGTAAACTTTTAAATCACCGTCTTAACCAGCTTTTGACCCTGAACGCTGCGTGAACTGTTAATTTTTTTTTGTTTTTGCAAAATTATCTTTCAAACTACCCATTTGAAATCCAAACTGATAGGCTGTTTATTCTGTGAGGTGAGTTGTAGAATTGTAGCTATGAAATGAGCTTTTAAAATTTTGGGAACGATTAAATCTTATGTGTTTTTTAAAGTCCAAATGTGCAACCTGACCTATTAAGTCAGACACCTTAGTTATCTGTTGGACATAAAACGATTGGGGTTCACATTTTACATAATATTGAAAATCAATCAATTAAATCACTTTTAAAAACTTCATGATGAAATTCAAAATCTTGTTAGCAGCTTCCATGCTCTTGTTGGCTTTCAATTCCCAAGCCCAAGGCGGCGGGAGAAATGGAGGTCGAGACCCCATACAACGGGCTGAAATGCAAACAAAAATAATGGTTGACAGCCTATCACTTTCCACCAAGCAAGGTGAAAAAGTGAAGGAAATCAATCTGAAATATGCCAATAAACAAACTGAAGCACGTCAAGCAAATACCGATGGCGATTGGGAGCAAATGCGTGCCAAAATGGACGCCTTGAGGACTGAACAGAATACGGAATTAAAAACCGTGCTCACCCAAAGCCAATTTGACCATTGGCAAAAGATTTCCGAAGAAATGGCCAAGCATCGTGGTGGCAATGGAAAAGGAATGGACGGTAGAGGTAACCCAGGCAAAAACGGAACACCCCCTCCTCCCCCACCCCCGCCAGTTCCAGAGCAAGGCGGAAACAAATCCTGATTTCGCCATTTTTAGAAGAGGAGACGACTGAAAACGCCGTCTCCTCTTCTCATTTTCCATCTTAGGGGACAAACCAATTAATTTTACTGCATGAAAAAAATAGCTCCAATCCTCGTACTCGTCACTTTGGCCTTTTGCGCCAGCGCCCAAAATTTCAGCATTACTGGCAAAGTGCTGGATGACCAAAAACAGCCGATGCCTGGCGCCAATGTAGTGCTCCAATATCCTTGGGGCGAGATGGTTAAGGCCACTTCCAGCGAACCGGACGGCAGTTTCAAACTTGAGGATGTGGAACAAGGGGGCTACCAACTCGTGCTGACCTACATCGGTTTTGAGGATGTAAAAAAAGAGGTGACAGTGAGCAACAAGAACGTTGATTTAGGTAAGATTTCGCTTGCACAAACAGCTACCACGCTCGGTGAAGTGACCGTGAAAGAAACTGTGACGATGGGCAAGGTAGGCGGCGACACCGTGCAGTACAATGCCGATGCCTTCAAAGTGATGAAGGATGCCAGTGCGCAGGATTTGATTGAAAAAATGCCGACCGTGACCAACGAAAATGGTACGGTGAAAGCCCAAGGCGAGAACGTCCAGCAAGTGCTGGTGGACGGAAAGCCATTTTTTGGGAATGACCCCGCTGCTGCTTTGAAAAACCTGCCTGCCGAACTTATTGACAAAATTCAGATTTACGACCAACAAAGCGAACAGTCGCAGTTTACCGGGGTGCAGGACGGCAACACCACCAAAACTATCAATATCGTAACCCGAAAGGGCATGAACAATGGGCAGTTCGGTAAAGTCTATGCTGGCTACGGCTGGGAAAACAAATACCAGGTAGGTGGGAACACCAATATTTTTAATGGTGACCGACGAATTTCGATACTTGGAATGTCAAATAACATCAATGTCCAAAATTTCAGTACGGACGATATTTTGGGTTTGACAGGCAGCAGCGGAGGTGGAAGAGGAGGCTTTAGAGGTCGTGGCGGAGGCGGCAGAGGAGGTGGTTCTTCCGATTTTTTGGTCAACAGTTCCAGTGGGATTTCCACCACACATGCTTTGGGCATCAACTACTCGGACAAATGGGGCAAAAAACTGGACGTGACGGGCAGTTATTTTTTCAATTTAAGCCAAAACGAATCCATCAAAACGCTCACTCGGCAGTTTGTGAGCGATGAGGGCTTGGGCGATCTTTACGAAGAAGATTACAATGCAAACTCCGACAATACCAACCATCGTGCAAACCTTCGAATTACTTGGGAACTGGACAGCGCCAATTCTTTCATTATCCGACCAAGCGCCACTTGGCAAGTAAATGATGGTATATCCAACACCATTGGCTCAACCTCGCTGGATAGTCAGCTAAAAAACAGCACGGACAACCATTTTGACTCAAAATACAGCGGCCTGAACTTCAACAACAGTGTGCTTTGGCGGCATAAATTCAGCCGCAAAGGCCGCACGTTCTCTGCTGACGTCAGCAACGGATACAGCCCAAAATCCGGCAACAGCAGCCTACGTTCCTTTGACAGCTACTATTTCCCGCAATTGAGTTTTGATACACTCGACCAAAAATCCACGCTCGATGCCAGCAAGTGGAACATGGCCGCCAACTTGGAATACACAGAGCCGCTCAGCGAATTTGGCCAGCTTTTGCTCAACTACCGAGCCAGCTACCAGCAGGAAGAATCGGATAAATTGACCTACGATTATTGGGCTGAAGTGATGGCGTATGCCTTGCCAAATGCCAGTTTGAGCAATGTTTTTTCCAACGATTACATCACACAGTCGGGCGGTGTGGGCTATAATTTCAACAAGGGTCGTGATTTGAACTGGAACGTCCGGGCGAATTACCAATGGTCGCAACTGGCCAACCAGCCCATCTTTCCCGAAGGCCCAAAAAACACGATACAGTTTAGCAATGTACTGCCTTCGGCAAGCCTGCGCTACAATCTCAGCAAGCAGAAAAGCATCCGTTTAAACTATCGAACAAGCACAGATTTGCCCTCAGTGGGCCAATTGCAAAACGTAGTGGACAATTCCAACCCGCTCCAACTAAGCACGGGAAACCCAGCCCTAGAGCAAAGCTATCAGCACAATCTGTTCATGCGGTACCAAACGACCAACACAGAGAAATCAACGGTCTTCTTCGCAATGGCAGGTGGCGGGCTTACGAGCAATTACATCGGCAACAGCACTTGGTTCGCAGGCAGCGACACACCACTTTTTGATAGCCTTGATGTAGCGCCAGGGGCACAAATCCGGCAGCCGGTGAACCTGGATGGCTACCGTAATTTGCGGTCGTTCATCAGTTATGGGTTCCCGGTAAAGCCCATCAAGTCAAACCTGAGCTTCAATATTTCCTACAATTATGGCCGCACCCCGGGCCTCGTGAACGGGGATGAAAATATTTCGAATAACCAAAGCATCAGCACGGGCATTACCTTGGCCAGCAATATCAGCCCTAAGCTCGACTTCAATATTAGCCTGCGCCCTAGCTGGAACAAGGCCACTAACTCGCTTCAAACCGCCAGCAACAGCGAGTATTTTAACCAGAACAGCAGCCTGCGATTCAATTGGATTATCTTCGATGGACTGGTACTTCGCACCGATGTGACGCACCAATATTACAATGGTTTGTCGGGAGGTTTTAACCAAAACTACGTACTTTGGAACTTGGCCATCGGCAAAAAACTCTTCAAAAACGAGCGTGGGGAAATCTCGCTTGCTGTGAACGACCTGCTCAACGAAAACCGAAACATCAGCCGAAACGTGACGGAAACCTATTACGAAGACAGCCGCACGAATGCACTGCAGCGGTTTGTTATGCTGAGCTTCACCTACAATATCCGGGCTTTCGGGAAGGCTCCTGAGACGAAAAACAACGAAGAGCGAGGCTGGGAAGGCAGGCCGCCGGGTATGCCGCCACGCCAATAATACAAAAGTCACTTATCCATTCGCTGCCAAGTTTGTAGTTTTGTAGCCAATTTCGACATTGACATTTGCTGTAAAACAAAAATCGAAGCGCACATCATCATGGGTACACAAGCCGAAGCACAACCACGTCAGGATTTTTATTGGGTAGAAGACCGGGAGCCTCATTTCCAGCGCAGGAAGGATATTTTGAAATCGCACCCGGAAGTGACCAAGCTTTTTGGGGTGAATCCAAACCTGAAATTCGTGACCATCGGGTTGGTGCTGGCGCAATTTGCCATTGCTTTTTACATTCACATGCTGCCTTGGTGGGCATTTTTGTTGGTGACGTTTGCAGTGGGTGCGACTATCGCTCAGGCGCTGTTTTTAGCCATCCATGAAATCACCCACGACCTGGCGTTCAAAAAGAAAGTGTACAACAACTGGCTGGCTTTCTTCGCCAATTTGCCTATCGTTTTTCCCTTCGCAATGTCCTTCAAAACCTACCACGCCATCCACCACTGGGACCAAGGCAAGGACGGTGAAGACATGGACATCCCATCCGCTTTTGAGACCAAAATCTTCCGTGGATTTGTGGGTAAGGTGCTCTGGTTTTTCAACCAAATCGTGTTCTACGCCCTGCGCCCCGTACTCGGCAAGCCCATGAAACCGGACAAATGGCAGGTGTACAATATCATTTTTCAGGTGGCTGCGATGGCCGTGATATTGCCGTTAGTGGGCTGGCAGGGCATCGTTTACCTGTTGCTTTCGCTCATTTTTGCAGGAGGACTGCATCCAACTTCCGGCCATTTCATTTCCGAGCATTATGTTTTTCAGGAAGGCCAAGAGACTTATTCCTACTACGGACCGCTGAACGCCATCACTTTCAACGTCGGCTACCACAACGAGCACCACGACTTCCCGACCATTCCCGGCAGCCGCCTTCCGCACCTGAAGAAAATGGCACCGGAGTATTACGACAATCTGCATTCCTACACTTCTTGGACAGGCGTCATTAAGGATTTTTTATTCACTAAAAAAATCACGCTTTTTTCCCGCACCAAGCGCAGGTAAATTCATTTTTTCGCCAGCCAACTATTGTCGTTCAGCCAGTCCGTTAGCCGCTGCGACCAAGTTTTGATGGAGGTCAAATTGGAGCGACCGCCCATGTTGAAGGCATGGTTGCCTTGGGCGTAGAGGTGGATTTCGACAGGCACTTTGGCCTTCCGGTACATATCCGCCAACTGTAAAATCGGCGCTGAGCAACATTCATCATCATTGGCAGCCAGCATAAAAGCAGGTGGCGGGTTCGAGCCCAAACTTGCCTCTACTGCCAGTGGCCCGGGGTAAATCAACACTTGAAAATTGGGATGTGCGCTAATTTTTCCCACAACATCCGTCGCATTTGGATTCCCTTCGCCTTCGGCAAATGCTGTCCAAGCTGCCAGTTCGCCGCCCGCCGAAAAGCCCATGATGCCAATCCGGGTTGGGTCAACTCCGTAATTTGCCGCTTGACTGCGCACCACACGCATCGCCCGAATCCCATCCTGTCGGGCTTCAGCTTCCGTATACGGCGAGCCTTCCTCCCGAAACAGGCGGTATTTCAGCACAAAAGCCGTGACGCCAATGCTGTTCAGGTATTCCGCTGCCACTTTTCCTTCGGAATTGTAAACCAAAGCCCGATGCCCGCCACCGGGGCAAATCAGTACGGCAGCGCCATTGGCTTTTTCTTTTTCCGGTAAAAAAACCGTGACGGATGGGTTGTGGATGTTTTTCACCCACCAATCCTGCGCCTGCTCAGGTTCATTTTTTCGAGCTTCAAAACCCGGTGCGCCATCTTGCCATAGCGGGATGACCGTTTGGGAATGCAGGCTGCCATTTAGAAAAAAACAAAAGAAAAATAAGCAACTGGTGAAGCGGCAGTGAGTGAAATTTGACATCATAATTTGAAAATTATTTTTTCTGGATTTATTCACCTGACTTGTCAAGATTTAACTAAACTGGCTGGTAATTTCGCTATCGGTGTAATCCAAATATTCCGGAAATAAATCTCTGCCCCCTCCGACTGAAGTTGGATTTTCCCCTTCGTCAACGGCTCAAAACCAGCATCCACCGGGCGGCGGGAATTGTAGAGCACCATCACCACTTTGCCATTGACCATGTGGACGGCGGTGCCTCCAAAGCAGTACAAATCAAGGGTATTCCACTCGCCAGTTGGCTTTTCATTGTCCGGGTTTTTGATGCAATGCCGCCCCACTGGAGTCTTGTCCCTGAAAACTTGCAGCAAGCCTTCTGGGTCGTACATCCAATCCTTTTCGTCTTTCCTGATGGCAGGCACATCCATCACCGCACCCGCCACGCCCCAGTAATCCCCAGTATCCCCTTCCTGCACCTGAAACTCTTGCGACTGCATCCAAAAACCGTAATCCGCACCGTGCTCGCCCATGGCATGGTAGAGCACACCGCTGTCCATTTTAGCATTTTCCTTTGGGTGAAACTTGTGTTTACCCCATTTGAAATCGAGCCGCAGATGGTAGTTTTCGAATTCTTCCTTTGTTGAAATGCCGCCAAATTGCTCCCCAGAAACCCGGATGGCGGGTGCATCGTCAATCTCCGTCACTGTGAAAACATGCTTCGGGTCAATGTTCAGGCCGATGGGTTCGACGCCTGTCCGGTCATCTCCAACGGCAGGAAACTGCGGGCCGAGGTAGGTATCCCAGCCTTCCAAATTGGCACCATTGAAAAGCTGCCGCCACTGCATTTTGGGTTCGTTCAGTTCGATGACATAGCCATCGGGGTCGGTGATGTAAATCTGAAAGGCACCATCGAAGCGCTGCTGGCGATGGTAAGGGAGATTAATTTTCTTCAAATAAGCCTCAATCGGGTCGGCATCAAGGATGGTCAGGGAAAAATGTGCGCCGTTTTTGTCGTTGTTCGCCACGGGGTCGGTTCGACCAGCGAGCAAGTGAAGCTCCTGCCCTGGTGCCACTTTGAACCAAGAACGGATGGCCTTCAAATCATCCGGCACAGGAATGGGTTCCAGTCCAACGACTTCCCGGTAGAATTTGGCGCTGGCCTCAATGTCTTTGACGGAAAGGGCTACGTGGTTGTAGCCGGTGGTGGGGATTTGGGCATGTAAATCAGAAATTGAAACTAGGCTCCAAATGAAAACTATCCAGACACTAATCTTTCTCATGGTCAAAATTTAAAAGTGAAGGCCGCTTTTTGAGGCAACAATTTTAGCCAAAAGAAATGAAGGCAGTGCATAAAACTAAAAAAGCCCTAGCTATTGCTAAGGCTTTTAATTTTTTGGCGGAGAGAGAGGGATTCGAACCCCCGGTACCTTTCAGTACAACGGTTTTCAAGACCGCCGCATTAAACCGCTCTGCCATCTCTCCGCCGCAAAGGTAAATTCTTTGTGGAAATCGCAAACAGTCGGAAAATTTTTATTCAAACTTTTGGCAGTGCGATATGGTTCCCAGCAGCGGAGAATGCTTGATTTTACAGCAGGTTTGAAGCTAAAATTAATTGCCGAAAATTTGTTTTTGGGAAAGAATTTGCTGGCGCAAACTTGTCACATCGGCCCAAATAATAGGCTCATTTTTCCTCAAAAACGCCGCCCGATTGCTCATTTGACCGAGTTTCCAAGTTTTCATCCACCACTCGGCTATCAGTCCCAGTGGGAAATAGGCCAGCAGGTAGGCCCATTTCACCCAAGCGCCCAAGTCGAAGTGAAGGGCCAGTTTTCCGACTAGCCAAGTTTGCAGCCAAATGAATAATGGGTATAAGACCACCCCTGCCGTGAACTTGTAGGTGGGCACCCAGTGATAGTCTGCATTCAGGGCATTCGTGATTTTTTTGGTAAAAAAACAGGGCAGCACGTGCGATAGATAGCCGACTAGTGCGAAGGGGGCAAGCAGTCCCATTTTCAAGTTCGGTAGCGGGTACAATTCGCTTTGAATAACATGCAAATCCTTGATTTTCAATAATTTAATTCTATCAAAATAAGAAAAGACCTGCTTCGAAAAATCCTCGTAGGTGGAGAGATTGCTGCTTTTCCATTGCTTGAGCCTTTCCAATACCCGCTGTGAGCGGCGCAGTTTTTCGACCGGAGGCAATTTATCCTCATTCCTCAAGATAGCGTCCACCCGGTAGAGCAACTGGTCTTGGGCATCGTCTTCGCAATCGAGGATAAGCGTTTTTAACTGGTCGGCCATGGCTTCGGTCAAGCAGTGTACGGCATTTACCGGGTCTTCCTCGTGCATTTCCTTGAAATCGGCAACCCGGATGGGCTGCCCGAAGATGGTCAGCAGCGTACTGCGGAATTTGGTCGGGTCGGAATAGTTCAGTCCAACGGGAAGGATAGTGAGGCCGAGCGACCAGTTATTTGCTTTTTCTGCAGCGAAAGCGATACGAGCCGTGCCAGTCTTGATTTTTCGAAGCCGACGTTCCACAAAACTGCTGCCCTCTGGGGCAATGTAGAGGCAGCCACCACCACTTAAGAATTCGGTTGCTTGCCGGAAACTGGCGGCGTTGTTCAAAGGTTTGCCCTCGGTATCCTGATAGCGCTCGACGGGGATGCAGTAGAGTTTGCGGAGCAACCAGCCTGCCACCGGGTTTTTGAAAAGGCTAGCATTGGCCAAAAAATTGATTTCGGCGTTCACCCGGATGGCCACATTGAGTGGATCAAGCAGCGTGCTGGGATGGTTGCTGACGACAATGCAGGGGTTCTGGCTGCGGTCGTGAGGTTTGCCTGTGACGGTGATTTTGGCGTAATACACCCACGTTGCGAAGCGGATAAAATACTTGAAAAAGTAGTACAGGACGTAGAGGATTGGGTTCAATTAGGCTGCTTTTACAGTTAATGGCGGCAATATCGGCAACTGGGCGGAGATTCAGGTAATATCGTTGAACGAGTTCATCGTTGGAGGTTTCATCCACCCAATCCTGCATTTCATCGAAACCCGCAAAACACATCCTAAACCCTAAACGTTACCATTCCATAGTTTTTCAAAACCAATATTTTTACCGCAAAATCATAGAAACATGAAAGGCAATTCCATCCTACGTTTTATTTTTTGGGCAGCGCTCCTAATTGGTGGCTTTTTCATTGGCACATCCTGGAAAAATAATTTCAACCAGCAAATGGCACCGCAAATGAGTGCCGACGAGGGTAATCCCCGCAATGTGAATGACGAAACCACTCCAACCAAAACCACCACCATGCCTCCCGGCCTCAACGAAGGCGAAAAAGCGACCATCCGTCTCTTCGAAAACTCTGCGCCTTCAGTGGCATACATTACCACCTCTCAATTAAGGCAGGACTACTGGACACGAAACGTCATGGAAATCCCGCAGGGCAGCGGCTCTGGTTTTGTCTGGGACAAAGACGGCCATGTCATCACCAACTACCACGTGATACAGGGTGCTGACAAGGCACAGGTGACTCTTGCCGATCGCACCACTTGGGATGCTGAACTAATAGGTGCTTCTCCCGAAAAAGACCTTGCGGTACTCAAGATTGATGCCCCCAAATCTACGCTGCGCCCCATTCCCGTGGGAAGCTCCGATAACTTGTTGGTCGGTCAATCTGTGTTGGCCATCGGCAACCCCTTCGGTCTTGACCAGACCCTGACAACCGGAATCATCAGCGCCCTTGGCAGAGAAATCAAATCAGTGAGCGGCATCCCCATCCGGGATGTGATTCAGTCTGATGCGGCAATCAACCCCGGCAACTCTGGTGGCCCACTTCTCAACTCCTCCGGTGAACTAATCGGAGTGAACACCGCTATTTACAGCCCCAGCGGTGCATCGGCGGGTATCGGGTTTTCCATTCCAGTTGATGTGGTGAAATGGGCCGTGCCCGACCTTATAAAATATGGTAAAATCAACCGCCCAAGCCTCGGTATCGAAGTAGCCAATGCACAAACTACCCAACGCCTTGGCCTGCGTGGGGCACTTATCACCCACGTCATTGATGGCAGTGCTGCCGAACAGGCTGGCCTACAACCCACCTACCGTGACCGTAGCGGTCGCATCCGCCTCGGTGATGCTATCATTGGCATCAATGGCGAAAAAGTGGAATCAAGCAACGATCTGATTCTGATTTTGGAAAAATATAAGATTGGCGATACTGTGAAAGTAAAACTGTTGCGAGATGAACGGGAACAGGAGGTGACGGTGAGATTGGAGGGAAGTAAGTAGTTTAGTCATTGTTTAATCATTCAGTTTGTGTCAATTGTCATAATAAAAACCATCCCCTAATTATGACAGATGACACCAACTGAATGAAATTTGAATCTAAATTGCCTTATTAAATTATCAAATTTTACAAAAAAGAAAATATGAAAAACCCGACCCCAACCGATACACCCTACCAAACATCTTCTATCTTTGCCATGTGAACTGAAATTAACAAACCTTTTTAACAAGGTCTTTTCCAAAAACTGTCATCCCATGAACAAACGATTACCTAAGCAGTACGGCTATCCATGCCCGACATCAATTCGCACCAAGTTATTTTTTCCATTAATTTTCGAGGGTAAAACAAACCGAGCGGTAATGCCGCCAATTTGATATTACTGCCAATACCCTAAAGGTATTACTGGCAGCGTTTTGCCCATTTTCATCTACCCACCCACACACCTAAGGCCAGGAACAGGCAGTAAAAGCAAGAATCAAAGCGTTGAGTATTCGAAGAATTGAGTATTCAAGCGGGGAATTCTAAGTCCCTGTTTACTCAAATCCTTGCATCCTCATTTAATAAAACCGATTTTCAAACACTCGTCCCATGTTCCGATTTAAACACACCTTGCCCTCAGGCAAAGCGCAGCTTGCGTTATGCCGCCTTATCAACACTTTTTGCCAAATGACAACGGCCGCAGGGCTGTTGGTCCTATTGCTAGGATTGTTACCACAATTAGCTAATGGACAATGTACCTCGCTGGTTTGCGCCCAAAACGTGCAATTCTCGCTGGACAACAATTGCTCGGGTTCTGTAAACCCCGTCAGCATGCTGGCCAATTACTGGTCGTGTCAAGGGCCGCTCACGCTGTCCTACTACGACGCCGGGGGCAATTCCCTTGGCTCCACGCTCACCAGTGCCCAGCTTGGCCACACAGTGAACGTGCAAGTAACACACACATGGACGGGCCTCACTTGCTGGGGCACGGTGTACGTGAAGGACGGTAAAAAGCCGACCATCAGCACTACCAATTTGACCCTAAACTGTACCGAAGATACCAGCGCAACGGCGCTCGACCCGCCCCTTGTGGCGGACAATTGCAGCCCGACCAGCCACATCACGCTGTCGCACCAAGACACGGTGATTGACTTCGGCTGTGGTTACGACGGCTTTGCCGGTTATTTCGCCCCAAACAACTGGAACGTCTGTTTAACGAATACTGGGGATGGTGGGGTAGATGTCACGGGAGCTCCCAATTCGGTGTTGGTCGAAGGGGCCAACAGCTCACCGATTAGCACCACGGCTTCGTATGTGACGAGGTTCAAAATCGTCATACCTACGGAGGGTTACGTGAGCTTTGACTGGAGTAGTTTTGGGGGCTCCTCTTTTACCAATGAGGGCATTTATCTCACCATCAACAATTGGTGCATCCGCCTTTCGAGCGACACCTTGCAGTCCGGCACTTATACTACCGGGCTGCTTCAACCTGGCGACGTGCTGTCTTTCGAGCAAACTTCAAATGGGAACGCTAACGCCAACAGCACGATTTTCTCAAATTTCCACTTCAGTTCTCTGGCCTGGAAAGTCATCCAGCGAAAATGGACGGCCACCGATGAGTGGGGAAACACCGCCACCAAAGTCCAGACTATCACCCTGAACCGGACGCAGCTTTCGCAAGTGCATTTTCCACCCAATCGGGACGGGGTGCAAGCACCGATGCTACCCTGCGGCTCCAATGCCAGTGACCCCAGCTTCACGGGCAACCCTTTCATTGACGAAGACGGCAACCTCGCCACCACCGTCGACCAATACGCCGTGGACAATGGCGACTGTTTTTTCAACCTCACCCATTCTGACCAAGTGGTACCGACCTGTGGTGGCAGCGTTTTGATCCTTCGTAAATGGACGGTGATTGACGACTGCACCGGTAATTTTGTGGAGCACACTCAACTCATCAAGCTCTTTGACATTACGCCGCCTAGCATCACTTGTCCACCACCTGCTACAGTCAGCACGGATGCGTTTGGTTGTTTTGGAATAATCAATTTGCCTTTGGCAACTGCGGTGGATGACTGTTCTGCCCCAGTTACCATTACGCCAACTTGGAGTTTTGGTAGTGGGTTTGGGCCTTTCAATGATGTTCCGCAAGGCACACATACCGTCACTTATGAGGCTAGTGATGCCTGCGGCAATACTTCGCATTGCACTACCACCATCACAGTGGAAGACCAAATTGCCCCGACAGTCATTTGCCAGAGTTTTACAGTGGCTTCTGTCACGACCACTGGCGAGGCCACGGTTTACGCCAACCTCCTTGATGCTGGCAGCTACGACCATTGCTGTATCGAAAGTTACGAAGTAAAACGGGCAACCCAGCCAAACTCAGCTTATGCACCCAGCCTCGTCGTTTCTTGCGCCGACCTGCCAGCCAGTTCGGTGGTCGTCACCCTACGGGTAATGGATTGTCACGGAAATTCGAATACCTGCGATGTGACCGTGCAAGTACACGACGAGTTGCCACCTGTCGTCGTACCGCCCACCGATATCAGCGTGGACTGCAATACCGACCTCAGCGACCTCTCTATTTTTGGGCAAGCGATCGTGACAGACAACTGCTCGTTTACCCTTGCAGAAACTTCCTCCACCGACATCTCAAGTTGTGGGCAAGGCACTGTGACGAGGACTTTCACCGCCACCGACCCCAGCGGCAACTCATCCTCGGCGCAACAGGTCATCCAGCTTGTAAACCAATCGCCCTGGAACGCCAACGGCAACCAAATCATTTGGCCACAGAACTACCAAAGCCAGGCTTGCAGTGGCGAATCTTTAGAGCCGTTCGACCTACCCTACCCTTTCAACGGCCCGACGCTTTTGGGGCAAAACGGCTGCGAACAGGTAGCTGTGAATTACGAAGACGAAATCTTCTGGATTGCGGAGCCTGCCTGCTATAAAATCGAGCGCACCTGGACGATTCTGGATTGGTGCCAATACCAAGCGAACAGCGGTTCGAACCTCGGCATGTGGACGCATATCCAACTCATCGAAGTGACTGATAATCAAGCACCTGTGTTCGCAAATGCACCCACAAACATCATGGCTACCAGCAATCCTGACTGCACAGGGAACGTGAATATCCCGCTTCCACAAATCACTGATTGCAGCAACCACGTGACCATCACGACTTCGGGGGCATTGGGCAGTGGTTTTTCGTTCCAAAATGTGGCGGTGGGGGTTTACCCAATGACCTTTCATGCCAGCGATGGCTGCGGCAATGTTGCGGAGCAAAATTTCACGGTCACTGTCAGTGGCTGCAATACGGATGTTAGCCTCGGTGGAACGATTCAAAATCCAGCAGGTGTGCCAATGGGGCAAGTAACGGTCAATATTGTTGGTATTAACTTACCCCCTCAGACCACAACTGCAAGTCAAGGTACGTACAGTTTTACGGGACTGCCTTCGGGTAGTGATTTCACCTTGATTCCATCAAAAAATATTGGCATGTCAAACGGGGTTACCGCTTTTGACTTGGTGAAAATTAACGAGCATATCCTTGCTGTGACGCCATTCACGGAAGCTTGGCAGGTTATCGCAGCCGATGCCAATGGCTCAGGAAGCGTCACGGTAAGCGACATCGTGGCCATTCAAAGCGTGATTTTAAACATCGTTCCCGATTTCCCAAATGGTGTTCCTTCTTGGAGATTTGTCCCGACGAGCCACCTTTTCGCCAACCCTTCTAACCCCTGGCCATTCCCACAGACTACCTTCTTGAATGATGTAGTACAGGACAATTTATCCTTGGATTTCATGGGCATAAAAACTGGCGATGTGAGCGGGAATGCAAATCCAGCATTCATCATTAATCCAAATGGGCTCAACAGTCAGTCAATTGAAAATTGGCAGCCAGAGAGGCGTAGTAGCGGCGATTTTAAGCTGAAAGTTCAAAATCGGAAACTACGCAAAGGCGAGGAAGTCGAAGTAGATTTTGCGTTAGAGTCAGCGTTGGCATGGCAGTTTACTCTCAAAATTGCCCCAGAATTGCTTGAATTTCAGGAAGTTGTAAAAAAAGAAGGAGATTCACCCAATCCTATTTTCAACATATCAAGAAGTGGAGAAGGTCTAGTGTCAATGCTATATTTTGGCAGACAGCCAATCACTCATTTCAGCTTAAAAATGAAGGCGCTTGATGATTTGACATTGGCTGATGCTCTTGAACTTAGTTCAGAAATCACTCCAGCCGCAGCTTGGAACGATGATGGTGAACAACTTTCCCCGGGGCTGGCATTCGAAGGCGAAACTCTCGAAAACGAAAACATGATTCATTTGAATTGCCACCCAAATCCAACGACAACTCAAACGACTTTATCATTCAGCCTGCCAGAAGCAGGAGCAGTTAATTTTTCGTTGTTTGATGCGACAGGCAGGCAGCTTTTCACCAAAATGGGGCTATTCGAAAAAGGTTACAACGAGCTAATTTTACAGCGCAAGGATATTGCGACCACTGGCATTGTCATCATAAAAATGGAAGCAAGTGGCAATATTGCAACAACCAAACTGGTCTTGATGAAATAGCATATCCTGACGAAGATATGGCCAGCAGTGCAGTTCATTGCTGGCCTTTGATTTGGTTTCATGGCCATTAAAATGTGAGGATATCATTCATTTTCCAATACCTCTCGTTTACCCCACCAGTTCGCCAAGATGGAACCAGTAAAGTTCATCAGTGGCCCGAACAAAGCAGCGGCCAGTCCCATCGTGGCAAATTTGCCAAGCTTCAGAGCAATGCCAGATGCGATACCTGCATTTTGCAGCCCCACTTCTAGGCTCACGGTGCGGCAGCTCTGCTCGTCCAGCCCAAAAAGCCGTGCTAGCCAATAGCCAAGCACATAGCCGAGCCCGTTGTGCAATACCACTGCAAGCACCATTAGCCAGCCGATGGCAAGGAGTGAGTCCCGCCCGGCTGCTGTCACTACTGTTATGATAGTCGCTATGCCAGCCATGCTCAGGATGGGTAGTAAACGCTTGAGCCACTCGCCTTTTTTACCTAAAAGTTGGTTGATGACTAGGCCCAAAATCACTGGTAACAAGACCATTTTCACAATGTCCCACATCATGTTCCAAAAGCTGATTTCGATGAACTGCCCGGCCAGCAGCTTCATCAGGGCAGGCGTCATGAGCGGCGAAAGCAACGTAGCAATGGTAGTAATAGTGATGGAAAGCGCCACGTTTGCCTTAGCGAGGTACGACATCACGTTGCTGGCCAACCCGCTTGGCGAGCTGCCGATTAGGATGATACCAGCCGCTATTTCAGCTGGCAAACCAAAACCTGTAGCCAAACCGTAACCCACGAACGGCATGATGGTGAATTGGCAAATTAGTCCCACGAAAACGGCTTTGGGCATTTTCACCACATTGACAAAATCCCGCCAGCTCATGGTGGCGCCCATGCCGAACATAATGATTTGAAGCAATGGTACGATGAGGCGCTTCATCTGGAACCCGTTGACTTCGGTGAAAAATTGTGGGAAAAACAGGGCCAGTGCAAACGCCAGCACGACCACTATGGTGAATAAATAGTTCTTCATTTAGAAAAATTACGGTAGACCACGAAAGTACGCCAGCCTCCCGTATTGCCAAATATTTGGCAATTTTGCTGCCCCAATTATTCAATCCGTTTCACTTTCAATCTTTCAATCATTGTCATGGGCAAATTCTCCACCGCCATCCAACCCCACCACCGTGAATTCATCGAAAACCAGCACATGTTTTTCACCACCACTGCTCCGCTCAGCGAGGCTGGTCACATCAACCTCTCGCCAAAGGGGATTGACGGGTTCCGAGTGCTGACTGATAACCAGGTCGGCTACATGGACTTCATCGGGAGCGGCAACGAGACCTCAGCGCATGTGCTCGAAAATGGTCGCATCACGTTCATGTTTTGCGCTTTTCAAGGGCCGCCCAACATCCTCCGGTTGTATGGAAAAGGCCGCACAGTACTGCCAGATTCGGCGGAGTGGGAGGAGGTTTCGGTGCATTTCAAATTGTACCCAAGTACCCGTCAAATTATCCTAGCGGACATTGATTTGGTACAAACTTCCTGTGGCTATGGCGTACCGCTTTACGAACATGTCGGCGAGCGGAGCATACTGTTTGAGTGGGCAGCGAAAAAAGGAGCCGAAGGATTGGAGGATTATATTCAAGAGAAAAACCTCGTCAGCATTGACGGACTACCGACGGATTATAAAATGCAATCAAGTTGAAATTGAGATTGATTGCCAAGGCACATTTACACTTCTTGGCTATTTATGTTTAGCCTTTGGCAAATATGAATAGTACGTGTTTAAACGATTTCAATCAATAAGTGTAAGTTCATCCACCTTTGGATGTAAAAAGCTTGTGAACAATAAAGACTGCACCTACCGATTGAAATTGCTTTATTTTGAGGAATGGACTGCACAAAATTGTCTCGTTATTTTGTTTCAACCTCGGATTGACTTGCTCACAGTATTTTAACCCAAACACAACACGCTGTGAGTCTGGCCTGCTTACCTTTGTTCCTAAAAAACAGCATTGAGCATGAAAATAACTTACTTTGGCCACTCCGCCTTCCAAATTGAGTTTGGGGGTAAAACTCTCATTTTTGACCCCTTCATTTCCCCAAACCCTGCTGCTGCGAGCATTAATGTTGATGAAATCAAAGCAGATTATGTGATGCTTTCACATGGCCACGGTGACCATGTAGCGGACGCCGAGCGCATTGCGAAGCAAAACAATGCTACCATCATTTCCAATTATGAAATCGCCACCTACTACGGAGGTAAAGGGTTCAAAGCACATGGCATGAATCACGGTGGCAAATTCAAATTTGATTTTGGCTGGGTAAAATATGTGTACGCTACCCACTCCAGCGTACTTCCTGATGGCACCTATGGTGGCAATCCTGGCGGCTTTGTCATCTGGAACGACGATGCCTGTTTCTATTTCGCTGGTGATACAGCCCTTACGATGGACCTAAAACTCATCCCGCTGACCTGCCCAAAACTAGACTTTGCTATCCTACCAGTCGGTGATAATTTCACGATAGGCTACGAAGACGCGGCCATTGCAGCAGAGTTTATTGCCTGCGATACCATCATTGGCTGCCACTTCGATACCTTCCCACCAGTAAAAATTGACCACAATGCGGCGAAAAAGGCTTTTGAAGCCAAAGGGAAAAGGCTACTTTTGCCGGCCATTGGCGAAAGGATTGAAGGATTGAGTTAGTAAAGGATTGGATATCCGACCACTAAACTCACTCATTCATTCTATCATTCATTCAATCCTTATAGATGGGAAAAATTGTTGCAATAGCAAATCAAAAAGGTGGTGTGGGCAAAACCACGACAGCCATCAACCTAGCGGCCTGTTTGGCCATTTTGGAGAAAAAAGTGCTGCTGGTGGACGCCGACCCACAGGCCAATTCTTCATCTGGAGTGGGCATTTTTCAGGACGCCATTGAATTGAGCATCTACGACTGCCTCGTGAATGACGCTGACCCAAACGAGGCAATTTATGAAACAGAGACGCCCAACCTGCACCTGATGCCCTCGCATATTGATCTGGTAGGTGCTGAAATCGAATTGGTGAACCGTGACAAGCGGGAATATGTGATGGAAGCGATGCTGAACCGGGTGCGAGACAATTATGATTACATCATTATTGACTGCCTACCTTCGTTGGGTATCATCACTTTGAACGCACTTTCTGCCGCAGACTCGGTTATCGTGCCAGTACAATGCGAGTATTTTTCATTGGAAGGTTTAGGGAAACTGCAACAGACCATCAACTCGGTTAAACAGAATTTCAATAAAAAACTAGAAATTGAAGGCATCCTTCTATCCATGTACGACAGCCGCCTCCGCCTTGCCAATGTGGTGGTAAACGAGGTGCGGGGTTTTTACAAAGACAAGGTTTTCGATACCATCATCCACCGCAACGCCAAGATTAGTGAGTCGCCGAACATGCACCAGCCCGTCATCATGTACGATGCAGGCAGCCGGGGTACGACAAATTTTTTGAATTTGGCAAAGGAATTTTTGAAAAGGAACAAGGATAGGATAAAGTAATTGACAATCAATAGGCTTGTAATCCTGAACTTTTAAGTAATAAAACAAGCCCAACAATTCAACAATCAGACCTATGGCAAAACAAGTAGCAAAAAAAGCAGCCCTCGGCCTTGGTGTAAGGGCACTGCTCACCAACATAGAAGCGCAATCACAGGAAAAACAAGCCGAAGTAGTTCGGGAACTGACGCATACCGTGGCCACGATTCCACTTTCAGAAATTGAGGTAAACCCTTATCAGCCCCGCAAGGATTTCGACCCAGATGCACTGGCTGAACTTTCTGAATCACTGAAAGTTCATGGCCTGATCCAGCCAATCACAGTTCGCCGATTGGCGGACAAACAATATCAACTTATCTCGGGTGAGCGCAGGATGCGGGCATCAAAACTAGCAGGTTTCACTGAGGTACCTGCCTACGTCCGTCTAGCCAACGACCAGGAGATGATTGAAATGGCACTGGTCGAGAACATCCAGCGGGAAGACCTGAATGCCATCGAAGTGGCCATCACTTACCAGCGCTTGATGGACGAGTGTAGCCTCACACATGAGAATCTCGGTGACAGGGTAGGGAAAAAACGTAGCACTGTCACTAATTTTTTACGCCTGCTCAAATTGCCACCTGACATTCAAAAGGGCCTGAAGGAAGACAATATTTCCATGGGTCACGCCCGTGCGCTGCTAGGTATTTCGGATTTTGCGATGCAGCATTCCATTTTCAAAACCATCATGGCCGACCAACTCTCTGTGAGGGAGACAGAAGACCTAATTCGTGGTTACAACGAAGAAAAAAAACCAAAACCTGCTAAGCCAAAACTCGGAGCCGATTACCAAAATGTTCAGGATTCACTCAGGAACCGACTTGGCGCAAAAGTCCAGCTCAAAGTAAAACCCAACGGTGGTGGCCAGATAGCCATCCCTTTCACTTCTACGAAGGACTTAAACCGGCTCCTGGACCTGTTAGAAAAGTGATTGACATGCAGTTAATCTTTGGTAAAAGTGGGGCGTAGTTAGGCTTTTCTTCAGTTTAGATTGGATGAAAAACAAGTTTATTCTTTCCTTTATTTTTGTGTTTGTATTGCTATCGCAATGCCTTTCCCAAGTGCCAGATTCTATTCATGAGCAGCCACACCGACCTATTTTTAAACAAAAAATCACCACCTCTGCTGATACGATACCAAATCACGATAATCTAGATACATTATCCCACATCAGCTCTTTTGACACCATTCTAGTAGATTCGACAGGGTTAACTGCTACCATGCAAGACAGTGTTTCACCGAAAAAAAAGCGCTTCCTTTATCGAACTTTCAAGGAGGATTACCCCAACCCAAACAAGGCCCTATACCTATCGTTGGTATTTCCCGGTGGTGGGCAATTGTACAACAAACGCTGGTGGAAGGCTCCCATTGTTTGGGGAGGGTATGTGGCACTGATTTACTCTGCCCGATACAATACCCGACTTTACAGAAGATTGCAGGCAGATTACTTGGCTGAGCTGCACAACGAGCCACATGAATTTTCGGGCATTTACAACGCAGGTGACCTTAAGCGTCTGCGAGATGGGTTTGACAAAAACAAGCAACTCTCCTATATCGGCATGTTTGGGTTGCATGTTATACAAGCTGCGGAGGCTTTCGTTGACTGCCATCTTAAGACTTTCGATGTGAGCGACGACCTCAGCTTCCGCCTTCAGCCTTCCATGGAGCCTTGCCTCGCATCCGAGTTCCCAGCAATGGGCATTGGGATTGCTTTCTCCTTAGGCAAATGATTAAAATTTGATGGGTGTTATTTGAATTCCTTGCTGTTTGAGTAATCGCAGCACCCCTTTCCCTCCACCTAAATGGGCCGCTCCAATTGCTGCGAACAAACTTTGTTCATGGACTAGCTGACCGATGCGTTCAGCCATAATTTCATTCCGGCGGTAAATCATGAGTGACCTCGTGCCTTTGCTGTTTTTTTTTACCATTTTATAAAGTTTTTGGACTTCACTTAACTCGTAGAGTTCAGCAATCCGAAGCAGGTAACGGCGAAAACGGGCAATGTTGCGACAAAGTCCACTCAGCATTTTTAATTGGTCGTCGAGCGTTATTTTTTGCAAAACCGCCATTTGTTCTTGAAATGTTTCGATGCCGTGAAGTGACTTTCCTGCCATTTTTGCAATACCCCAAAGATGCTGGTCAAGCGGTTCGGGCATGTCTTGTTGAAGCAGGCTCTCAGTTGCAAAATTTACCACTACAAAGGGTATCATCCGGTCGAAATGTATTAGGTCGAGCCCAACACTTTTCTCTAATACCTTTTGGTAACGTTCGAATTTTTTCTTTGTCAACAAATCACTTATCCGTTGGCCACCAGGCAATTGCATGATACTAGCCTGAACACTTTGTTCCATCTCCTCCAAGTGGAACTCCGCTGCGAAACCACTACATCCATTGATTGCCCCATATACTTTTTCCAGTTGCTGAAACGCACGAGCATCCTTGACGTGCATGGTGCCGAATAAGTAGGACGGTGCTGGCAAATGCTCACCTTCTAATTTCCAAAGCAGGCTGTTTTTATGCAAATGGCTGAGCTATTGAGAAAATTATACTTAATCAAAAAAAATGACCGGGCAGCAAAATTAAGCTACCCGGTCATTTTGAGTATATTTTTAGACCATTTGGCCAAATGACTATTCGTAGTCGTATGGCAATGTCTTAGAGTTTTTAACAGTTGAAAGCGTCATAAGCGTTTTCAAGCGCTCGATTTCCTCAATTTGTGACAACGTTTTGAAGAGCAATTGTTCGTAAGAAGGGATATCCTTGCAAACGATTTTTATCAGAAAATCAGCTTCACCAGTGATAATGTAGCATTCAACAATCTCATCAATTGCCTTGATTTTTTCCAAAAAATTGTTCAAGGCGTTTTCTTTCTGCCAAGCCAAAGATACTTGTACAAAAGTTTGCACATTCAAGCCAATGCTTTGTGGGTTAATTTGGGCATGGTAGCTTTCAATAAAGCCTGCTGTTTCCAGCTTTTTAACCCGCTCAAGCGTCGGTGCGGGGGAGAGACCTATCTTCTTTGAAAGGTCAAGGTTGGTGATTTTGCAATTCTCTTGGAGTATTTTCAAAATCTTGAGGTCGGTACGATCAAGTTTATCTGCCATGTTATTCAGCGATTGTGATATTAGTTTTTTTTAAAATCGGCGCAAGATAGGAAGTTGTGGAACAATCTGCAAAATATTTTGCGAAAAACCTTTATTAATTCCTAATTATTAACTTTTTTTAGCGAGTGGTTTAATAATATTCGGAAAGCGTCGCTAATTTTTGTCCGCCGTGAGTCGGTATTTTGCCCAATTTTCAAAACTGGCCGCAAAGGTAGTTTTTTTTATCTTTGCAACAATTAAAACGATTGGGTTGTTATTCTCGTCGCTGTTTAATTTTTCACATAAAATCATTAAAACTCGATAAAATGGCTTTTGAAATCACAGATTCAAACTTCAAACAAGAAGTCATCGACAACGAAGGCGTTGCCGTCCTCGATTTTTGGGCAGAATGGTGTGGCCCATGCCGTATGATCAGCCCTATCATCGACAAGCTCTCTGCTGAGTATGATGGTAAGGCACTAATTGGCAAAGTGAACGTAGACGAAAACTCTGAAATCCCTGTGGAATTCGGCGTTCGTAGCATCCCGACCATCCTGATTTTCAAAGGTGGAAAGTTGGTTGACCGCCATGTTGGTCTTACAACGCAGGCAGTTTTGGCTCAAAAGATTGAAAGCCAACTTGCTTCCTAAATATTGATGCACTGAAGGAATATTCAGGCAAAAAAAGCCCTGCTGTCAATGATGCAGCAGGGCTTTTCTATTGTCAAATTTTACATTGCATCTCTTCTGCTGCTTTTTCCGTCTCATTCATTTTTGCAGCCTCAGAAGCATGGGTCATGTACCCATCAACGTAGCGGTTTGAGGTATCTACTTCTGGTTGCGTAGAGATATCAATCAGCCCAGCAGCATCCACATTCTCCTTGAAAATGGGTACGTTTTCATCAAAAAGATGAATCAACTGTTGGATACTGACGCCTGTTTCGCCAGATACTTTTGAGAGTTCTGAGCTCGGCAGTTTGAGAATATCCGTAGCGATGTGCTGCCCAAGTTGGTAATAGGATTCCCATTGTACTTTGTCAAAAAACTGGTCGGCAGTACTTTCATGTGGGAAGTCTGGGTGATAAATTTTGTATTTGAAGCTTTCGAAAAAAGGATTTTCATTGCCATCTTCATCAAATTGTGGCACAAACAACTTCCTAGGAGAAGTCACGCTGGATTTGATGTACACCAAAGTGCCAATCTTAATTTTTTCAAGCGCATTTAGATTCTCCATCTTCTCCATCTTCTTTCTCACCTGCGCTATTGCTAGTTCCTTGAGCGATTTGTACCGTTCCTCACCGATTTCGGAAGGGCGGGCCTTCAATTCAACATTAAACTTCAGGTAATGTGGCTTGTCTTTGTCATAAAAATAATTGACCAATGCTTCCAAGTTTTTACCTCTTTGCAAAACCTGGCCTTTCCTATTTTTAATATCAAACTTGACCGGTTCTTTATTTTCCAAAACCACAAATTCCTCCCAAATCTGGTACAAATCAGCAATGGCATAGCGACGTTGAGCATAGCCGCTAGTTGCTTTTGGCCGGATGGTGTCGATGGGGTCTTGCCCGTCCCGGAAACTGATGTCGATACCCAATTCATTCCTAGCACGGATAGTCAGGTTTTCAAAATCTGCAAAGCTACTCATGGGATCTGCCCCAGCATCCACTGCCAAGATGAGTCGGCACTTGCGGCGCAATAGCTCATAAACTGCTAAGTTCTCAATATGCCCACCATCGGAGATGTTCAACTTCCGGTTGTCGGTACCAATTTTTGAAAAAAGTTCTTTGAAAAAAAAGCTCGGCCACCAGACAGTGAAAGTGGCCCAGGGAGGCAGCTCCCAACCAAATAGTTTGCGAGGCTCCGAAGAGGGGTTGTTTACCCAAAAGCCAAGTCTGGCATTGAACAAAGTCATCAGTACGCTCAGCAACTTGTTGGAGTAAATACCCATGCCAGGGTTGACGGCAGCTGCGGATATGGTCAGCGCAGCCGGTAGGGTCATGTGTTTGAACCCCTTAAACTCCTTCGTGTGTACATATTTTGACAGTTTGGAGCCACACCAAAGTGGCGAAAGCAAGAAGTAATCGCTGGCTTTTGCTCCTTTGAATTTATTGTCCCCACCAGGGTTCTGGAGGTTCAGGCAAGTGTTGATGAGCGGATATGGTGCACGAGCCAAAGCCTTGGTTTCTTCGGTTATTTTTTGTGGAAAAACCTCATGCAATTTAAGGTTCTTGGATTGCTCTGTGTGCTGGAGAAAGGCATCGGCCAATTGCTTTCTATAAAATCTGTGGAAGCTGAGCGAGTTGGGGTTCAGCAAGTACCCCGAAAGCAACAACCCAACAGCTATTGCTGTGATTATCAAACAGTTGTGAAGACTATCCGCTGCTGTATTTTCAAATAGCCTTAAATTAACAACCATGACACTCATCCAAAAAGCAAGGAACAAGGTTAAAATAACCAGTTCGACCTTGTTGAACCACTTTGAAAAATTGAGGTTGAAATTCCAGATTAGATTGACCAACATGTGTATCCCAACCAAAATGCTAACTCCGATAAAGCTGAGTCGCAATAGTTCCCCAACAAACTCCTGACCGTTTGGATTATCCAAATCAAGCAGCAAACCCGATGTTTTGAAAACTTGTAGCTTCCCCACGACTTTCACCAGCAAGTAAAAGGCAACAATGACCGTTGCTGGGCTGAGCAAACTCATGACCAAACTCACGAGGTATCCAATGACAAGTATGAAGGTGTTCCAGAGTTTGGATAGCTTGCCTTGTCCTGGAATGAAATAGTCGCCGTATTCCCGCAGTCGATTGATTTTTTCATCGCTGAAAAGCGTGTCGAACCCGCCTTCTTCCTTTACCGTAGCCTGCACATATGCCCCAGTGTAGCCACCACCTGACACCGTGGAGAGGTAATCGGCCTTCTCAAGAATCTTGTATTTATTGAGGGTTTTTAAAAAACCGAGATTGATGGTAGCCGACCGGATTCCACCACCCGACATTGCAATGCCGAATTTGGTCGCCTCAAATTCCTGTGCGGCGGCTTTGCCCTGATGGAACATCCTGCGGTCAGTGAGCAAGGAAGTTTCTTCAGCTAGTACAGCTTCTAGACTCTTTGTTTCCATTATTTGATGGGTGTTTGCTGCTCCCCATCACTTCGGGAGCATTTTTCAATAAAAAACAATCAAGACCGACTCGCCATCAACAGCCCCAGGTCAGTGTTTTTGATGCCAAATCGCTGGCCTAGATAGGCGTTTGTAAGTCGGCCTTTGTACACGTATACGCCGTTGCGCAAGCCAAAATTTTCAAAAAGCAATTCTTCCAGCCCTCCACAGTTGCTGGCATTGATGAGCATTGGGGTAAATATATTGCTGATGGCAATGGATGCTGTGCGGGGCACTTTGGAGGCAATATTTGGCACACAATAATGTACCACACCATGTTTGACGAATGTAGGCTGATCGAGCGATGTGATTTCAGATGTTTCAAAACAGCCGCCTTGGTCAATGCTTACATCCACAATGACGGAGCCATCCTTCATTTTTTCCACAATACTTTCTGGTACGATGACGGGAGAGCGACCTGTCTTGGAATGCACGGCACCGATGACCACGTCTGCGTTGAGCAACTCTTTTTCCAACTGGTAGGGATTGAGGGTCGAGGTGTTCAGTTTTTGCCCAACATGCCGCTGTAGCCGCATGAGTTTGTAAACGTCATTATCAAAAACCCGCACATCGGCACCAAGTCCAAGTGCAACCCTCGTGGCAGATTCACCTACAATTCCTGCACCAAGCACCACCACTTTGGCTGAAGGCACGCCTGCAATCCCGCCGAGCAAAACGCCTTTGCCTCCACCTGTAGAGGTCATGAGTTCTGCAGCAGTCAACACAACACTGATGCCAGCAAGCTCGCTCATGACACGCACTAAGGGGAAAGTTCCGTTTTCATCTTTGATGTACTCCATTGCTAAGGCAATCACCCGCTTTTCCTGAAGTTTTTTGACAAATTTTTCAGTGATTGTCGGAATGTGCAGTGGGGAGATGATGAATTGGTTCGGGCTTAGCATCTCCAGTTCATCCATCGTTGGCGGTGCAGCCATCAGCAGCACACTTGATTTGAACAACTTTTCCCGGCTGAAGCAAATTTCTGCACCTGATTCGGAGTAGCGGTGGTCAGAATAATTGGATTTTTCACCAGCCCCTTTTTCTATCAACACATTGAATCCAATGGCTGTCAGCGCTGCCACAGCCGAAGGCACAAGCGCAACACGGCTTTCCTGCATTACCTCTGCTTTCGGTATCCCTATCGTCATGTGGCCATGCTTGGGCTGAAGTGCCAGCATTTCAGCCTGTGGCTGTAATTGGCCCTCCGTCAATGACTTCGGAATAGGAATTTTTCTGGTTGTTTCTGCCATAAATTCTTTGTGTTTGAGGGTTTGGCTATTCGGGCATTTGATTTATTTTTTACAAAATTGATTACCAATCAATTATAAATCATTGTCGCAAAAAATAATCTGCCTACTTTCATCCGCTTGCGTTTCAATTTTCATAAAAACGATGTCATCGGGAAGTAATTCCATGATGATTTCTGGCCACTCAATAAAACAGTAGCTCTCGTCGTAAAGATAGTCTTCGATACCAATGCCGAGCGCCTCATCCAGGCTTTTTAGACGGTAAAGGTCCAAGTGGTGTATCAAGCTTTCATCGCCATTTTCACTAAAAAAAACATACTCGTTCACGAGGGCGAAAGTCGGGCTAGATACATTATCAGCCACCTTTAAACTTCGGCAGAAAGCCTTGACGAAGGCAGTTTTACCGGCCCCTAAGTCGCCAACCAGAGCTATTTTTTTTCTGCCTTTGGCAAATCGGAGTAGTGAATCAACAACCAATTCCAGTTCAGCCTCAGATTTTATGGTGATTTTCAGTTGATCCTCGTTCATGCTTTTTTCTCCTTGAACCATGCTATTGTTCCTACCGCCATGAACACCAAAAAAACCAGCCAAGCCCATGGTTGACACTGGACTTTGAAGGCTGCACAATAAAATGCTGCACCCAAAAGGCCACCAATGATTGGGCCAACTACAGGTATCCATGAATAGGCCCAATCTGAGCCACCTTTACCCGCAATTGGGAGAAGGGCATGGGCAATCCTTGGCCCCAAATCCCTCGCCGGATTGATGGCGTAACCTGTAGTACCACCTAAGGACATTCCAATGGAAACCACCAGGGCACCTACTACGATGGGGTTCAGGCCGTCTGTGAATTTGTTGGCACCGATAAAAAGCACGCCTCCTACCAGCACGAAAGTCCCCATGATTTCGCTAAAAAGATTTGACCAAGTAGATCGGATAGCTGGCCCAGTGCAGAAAACAGCGAGCTTGGTGGCTTGGTCGTGGGTGCGTTTCCAGTGTGGCAGGTAATGCAGCCAGACAAGCTTTGCCCCAACGATAGCGCCTAATAGCTGAGCTAGCATGTACCCTGGTACTTTTTCCCAATCAAAACTGCCCTCGGCTGCTAGACCAATTGTAACGGCTGGATTGAGGTGGGCACCGCTGATTTGCCCTACTGCGTAAATAGCCATGACGACGGCCAGTCCCCAAGCAATTGTGATGACCGTCCAACCAGCATTTTCAGCTTTAGAGCTTTTGAGTATGACGCCAGCGACTACGCCATCGCCCAATAAAATCAGCAACATGGTGCCGATGAATTCGCCCCAGTACGGTGTCATTTTAGTTGGTTTAGTTTTGAAACAGTTTGTAGAAGAACAATTGTCAAATAAACCACATTTCACTGAATTTCAAGCAACTAAGATTTATTTTTTGTTCAAAAAAAACGGGAAGTCGGCAAATGCCGACTTCCCGTTAATATTTATAAAAGGATAAAATTTATTTGCGCCTTGGATTCCTTCGCTGTTGACGATCGTTGCCGCCGCCACCTCTACGGTTATCCTTGCCACCTCTGCTGCCTCGGCCGCCGCCTCGGCCACCACGATCGCGATCCCTATCACGGTCTCTATCGCCAGGTCTACGGATAGCACCGCCACGGCTCAGATTATCCAGCGAAGCATCTTCCATGACCTTGAGCTTTCCGCCAGACAAATGTTCTAAGTCATCGATGATGATGTCGTCACTGACATAATGCTCCCGGTTCCAAGTTTTGTAAGCCAGTTTCATGTAGGAACCTATAACCTGCACGAAACCTTCTTTCTTCGGGCCTTCCTCCATCTGCAATGCCTTGGCTATCAGACGTTGAACATTGTGGCCGTAATGCCTAAACTTGGTTTCTTTGGCAGGATAAGGCACTTTTTCGGGCCGTTTACGGCTGTCTTCAGGCCTTGGTATCTCACCGTTGGGGGGCATTACATCAAGATTGTATTCTGCAATCCGAAAAACGTGTTTCCACATTTTGTCACGGTAATCTTCCAAATTGCGGTTCTGTGGGTGCATTTGCATCATCAGAATTACAATCTCCTCGATATAGCGTTGGCGCTCCACACGAGTAGGCAAGTCCCTTGCAAAACGAATCATCGCTTGGATATTTCGCCCATATTCTGGAATGATTAGCTCGTCTTTTTTTGAATTATACTCCATTGTTGAAGGTATGAGGTATGAGACTTTAGGAATAAAGCGAGATGTTGCAACTACTCCTATTCGCCCATGCTTATTCTACGGTTACTGATTTCGCAAGGTTTCTTGGTTGGTCCACGTTACAGCCACGCATCACGGCGATGTAATAGGAAAGCAACTGAAGAGGTATTACGGAAAGTAATGGTGTAAATGGCTCTTCGGTATCTGGTATTTCAATCGTGTAATCCACAATTTTACTGATTTCATAGTCACCTTCCGTAACAACAGCGATTACGATGCCTTTGCGAGCTTTCACCTCTTGAATATTCGATACTATTTTTTCATTCAAACTCTTGTTGGTAGCGATGACTATGACGGGCATATTTTCGTCAATAAGCGCAATTGGACCGTGCTTCATTTCCGCAGCTGGATAGCCTTCAGCATGGATGTAGGAAATTTCTTTCAATTTAAGCGCCCCTTCAAGAGCTACAGGGAAATTATAACCGCGGCCAAGGTACATTGAATTGCTGGCATCCTTTATCTCGCCAGCGATGTATTTGATTTTATCGTTGCTATCAAAAACCTTTTTCACTTTTTCAGGGATATTTTCCAGTTCAGTTAGCAGTGATTTGAAGTATTCATCCGAAATGGTGCCACGTTCCCTACCTATCTGCAGGGCCATCAGTGTCAGTAAAGTAACCTGAGCTGTGAACGCTTTGGTGGAAGCAACACCAATTTCTGGGCCACAGTGGATGTAAGAACCTGCATCAGTAAGGCGTGCGATGGACGAACCTACAACGTTCACGATACCATAAAGCAGGGCACCGTTCTTTTTTGCCAGTTCCAAAGCAGCATAAGTATCGGCAGTCTCACCTGATTGAGAAATGGCGATTACAACGTCTCTTTCAGTTATAACCGGATTGCGATAGCGAAACTCGGAAGCGTACTCGACTTCAACTGGGATTCGGGCCAAGTCTTCGAAAAGGTACTCCGCAATGAGCCCGGCATGCCAAGAAGTACCACAGCCCAGTATGATGAATCTAGAAGCATCTTTCACCTGTTGCACATGATCGTCCATACCTCCTAGGCGTACCCAGCCATGTTCGGCACTAATACGGCCCCGCATGGCATCCATGATGGTAGTTGGCTGTTCATAAATCTCCTTCAACATGAAATAGTCGTAGCCGCCTTTTTCCATGCGCTCGATTTCCATGTGAAGTTCATCTACAAATGGCGTGTGCAATTCGTTATTGATAGTCCGGATTTCATATTCACCGCTCCGGTGTACAGTGGCAATATGCTCATCATCCAGGTAGATAACCTTTTTGGTGTATTCTACAATAGGTGTCCCATCCGAAGCAAGGAAAAATTCGTCGTCGCCAATTCCCAAAACCAACGGGCTACCTTTTCTTGCAGCTACAAGTTTATCTGGGTCTTGTTTATCAAGCACAACGATGGCGTAGGCACCGACAACTTGTGCCAAAGCCAACCTCACAGCTTCTTCAATTGGGAGATTTTCTTGCTTTTGTACTTCCTCGATAAGATGTACTAGCACTTCCGTATCAGTCTGGGAAGTAAAGACATGACCTTTGTTTTCAAGTGCCTGTTTGATTGGGCCATAATTTTCGATGATGCCATTATGAACTAGGGTTATTCGGCCATTGCCTGAGGTATGAGGGTGTGCATTGGTATCATCCGGTTTACCATGTGTCGCCCATCGAGTATGTCCGATGCCAGAAGTACCCGAAATATTCTGATTTTCGGCATAATCTAGTAGTTCTTGTACTTTTCCTTTTTTCTTGTAAACATTGAGATTGCCATTCATCAAGGCAATACCTGCGCTGTCGTAGCCACGGTATTCAAGTCGCTGAAGTCCTTTGATGAGAATTGGGAAGGCTTCTTTTTTGCCAATATAGGCGATAATTCCACACATGATTCTAAGTGAGTGATAAGTGACCTAATAAGGTTGATATTGTTTGGGTAAGCTATACATGAATGCTAAATTTTTGAAGTACATCCGAGGCATAGCCTCTGCAAAATTGCCCAAAAAAGGTTAAAAAACCTAGTCCTCAAACGTGCCAACGTCTAATAAGTTCGGTTTCAATTACAGGATTGAAAGTCATTTTTCACTTGATAATCAATTTACGTACGTCAGTATTTTGTGTACCAAATTTTCAGTTTTGCAGGGTTGTCAGAATTGCTTGTACCACCAAGGACAACTCTAGCTGCCCGCTCTGAGCGGAGGTAAGTCGTTAAAAGTAGTTTCTTTTTTGAATCGCCAGTTATCATGCGCTGCAACTGTGCTGCAATATTCAGCTTGTAATTATCGTCAGAAGTAACTTTCCCTCCGAAGTAATCTCCAAAATCAGCACCTTGATGACTGATACTGGCATAATATATATCATCCAAAACAGCGACGCTGTCATCCACTATTATCTCAGAGGCGTAAATCTGACTGACAGGTTCATAATTATCGTTATCCTCTGGTAATGTTAGAATAGGGAAAACAAGTTCAGCCTTATTAATAATCAAGCCTTGAAGTGATTCAGCGTATGGAATTTCGAGTTCAATATTTACACCATTTAGTCCTTGAAGAAAAACTTCACTCCTGTCAGTAAGCCCAATGTTGTTGCCCACAATGGAGCCTCCATAATAATTGCGCTGGTGCAGCACCACTGGGTTCCCTGTAAAGGCTTTAAAATCGTAACTTTTCTTTTTAGTGCCATCATGGTAATAAAATCGAATATTGGTATTACCACTTCGCATGATGAAGCTTAAGAGTCCAGCATTTTGCGATGCAGGTTTCAACCAAATACCTTTCAACACTTCACTCAAGAAAAGGCTATCGGTGACCAACGTCAAAGAGTCGGTCCTCATGATGCGACCTGCAAATGCAGTATCCAATTGAATACGGAGATGTGGTGGCAGCTTTACCGACTTCACAGTATCCGAAGAGGGCTCCATGACAGTAATACTATCAGTCAAATTGGGCATAAAGGTTTTCACCCCTATCGGCATAGGTTTCACAGCAAAACTATCGGAATTGAGATACTTCGCATCCACATCCAACTGCTCATCCATTTCATAGACTTCAACTGTGAATGGCTCGTCTATTTTTCCATAATACAAATCAGTATTATAAGCCAAAGTGAACACCACAGAATCAATTCTACTCAAAGAATCAATGAAGTTTGGAGGGGTCGCATTGGTAACGATTTGAGCATAAATACTTGATACAGTCCTGCCGAATACAGGATCGAGATAGTCTCCGAATGTGAAGTTTTGAAAAACAACCCCATTCACACCTGGCCCCCAGACAGTAAGCGAATCATTAGAAACAGTTCGGGCTCTAACTGTTAGTGTATCTGTGAATTCTGTATCCAACTGGTCGCCAGAAAGTAGGTCAGCACCAATAGTCGAGGGGTCATTGCAAGAGAGCAGGGCAACAAACAAAAGTATCAGCATCCAAAATGCTGAGTTGGTAATTTTTTTCATGCTTAAGGAAACCGATGATTTTTTCGATAAAAAATGTCGAAAGGAAAGAGTCAGTAGTGGTGGTAATGGTTGGTTACTAGTCATTATGTCAAATATCATTGGTCATTACAAGCTTTATAAAAATCAAATAATCAAAAAGCCTCAATGACCAATGACACGTTGACTATCGTTAGACGGCTTCCTCTTCTACCATCATGGAATTATAAAAATCCATGTAAACTGGCAGCATTTCTTCTTCTGTCTGATATTCAAGTGCTGGTTTGCCAGAATCTGCTATCAGCTGTTCTACCTCTTCGGGAAGGTGTTCACTGCCCCTGATGATGGCATCAGCATACATGATAGCCCCTTTGTGCAAAAACACATTATCGCCGTTGAGATAGGCATCTAAGTTACTGCGGTTGAGGTTATTGATACTGGCCTTCTCGATGAAAGCATCATTGAAGAAGCTGTCCATCTTACTATCATAGGCAGAATAAATAATCTTTGAACTTTGGAACAAAGGCTCTGTTTTGTAGGCTTCGCGGATGTACATCGGAATTAGGCTCGTCATCCAGCCATGACAATGGATAATATCAGGTGGCCAGCCAAATTTCCTAACAGTTTCAATTACGCCTTTGCAAAAGAAAATCATGCGGTCAGGGTTATCTTCATAAGGATTCCCAGCATCATCCGCAAAACCAGACTTACGTTTGAAGAAATCGTCGTTATCAAGGAAATATACCTGAAGTCTTGCACCAGGCAATGAGGCTACCTTAATTATCAATGGATAATCATCGTCGTCAACGATAATGTTCATACCTGAAAGCCGCACAACTTCGTGCAACCTGTGCCTGCGTTCGTTGATAGTGCCGTATCGGGGCATTAGCACCCGTATTTCCATGCCGTTTGATTGGGCGTATTCTGGTAGCTTTTTTACAATTTCGGATACCTCCGTGATGGCCGTATAAGGATCCAACTCCTGCGTCACAAACAATAGCTTCTTTTTCTCTACCATGTTGTTTTGAGTTTTTTAATAAAAAATATGTTTCTCAATGAACTTGGCTGCAAAGATACTAAAAAAAATACCGGACTATTGCACCTTTTGGGCACATAAAATTCCGCAAGACTGTCAGAGTGATAGCAAATTCTGCACATTTTGAAGCCCAAAATCCTTTGTTGGCAGTATTTTCCTCCCTCCATTATTCTTTTTGCTGATTATCAACAAGCAACACCACTTTGAGTATTTAGCCCCAACTTTACAAAATGGGCTACTTTTGTCTGATTTTTTAATGTTCAAGCAAAATGTAATGGCACACCTTGTTAGGTTTTAGCCTCCAATCCCCTACTTATATGTACTTGTTCAAAAAAATTACTGACCTAAGACGATATCTAGACCTCCAAAAACAGGCAGGTAAAACGATTGGATTTGTACCAACGATGGGGGCCTTACACGCTGGCCATGCCGCCTTGATTCGACAGTCTGTGTCTGAAACCAACTGTACGGTTTGCAGCATATTTGTAAACCCAACTCAATTCAACGAAGCTGCCGACCTCGCCAAATACCCTCGAACGCCGGAAAAAGATATTGACTTACTCCTCCAAGCCGGGTGCACGGTGCTTTTTATGCCAGATGTATCAGAAGTTTATCCCGAAGGACAATTGGCTCCGTTAAAACTTGATTTTGGATACCTTGACCAGCCCATGGAAGGAACTCACCGCCCTGGCCATTTTGCAGGGGTAGCGCAGGTTGTTAAACGCCTGCTTGACATCGTTCAGCCTGACCAGCTTTTTATGGGGCAAAAAGACTACCAGCAATTTGCCATCGTACAACAAATGCTTGCTTTGACTAAGCTTCCTGTCAGGCTGACTATGTGCACTACCGTGCGGGAAACTGACGGACTTGCCATGAGCAGTCGCAACCAAAGACTTTCGTCTGAACAGCGAGCACTTGCCCCGCTCATCTTCCAAACCCTCAGAGAAGCCAAGGCAAATATGCACACAGAATGGCCCGAAGCCCTCAAAAAGGCAGCGAGGAAGGCACTGAGTGTTGAAGGTATGGAGCCAGAGTACTTTGAAATTGTGGATGGAAAAACTTTACTTCCAGTTGATATTTTCGAAGACCATGAAACGGTGGTTGCTTGTACTGCCGTAAGATTGGGGGATGTAAGGCTGATTGATAACCTTGTGATGAAAACGTAGTAGCCAAGAAACAATGAAACAGCTTAAAAACAGTACAATCCAGTCATGATTATCCTCGGAAAATTCAACCGCCTCCGTGCCGTTCGGCAAACAGACAACGGAGTTTACCTGACCGACCGGGAAGGTACCCGTGAGGTGCTTTTGCCCAATAAGTTCATCCCCGAAGATGGGCTGGAAGAAGGCCAGTACTTAAGGGTTTTCATATTCAAGGATAGCGAGGACCGAATCACCGCAACCACCGCCGAACCAAAGATATTGCTCAACCAATTCGCCTGTTTACAGGTGCGGGAAGTCAACAATATTGGCGCTTTTCTCGAATGGGGGCTGGAAAAGGATCTGATGGTGCCATTCAAAGAACAACCTGGTCGGATGCATGTGGGCGGTTGGTACATGGTTTACCTTTTTTTGGATGAAAAAACCGAGCGATTGGTGGCCAGCGGACGCTACCAGAAGTTTCTACAAAAAGAAAACATTGATATCAAAAAAGGCCAAGCCGTAGATGTACTGATAGATGACCAAACCGACCTTGGCGTCAATGTCATCATCAATCACCAGTTCCGAGGCTTGGTTTATTGGAACGAGCTCTTTGAGGAGGTGCAGCGTGGCGATGAACGCAAGGGGTATGTAAAAACGGTGCGGCCTGATGGCAAAATTGACGTAAGCCTCCAACGTCCCGGCTACGGCAAGGTGGAAACCAACTCCCAAAAATTACTCGCTAAATTGGAAGCCAACAATGGGTTCCTTCCGTTTGGTGACAAAAGTGACCCTGAAGACATCGCACGTGTATTCGAGATGAGCAAAAAAACCTTCAAAATGACGCTCGGAAAATTATATAAAGAGCGACAAGTTCGTATCGAGCCAAATGGCGTGTATTTAGCCAAAAAATCTTGAAGCTATCTTTGTTTTTGTCATTGCCTACCGAATATTAGGTATCCTTCCTCACTAAAATTGCGGGCATTAAATTCTAAAATTCAGTGATTGTTGACTGGATGACCCGCACCTACCTTTGCGCTTTATTTAGACAAATTCAACATAAGGAAAACCTTCTGATTGTGAAATCTACCAATTTATGCATACTGATTGCAATCCTGCTTTTTTCTGTGGGCAGTTTGCAGGCACAACAAGATAGTTCGAGGCATAGGTCCTTGCTCAAAAATTGTGAATTGGAGGTCTACGGCGCAATTAATTACTATGATTTTGATTGGCAGACCGACACTGTGAAGCGCAACGCCATCGACAACGAAAAGCTGGTTTTTGAACTGAATTACCAGCGTAGCGAACGATTGCGCTTCAATTCAGAAATCGAATTTGAACATGGTGGAACAGGCGTCAGCGTTGAGTTTGACCGTTTTGAAGAATTCGGTGAGTTTGAATTTGACGTCTCCAAAGGCGGTGAAGTTTGGGTAGAACAAATGAACCTGGAATTTTTGAGCAAAAACTGGAGCCTGCAAGCTGGTCGGGTGAAGGTTCCTTTTTCGATGTGGTTCGATGACTACAAAGACGAGCCAACGGATTACCGAACCGCACAGCTTTCGGAAGCAGAAGCTGCCATTTTGCCCAATAATTGGACGGAAACCGGCCTGTTATTTTCAACAGCAAAAGCCATTGGCACTAACAGCCTTAGCCTCCACTTCGCCTTCGTGAATGGTCTTGACAATGCTGCCTTCAACTCCGCCAACTGGATAAAACGCGGCAACCAACGCCGCTTCGAAATGGCCAACGCTGAGGATTTTGCCGCTTGTGTCCGTGCCGACTTTCGATTTGGCGGACAGCTCATTGGCGCATCAGCCTATTACGGGAATTCGACGGGCAACCGCCCAAAACCCGACCTCAAGGTAAAGGCACCGGTTATGATGGTGGAAGGGCACACTTCGTTGCGTTTTGGGCGGGCATACCTCCAAGCGCTGGCCATTTATGGCCGCCTCGACAATTCGGAAGCAGTAACCAATGCCAACCGTAACCTTTCCAACAACCTCAATGTCAAGCGAACTCCCGTTGGTGCGGCAGCCTTGGCGGGCTACGTGGAATTGGGCGCTGAAATGCTCCGCCACCAGTCCATCGCTCAAGCTTCCGAGCAGTCGAGTGTCGTGGCCTACTTACGCACCGATTATTACGACACCATGCAGGCAACGGAAGGGCTTGTTTTCAACAACCCTCGCTGGGAACGCAAAACATTCACTGCTGGGCTGGTTTACCAACTCCTGCACGATGTGCATTTGAAGTTGCAGTATTCGCTTCGCAAAGTCGGTGCCCCAGCCCCTACCAGTATTGACGGCGGCACTTCTGAAAAGACTTTCGTTGCTGGCTTAGCCTGGGATTTTCATTGATTCAACCGGGATGAAAACTGGCTTTCACCCCACAATTTCCACATCAAAACTTATCAACAAAAGTTAATAGACTATGAATCTTAAATTTCAATTTGCACCTATTTTTATCTTGATTTTACTGGCTTTTGGTTGTTCAGATGACGATACGAAAGTAACCCCAAGTGATGACCACAGTGCCATCATCGCCAACATCGCCGATGACGTCATCATTTCCACCTATGCTGACCTGGATGCGAAGGCTGGTTCTTTGCTCACCTCCCTCAACACTTTGGAGGCCAGCCCAACAGCACCTAACCTAGAAGCCGCCCGGCAAGCTTGGCGAGATGCCCGCAGGCCTTGGGAACTCAGCGAAGGCTTTCTCTACGGCCCTGTGGACACCAAGGGACTAGACCCTTCGATGGACTCCTGGCCGGTGAACCAAACCGACCTTGACAACGTGTTGGCTAGCTCCAATAATTTGACCAAGGAATATCTGGATGGGCTGGATGGGACGCTCAAAGGTTTTCATACCATTGAATACCTGCTTTTTGGGGCAACCGGCGAAAAATTGGTCGGTGATTTCACCACTCGCCAATTTGAATACCTCAGTGCAAGCGGGGAAAGTCTGAAGGGTATCACAGAGCAGCTCTACCAATCCTGGTTGGCCAGCGCAGGCAATTTTGTAAAAAACTTCAAGGAGGCTGGCACATCGGCTAGCATTTACCCATCCCAAAAAGCGGTGCTGGAGGAAATAACCAACGGCCTAGTAGCTATCTCGGACGAAGTAGCCAATGGCAAAATCAACGAACCATTTTCGCAGCAAAACCTGACACTGGAGGAAAGCCGTTTCAGTGCAAATTCTAAAGCCGATTTTGCCGACAATATCCGCAGTGTGCAGAATATCTGGCTGGGCACGCATTTCAACACCAATGGCAGCGGGATGTCCGCTTTGATTTCAGCGAAAAACCCGTCCTTAGACGACAAAGTGAAACAAGAAATCGCTGAGGCAATCATTGCCATTGAAAGTATTGAGGGTACATTTACCTCTGCCATTTTCAATAGCCCAAGCACCGTGCAAACTGCACAACAGGCTGTTCGAAAACTGCTTGATACCCTACAATCGGAAGTGCTTCCCGTAGTTTCTAATCTGTAAAGTGATAATTTTGGGCCTTCAATTTTGGAGGCCCAAACCCCTAAAAACATTTAAAACTTTGCCATGAAAAAATCAACTTTCACCCTATTGGCGCTGGCCATTTTGTTGGTGATGGCTTGTAAAAAAGAGTCAGACTCCTTGCCAACACCCGATCCATCTGAGATTAATGCTGGTGGTGAAACAACGGTTTTTGGGACGTTCAGTGCCTTGTTTGAGCAGCCCGCACCCAATATGTCAGCAGACGAAACCAACCTCCATGCGCTAGGGGATATAGGTTTTGAGGCAACCTTCGTGACTGCCCCATCTGAAGTTAACCCTGGTCTTGGGCCTTTTTTTAACAACACTTCCTGCGCCTCTTGCCACGGTCGAAATGGCCGCTCACCTTTCCCTGATGACGCCAGCGACCTCGGTGGTTTGCTGATACGAATCAGCGTTCCTGGCGCGGGGCCACATGGCGGGCCGCTATCCGTGCCGGGTTATGGCGGACAGTTGCAGCAACGGGCGATTTACAACACGCAACCCGAAGCAGAAGTAGAATTTCAATGGGAGGAACTGACGAAAACCCTTGCTGATGGAGAAACGGTGACTTTGCGCAAGCCGATTTTTACCCTGAAAAACGGCTACGATGGTAACCTGCCGAGCAATGTGATGATTTCTCCCCGCATTGCTTCGCAAGTGATTGGACTGGGCCTCTTCGAGGCAATTTCAGAGGCGGATATTTTGAGTTTTGTGGATGAAAATGATGTAAATGGCGACGGTATTTCTGGCAAGGCGAACTATGTTTTTGATGAAAAAAAGCAGCAAATGGCGCTTGGCCGCTTTGGGTGGAAGGCGAGTCAGCCGACGCTGGAACAGCAGTCAGCCGCCGCATTCGTGGAAGACATGGGCGTGACCTCACCGCTTTTCCCCAACGAAAACTGCGTTGGAAATCCCGCCTGCGATGGCACTGCCGACGACCCTGAAATCAGTCAGGAAACCTTGCATGCAGCCACTTTTTACACGCAGTCGCTCGGCGTGCCTGCTCGTCGCAACGTGGACGACACACAAGTGCGCAAGGGCAAGGCGCTTTTCCAAAAAGCTGGCTGCGATGGCTGCCACCGAGCTAGTTTCACCACTGCCCAGCACCCAGATGGACTGGCATTTTTGAGCAATCAAAAAATCTACCCTTACACCGACCTCCTGCTTCACGACATGGGCGAGGGCCTCGCAGACAACCGACCCGACTACGCTGCCAACGGCCAGGAATGGCGCACCGCACCGCTCTGGGGCATCGGCCTCACGCCCATCATCAATGGTCACTCGAACTTTTTGCACGATGGCAGAGCGAACTCCCTGCTGGAAGCGGTGCTCTGGCATGGCGGTGAAGCGGAAAAATCCCGCCAAGTGGTAGAGAAAATGAGCAAGCAAGATAGGGAGGCATTGCTCGTGTTTTTGGGGTCGCTGTGATAGTTAATCCTGCTGTGGCACATTGAGTGGAATCCCTTGCTTTTCCAATACTGGAATTAAAGGTGGTAAGCCAATTTCCCTCCGCCTTTTTTCAACAAATTCGGGGTTTTCCAACGGCGATAATTCAATTTTTCCATTAAACCCATCTCTGTGAAACTGCGTACCGTAGCGCTGATAACCTGTTTCGGCCAATGCAAGATGATCGTACATGGCCGCATAATCTGACCAATCTGCTTCCTTTTTCCTACATGCTCTTTTCAATTTTGGCAGGTATTTTTTTCTTGCTTTTTCACCCAGTGAATGCTGCACCACATAGAAACAGGATTTGGCAGCCAATTCACCTACTTCTGATTTTTTAGGCCAACCATATTTGCTGATGATTGATTGCATTTCAGTTAAATTTTCTTGTCGGTTTTTGTCCTGAAGCTTTTGTAAGGCGATGGAAATCGGCGAAGTATCTCCCAGTGTTCTATTGGCTAGATTTATTTCATAAGAATATGCGGCGGTGTATAAAATGTAAGGCTGGGTATAAAAATTAGTGGCATTCCGGAATGGTCATTATCTTAAAGTGACCAAACTACAAAGACTATGACGATATGTCCGGACTGCCACAGCCACAATGTTAAGAAAAATGGCCGAAC